>NZ_CP107834.1:6136965-6805448 GCF_036346595.1 Streptomyces sp. NBC_00525
TCGGCGGACCCGGACGGTCCGGCCCTCATCTACACCCACCACGAGATCGCCGCCTTCATCCAGGGTGCCAAGGCCGGCCAGGCGGACTTCCTGCTGACCTGACCGGCACAATGGGACGCATGTCCCGACGCACCTCCCGCCCCCGGCGCCCGTCCGCCACGGGCGCCCGCACCACCCCGGCCCCCGAGATCGGCGCGGTTTCGCCGTGCCCCTGCGGGCTGCCCGCCGCGTACGCCGAGTGCTGCGGCCGGCTGCACGCGGGGGCCCCGGCGGCGACGTGCGAGGCGCTGATGCGCTCCCGCTACGCCGCCTTCGTCGTCCGGGACGCCGGATACCTGCTCCGCACCTGGCACCCGGACCACCGCCCGGACGTCCTGGACCTCGACCCGGACCAGCGCTGGCAGGGGCTGGAGGTCCTGGAGACCACGGAGGGCAGCGCCTTCCACACCACCGGCACCGTCACCTTCCGCGCCCACTACGCGGTGGGCGGGCGCGCCGGATCGCTCCACGAGAAGAGCCGCTTCGTGCGCCACGCGGGCGCCTGGGTCTACGAGACCGCCGTCTTCGCCGACTGAGCGCCCGCCGGGGCGGCCGGGGCCAGCTCCTGCGTCAGGTCCTCCGCCAGCAGCCGCTTGGCGATCGCATCGACGGCGGCGCGCAGCCGGGCGTCGTCCGGGCGCCCGCCGTCCGGGCCCAGCTGGTCGTTCAGCCAGCGCGCCCAGGCGTCGCCGATGGCCCGGGCCTCGCGGCGGCCGGCCGCGGTGTGCGTGAACAAATGGCCGTCCCCGGTGAGGAAGCCCTCCTCGATCATCCGGTCGAAGACCGGCACCAGCACCTCCGGCGGAATCCGGTGCCGGGCGGCGATCAGCCGAAGCCCCGCATGGCCCACCATCCGGGTGAACAGATCGACCTGCATCACCGCCCAGGCGCCCGCCATGTCCAGCCGGGTGTCCGAACCGGCCACGATCCGCCGCGCCGTCTCCGGGTCCACCCGCCGCAGCACCCTGGCCACCGAGAACTCCAGCAGCCGGGCCGAGTCCCCGGTGTTCGGCGAGGCGAACCCCTCGCCCATGTCGGTCGAGCCCGCCCGCACCGTGTCCCGCAGCTTCACCTGCTTGAGGAACAGCGCGACGACGAACCCGATCAGCGCCACGGGCACCGTCCACAGGAACACCGTGTGCAAGGTGTCCGCGTACGCCTGGGCCAGCGGCGCCGACTGGGCGGGGGGCAGCGCGTGCAGCCCCTCCGGGCTCTGCGACGCCTTCGCGAGCACGGCGGGATCGCCGCCCGCCCGCGCCGCCTCGGCGATCCCGTCCCTGAGATGGGGGCCGAGCCCGTTGGCGTAGATCGTCCCGAAGACGGCGGTGCCGAAGGAGCTGCCGAGCGTTCGGAAGAAGGTCACGCCCGAGGTCGCCGTGCCCAGGTCCGCGTAGTCGACGGTGTTCTGCACCGCGATCGTCAGAACCTGCATGGACAGGCCGATCCCGATGCCCAGGATCAGCATGTACAGCGACTCCAGCCACACCCCGCTGTCCGGGCCCATCCGGGAGAGCAGGAAGAGACCGGCCGCCATGACGAGTGACCCGACGATGGGGAAGATCCGGTAGCGGCCGGTCTTGCTGACCACATTGCCGCTGAAGATCGACGCCGCCAGCAGACCGGCGACCATCGGCAGGGTCCGCACCCCCGACAGGGTCGCCGAGTCGCCGTCCACGTACTGGAGATACGTCGGCAGGAAGATCATCGCGCCGAGCATCGCGAACCCCACGATGAAGCTCAGCACCGAGCACACCGTGAAGACCGGGTTGCCGAAGAGCCGCATCGGCAGCATCGGCTCCTTCGCCCGGAACTCCACCAGGCAGAACAGCGCGAGCGCCACCACACCGAGCACGAACAGCCCGATGATGACCCCGGAGCCCCAGGCGTACTCGTTGCCGCCCCAGCTGGTGGCCAGGATCAGGGCGCTGGCCCCGACCGTGACCATGGCGATGCCCGAGTAGTCGATGACCGGCCGCCCGGCCGCCTTCACGGACGGGATCGTCCGGGCCGCCGCGACGACCACCACGATCGCGATCGGCACATTGACGTAGAACGCCCAGCGCCAGGTCAGATGGTCGGTGAACAGCCCGCCCAGCAGCGGGCCGATCACGGTCGAAACCCCGAACACGGCACCGATCGCGCCCTGGTACTTGCCCCGGTCGCGCAGCGGGATGACGTCCGCGATCAACGCCATCGAGGTGACCATCAGACCGCCGGCGCCGATGCCCTGGAGCCCGCGCCACACGATCAGCAGCGTCATGTTCGTCGCGAGCCCGCAGAGGAACGAACCGGTGATGAAGATGACGGCGGACACCTGGAAGACGATCTTCCGCCCGAACAGGTCGCCGAACTTGCCGACCAGGACCGTCGCCACGGTCTCCGCCAGCAGATAGGCGGTGACCACCCACGACATGTGCGCGGCGCCCCCGAGGTCCGAGACGATCGTGGGCAGTGCCGTGCCCACGATCGTCTGGTCCAGCGCGGCCAGCAGGATGCCCAGCACGATCGTGGCGAAGACGATGTTGCGGCGGCGCGGATCGAGCACGGGCGGCGCGGCGGCACTCCGTGCGACGGGTGCGGTCTCGCTGGCAGTGGTCACCCTTGCACCCTCACATCGCGCCGAATCACCCGCATGCGGGGAACGCCCGGACGTGTCAGCCCAGCAGATCCCGCAGCGACGCCGTCATCCGCGCGGCGAAGGCCTCGCGCACGGGGGCGGACACCCGGTCCAGCGACAGATACGGATTGAGGTCCTCCAGCTCCACCAGCAGCAGTTCGCCGTCCGCCGTCCGGCACGCGTCCACACGCTGGATGCCGTGCTCCAGCGTGTTCCACTCCACGAACGACCGCGCGAACGCCAGGTCCGCCGCGCTCGCCGGGTACGGCTCCAGCACCCACCGCCGCTCCGGGTCCGGGGCGTGCAGCGCGTACTGGAAGTCGTGGTCCACGAAGTAGAAGGACACCTCGTAGCGGAAGTCGATCCGGGGCTGGACGAGCAGGGTGCCGTCCGCGCCGGGCTCCAACTCGGGCGTCGCCACGAAGCGCAGCCCGACCGAGTCCGCGCCCAGCTTCGGCTTGACGACATAGCTCTCCGCCCGCGGCAGCAGCCCCAGATCCGCCGCCCGGTCCACGGTGGGTATCACCGGGTGTCCGGCGCGGCTGAGATCCACCAGGTACTGCTTGCCCGCCATGTCCCCGCGCCCGTTCAGCGGGTTGTACACCCGGGCGCCCAGCTCCAGGGCCCGCGCCCGGAACGCCTCGTACGCCTCCCGGTAGTGCAGCACGGGACCGCTGTTGCGTACGACGACGGCGTCGAACCGGTCGAGCAGCGCGGCCGCGTCGCGCGGGTGGCAGAGCGCGATGTCGAAGTCGGCGCGCAGTCGCGCGGTCAGCGCGATGTCCTCGTCGCAGTAGCGCCGGCCGCGCGCCTCGTAGGCCAGGTCGGTGACGAAGAGGACGGACGGGCGCGGGACGGCGGGCATGGGCGCTCCCCCTGGGTGCGGTCGGTGGGCGGACGCGCCCATCCTCGCGGGCCCGCCCGCGCCCCGTGCCGGCGCCCCCGCGCTCAGCGGATGTGCCGGCCGGAGATGGCCCGGGCGATGACCAGACGCTGGATCTCGCTGGTGCCCTCGAAGATCGTGTAGATCTTGGCGTCGCGGTACATCCGCTCCACCGGGTGCTCCCGGCTGTATCCCGCGCCGCCGAGGATCTGGACCGCCTTCTCCGTCGCGGCCACCGCGAGTTCGCCCGCGCGCAGCTTGGCCATGGAGCCCTGACCGGCGTCGAAGGCGCGGTCGTTGCGGGCCATCCACGCGGCTTGCCGGATCAGCAGCCGTACGGCCTCGATCTCGGTCCGCAGGTCGGCCAGCGCGAACGCGATCGACTGGTTCTCGATGACCGGCCGCCCGAACGCCTCGCGCTGCCCGGCGTACTCCAGCGCGTATTCGTACGCGGCGCGCGCGATGCCCAGCGCCTGGGCGCCGACCGTGGGGCGGCTGACCTCGAAGGTGGCCATCGCGGCCTGCCCCTTGGCGGTGCCGCCCTCGCGGGCGCGGGCCAGCCGGGCATCCAGCCTCTCCCTGCCGCCGAGCAGGCAGTGGCCCGGCACCCGTACGTCGTCGAGGAAGACGTCCGCCGTGTGCGAGGCGCGCAGGCCCAGCTTCTTGATGGTGCGGCCGGCGGCCAGGCCCGCGGTGCCGGGCGGCACGATGAACGCCGCCTGCCCGCGCGCGCCGAGCGCGGGGTCGACGGAGGCGACCACCACGTGCACCTCGGCGATGCCGCCGTTGGTGATCCACGCCTTCTGGCCGGAGATCACCCACTCGTCCCTCGCCTCGTCGTAGCGGGCTCGGGTGGTCATCGCGGAGACGTCGGAGCCGGCCTGCGGTTCGGACACGCAGAACGCCGCGACCTTCGGCTCGTCCGCGTCCCCGTAGCACTGCGGCACCCACTCGGCGAGCTGGTCCGGGGTGCCGGAGGCGAAGATCCCGGCGACGGCGAGCGAGGTGCCGAACAGGGCCATGCCGATGCCGGCGTCGCCCCAGAACAGCTCCTCGTTGGCTATCTGGAGGGAGAGCCCCGAGGGGTCGCCGTACATGTCGGCCAGCGACTCGAACCCGTAGAGCCCGATCCGGGCGGCCTCCTGGATGACCGGCCAGGGCGTCTCCTCGCGGGCGTCCCACTCGGCCGCCGCCGGGCGCACCACCTCGGCGGCGAAGCCGTGCACCCAGTCACGCAGGTCCCGCTGCTCCTCGGTCAGCGCGAGGGAGAAGTGGCTCATCGGCTCACGCCTTCGGGATGTCGAAGTAACGGGTCAGCCCGGAGGCCAGGCCCACGTCGCCGGCCACCTTCAGCTTGCGCATCATGAACATGGTGATGGGGTTGCCGTTGCCGGAGACCAGCTTGAGGAACTCCGTGTCCGCCATGATCAGCGTGGTGCGCGGCTCGGCGTCCGAGCGGCCCTCGGTCACCGCGCAGGTGCCGTCCGCGAGGGCGGTCTCGTAGACCACCTCGGTGTCCCCGGTGATCTTCCAGCGGATCAGCGCCGTCAGCCCTCCCGCCGCCTCCGGGCGGAACTGCTGCCGCATCCGGCCGAAGACCTCACCGAGCACCCGTGTGCGCAGCTCGCCGTGCATGACCTCGGAGAGCTGCCGGGCGGACAGACCCTTCACGATCCGGGCGAACTCCTCGGGGGAGACGGCCGCGAAGTCGAGGGCGGCCAGTTCGCCGGTGACCTCGCCGCTGCTGTTGTCGGGCACGCCAGCTCCTTACTCCGAAGTAAACTTACTTTTGAGTAAGGTAAGGGTGCGGCGGTCTCGCCGCAAGACGTGCCGGCGGGGGCCGTACGGGGCGCCCCGCCCGGTCACCAGGCGGAGCCGGGGCGCACCACCAGCCGGGGGTGGTGCGTGGCGAGCACCTTGTTGGCGCGGGCCAGGTCCGCCAGGGCCTCCTCGCGGTCGGCCTGGTCCTCGATGCCGAGCCGGGGCCCCCGGAACCTGCGGACCTCGCGTGCGGCGCACTCGGCGTCGAACTCCGCCCGCAGGACGTGCGCGGGTGTGCAGGCGCCGATGAGCGCGGCGATACGGTCCGGGATCGGGACGGGGACGAGCAGGTGCGGGGCGGTCATGGGGGTTTCCCTCTCGATGGTGGCCAGAAGGTCGGGCGGCGGGCCGCCGGGTGGGCGGCCGACACCTCTCCTCCATCTAACGAGACGCAGTTCCGGGTTTCTCGTTGCGTGCGTCTCCGTGTGGCAACCGTTTGGGAATGACCGGCTATTTCCCCTTACCAGCAAGTAGGTTGACTTCGCGTGAGATGCTCGTCCGTTCGCGGCCGCGTCGCGCTGTTCAGATGGGGGCGTCGTTGCTGCGGGCACGCAGCCTCATGGCGCGAAGCACGGTCTCCGTGGAGAACCGCGCCTCCGGATCGACCAGTTGATCGCCGAAGATCGATTCCAGATTGCGCATCCGGTAGCGGACGGTCTGGGGGTGTACGTCGAGCAGCTCGCCCATCTGGGCCGCCGTGCCTCGGGTGTCGAGCCAGATCCGCAGCGTCTCGATGAGCCGTTCACGCCGGTTGGCGCTGATATTGGCCATCGGGGCGAGTTCGCGGCGCGCGAGCTGGTCCAGCAGGACCGGATCGGAGAGCAGCCACAGGGTGATCAGGTGGTCCTCGCAGAGGATGGCCGGCGCGTCGTCGATGACACCGGCGTCCACGAGTTCCAGCACCCGCCGGGCCCAGCGGATCGAGTCCGAGGCCAGGGAGGCGGGGACGGTGAGACCGATGGCCGCGCGGACGCCGGGGAGCGCGTGTTCGAGCATGCGTCTGCGCATGTCGTCGAAGGGCCCCGGTATGAGTAAGTGCGGCTGGGGTTCGGTGAAGTCCACGAGCACGTCGCGGTCGATGGCCAGCCGGTCCAGATCGGGCGACGGCCGTACCGCAACGAGCGTCACCTCGTCCGGCAGCGTCCAGCCGGTCTGCTCACACAGCTCGGCGATGGCCACGCGCGGCACCGGCCGCCCCGCCAGGATCAGGTGCAGCAGCCTGCGCCGCAGGGTGTCCGTGTGGTCGTCGGACGCCGACCGCACCTCCAGATACCCCTCGCGCGACAGGGCCTCCAGCTCGTCCACGTACGAGAAGAGCGCGTCCGCGAACGTCAGCATCATGGTGGGGGAGAGGTTGTAGCGCCTGCCGATCTTCTTCGCCCGCCGCAGCGCCACCCGCGCGCCCAGCCGGTACGCCCCCTGCAACTGGTCCAGGCCGCGCCCCTCGTACGCCTCGAACCTGCCGAACCTCCGGCACATCTCGTCGCGCAGCGCGGACGGGGCGCTGGGTTCGGCCACCTGGTCCACGAACACGGAGATGCTCTGCTCGACGCCGACCCGGATGCCCTGGCCGTACGGGCCGTCGAGAAGCCGCGCGTACTCGGGATAGGCGCGGGTGACCTCCAGGCCGATCTCCTTGATGAGACTCGGTAGTTCCGGCCGCACGATCGTGGCGAACTCCTGCGGCAGCGGTCCCAGTGGTTCTCCCAGCTCCGAGGGTTGCGCAACTCCCGGCATACCTTTCAACCCCTTGCTCTCCGGCGCCCGATGGGGGTGGACGGACGGGAGAGCGCTCCCATCCGTCGTCAGGTGCGTACCGACATCGGCTGTTGAAGATAGTCCACGTGTGTGGCCCTGAACACAGGCAGGACAAGACGAAATGCAGGGGGCACGTACCGGTTGTTTTCAGCCAACTGTCGCCTCGGTCGCCGCACTCGGGCCCGGCTCGCGGACCCCTTGTGCGGTGCTGATGCGGGGGCTTGGATTCCGGTAATGCGACGGTCGTTCCGGCCGCTGATCCCGGCTCTTCGAACAATGCCGCCTTCGCATTTCGCGGTGAATTCCACCGGGCCGGCGACGGGAAGTCAAGAGGACCGCCGGCCGGTCGGCGCTCCGGGCGCGCGTTGCCGGGGAGGCCGTACGGCAGGGCTGTGACGTGGGGCGTTGGGCGACGACGGGGGCTGTACCGTCATCAGGTGAGCAGAACGGGCCGCCCGGAGCCCGGCGGGACTGCTCACTTCTCGATAAAAAATCCACCAGCATTGCTCGCCGCGCAGCAAATTCCCGCGCGGACGGGTCGATTGTGGAGATTCTTTGTTCCAGCGTGTTGCGGAGCGACATTACTCGCCCGTAGCGTCATGGCCGAACGCAAGAGGTCGAGCAGTCGGACACCCACGACTGCCACATTCCTGTCTCGTGACCCCCCGCTCCGGGAGCGCCGCTCACCCGGCCGGAAGTGGCCCCCCGGTGTAGGTCACACACCCTCGAAGGGAACCGGATTCCGTGAACACCCTTGCACGCAGAGCCGCATTCATCACCACCGCCGCCGCCGCTGCCCTCGGGATGGCGGTGACCACGGCCTCCGCCGGCACCACGTCCTCGTGGTCGGCGACGCCCAACGGCGCGTACACCGCCCACGCGGACTACCCGACACTGGACGTCCCGTTCGCGAGCCTGGAGTGCGACTCCTCCGACGTGACCGACGGAACGGTCAACGCGACCAGCGCCGACGGTACGAACATGGCGACCATCGACGACATCACCTTCACCAACTGCACCGTCGGCGGGCTCGGCTTCGACGTCTCGATGACGCTGTCGCCGTGGACGATCAACGTCACCGGTGTGGACCCGGCGAACTCCAACCGGGTCAAGGGCAACGTCACCGGCATCGCCGCCCACATCGAGGGCTTCGGCTGCTCCGCCGACTTCACCGGCAAGGTGTACGGCTACTACGACAACAGCGCCGGCAACCTGGTCATCGACGGGTCGGGCGACGAGCTGGTCGCGTCCAACGCCGACTGCCTCGGCCTGGTCAACGACGGCGACATCGCGTCCTTCAACGCCTCGTACCACGTCGACGTCACCTCGACCGGCACGTCGCCGGTGATCAGCACGCCGTAAGGCCGCTGGAGCACACGGGTACGGGCCGGCCGCGGAGCCCCTCCGCGGCCGGCCCGGCCTTCTCGTTCGGGGGGCGTCGCGCGGCGCCCCGACCCGTGAGGATGTGACTGCGTGAAACGTCGTACCCGAAGATCCGCCGCCGTCGTGGCGGCCGCCCTCGCCGCGGCCCTGGGCACCGCGGTCGCCCCGGCCGCGGCCGGAACCGACGCCGTCCGGACCCTGTCGCCGCCCGGTCCGTACACCGCCTACTCCGACGACCTGACCGTGCAGATGGTGGGCGCGATGACGTGCGACTCCTCCGAGGCGAGCGGCTGGCTCGCCGCCACCGGCCCGGTGGTCGCCGATGTCGGCTCCTTCATGGCCACCCACTGCGTGCTCGCCGGAATGAACGTCGATCTGGCGGTCACGTCGAGCCCCTGGCAGGTCGTCGGCCAGGGCCCGAGCACCTCGAACCCGAACGTGGACCTGGTCCTCGTCCAGGGGATCGCCGTCCACGTCGAGGGCTTCGGCTGCTCCGTCGACCTCACCGGCTCCCTCCACGGGGCCTTCGACACCACCACCGACGTCCTCACCGTCGACGACCAGCTGTCCGCGTCCAACGCCGCCTGCCTCGGCCTCGTCAACGACGGCGACCTGGTCCAGGTCACCGCCACGTACCAGGTCGTCGGCTAGGGCGGGTTTCGAAAGCCCCGCACACCGGCCCCGGTACGCACCACCCGCTCGCACCCCGTGGAGGAATGCCCCGACATGCACACTCAGACACCCGTGATCCGTGGGGGGCGTTCCGTGCGGGTCGCCTCCGTCGCCGGACTGGCCCTGCTCGCCGGGCTGTTGTCCGGCGGAGGCTCGGCGGCGGACGAGAACGCCGGGCCGCTCGGCC
The DNA here is from genome assembly GCF_036346595.1 of Streptomyces sp. NBC_00525. Lineage (GTDB taxonomy): Bacteria > Actinomycetota > Actinomycetes > Streptomycetales > Streptomycetaceae > Streptomyces. The sequence continues at coordinate 6,146,326 of NZ_CP107834.1, forward strand.
TGACAGCCGCGTGCGGTGCCGAGGACGGTACCGAGGCGGTCGTGCCCGCCACCGTGGCACTGTCGGTGGACATCCCGAAGACCGGCGAGGTCGGCCGGCCCGTGCAGCCGGGGCCCGTGACGTTCGCCCTCACGCTCTCGCGCGCCGAGCTGGCCGCGCTCCTGCCGGAGGGCGCCGAGACCGTCGTCGGCCGGACCGTGCTCACGGCGAGGATCGCCCAGAACGGCGAGGCGGCCCAGGCGCGGTGGGAGCTCAACGCGCCGAGCACGCCCCTGCCGGCCGACGGCGATGTGACGCTCGTGCACACCGGCGAGGTCCCCCATGTGACGTTCGGGTCCGCGGGCGACGCCGACTTCTCGGTCGGGGAGTTCACGGTCGAGCTGCGCTCCGCCGCGGCGGCGCCCGAGGAGAGCGTTCCGGCGTCGGCCGCGATGACGTGCCGGTTGAAGGAGGGGGAGAGCGGGCACCTCGCGACCACACGGGTGACCGGCGTCAACGGCGGTGAGCCGTCCAGGGAAGCCGAGCTGCCCTCCACCCCCGCGGGCGGCTCCCCCCGGGCGGACGCCAAGGACATCGCGGTGGAGCCCGCGGCCGCCGGGGACGAGGCCGACGACTTCTGTCCGGTCGAGCCCCCGGAGGGCGAAGTGGACGGGAGCGACGCACCGCAGCCGCCGCCCGGTGGCCCCGTCAGGGTCATGGAGCTGCCAGGGGTCTTCATGTGCGCCAACGCGATGGGCCTGGCCAACGTGCGCAAACTGAACGGTGCCATGATCATCAACGGTGGCTCCGAACCGGCGCTCATCAGCGTCCTGTCGCCGAAACTCGCAACCGTCCGGTCCTCGAACCAGGAGGGCGGCGGCTACACCCGGTACGACTCGCTCGCCAACCTGGACCTGCCGGATGCCGAATCCACCTTCCTGGCCTTCGGGTTCCAGCCGGTGACGGCGAAGGTCTCCTTCGAGACCAGCCCCATGACCATCTCGATCGGCAACTACATCGGCCCGAACGGGCGGGAGACGTTCTCTCTCGCCTCCTTCTACCAGTCCCTGCGCCTCCACGACGTCGAGGTCAACGGCACGCCGCTGGACGTGGGCAGCGACTGCCGGACGTCGAAGCCGTTCAAGGTACTGCTCAACGGCGGCGACAAGTACACGAACGTCGGCGTGGGCGGCCTCCTGGAGGGTGAGATCGACATCCCGCCCTTCACCGGCTGCGGCACGGGTGGCGAGGACCTGGACCCGCTGTTCACCGCCTCCCTCTCGGGCCCTGGCAACGGGGTCTTCATGAATCAGGCGTCGACCTGTGTGCCGACCAACCCCACGCGGTCGTACTGCCCGCCCCCGCCGGCGGAGCTGCCGGGGAGGCCCGAAACGAAGCCCATCCCGTAGCGCGGCCGCAGCCGCGAAAGGGGCCACCTCCTCGGAGGCGGCCCCTTCGGGCTTCACGGTACGGGAACGGCTAGCGCACCGCCGAGTGCCAGTACTGCGACAGGAGCTTGCCCGCGTCGGGCGCGGTGTCACGCGGCCTGTTCATCGTCGCCACGTACGTCTGGGCGTCGTCCAGCGTGACATGGTTGTCGCCGGAGGCCGAGGGCAGGCCGGTCTTCAGGTTGACCGCCCAGTTGAGCGAGCCCAGCAGCCCGCAGCCGGTGGTGCCGGGGACCGCGTACGTGGTGTCGGTCTGGGTGGCGCCCAGGAGGCTGAGCCGGTTGAGCGGTCCGGCCGTGTCCGGGGTGCCGTCACCGGCGAACTTCTGGCTGCTGACGGCCGGCTGCGTCAGGTTCTGCGGCTTGAGCAGGATCGGGTCGGAGGAGGAGCCGATGTAGCACTTGTCACCGAGGAGCGGGTTCTCCAGGTGGATGCGGACGGGAAGGGTGAGGATCGGCTTGCCGGTCGTCGTTCCCGCCAGGAGCTGGAAGCCGGTCGGGTTGTTGACCGACTCGATGGTCGCCGTCACCCGGTTCAGGTTGACGTCGGTGAGGGTGTTGCAGAGGCCCGTGATGACCGGGACGTCGTTCGGGCACATCAGCCCGAGCAGACCGCCCGGCACCTTCGCGGAGTCGGCGATGAGCGCGCCGCCCTTGGGGGAGATCACGGTGGACGTGCCGCCGGGGTGGTTGATCACACCGACCTGGAGGTCGCTGGCGCCGACCGGCACCTCGGTGTTGCCCAGCTTGATGGAGCCGCTCGCCGAGTGGGACGACACACAGATGGCGGTGTCCGTCGCCCCGTCCACCGCCAGCATGGCGGGGTCGTCCACCGGGCAGCGGCTGAAGGGCGCCCAGTTGCCGTTCAGCGTCGTGGGGGCGGCCGTGGCCGTGCCGATCGACGCGACGGCGGCGAGCGCGGTGAAGGAGGCCAGCAGCCCCACACGTACCCGGTTCGAGCCAGTTCTCATGTCTTCCCCTTATTTCCGATGGGAGGCGGCCGTCGTCGAGGCGGCCGGGCGAGCCCGGAGAGATACCCGGTGCGCAGCGAATTGAGCACGGAATGCGGAAAGCGGGTGCCGGGACGGCATCGGACAGTGCCGGTACGAAATCCCATTCACCGAGCCGTGAGGTTACTGGCGGGAAACACCGGGACACAATCCCGCTGTATGAGAATCTGCGGGCGGGACGGTCATCTCCGTCAGGGATGAGTACGGGATTCGGCCTTCTTGTCACTTCGTGCGCAGGTCCCGCGGACCCGCCGGAGGTGCCGGCGGGCGATGAATCCGGAATGCTGCCCGCCGCTTGTGCATTCGAGCCGGTCTCCAGCGTCTCCCGGCCGCAGGTCCACCGCCCCCGCGAAGGCCGGCCGGGCGCCGAACTTGTCATCCGGAGACAGTTTTTCCGGCCGCCCTGCTCAATCGGTGCGAAAGAACGGAGTGCTTTGTACTCTCGCGCGAAAACTTGATGACCTGGTATTGCGGGTCAGGTTACTCACCCGTAGCGTCGCCTCCGTCAGCAACCCCTCCGGCGCGTCCGGAGGTTGCTCACCCACCGGAGAGAGCCCGGCCCCGCGGGGTTCCGGCCTGCATCGGAGGACGGCACTGCGCAGTAGTTCACAAGATCGGGACCGGGATTTGTCATCGGATGACAAGCCGACCGGATCTTTGTGAATGGGCTGTACAAGGGCTTGTCCTGGCGGTGCCGGTGAACTTAACGTGCGCCCCTCGGTGCACTTCTGTCACTTCGTGAGCGCATGCAGGAGGTGGGATGGGAATCGAAGTAGTCGTCGAAGGGCTCACCAAGTCATTCGGCAAGCAGAACATCTGGCAGGATGTGTCGCTCACGCTTCCCGCAGGCGAGGTCAGTGTCATGCTCGGCCCGTCCGGGACGGGAAAGACGGTCTTCCTCAAATCCATCATCGGCCTCCTCAAACCCGAACACGGACGCGTTCTCGTCAATGGCGTCGACATGGTGAACGGGTCCGAGCGGGACATCATGGAGACACGGAAGCTCTTCGGTCTCATGTTCCAGGACGGCGCCCTTTTCGGATCGATGTCGCTTTTCGACAACATCGCCTTCCCGCTCCGGGAGCACACCCGCAAGAAGGAATCCGAGATCCGCCGCATCGTCATGGAGCGCATCGACGTCGTCGGCCTCCTGGGCGCCGAGAACAAGCTCCCCGGCGAGATATCCGGCGGTATGCGCAAACGGGCCGGCCTCGCCCGCGCCCTCGTCCTTGACCCGCAGATCATCCTCTGCGACGAGCCCGACTCCGGCCTCGACCCCGTCCGCACCGCGTACATCTCCCAGCTCCTCGTCGACCTGAACGCCCAGATCGACGCGACGATGCTCATCGTCACCCACAACCTCGACATCGCCTCCACGGTCCCGGACAACATGGGCATGCTCTTCCGCCGCAACCTGGTCACCTTCGGGCCGCGCGAGGTACTGCTCACCAGCGAACTGCCCGTCGTCTCGCAGTTCCTCGCCGGCCGCTGCGAGGGGCCCATCGGCATGTCCGAGGAGAAGGACGCGGCCACCCTCGCCGCCGAGGAGCTCAAGGGCTACGGCCAGGGCATCAGCTCGGCCAACGCCCCGCGCACCGTCGTCCCGCAACTGGAGCCCTCGCCCGGCCTGCCGGTGCGCCAGGGTGCCCTGCGCCGCCGGGAACGCGTCATGTCGATGCTGGGCGAACTGCCGGAGGCGGCCCGTACCGCCATCCTGGACAGCTACAGCCCGGCCGCGGGCGGTGGACGCCGGTGACCGCCCCCATGCCCGTACGGCCCCCCGACGAACCGGTGGACCGCGCACCGGAGCAGGCCGCGCCGCCCGAGGCCCCGCGCCCCAGCAGGCTCGCCGCCCCACTGCGCGAGACCGGCCGGCTGTTCGCGCTGGCCGGGACCGTGACCCGCGAGACCTTCCGCCGGCCCTTCCAGGTACGCGAGTTCATCGAGCAGTTCTGGTTCGTCGCCAGCGTCACGATCCTGCCCGCCGCCCTCGTCTCCATCCCGTTCGGCGCGGTCATCGCCCTCCAGGTCGGCTCGCTCACCCAGCAGCTCGGCGCCCAGTCCTTCACCGGCGGCGCCAGCGTCCTCGCCGTCATCCAGCAGGCCAGCCCGATCATCGTGGCCCTGCTGGTGTCCGGGGCCGCCGGCTCCGCCATCTGCGCCGACCTCGGCTCCCGCAAGATCCGCGAGGAACTGGACGCCATGGAGGTCATGGGCGTCTCGCCCGTGCAGCGCCTGGTCGTCCCGCGCGTACTCGCCACCATGCTGGTCGCCGTCCTGCTCAACGGCCTCGTCTCGGTCGTCGGCACCCTCGGCGGCTACTTCTTCAACGTGATCATGCAGCACGGCACACCGGGCGCCTACCTCTCCAGCTTCTCCGCCCTCGCCCAGCTGCCCGACCTCTACGTCAGCGAGGTCAAGGCGCTGATCTTCGGCTTCATCGCCGGAATCGTCGCCGCCTACCGCGGCCTCAACCCGCGCGGCGGCCCGAAGGGGGTGGGCGACGCGGTCAACCAGTCCGTCGTCATCACCTTCATGCTGCTGTTCTTCGTGAACATGGTCCTCACGGCGATCTACCTGCAGATCGTCCCCGCGAAGGGGAGCTGACCCATGTCAATGCTCGGCTGGCTCGACAGATCCGGTGATCAACTCACCTTCTACGTACGGGCACTGATCTGGATACCCCGCACCCTGCGCCGCTACCTCAAGGAGGTCCAGCGCCTCCTCGCCGAGGTCGCCTTCGGCAGCGGCGGCCTCGGGGTCGTCGGCGGCACCATCGGCGTGATGATCGCGATGACCCTGGCGACCGGCACCGTCGTCGGCCTCCAGGGGTACGCGGCCCTCAACCAGATCGGCACCGCCGCCTTCACCGGATTCATCTCCGCCTACTTCAACACCCGCGAGATCGCCCCGCTCGTCGCCGGACTGGCCCTCTCCGCCACCGTGGGCGCCGGCTTCACCGCGCAGCTCGGCGCCATGCGCATCAACGAGGAGGTGGACGGCCTCGAATCGATGGGCGTGCGCTCCATGCCCTACCTCGTCACCACGCGCATCATCGCCGGCGTCGTCGCCATCATCCCGCTCTACGCGATCGGGCTGCTCTCCTCGTACGTCGCCTCCCGCTACGTCACCGTCCTGTTCAACGGCCAGTCGGCGGGCACGTACGACCACTACTTCAACCTCTTCCTCTCCCCGACGGACGTCCTCCTGTCGGTGCTCAAGGTGCTGATCTTCAGCGTGATGGTGATCCTCGCCCACTGCTACTACGGCTTCCACGCCAGCGGCGGACCCGCCGGAGTGGGCGTCGCGGTCGGCCGGTCCGTGCGGAACGCGATCGTGCTGATCAGCGTGACCGACTTCTTCCTCTCGCTCGCGATCTGGGGCGCCACGACGACGGTGAAGGTGGCCGGCTGATGACTACCCGCGCCGCCCGCGCCACCGGCCGCAGAACCGCCGGAGTCGCCTTCTTCCTCGTACCCGCCGTCCTCATCTGGGTCTCGGTCTCGGTGTACGAGAAGGACTTCACCCACGACGCGACCGTCACCGTACGCACGTCGAGCGTGGGCAACGAGATGCACGAGAACGCCGACGTGAAGCTGCGCGGCGTCGTCGTCGGCCAGGTACGCGACATCGCGGCCGACGGCGACGGGGCCCGGCTCACCCTCGCCATCCAGCCGGACAAACTGGACCGCATCCCGGCGGACGTCACCGCCCAGATGCTGCCCACCACCCTCTTCGGCGAACGGTTCGTCGCCCTCGTACCGCCCCCCTCGCCCTCCGCGCGGACCCTCGGCGCCGGCGACGTCATCCCGCAGGACCGCTCCAGCAACGCCATCGAGCTGGAACAGGTCCTCGACAACGTCCTGCCGCTGCTGACCGCCGTCAAACCCGAGAAGCTGTCCGCCACCCTCAACGCGGTCTCCACCGCGCTCCGGGGCCGGGGCGAGAAGCTCGGCGACACCCTCGTCACGCTCGACGCCCACCTGAAGAAGTTCAACCCCCAACTCCCCACGCTCAACGAGGACATCAAGGAACTCGTCAAGGTGAGCAGGCTCTACGCGGACTCCGCCCCCGACGTCCTGGACGCCCTCACCGACTTCACCACCACCAGCACCACCCTCGCCGAACAGCGGGAGAACCTCGCCGACGTGTACGGCTCCACCACCGCCTCCGCCCGCGACGTCACCTCCTTCCTCCGGCGCAACAAGGACAACCTCATCCGGCTCGCCGCCAGCGGCAGGCCCACCCTGGAGACCCTCGCGAAGTACTCCTCCGAGTTCCCCTGCACCCTGCGCACCGTCGCCAACTTCGTCCCGGCGATGGACAAGGCGCTCGGCAAGGGCACCGACGAACCCGGACTGCACGTCACGCTCAAGACCGTGCCGTCCAAGGGGAAGTACGTCGCCGGCAAGGACACCCCGGTCTACAACGCCACCGGCGGACCGCACTGCTACTCCATCCCGTACGTCGGCACCACCGTGCCCACCGCCGACGCCCTGACCGCCCGAAGGGCCGCGGCCGACCCGGACACCGCCACCCCGGTCGAGGTCCCCGCCGCCGATCCCTCGCTCGGCATGCCCAACTCCCCGCAGGAGAGCCGGCTCGTCAACGAACTGGTCGCTCCCTCACTGAAAGTCCGGCCGCAGGCCCTGCCCGAGTGGAGCAGCGTGCTCATCGGCCCGGCCTTCCGCGGTGTGGAGGTGAAGCTCAAGTGAAGCGCCGCTCCATCGCGGGACCGCTCGCGAAATCGATCGTCTTCATCGTGGTGACGAGCCTGGCCACCACGGTCCTGGCCCTGTCCATCGCCAACACCGGGGTCGGCGAGACCCGTTCGTACAAGGCCCGGTTCACCGACGCGACCGGCCTCATCGTCGGGGACAGCGTCCGCGTCGCCGGCGTCAAGGTCGGCCAGGTAGAGTCCATCCGGGTCGCCGACCGCCGGGTCGCCGAGGTCCGCTTCAACGTCCGCAAGGGCAAGAAGCTGCCGGCCTCCGTGACCGCGTCCATCAAGTACCTCAACATGGTCGGCCAGCGCTACATCGACCTGGGCCAGGGCGCCGGACCCGTCGGGGAGAGCTTCGCGCCGGGCGCCACCATCCCACTGTCGCGCACCACGCCCGCGCTCGACCTCACCCAGCTCTTCAACGGCTTCCAGCCCCTCTTCGAAGGGCTCTCGCCGCCCGACGTCAACGAACTGGCCGGCTCCATCGTCCAGGTGCTCCAGGGCGAGGGCGGCACCGTCGACAGCATCCTCCAGCACGTCGGCTCGCTGACCGGCACGGTCGCCGCCAAGGACAAGGTGATCGGCGAGGTGATCAAGAACCTCAACACGGTCCTGAAGACCGTCAACGACCGCGAGGACGGCTTCAACGACCTGGTCGACACCCTCCAGGCCCTCGTCACCGGCTTCGCGGGCGACCGCAAACCCCTCGGCGAGGCCGTCACCGCGATGGGCGCGCTCACCACGGTCACCGCCGACCTCTTCGAGGACGGCCGCAAACCCCTCAAGGAGGACATCAAGCAGCTCGGCAGGCTCTCCGGGAACCTGGCCGACAACACCCCGAAGATCGAGAACTTCCTGGAGAAGACCCCGGCCAAGATGGAGGCGATCGGCCGTCTCACGTCGTACGGCTCCTGGCTCAACCTCTACCTCTGCGAGGCGAAGGTCAGCGGCATCACGACCCGCGACGGAAGCACCCCGCCGACCGGCATCGAGATCACCCAGCCGAGGTGCCAGTCATGAGAATCAAACCCCTGCGCCACCGCAACCCCGTCGCCGTCGGCATCGTCGGACTGCTGGTGCTCGCCCTCGTCGGATTCGGCGCCTACCGGGCCGACTCGCTCCCCTTCATCGGCGGCGGCACCACCTACAGCGCCGACTTCACCGAGTCCGCCGGACTCTCCGAGGGCGACGAGGTCCGCATCGCCGGCGTCAAGGTCGGCAAGGTCACCGGCGTCTCCCTGGACGGCGCCAAGGTGAAGGTCTCCTTCAAGGTCGAGGACGCCTGGATCGGCAACGCCAGCACCGTCGGCATCGCCATCAAGACCCTCCTGGGCGAGAAGTACCTCGCCGTCGACCCGCTGGGCGACGCCCCGCAGGACCCCGGCGAGCGCATCACCGCGTCCCGCACCACCTCCCCGTACGACGTCACCCAGGCGTTCAACGGACTGGGCGAGACCATCGGGGAGATCGACACCGAGCAGCTCGCCAAGAGCTTCGAGACGATCTCCGCCACCTTCGAGAACTCCCCGCCCGCCGTGAAGAACGCCGCCAAGGGCCTCTCCGCGCTGTCGAGGACCGTCTCCGAACGCGACGCCCAGCTGGCGACCCTGCTCAAGGGCAGCAAGCGGCTCACCAAGACCCTCGCCGGCAAGAAGAGCGGCTTCGAAACCCTCCTGGAGGACGGCAACCTCCTCCTCGGCGAGATCCAGGCCCGCCGCGACTCCATCCATCTGCTGCTCACCGGCACCCGCGACCTGGGCGTCCAGCTCAGCGGTCTCGTCGCCGACAACAACAAGCAGCTCAAACCGACCCTCAAGGCGCTCGGCCGGGTCACCGAGGTGCTGAAGAAGAACCGCAAGAGCCTCGACAAGGTCCTGTCGCTCGCCGGCGGCTACAACCGGCTCGTCGGCAACACCCTCGGCAACGGCCGCTGGTTCGACAACTACGTCTGCGGCGTCGTCCCGAGGAACTACCTGCCCGCCGACACACCCCCCGCGACCGGATGCATGCCTCCCAAGCAGGAAGGCGGGCACTGAGATGAGACTCACCCGCGTCATCGGCATCGGCGCCGGCCTCGTCGTCGTGGCCGTCGCCGCCACCTCCGGGGTCATGGCCCTGGAGGAGCGGGGCGGCACCACCGTCACCGCCTACTTCGACCAGGTCACCGGCGTCTACGCCGGGTCCGACCTGCGCATCCTCGGGGTCCGCGTCGGCCGGGTCGAATCGGTGGAGCCGCGCGGCAAGGACGTCAAGGTCGTCCTGCGCATCGACGAGGGCGTCCAGGTCCCCGCGGACGCGCACGCCGTCGTCGTCGCCCCCAGCCTGGTCGCCGACCGGTACGTCCAGCTCGCCCCCGCCTACACCGGGGGAGCGGTCATGAAGGAGGGCGCCCAGCTGCCCGCCGCCCACAACGCCGTCCCGGTCGAGGTGGACCAGCTCTACGCCTCCATCACCGAACTCTCCACCGCGCTCGGCCCGGACGGGGCCAACGCACGGGGCGCCTTCGCCGGACTCCTGGACACCGGGGCCAAGAACCTCAAGGGCAACGGCAAGGACATCGGCGACTCCATCGAGCAGTTCGGCAAGGCGACGAAGACCCTGGACAAGTCCAGCGGCAACCTCTTCGACACGCTGTCCTACCTGCAGTCCTTCACCACCATGCTGAAGGACAACGACGGCAACGTCCGGGCCGCCGAGACCCAGCTGAACTCCGTCACCGGATTCCTCGCCGACGACAAGAAGAACCTCGGCGCCGCCCTCAGAGAACTGGGCACCGCCCTCGCCCAGGTGAAGACCTTCATCAAGGACAACCGGGGCGAGCTGAAGAAGAACGTGGACGCCCTCGTGCCGATCACCCAGGCCCTCGTGGACCAGCGCGCCTCGCTCGCCGAGTCGATGGACGTCCTGCCGCTGTCGGCGGGCAACGTCCTGAACGCGTACGACCCCGAGCACCGCACCCTCAACGGACGGACCAACCTCAACGAGCTGAGCATGGGCGGCCCGCTCCTGGAATCCGCCCTCAGCCTCCAGGGACTGGCCCCGGTGGACACCGCACGGCAGCAGGCCCTGCCCGCGCTGCCGCTGCCCGCCGTGGGCACCGTCTACGGCACCCCCGAGGACACCGGAAACGCCGAGGACACCAAAAACAGCAAGGGCGCCGAGGACACCAAGGACGCGAAGGGGGCGAACCGATGAACCGCCGACCACGCAGACCCGCGGCCCTCGGGACCACGAGCGGCACCGTACTGGTCGCCCTCGGCCTGTGCTGCACCCTCTTCGTCACCGGATGCGGAGTACCGGGCTTCTCCGGCATCGAGGACCTGCCGCTGCCCGGCGGCGCCGACCTCGGCGACCACCCGTACGAGATCACCGCGGACTTCGGGGATGTGCTCAGCCTCGCCCCGCAGTCCTCGGTCAAGGTCAACGACGTCGCCGTGGGCCGGGTCACCGGGATCGGGCTGGCCCCGGACGGCTGGCGGGCCCGCGTCACCATGAAGGTCAACGGCGCGATCGAACTGCCCGCCAACGCCTACGCCCATCTGGAGCAGTCCAGCCTGCTCGGCGAGAAGTACATCCAGCTCACCCCGCCCGCCAAGGGCAAGGAGAAGGGCACCCTCTCCGACGGCGACCGCATCCCGCTCGCCCGCACCAACCGCAACCCCGAGGTCGAAGAGGTCTTCGGCGCCCTGTCCATGCTCCTCAACGGCGGCGGCGTCCAGCAGCTCAAGACCATCACCACCGAGCTGAACAAGGCACTCGCCGGACAGGAACCCCAGGTCAAGTCGATGCTCCACCGGGTCGACACCCTCGTCACCAACCTGGACGACCACCGCGGCGACATCACCGCCGCCCTCGACGGCGTCAACCGCCTCTCCGCCACCCTCGCCGGCCGCAAGCAGCAGGTCGGCACCGTCCTCACCGGGCTCAGCCCCGGCATGAAGGTCCTGGAGAAGCAGCGCGGCTCGCTCATGACCATGCTCCGCTCCCTGGACACCCTCTCCGACGTCGCCGTCGGCACCATCAACCGGACCAAGGCGGACACCATCGCCGACCTCAAGGCCCTCGCCCCCACCCTGCGGGCCCTGGCCGACTCCGGCAACGACCTGCCCGACTCCCTCCAGGTCCTGCTCACCTACCCGTTCACGGACGAGGTGCTGCGCGGGGTGAAGGGCGACTACCTCAACGTCTACCTGGACCTGACGGCCGAACCCGGCACCCAGATCATTCCCGCCTACGAACCCGCCCCCGACCCCGAGAGCGGGACGGCCGGGCCGGCGAAGGCGGTCGCCGGCGCCGGACTGCCGCTGCCCCTGCCCGCGACCTCGGCGCCCACGACGAGCCGGCCCACGGCCTCGAAGGGGAGCAACTGATGATCACCCTCGCCATCCGGCTCAAGAACATCGCCTTCCTCATCATCTCCGTGCTCGTCCTCGGCTTCCTCGGCGTCCGCTACGCCGACCTCGGCCACTACGTCGGGCTGCGCGACTACTACACCGTCAAGGTGCAACTCCCGCGCACCGGAGGCCTCTTCACCCACTCCAACGTCACCTACCGGGGCGTCTCGGTGGGCCGGGTCGGGCCCATCGAACTCACCGACGACGGCGTCGAGGCGGAACTGCGGATCAAGAAGTCCGCCCCCCGCATCCCCGACGACCTCAAGGCGGTCGTGGCCAACCTCTCCGCCGTCGGCGAGCAGTACGTGGACCTGCGGCCCACCCGCACCGAGGGCCCCTACCTCGCCAACGGCTCCGTCATCGACCAGGCATCGACCACCGTCCCGGCCCCCGTCACCGACGTCCTCACCAGCGTCAACGACCTCACCTCCTCCGTCGACACCGAATCGCTGCGCACCGTCGTGGACGAGTTCGGCACCGCGTTCAGCGGACGCGGCGACGACCTCCAGGTCCTCCTGGACACCGGCAGCGAGTTCGTCCAGGCCGCCGACGAGGCCCTGCCCGTCAACATCAGGCTGATGGAGGACGGCAAGACGGTCCTGCGCACCCAGGTCGAACAGGGCGAAGCCCTCAAGGGGTTCGCCTCCGGCGCCAAGGAACTCGCCGCCCAGCTCAAGAGCTCCGACACCGACCTGCGCGAGCTCATCGCCGCCGCCCCCGACGCCACCAGCCAGATCAGCGGACTGCTGCGCGACGTCGAACCCAGCTTCGGCGTCGTCGTCGCCAACCTCCTCACCACCTCCGACGTCGCCGTCACCCGCCAGCGCGGCCTGGAGGAACTCCTCGTGAAACTCCCCGCCGTCGTCGCGGCCGGGGCCAGCGCGGTGGACGAGGACGGCGCCCGGTTCGGCATGTCGATCACCTTCTTCGAGCCGCTGCCCTGCACCGCCGGCTACGAGGGCACGACCTACCGCAACGGCCTCGACCTCTCACCCGCCCCCGCGCTCAACACCAAGGCCCGCTGCGCCGCCTCGCCCGGCACCGGCATCGACGTCCGGGGCAGCGCCAACGCCCCCAAGGGCGGCCCGCTCCCCGAACCGGCGAAGGCCGGCGCCCTGCACCTCGGCGACACCAAGGACGCGCGGCTGCCCGGCGCCCTCGGTGCCGCGGCCGACCGCACACCGGCGGTCCGGGGCATGGCCGGACTGCTGGGCCTCGGACAGGAGGGCGGCGAGTGAACCCCCGTACCCGGACCCTCGGCGGCTGGGCCGTCCTGCTGATCGCGGCGCTCGTCTGCGCGCTCGGCGGCTGGTCCTACGCACGGGCGCGCGGCGACGACGACCTGGCCTACGCCAAGAGCCGGGACGCCGCCCTGGCGGACGGCCGCCGTGCCCTCGCCAGGCTCAACACCATGGACGGCAAGGACGCGACGAGCGTGGACGCGGACCTGGCCGGCTGGCTGGACTCCGCCACCGGCCCGCTCCACGACCAGCTGAAGCGCACCCGTAAGAAGGACGCCGCCGACCTGGCGAAGTCCGGCACCACCGCGCGCGGCAAGGTCACCGACGCCGCGCTCACGGAGCTGGACGACCGGACCGGCACCGCGCTGATGATCGCGACCGTCGACATCGAGATCGCCCCCCGCACCGGCAAGGCCGGCACCGAACGCAAACGGTTCGAGGCCACGCTCGCCCGGACCGGGGACGGCTGGAAGATCAAGGCGCTCACGGCGCTCGGCATAGGGGGCGGCGCATGACCACTGACGTCGAGGACATCGACGAGATCGGTGAGATCGAGGACGTCAAGGACATCGAGGAGACCGACGCCGCCACGGCATCCGACGCCCGTCCCGCCCGCCGTTGGCCGCGCGTCCTCGCCGGTGTCCTCGCCGTCGCGCTGCTCGCCGCCGGGGCCGTGATGTACGTGGCCGGGCGGCAGCTGCGGGACACCCCGGCCACCTCCAACCTGGCGCTCACCGCCAGCGCGGCCACCGCCCAGGTCGCCGGCGAGGTCACCGACGCGCTCGGCAAGGTGTTCTCGTACAGCCCGGACGGCACCGCCGCCACCAAGGCGGCCGCCCAGAAGCTCCTCGCGGGCAAGGCGCTCCAGCAGTACGCGGCGCTCTTCGGCCAGGTCGAGAAGCAGTCGGCCGACCAGGAACTGACCCTCACCACCCATGTCGTGCGCGCCGGGGTGACCCGGCTGACGCCCGACAGCGCCCATCTGCTCGTCTTCCTGGACCAGGTCTACGAACGCAGGGGCAAGGCCGCGAGCAAGGCGGCCGCACAGCTCTCCGTCACCGCCCGGCTGCGCGAAGGGCACTGGACGATCGTGGAGATCACCTCCCGGTAGCCCGCCGATGACGACACCGCACCACCCAGCACGAACAGCACAGCGCGGCGGGAACGCCGGCAGGGAGAGGCAGCGATGGCACGGGTAGCGAAGACGAGGAATCCGCTGGTGGCGGCGGCGATCGCGCTGACGATCGCGGCGGCGGTCGCCGCGGGCTGGGGCGGGGTGTCCCGCTACCGGGCGGCGCACGACGGCTCGGCCGCCTACGCCCAGACCCGCGACGAGGTGCTGGCCGCGGGCGAGCAGGCCGTGCAGAACATGAACACGCTCGACCACGCGCAGGTCGAGAAGGGCCTGGACAGCTGGGAGGACTCCACCACCGGGGACCTGCACCGGCAACTCGTGGAGGGGCGCGCCGGGTTCGTGAAGCAGATCCAGGAGGCGAAGACCGTCAGCACCGCCAAGGTGCTGGCCGGCGCGGTCACCGAACTGGACGACCGGGCCGGGAAGGCCGGGGTCATGGTGGCGCTCCGGGTGACCGTGACCGCGCCGAAGGGCAAGCCCGCGGTGAAGGAGAGCCGGATGCTCGGTCAACTGACCCGTACGCCGGACGGGTGGAAGCTCAGCGCCCTCGGCCAGGCGCCCGTCGGCAACACCGCCGGCTGACACCCCCGCCCCCGTACCGAGAGGAACCCCCGGACCATGTCGACCACCCGCCACCTGGTCAACCGCCGGCGCCGCCTGGCCACCGTCGCCGCCGCGGAACGCACCACGACCACCGCCCCGCCCCGCCCGCGCCCCGGCGGCGGCCCCGACCGGGACGAACCCCCGGCCGGGGGAGCCCCCGAGGAAGCCGCGGACACCGCAGACACCGCAGACACCGCGAACAACGCGGACGACGCGGACGACGCGGACCCGGAACCCGGCCCGGACGACGAGGGCGGCGCGCCGGAGACGAAGAAGGCCGTCCGGCGCCTGCCCCGGATGCGCCCCGGACTGCCCGCCGTCCTCTGCGTCCTCACCGTGCTCCTCGGCTCCTTCGCCGCCTGGTCGTTCACCTCGGCGGCGAGCCTGCGCGACGACCCCGCCCGGCAGAACACCGCGCTCACCGACATCAGCCGCACCAGCGAGGTCAAGGGCCGGATCACCGAGGCGGTCGGCGCCGTCTTCTCGTACGACTACGCCTCACCCGCCAAGTCCGACACCGCGGTGACCACCTATCTGACCGGGAAGGCGGTCCAGCAGCACAAGGACATGCTCGCCGAGGTCCGGGCACAGGCACCGAAGCAGAAGCTCGTGCTCACCACGACCGTCACCCACAGCGCCGTGGAAATGCTCGACGGCGACCGCGCCCGGCTGCTGATCTTCGCCGACCAGCGCAACACCCGTACCGGCAAGTCCGAGGAGACCACCTACGCCGCCGCCATGTTCAGCGTGGACGCCGTCCGCGAGGACGGCGACTGGCGGATATCCGCGATCGACACGTTCACCCGGTGACCCGCCGCAGGCGACCCGACCAAGGAGGGCACGCATGAGGTTCAACGGCAGCATGCGCCGAGGACTCGGCGGCACGGCGGCGGCCGTCGCCGCGATGGCCGCGCTCACGGCGTCCCAGGCACCCCAGCTCGCCGCGCACGAGGAGACCCCGCAACACCGCCAGGAGACGGACGACGTCACCTGGTCCGAGGTCCCCAACGACGACTCGTACCACACCGAACTCCCGCCGCTGAAAAGCCCGAAGCCGCCGAAGAAGGGCGAGAAGCAGAGCCCGGCCGCCCGGCAGTCGTGGGCCGAGGCGGGCATCCCCGCCACCGTGCTCGCCGCCTACCGCGAGGCCGCGGCCACGATGCGGCGCGGCGACCCCGGCTGCCGGCTGCCCTGGCAGTTACTGGCCGCCATCGGCAAGGTCGAGTCCGGGCACGCGGCCGGCGGCCGGGTCGACAAGCACGGCACCACTCTGTCGCCGATCCTGGGCCCGGTCCTCGACGGCGCCGGGTTCGCCCGCATCACCGACACCGACGGCGGCGCCTACGACGGGGACAAGACCTACGACCGGGCGGTCGGCCCGATGCAGTTCATCCCCTCGACCTGGGCGCGCTGGGGCCGCGACGGCAACGGCGACGGACGCCGCGACCCCAACAACGTGTACGACGCCGCGCTCGCCGCCGGGGCCTACCTGTGCGCCGGACCGCGCGACCTGTCGATCCCCTCCGACCTGAACCGGGCGATCCTCAGCTACAACCACTCGGAGACGTATCTGCGTACGGTGCTCTCCTGGTACGAGTTCTACCGCAAGGGCATCCACCCGGTCGCGGACGGCCGGGGCGTCGTCCCCGGGAGCCCCGGCGCCGGCGGCCCGAACGAGCCCGAGCGCCCCGTGGGCGGCTCCGGCGACGACAGCGGCGGCGGCATCGAGGTCGGCCCGCAGCCCAGCCCCCGCCCCACCGCACCCGGCACCACCGACCCGGAGCCCGGCACCAGCCCCACACCGGGCACCTCCGGCTCCCCGGACCCGACCGGCACCACCAGTCCCACGCCCGACCCCACGGACACCGGCTCCGCGACCCCGGACCCCACCACAACCCCGGACCCGGAGCCCACCACGACCGCACCGGAACCGGGCTGCACGACCACCCCTCCGGCGCCGGAGGTCGGCGACACCACCACGCCCACCGGCTCGCCCACCCCCTCGCCGGACCCCGCGGAGCCCTGCACCACACCCACGCTGCCGCCCGCGGCGAACTGAACCGGGCGGCGGCCGGGCGGTTCGACCCCGCTCAGCCGCCGCCCGCCAGCACCTCCGCGAGGTCGTAGCGCACGACCTCCTCCAACTGCGCGTACGTGCAGCTCTCCGGCGTACGGTCCGGCCGCCAGCGGCGCCACTGGGCCGTGTGCCGGAACCGGTCGCCCTCCATGTGGTCGTACGCCACCTCGCAGACCCGCTCCGGCCGCAGCGGCACCCAGGACATGTCCTTCTTGCCCGACCAGCGGCTCGGAGCACCCGGCAGCCGGGCCCCCTCGTGCGCCTCCGCCTGCGCCCAGGCGTGCCACGGATGGCTCCCGGCGTCGGTCAGCAGCGGCTCCAGCTCGGTGACGAGCTCCGCGCGGCGCTTCATCGGGAAGGCAGCGCACACCCCGACGTGCTGGAGCGCGCCGCCCGCGTCGTACAGGCCGAGCAGCAGCGAGCCGACCACCGGGCCGCTCTTGTGGAAGCGGTAGCCGGCCACCACGCAGTCGGCGGTCCGCTCGTGCTTGATCTTGTACATCGCCCGCACGTCCGGCCGGTACGGCGCGTCCAGCGGCTTCGCCACGACCCCGTCCAGACCCGCCCCCTCGTACCGCTCGAACCACTCCCGGGCGCGGCCGGGATCGGTCGTCGAGGGGGCCGTGTACACCGGCGCGGACGCCCGCGCGAGCGCCGCCTCCAGGGCCGTGCGCCGGTCCGCCTGCGGGGTGGCGAGCAGCGACTCGTCACCGAGCGCCAGCAGATCGAAGGCGACCAGCGCGGCCGGGGTCCGCTCCGCCAGCAGCCGCACCCGTGAATCGGCGGGGTGGATGCGCTCGCTGAGCCGGTCGAAGTCCAGCCGCCCGCCGTGCGCGACGACGATCTCGCCGTCCACCACGCACCGCTCCGGCAGATTCTCCCGGACGGCGGTCACCAGCTCCGGAAAGTACCGGGTGAGCGGCTTGCCGGTCCGGCTGCCGATCACCACCTCGTCACCGTCCCGGTGCACGATCGCCCGGAAGCCGTCCCACTTCGCTTCGTACTGCATACCCGGCGGGATCTTCTTCACCGACTTGGCGAGCATCGGCTTCACGGGCGGCATCACCGGCAGGTCCATGGTCCGAGTGTGAACCGTACGGCCACCGGAGTCTCCCGATATGCGGCATATGTGTGCCCGGCCTACGGTGGCCGACATGGCAGCAGCGGGCACAGCGGTGGAGCTGGACGCGGCCGGACGGGCCGTCCGGCTGTCCAACCCCGACAAGGTCTACTTCCCGGAGAAGGGCTACACGAAGAGGGACGTCGCCGAGTACTTCCTCGCGGTCGGCCCCGGCATCCTGCGCGCCCTGCGCAACCGGCCCACCACCCTCCAGCGGTTCGTGGACGGTGTGGAGGGCGAGTTCTTCTACCAGAAGCGCGCCCCCAAGAACCTCCCCGACTGGATTCCCACCACCGAGATCGCCTTCCCGAGCGGCCGGTCCGCCCGCGAGATGTGCCCCACCGAGGTGGCCGCCGTCCTGTGGGCCGCCAACCTCGGCACGCTCACCTTCCACCCCTGGCCCGTCCGGGGCGGCGACACCGACCACCCCGACGAACTGCGCATCGACCTGGACCCGCAGCCCGGCACCGGCTACGCCGACGCCGTTCGTGCCGCCCGCGAACTGCGCGGCATCCTGGACGAGCACGGGCTGCGCGGCCGGCCCAAGACCTCCGGCGGGCGCGGCCTCCACGTCTTCGTGCCCATCGAGCCGCGCTGGACGTTCACCGAGGTCCGGCGCGCGGCCATCGCGGTCGGGCGCGAGCTGGAGAGCCGGATGCCGGACCGGGTCACCACCGCCTGGTGGAAGGAGGAGCGCGGCGAGCGGATCTTCGTCGACTACAACCAGACCGCCCGCGACCGCACGATCGCCTCCGCCTACTCCGTACGGCCCTTCCCGCACGCCCCGGTATCCGCCCCGCTGCGCTGGGAGGAGCTGGACGACGCCGAACCCCGCGACTTCGACATCCGGACCATGCCCCGCCGCTTCGCGGAACACGGCGACGTCCACGCCGGCATGGACGAGGAGGCGTTCCGGCTGGACTCCCTCCTCGAACTCGCCGACCGCCACGCGCGCGACGGCGGGCCCGGCGACCTGCCCTACCCGCCGGAGTACCCGAAGATGCCCGGCGAACCCAAGCGCGTGCAGCCGAGTCGGGCACGCCGCGACAAGGACGGCGACGCGTGAGCGGTCCGGGCGCCGCGCCCGGCGAGCCGCACGGCGCGCACGGCCGCCCGCCCGTCCGGGGCCAGAAGTGGGCCGCGTTCAAACGGTCGCCGTACTTCCCGGCGACCGTCCTGCTGTTCATCCTGTCGGCCGCCGCCGGACTGTTCGCCGGTTCCTACACGTACGCCATGGCCAACCCGACCCCGCACCGTATCCCCACCGCCGTGGTCAGCGAGCCGGACACCACGCGCGGCAGGGAGTTCGTCGCCGGGATGGACCGGGCGCTGGACGCCTCACTGGTCATCCACGTCTTCCCGACGCCCGCCGCGGCCCGCGAGGCGCTGGAGGAGCAGCAGGTCTTCGCGATCGTGCGTTCCGGCGAGCGGGGGGTCGCGCTGGACGTGGCCGCGGCCTCCGGGGCGGCCGTCGCCCAACTGCTCGCCGAGACCGCGGTGAAGGTCGGGGACACGCTCGGCCTGCCGGTCGCCGTGCGGGACGTCAAACCGCTCCAGAAGGGCGACCCGCGCGGGCTCGCCCTGTTCTACATCTCGCTGGCCGCCGTGATCGTCGGCTTCGTGGGCTCCATCCAGCTCAGCGTGCACGCGCGCGGACTGATCCCGCTGGAGCGGATCGCGTTCACCGTCGCGTACGCGCTGCTCGGCGCGTTCGCCATCGCAGCCGTCGTGGACTGGCTGCTGGGGGCGGTCGATCTGCCCTTCGCGCAGTCGTGGCTGATCCTGGCGTTCACCATGTTCACCTCCGGCATGGTCTTCACCATGTTCAACACCCTGATCGGCCGCTGGGCGATGCTGCCGACCTGGGGCGTGATGGTGCTCCTGGGCAACCCGTCGTCCGGCGGGGCCGTCTCCTGGCCGCTGCTGCCCTCACTGCTCGGACACATCGGCCGCTGGCTGCCGCCCGGCGCCTCCGTCAACGCTCAGCACACCGCCGTCTACTACCAGGGCCATCAGCGCCTCTTCCCGTATCTGGTGCTGGCGGCCTGGGCCCTGGTGTCGGGCACCGTCTTCTGGGTGTGGCGCCACCGGCACCCCGGCGGCCGCGAGCACATGCCGCAGCACGCCGCCGCGCTCACCTGATCCGCCGAACGGCCGCCGCCCCACCGCACGGCATTTCGCGACTCGCCCACGGCCTTGGCGGTCTCGCCGCCTCCTTGTTCCTACTGTGGGTCAGCCACGTTCTCCGGGCTCGTCACCGCCCGTCGCCACATTCCCGGCAGCACCCGTCAGCAGTGGGGAGTTCGACATGGACCGCAGAACCTTCAGCCGGCGGATGCTGGTCGGCGGCGGGGTCGCCGCCGCAGCGGGGGTGACATCGTTGTCCCCGATCACCGCGCAAGCCGCCGCGCGGCCGGGCCCCCCGCGCACGGTGGGCGCCGGGGGAGCGGTCCGGCGCATCCGCATGTACGTGGAGCAGCTGCCGGACGGCCGGCTGGGCTACGGCCTGGAGAAGGGCAGGGCGACCGTGCCGGGCCCGCTGATCGAGCTGACCGAGGGCGACACCCTGCACATCGAGTTCGTCAACACCCTCGACGTACCGGCCGGGCTGCACGCGCACGGCGTCGACTACGACACCGCCAGCGACGGCACCCGGATGAACGGGAGCACCGTCGAACCGGGCGGCACCCGCACCTACGTCTGGCGCACCCACGCGCCGGGCCCGCGCCGCGACGGCACCTGGCGCTCCGGCAGTGCCGGCTACTGGCACTACCACGACCACGCCGTGGGCTCCGACCACGGCACCGGCGGCATCCGCAAGGGGCTCTACGGGCCGCTGGTCGTCCGCCGCCGGGGCGACGTCCTGCCGGACCGGACGATCGCCATCGTCTTCAACGACATGACGATCAACAACACCCCGAAGGGAGAGAGCCCCGACTTCCAGGTCACGCTCGGCGACCGACTGGAGGTCGTCATGATCACGCACGGCGACATGTACCACACGTTCCATGTGCACGGTCACCGCTGGGCCGACAACCGTACGGGCATGCTCACCGGACCCGACGACCCGACCCGGATCGTGGACACCAAGATCGTCGGACCGGCGGACTCCTTCGGCTTCCAGGTCATCGCGGGCGAACACGTGGGACCCGGCGCCTGGATGTACCACTGCCATGTGCAGAGCCACGCGGACCGGGGCATGGGCGGGCTGCTGCTCGTCGCCGACCGGGACGGCACGGTCCCCGGCCACCACGACGGATGACGTCGGCCGAAAACAGCCGACGGGCGTGGGCGAGGCGGCATTGACGCGGCGTTGATCGGTCGTTTATCGCGGCAGTGCACTGTGGCAACCATGCTGATCAACACCGCGACCGACCCCGCCTTCTCCTGGCAGGAGACCGCCCTGTGCGCCCAGGCGGGGCCCGAGTTCTTCTTCCCGGCTCCGGGCAGCTCCACCCGTGAGGCCAAGCAGCTGTGCAACGCGTGCGAGGGGCGGCAGGCATGCCTCGAGTACGCCCTCGACAACGACGAGCGCTTCGGCGTCTGGGGCGGTCTGTCCGAGAAGGAGCGGGAACGGCTGCGCAGAGTCGGGCGCACCTCGGCCTGAGCCGCTCGCGGGCGTGCGAGACGGCGGCCTTCCGCACTTCGTCACGCGGGCCCGTGCGCGTCGCGGGGCCGCGACGGCCAGGAGGAGAAGCCGAGTTGAGCGAGTACGACTACATCGTCGTCGGGGCGGGTTCGGCCGGCTGCGTGCCGGCCGCGCGGCTGTCCGAGGACCCCACCGTGCGGGTCGCGCTGGTCGAGTCGGGCGGACCGGACCGCTAGCGGGAGATCCGCATTCCGGCCGCTTTCCCGCAGCCCGTCCCCGCTGACCGCCGACTGCGTCACCGCCTGCCGCGAGGACGGGCTGCCGTTCCTGGACGAGCTGAACGCCCCCGACCACAGCGGGGTCGCCATGACCCCCGTCAACCAGCGGCGCGGGCGGCGCTGGAGCGTGGCCGACGGATACCTGCGCCCGGCCGCCCGGCGCGCCAACCTGGACCTCCGCACCCACACCCGAGTCCGGGGCCTCACCTTCGACGGGAGCCGCGCCACCGGCGTGCGCACGGCGGACTCCGGCACGCTCACCGCCCGCCGCGAGGTGATCCTCGGCGCCGGCGCCATCGGCTCCCCGCAGCTGCTGGATCTGCGCACCTTGATGGACGGCGTACGCCACGCCGAGCGCCTCTTCGCCTCCGCGTCCCTCGCTCTACCACCCGGTGGGCACCTGCCGGATGGGCGAGGACCCCGGATCGGTCACCGACCCCCCGCTCCGGGTGCGCGGCGTCACGGGGCTGCGGGTCGTGGACGCCTCGGTCATGCCGCGCATCACCCGCGGCCACACCCACGCGCCCACGGTCGCCGTCGCCGAGAAGGCGGCCGAACTCATCCGGCAGGACGCCCGCAACCAGGGCCCGGCGGGCTACGGGATGTGGAAGGTCTCGCCGTACATCTTCCAGGTCAGCGGCAGCTCCAGGTCCATGTTCTCGTCCTCCAGGAAGACCCGCTGAGCGGTGTCAATGCGGGAGGTGTCGTGCTGCTGGTTCTTCTTCGACTTCATCACGGCCCGCGCCTTGTCCAGGAACATGTCCAGGTACGCCGACTCGTCACCGCCCTCGGCGACCGTGTCCACCTCGGCCAGCGTCGCCTCGCGGATGCCGTAGAAGGAGTCCGCCTCGTGCCCCGGGCCCTGGAGCACCATGGCGTCGAAGTAGATGAACTGGCCCAGCGCGCCCAGCCCGTCCAGCTTCGCCAGCCGTACCGCGGGCTCGAAGTACTGCTTGTCCCGGACCTCCTCCTGCGCCTTGCGGAACGCCGGGTCCTCGGCCGCCTTCTTCCACGCGGCCGTGTACCCGGGGTCGAGGCCCTCGTGCGACCCCGTCCCATCCACCTTGCGCAGGGCGGGCAGGTACGGGGCCAGCGGGTTGTCCGGGTGGTCCCGCGTGAACGCCTCGACGAACGTCAGCATGTCGTGCGTACCGGAGCAGAAGCCGACCAGGCCGGCGGCGTAGCCGGTGCCGTCGCCGCTGTCCTCGATCGCCCCGTACTGGGTGCGCCAGTCCAGCGTGGAGCCCTCCGCGCTGGCCAGCAGCTTCCAGGCGACCTCGCGCATCCTTGGCGTGGCCAGCCCGGCCGGGGCCTCGGCGACCCGCTCGTTCATCTCCTCGCGCTCCGCCTCGTCCGCCCCGGCGAACGGGTCCGGGTTGACCGGACCGGTCGCCTTCGGGGCGGCGGCCGTGGGGGAGTGCGTGGGCAGCCCGGTGTCCTCGCCGCCGCTGTTCAGGACGAGCGAGACGGCTATCGCTATCGGCGCGGCGATGAGAGCAAAGCGGGTCACAGGTTTCACCGGGCCAGGGTACGGTCCCCGCCCGGTCGGAGAGGGCGCGCCCCCGCGGCGCCCCCCACCGCGCACCCGGTGCGGTCAGGCCCGGGCGCGGGCGGCCATCCGCGCCTTGCGCGCGGCCAGCTTCTCGTCGAACTTCGCCGCCTCGGTGTCCAGCCCGTGCATGTACAGGCCCAGCTCCTCCTGCGCCTTGAGCCCGTCCGGGCCGAGGCCGTCGATGTCGAGCACCTTGAGGTAGCGCAGGACCGGCTGGATGACGTCGTCGTGGTGGATGCGCATGTTGTAGATGCCGCCGATCGCCATCTGCGCGGCGGCCCGCTCGAAGCCGGGCATGCCGTGGCCCGGCATCCGGAAGTTGACGACGACGTCCCGCACGGACTGCATCGTCAGGTCCGGGGCCAGCTCGAAGGCCGCGCCCAGGAGGTTGCGGTAGAACACCATGTGCAGGTTCTCGTCGGTGGCGATGCGCGCCAGCATGCGGTCGCAGACCGGGTCGCCCGACTGGTGTCCGGTGTTGCGGTGCGAGACGCGGGTCGCCAGCTCCTGGAACGCCACGTACGCCACGGAGTGCAGCATCGAGTGCCGGTTGTCGGACTCGAAGCCCTCCGCCATGTGGGCCATCCGGAACTGCTCCAGCTTGTCCGGGTCGACGGCGCGCGAGGTGAGCAGGTAGTCGCGCATCACGATGCCGTGCCGGCCCTCCTCGGCGGTCCAGCGGTGCACCCAGGTGCCCCAGGCGCCGTCACGGCCGAAGAGGGTGGCGATCTCGTGGTGGTAGCTGGGGAGGTTGTCCTCGGTGAGGAGGTTGACCACGAGGGCGATCTTGCCGATGTCGGTGACCTTGGACTGGTCGGCCTGCCAGGCCTCGCCGTCCTCGAAGACGCCGGGGAAGTTGCGGCCGTCCGAGAACGGGACGTACTCGTGCGGCATCCAGTCCTTGGCGACCTTGAGGTGCCGGTTGAGTTCCTTCTCGACCACCTCTTCCAAGGCGAACAGGAGGTGGGCATCGGTCCACGCCTGTGAACTGCCGAGGTGGGGAGAGGTGATCGTCACGGGGGCTCCTGGGGACGGGAGAACTACCTACGGCTTCGTAGGTTACGAGACCGTAGGTTAAAGCGGCGGTAAGGCCGCAGCCAAGCCCGGACGGGCGACGGCCGCTCACCCTGCGTGACGATCGGGGCGGGGGGGGGCGCGGCGGCGCCCGCCCCGGTGCCTCAGAACCCGGCGCGCACCTCCTCCGCCGTCGTGTCGCGCAGTTCGCCGTCGAGCAGCAGCCAGCGGGTGATCCGCAGCGATTCCAGGAACGGGACGTCGTGGCTCGCCACCACCAGCGCCCCCTCGTACGCCTCCAGCGCGGCGGTCAGCCGGCGCGCACTCGCCAGGTCGAGGTTGTTCGTCGGCTCGTCCAGCAGCAGCAGCAGCCGGGGCGCCGGCTCGGCCAGCAGCAGCGCGGCCAGCGCGGCCCGGAACCGCTCCCCGCCGGACAGGGCGCCCGCCGCCCGGTCCGCCCGCGCCCCCCTGAACAGGAAGTGCGCCAGCTTCGCCCGGATGTGGTTGTTGGTGGCGTCCGGCGCGAACCGGGCCACGTTCTCCACCACGCTCAGCCCGTCGTCGAGCACATCGAGCCGCTGCGGCAGGAAGCGCGCCGGAACCTCGGTCACCGCCTCCCCCGACACGGGCGCCAGCTCACCGGCGAGCGTGCGCAGCAGCGTCGTCTTGCCCGCGCCGTTGCGCCCGACCAGCGCGATGCGCTCCGGACCGCGCACCTCGTACCGGCCGCGCACCCGCGCCCCGTGCGCGAGTTCGAGGTCGCGCAGGACCAGGACGCCCTGGCCCGGATGGACCCGGGTGCGCGGCAGCTCGACGCGGATCTCGTCGTCGGCGCGCACCGCCTCGACGGCCTCGTCCAGGCGCTCCTTCGCCCCGGCCAGCCGGCTCGTGTGCAGGAGGCGCTGCCTGCCCGCCGACTCCTGGGCGGAGCGGGCCCGGGCACTCGCCGCGATCTTCGGCACGCTGCCCTGCTCGAACAGCTTCTGCCCGTACCGTCTGCGCCGGGCCGACTTGACCTGGGCCTCGGCCAGTTCGCGCTTCTGCCGCCGCACATCGGCCTCCGCGACGCGCACCATCCGCTCGGCCGCCTCCTGTTCGGCGGCCAGCGCCTCCTCGTACGCCGAGAGGTTGCCGCCGTACCAGGTCACGGCCGAGTCGCGCAGGTCCGCGATCCGGTCCACGCGCTCCAGGAGTTCCCGGTCATGGCTGACGACGACGAGCACTCCGGGCCAGGCGTCCACGGCGGCGTAGAGGCGCTGCCGGGCGCGCAGGTCCAGGTTGTTCGTCGGCTCGTCGAGCAGCAGCACGCCGGGCCGGGCCAGCAGCAGCGCGGCCAGCCCCAGCATGACGCACTCGCCGCCCGACATCTCGCCGATCGTGCGGTCCAGCCCGATGTGGCCGAGCCCGAGGCCGTCGAGGGTGGCGCGGGCGCGCTCCTCCACGTCCCAGTCGTCGCCCACGGCGGCGAACCGCTCCTCGCCGGCGTCGCCCGCCTCGATGGCGTGCAGCGCCTCGCGGACGGTGTGGATGCCGAGCGCCGCGTCGACGCGCAGCCCGGTGTCCAGGACCAGGTCCTGCGGCAGATATCCGATGTCGCCGGTCACCCCGATCCGGCCCCCGGTGGGTCGGAGTTCCCCGGCGAGCAGCCGGAGCAGGGTCGACTTTCCGGCGCCGTTGAGGCCGATGAGCCCCGTGCGGCCGGGGCCCACGGAGAGGTGCAGGTCGTCCAGGACCCGGCTGCCGTCCGGCCAGGTGAAGGAGAGCGAGGAACAGGTGATGTGGGCGGTGGGGGTGGACATGAGAGGACTCCCGGTTGCGAGGAAGGGCGAGGGCAACGGGGGGCGAGACACCGGCCACGGGCGTTTCACGAGAATTCCGGGATACCGGAAGGAAGGCCCTGGTCACGGAGGACGGCTCAAGGAGCTGAGGTCACACTCGGGCGGCGCGGTCCCGGCGGGAAGAAACCCGGACCCGGCGCGCGACGCGGTGTCTCACGACCTCAGATCTGCAACGTCCTGCTCCATTCGGCGACAACAAGGGCACTGCGAACGGTAGTCGGGGCCGGGGGAGGGGACAACCGGATTAACGGGCCCGCGCGGCCGTCCCCCCGCGCGGGCCCGGAACGCGCGCCCCGGACCGGTGCGGCCCGGTCGGCGACGGCTCGGGTGGCGACGGCTTCGGCTCAGCGCGGTCCGAACAGCTCGGTCAGGCCCCGGTCCAGGCCCAGGAAGCGGTGCTCGTCGCCGCACGGCACGAGTTCCTCCGCCCGCCGCAGGAACCGGCGCAGATCGTCCGTGTGGACGTGCACCATGGCGGTCCCCTCGCTGGCGTGGAACTCCAGCACCGTGCGGTCGTAGCCGAATGGCCGGACCCGTACGTCCCCGAGTCCGGACGGCACCTCCATGCCGGCGGCGAGCAGCTCCCGCGAGAACTGCCAGGCCACCTCGGTCCCCTCCAGCGTCGCCGGTGCCGGGAACACCATGCGTACGGCGAAGGGGTCCGCCCGGTCGTAGCTCAGGACTGCGGGCAGCGTCTCCATCTGCGGCGCGGACGCAACCATGCGGGCCTGTACGGACTGTTCGATGACCGTGGACACGAACCTGCTCCCTCTCGCGACCGGACGAACGGTTCCCGGCACCGGTAGAGACGGCCGGGGCCGCCGATCCGTGCACCGGGAGACGGGGTGAGCTGTGTCACCGCACACCGCTGCCTGTTCACGTGCCCCGTTCCGGCCGGAGCACCCCGCGCGGAGGCGTCGCGGTGCGACGAGTTCTCAGAGGGCCTGGCGGTACGCGGCCAGCTCGTCGACCGTCTTGGTGGCGATGAACTCGGTGATCCGGTACGCGCACACGCCCTGGACGACGAAGGGGTCGGTCGCCGACAGCCGTTCGATCGCCGCCCGGTCGTCGCCCACCGCGATGATCACCCCGCCCTCTCGGGGGTTCTTGCGCCCGGAGGCGAGGAACACCCCGGCCGCGTACTGCTCCTCCAGCCAGACGACGTGATCCTTCAGCACCGCGTCGACGCGGTCCAGCGGGGCGGTGTAGGACAGCTCAAGTACGAACATGCGCCCAGGCTATCGCTCGTGGGTTCGCCGGAACGGCCTAGGGTGGGCGCACCATGACTGCTTTTCAGATGCCCTCCGACGCCGCCGAGGCCCGTGCCGTCCAGGACGCCCTGCGCGCCCGGGTGATCCTCGACGAGCCGGGGCCGCCGCCCGGTCGCGGCCATGTGACCGGGGTGGACGTCGCCTACGACGACGACCGCGACCTCGTGGTGGCGGCGGCCGTCGTGCTCGACGCCGCGACGCTGGAGACGGTCGCCGAGGCCACCGCCGTGGGCCGGGTCGGCTTCCCGTATGTGCCGGGGCTGCTGGCTTTCCGCGAGATCCCGACCGTGCTGGCCGTGCTGGAGGAGCTGACCGCCGACCCCGGTCTCGTCGTCTGCGACGGCTACGGCAGGGCCCACCCGCGCCGCTTCGGCCTCGCCAGCCATCTCGGGGTGCTCACCGGGCTCCCGGTCATCGGCGTCGCCAAGAACCCGTTCACCTTCACCCACGAGCCGCCGGGGCCCCGGCGCGGGGACCAGTCGCCGCTGCTGGACGACGGCGAGGAGGTCGGCCGGGCCCTGCGCACCAAGGACGCCACCAAGCCGGTGTACGTCTCGGTCGGCCACCGCAC
Organism: Streptomyces sp. NBC_00525; assembly: GCF_036346595.1. GTDB lineage: Bacteria > Actinomycetota > Actinomycetes > Streptomycetales > Streptomycetaceae > Streptomyces. The sequence continues at coordinate 6,174,168 of NZ_CP107834.1, forward strand.
CGGCCTGGACAACGCCGTCGCGCACACCCTCGCCCTCGCCCGCGGTTTCCGGCAGCCGGAGACGACGCGCAGGGCCGACGCACTGTGCCGCCGGGTCCTGCGCGAGGCGACCGGCTGACGTCCGGCCGGGGCCGCCGATCTCAGCTCTCCGCCGCCACCCGGAACCGCAGCCCCGCCGCGACCAGCCGCTCCAGCAGCGCGTCGCCCATCGCGGCGGCCGTCGTCACCTGCCCCGAAGTGGCCGGCAGCTCGTCCAGCGCCAGGCACAGCGCCGACTCCGCGAGCATCTTCGCCGTCTCGTCGTAACCCGGATCGCCGCCCGACACCTCCGTGAACACCCGCCGGCCGCCGCCCTCGCCGACGAACCGCACCGTGAACCAACTGCGCCGCCTGCGCTCCGCGTCCGGGCCCGCGCCGGACGCGTACCGCCCCATCAGCCACTCCCGCGCGGCAGGCACCTGCGCCGCGCCGAGCAGCGCCCCGAGCGCCGCCGTGCCCCCGAGAGCCACCGGCAGGTGCCGGACCGAGGCGAAGTGGCGGTAGCGGAAGTCGGGGCCGTAGCCCGGCAGCGCCCGCGCCGAGCGGGCGACGACCCGCGCGTCCAGCGTCGGCAGGGGCAGCGCCCAGGTGCCGGTCTGCGGACTGAAGTGCGGCCGCCCCAGCGGGGCGCGGACCCGGCGCCCGGCCGGCCGGGGCTCGTACAGGCGGCGCTCTCGCGCGGCGCGGGCCGTCTGCCGGCCCCGGCCCATCGCGGTGAGCGCCGAGGCGAACGTACCGCCGGAGAAGGTGGCGTTGCTGCGGACGAAGCCGTCGACGCGCAGCGGCACCCCGGCCGGGAGCCGGCCGACCGTGTAGTAGACGCCCAGGTCGTGCGGCACGGAGTCGAAACCGCAGGCGTGCACCAGCCGGGCACCGGTCTCGCGGGCCCGCGCGTCGTGCTCCACGTACATCCGGTCCACGAACTCCGGCTCGCCGGTGAGGTCCGCGTAGTCGGTCCCCGCCTCGGCGCAGGCGGCGACCAGGCCCTCGCCGTACGAGACGTAGGGGCCGACGGTCGTGGCCACCACGTGCGCGGACTCGGCCAGCGCGCGCAGCGAACCGGGGTCGGTGGCGTCCGCCTCCAGCAGCGGGAGGTCCGCGCAGCGCGGATCGAGACCGGCCAGCCGGGCGCGCAGCTTCGCCAGCTTGGCGCGGTCGCGTCCGGCGAGGGCCCAGCGGCAGCCGTCCGGGGCATGCCGGGCGAGGTAGGCGGCGGTGAGCGCGCCCACGAAGCCGGTGGCGCCGAAAAGGACGATGTCGTAGGGGCGGGCCGCCCCGTTCTGCCTGTTCACGCAAGCCTCCGCGCAGGTGGCACCGGATGGGGCGGAGGAGAGGTTAGCGCGGCCGCCGTGGCGGACTGCGGGCGGGAGGGGGTCATGGGGGAGTATCCAGGAGTGTCCGGGAAAGTACTAAGCGCTTGCTCTGCCCAAGGGGTTGTGCGGAGCGCGGCGCGTTCCTAGCATCATCGGTGTTACATCAGTTGTGTCATACCGCTGGGGGCTCGATGGCAGCAGCAGAGAACGGTCCGCGCGGCCCCCTCGCCGGGCTGCGGGTGGTGGAGCTGGCCGGCATCGGCCCCGGCCCCTTCGCCGCGATGCTCCTGGCCGATCTGGGCGCCGACGTGGTGCGGATCGACCGTCCGGGCGGCGCCGGACTCGGTATCGACCCGGCCCGCGACCTCACCAACCGCAACAAGCGCTCCGTGCTCGTCGACCTCAAGGACCCCGCAGGACCGGCGACCGTCCTGGACCTCGTCGAGCGCGCCGACGTCCTCGTCGAGGGCTACCGGCCGGGCGTCGCCGAACGCCTGGGCGTCGGCCCCGACGCCTGCCTCGCCCGCAATCCGAAGCTCGTCTACGGGCGGATGACCGGCTGGGGCCAGGACGGGCCGCTGGCCGCGCGCGCCGGGCACGACATCGCGTACATCGCGCTCACCGGCACCCTCTCCATGATCGGCGGACCCGGCGAGCCGCCCACCGTCCCCGCCAACCTGGTCGGCGACTACGCGGGCGGCTCGCTGTACCTCGTCGTCGGCGTCCTCGCCGCCCTCCAGCACGCCCGCACCCCCGGCGGCACCGGACAGGTCGTGGACGCGGCGATCGTCGACGGCGCCGCCCACCTCGCCACGATGATCCACGGCATGCTCGCGGCCGGCAGCTGGCAGGACCGGCGCGGCTCCAACCTGCTGGACGGCGGCTGCCCCTTCTACGGCACCTACGCGACCGCGGACGGCCAGTACATGGCGGTCGGCCCGCTGGAGCAGCGGTTCTACGACGAGTTCGTCCGGCTCCTCGGCATCGCGGACACCGCCCCCGACCGGGGCGACCTCGCCCGCTGGGACGAGCTGCGCACCGCCGTCGCCGACCGGTTCCGCAGCCGGACCCGCGCCGAGTGGACCGCGGTCTTCGACGGGACGGACGCCTGCGTGGCCCCTGTCCTCTCGCTCCGCGAGGCCCCCCACCACCCCCATCTGGCGGCCCGCGCCACCTTCGTCGAACACGGCGGACTCACCCAGCCCGCGCCCGCGCCCCGCTTCACGGCCACGCCCACCGCCGTGCGCACCGGACCCGCCCTGCCGGGCGCGGACACCGAAGCCGTCGCCGCCGACTGGGACGTGCCCGGCCTGCTCACCACCCGGAAGGACACCACCGACTGATGCAGCGGCAGATCTTCACCGAAGAGCACGACGCGTTCCGCGAGACCGTACGCACCTTCCTCGCCAAGGAGGTCCTTCCGCACTACGAGCAGTGGGAGAAGGACGGCATCGTCTCCCGCGAGGCCTGGCGCGCCGCCGGCCGCCAGGGCCTGCTCGGCCTCGCCGTGCCCGAGGAGTACGGGGGCGGCGGCAACCCCGACTTCCGCTACAGCGCCGTGCTCGCCGAGGAGTTCACCCGCGCCGGCACCCCCGGCCTCGCGCTCGGGCTGCACAACGACATCATCGGCCCCTACCTCACCGGGCTGGCCACCGAGGAGCAGAAGCGGCGCTGGCTCCCCGGCTTCTGCACCGGCGAGATCATCACCGCCATCGCCATGACCGAACCCGGCGCCGGCTCCGACCTCCAGGGCATCCGCACCACCGCCGAGGACAAGGGCGACCACTGGCTGCTCAACGGCTCCAAGACGTTCATCTCCAACGGCATCCTCGCCGACCTGGTGGTCGTCGTCGCGAAGACCACCCCCGAGGGCGGCGCCAAGGGCCTCTCGCTCATCGTCGTGGAACGCGGCGCCGAGGGCTTCGAACGGGGCCGCAACCTCGACAAGATCGGCCAGAAGTCCCAGGACACCGCCGAACTCTTCTTCAACGACGTGCGCGTCCCCAAGGACAACCTCCTCGGTGAACGCGACGGCGCCTTCATCCACCTGATGACCAACCTCGCCCAGGAACGCATGGGCATAGCCGTCGCCGGGATCGCCGCCGCCGAACACCTCCTGGAGATCACCACCGCGTACGTCAAGGAGCGCGAGGCGTTCGGCCGGCCGCTCGCCAGGCTCCAGCACATCCGCTTCGAGATCGCGGAGATGGCCACCGAGTGCGCCGTCACCCGCGCCTTCCTCGACCGGTGCGTCGTGGACCACTCCGAGGGCACCCTCGACGCCGTACACGCCTCCATGGCGAAGTGGTGGGCGACCGAACTGCAGAAGCGCGTCGCCGACCGATGCCTCCAACTGCACGGCGGCTACGGGTACATGTCGGAGTACCCGGTGGCCAGGGCGTTCACCGACGGCCGCATCCAGACCATCTACGGCGGCACGACCGAGATCATGAAGGAGATCATCGGCCGCTCGCTGCTCGGCTGACCCACCCTCCTCGCACCACCCGCCCGAAAGGCTGCTGACTTGAGCACCGAAGCGTACGTCTACGACGCGATCCGCACCCCGCGCGGCCGCGGCAAGGCCAACGGGGCCCTGCACGGCACCAAGCCGATCGACCTCGTCGTCGGCCTGATCCACGAGATCCGCGCCCGCTTCCCCGGCCTCGACCCCGCCGCGATCGACGACATCGTCCTCGGCGTGGTCAGCCCGCTCGGCGACCAGGGCTCCGACATCGCCCGGATCGCCGCCATCGCGGCCGGCCTGCCGGACACCGTCGCCGGCGTCCAGGAGAACCGCTTCTGCGCCTCCGGTCTGGAGGCCGTCAACCTGGCCGCCGCCAAGGTCCGCTCGGGCTGGGAGGACCTGATCCTGGCGGGCGGCGTCGAGTCGATGTCCCGGGTGCCGATGGGCTCGGACGGCGGCGCCTGGGCCATGGACCCGATGACCAACTACGAGACCGGCTTCGCCCCGCAGGGCATCGGCGCCGACCTCATCGCGACCATCGAGGGCTTCTCGCGCCGCGACGTGGACGAGTACGCCGCGCTCTCCCAGGAGCGGGCCGCCGAGGCGTGGAAGGACAACCGCTTCGCGCGGTCCGTCGTCCCCGTCAAGGACCGCAACGGCCTCGTCGTCCTCGACCACGACGAGCACATGCGCCCCGGCACCACCGCCGACTCCCTCGCCGCGCTCAAGCCCTCCTTCGCGACCATCGGCGAGATGGGCGGCTTCGACGCGGTGGCGCTCCAGAAGTACCACTGGGTCGAGAAGATCGACCACGTCCACCACGCGGGCAACTCCTCCGGCATCGTGGACGGCGCCTCCCTCGTCGCCATCGGCAACAAGGAGACCGGCGAGCGCTACGGCCTCACCCCGCGCGCCCGCATCGTCTCGGCCGCCGTCTCCGGCTCCGAGCCCACCATCATGCTCACCGGCCCCGCGCCCGCCACCCGCAAGGCGCTGGCCAAGGCCGGGCTCACCATCGACGACATCGACCTGGTCGAGATCAACGAGGCGTTCGCCGGCGTCGTCCTGCGCTTCGTCCGCGACATGGGGCTCTCCCTCGACAAGGTCAACGTCAACGGCGGCGCCATCGCCCTCGGGCACCCGCTGGGTGCCACCGGCGCGATGATCCTCGGCACCCTCATCGACGAACTGGAACGCCGCGACCGGCGCTACGGCCTGGCCACCCTGTGCGTGGGCGGCGGCATGGGCATCGCCACCGTCGTCGAGCGTCTCTGACCGTCCCCCTTCCTACGGAGAAGACACACCCATGACCGAGAGCACGACCATCCGCTGGGAACAGGACGAGACCGGCGTCGTCACCCTCGTACTGGACGATCCCGACCAGTCCGCCAACACGATGAACCAGGCGTTCAAGGACTCCATCGCGGCCGTCGCCGATCGCGCCGAGGCCGAGAAGGACTCCATCCGGGGCATCATCTACACCTCCGCCAAGAAGACCTTCTTCGCGGGCGGCGACCTCAAGGAAATGATCCGGATCGGTCCTTCGAGCGCGCAGCTCGCGTTCGACACCGGCACCGCCATCAAGAACTCGCTGCGCCGCATCGAGACCCTCGGCAAGCCGGTCGTCGCCGCCATCAACGGCGCCGCGCTCGGCGGCGGCTACGAGATCGCCCTCGCCGCCCACCACCGCGTCGCCCTCGACGCCCCCGGCTCCCGCATCGGCCTGCCCGAGGTCACCCTGGGACTGCTCCCCGCCGGCGGCGGCGTCACCCGCACCGTACGCCTCATGGGCATCGCCGACGCCCTGCTGAAGGTCCTCCTCCAGGGCACCCAGTACACCCCCCGGCGCGCCCTGGAGAACGGCTTGGTCCACGAGGTCGCGGCCACGCCCGAGGAGATGCTCGACAAGGCCCGCGCCTTCATCGACGCCCACCCCGAGTCGCAGCAGCCCTGGGACGTCAAGGGCTACAAGATCCCCGGCGGCACCCCGTCGAACCCGAAGTTCGCCGCGAACCTGCCGGCCTTCCCGTCCAACCTCAAGAAGCAGATCGCCGGCGCCCCGATGCCCGCGCCGCGCAACATTCTGGCCGCCGCCGTCGAGGGCTCCCAGGTCGACTTCGAGACCGCGCTGACCATCGAGGCCCGGTACTTCACCGAGCTGGTCACCGGGCAGACCGCCAAGAACATGATCCAGGCGTTCTTCTTCGACCTCCAGGCCGTCAACTCCGGCGCCAGCCGCCCCAAGGGCATCGAGGAGCGCCCCGTCCGCAAGGTCGCCGTCCTCGGCGCCGGCATGATGGGCGCCGGCATCGCCTACTCCTGCGCCAGGGCCGGGATCGAGGTCGTCCTCAAGGACGTCTCCGCCGAGGCCGCCGCCAAGGGCAAGGCGTACAGCGAGAAGCTGCTCGACAAGGCGCTCGCGCGGGGCCGCACGACCGAGGCGAAGCGCGCCGAACTGCTGGCCCGCATCACCCCGACCGCCGACCCGGCCGACCTCGCCGGCTGCGACGCCGTCATCGAGGCCGTCTTCGAGGACACCGCGCTCAAGCACCGGGTCTTCCAGGAGATCCAGGACGTCGTCGAGCCGGACGCGCTGCTGTGCTCCAACACCTCCACCCTGCCCATCACGGTGCTGGCCGAGGGCGTCGAGCGGCCCGCCGACTTCATCGGGCTGCACTTCTTCTCACCGGTCGACAAGATGCCGCTGGTCGAGATCATCAAGGGCGAGAAGACCGGGGACGAGGCGCTGGCCCGCGCCTTCGACCTGGTCCGCCTGATCCGGAAGACCCCGATCGTGGTCAACGACTCGCGCGGCTTCTTCACCTCGCGCGTCATCGGCCAGTTCATCAACGAGGGCGTCGCGATGGTCGGCGAAGGCGTCGAGCCCGCCTCCGTCGAGCAGGCCGCGGCCCAGGCCGGCTACCCGGCCAAGGTGCTCTCCCTGATGGACGAGCTGACCCTCACCCTGCCGCGCAAGATCCGCGACGAGACCCGCAGGGCCGTCGAGGAGGCCGGCGGCACCTGGCCCGGCCACCCGGCGGACGAGGTGATCGACCGCATGGTGGACGAGTTCGGCCGCCCCGGCCGCAGCGGCGGCGCCGGCTTCTACGAGTACGACGAGGCCGGCAAGCGCACGCGCCTGTGGCCGGGCCTGCGCGAGCACTTCGGGAAGCCGGACGCCGATGTCCCGTTCACGGACATGCAGGAGCGCATGCTCTTCTCCGAGGCGCTGGACAGCGTCCGCTGCCTGGAGGAGAACGTCCTGATCACCGTCGCCGACGCCAACATCGGCTCCATCATGGGCATCGGCTTCCCGCCGTGGACCGGCGGTGTTCTCCAGTACATCAACGGCTACGAGGGCGGCCTGCCCGGCTTCGTGGCCCGCGCGCGGGAACTCGCCGAGCGCTACGGCGACCGCTTCCTGCCGCCCGCGCTGCTGGTGGAGAAGGCGGAGAAGGGCGAGACCTTCCACGACTGACAGCCGGACCGCTGTGCCGTACCGCCCCTCGCCGGGAGCGGTACGGCACACCCGTCTTCCGGCTCAGTCGGCGGTGAACGCGGCCCGCAACTGCTCCTTGAGCGAGCGCTGGAACGCCGTCACCAGGGCCTGGAGCACCATCGGCTGCATATGCGCGGAGAGCGACTTCATCGCCTTGACGTGCTCGGGGTCCGCCTCCCGCTCCCGGTACGGGCCCCAGACCTCGTCCCGGAAGAGCCGGGTCAGCTCCTGCGCGGCCGCGCGGGTGTGCTCCACCAGGACCGTACGGGCGGCGAGGATCGTCTCGTGCGCGATCGGTACGTCGAGCAGCTCCACGCCCAGCCGCAGCAGCCCCGGATCGAGCCGGAACACCCCGTCCTCGGGCGCGGACCGCTCCAGCACGCCCATCGCGGCCAGCCGTTCGAGATCCTGCTCGCCGAGCGGCCGCCCGGCCCGCCGCTCCAGCTCCGCCCGTGAGGCGTCCTCCGGCGAGTCCGGCGCCCAGGACGCCACCAGAGCCCGGTGGATGGCCAGATCGTGGGCGCTCAGATCGGGCGGCAGCTGCTCCAGGTACCGTTCGATCGCGGCGAGCGTCATGCCCTGGTGCTGGAGCTCCTCGATCAGCGCCAGCCGCGAGAGATGGCCGTGCCCGTAGTGCCCGACCCGGCGCGGCCCGATCACCGGCGGCGGCAGCAGCCCGCGCGTGCTGTAGAACCGCACCGTGCGCACGGTCACCCCGGCGCGAGCCGCCAGCTCGTCGACGGTGAGCTTCGGCTCCTCGGCCTCGTCCGCCATGGTCCGCTCCTCGTGTCCGGTGCCGCGAACGGGCCGCGACGCACCTGCCCGCCCGGTGCAACAGTATTGCTGTCTCACCAACGATGTGAAAGCCCTGCCCGGCGGTTGCCCGGGGGTTGTCAGTGCCGCCGCCTAGCCTGAACACATGTCCGAGATCAGTTACGTACAGGGGGACGCGACCTCGCCGCAGGGCAAGGGCGCCAAGATCATCGTGCATGTCTGCAACGACCTCGGCGGCTGGGGCAAGGGCTTCGTCCTCGCCCTCTCGCGCCGCTGGCCCGAACCCGAGGCCGCCTACCGCGCCTGGCACCGCGACCGCGCGCACAACGACTTCGGCCTCGGCGCCGTCCGGTTCGTCCGGGTCTCCCCGTTCGTCGAGGTGGCCAACCTGGTCGGCCAGCACGGCATGCGCCGGGGCAGCAAGGGCGTCCCCGTACGCTACGAGGCGATCGACACGGGGCTGGCCACCGTCGCCGACCGCGCCCGGGAGCTGGGCGCATCGGTCCACATGCCCCGGATCGGCTGTGGTCTCGCGGGCGGCACCTGGTCCCGGATCGAGCCCCTCATAGCGGCCCGGCTGACGGAGCGGGGCCTGCCGGTGACCGTGTACGACTTCGGCTGACGGGCCGGGCCCGGCCTGGATACGGGGGTACGCCGCATGTCACCCTGTTGCGGCCGCTCCGTCCGGGGCGAGCCGGTGCGGACGGGGGAGGGGCCATGACGGCACGCGGTGGCGAGGGGGCGGCCCCCGCCGGGGTGCTGGACGGGGCGGTCGCGCCCACCGACGCGCTGGGCGAACAGATCCTGGACGCCGCGCGCGAGCAGTTCATGACCTTCGGGCTGCGCCGCTCGACCGTCGACGACGTCGCCAAGCGCGCCGGTGTCTCGCGCGTGACCGTGTACCGGCGGATCGGCAACAAGGACAGCCTGGTCTCGGCGTGCCTGCTGCGTGAGTACCGCCGGTTCGTCGTGGAGGTGGACCAGGCGGTCGCCGCGCTGCCCACACCGGAGGACCGGCTGGTCGAGGGCTTCGCCGCCGTGCTCCGGCACATCCGCGAACACCCCCTCATCGGCGGCCTGCTGCGCCTGGAGCCGGAGACCATGCTGCCGTTCCTGACCGTGGAGAGCGGCCCCGCCCTCCTCGCCATCCGGGACTATCTGGCGGGCCGGCTGCGCGAGGCCCGGCGCCTGGAGGGCGGACCGGAGACCGACCCGACCCCCGTCGCCGAACTCATGGTGCGGATCACGGTCTCGTTCCTGCTCAACCCGGTCAGCTGCTTCGAACTGGACGACGACGCCCAGGTCCGCGACTTCGCCCGCCGCTGCCTGGTCCCCCTGCTCACCGCCTAGGGCCTGGCCGGCTCAGGCCGCCTCGTCCGGCAGCGGCTGCAGCGGGCGGTTCCGTGCCCAGTGCGGGCCCAGGTCGTCCAGCCGCCAGCCGAACGGGTACGAGCGGGGCCGCGGCCGGGACGGGAAGCGGCGCGGCCGGGCCGGCATCCGGCGTACGCACCGCGCCCGCAGCCGCAGCGCCCCCGACGCGGCGTTCCGCGCCCAGCGGGGCTGCGGCCCGAACCCCAGCGCCCGCAGCAGCGGCTCGTCCAGCAGCGCCAGCGAGAACCGGGCGACGAGCGGCCGCAGCGGGCGCGGATACCAGCTCGCCATCACCCGGAACGTGGCACTGGCCACCCGCCGGTTCGCCGGGTCGTACGCGAACATGCGCTCCTCGTACGCGTCCAGCAGCCGTTCGAACCCCTCGTACGTGTCGGGGACGTCCTCGATGCCCATCAGCGCGCCCGTCCTGCGCGCCGCCTCCGCCAGCGCCCGCACCTCCTGCGCGCACAGCGGGCGCCAGCCGTACCGGTCGATCCAGCGCTTGGGCCCCACCACCGTCGTCGCCAGGACATAGCGGAAGTCGTCGTTCGGGATGCGGTACCTGCCGTGGATGCGGTTGAGGTGGCGGGCCGCCGCCCGCCCCCGCTCCGAGTCGAACCCGTCGATCGCCATCTCGTACCCGATCAGCACGGTGTCGTCGTACCGCTTCTGCCCGTTGCGCTCGAACTCCTGGGTGCGGTCGAGGAGCACGGAGATCCTGGGCACCCCGTAATCGCGCAGGAACGCCACGCTCACGCCCTGCCGGTAGTCCCAGGGGAACTCGTACTGGGAGATCAGCCGGAGGATCTCGGCGTAGTCCCGCGACGGGTCCATCCGGCGGATCTCGCGCAGGCGGCTGTACCGGCCCATGGTGCGCCCTCCTGTCCGTTTCCGGGCTCCCCACCGCCGAACGGGCCGCTCAACTGACCCGCCCCGTCACGCCATATGACGAGGCGTCGGGTACGCGGCGGATGCATGTCGGGTGCGGAGAGTCAAAGATACAAATACTATTGACTTGTATCACCGGTCCCGTCAACACCGCCGCGGGGCGGACCGGGATCAGGCGGAAGCGCGGCGTATCAGCCGGGTCGGCGTGATCACCGGCTCCGGGCCGGGCCCCCCGTCCTCCAGCCGCTCCATCAGCAGCCGCACCATCAACCGGCCCATGCCCACCACGTCCTGACGGATCGTCGTCAGCGGCGGGTCCGTCGTCTCGGCGACCGACTCCATGTCGTCGAACCCGACCAGCGCCACGTCCTGCGGCACCCGACGCCCCCGCTCGCGCAGCACCCGCAGCGCCCCCGACGCCATCAGATCGTTCGCCGCGAACACCGCGTCCACCTCCGGCCGCCGGTCCAGCAGCTCCGCCATGGCGCGGGCGCCGCCCTCCACCGTGAAGTCGCCGTCCACCAGCAGCGCCGGATCGGCGTCCGGCAGCACGTCCGCGTAGCCGTCGATCCGGTCCAGCGACGAGGTCTGGTCGCGCGGGCCCGCGATGTGCGCGATGTGCCGGCGGCCGAGCCCGGCCAGATGGCGCACGGCCTGACGGGCGCCGCCCCGGTTGTCGCAGTCCACGAACGGCACCTCGTCGGCCGGGACGCCCCGGCTGCCGGGCCTGCCCCCGTAAACGGCCGGGACGCGGAAGCGCCGTATGGCGGTGGACAGTTCGTCGTCCGTGTGCAGCGAGAACGCCAGCACCCCGTCCACATGGCCCCCGGCCAGATAGCGGCTGACCCGCTCGAAATCCCCGCGCCCCTCCACCAGGAGCAGCACCAACTGCGCGTCATGGGCGCCCAGTTCCCGGCTGATGCCCCGGATGTGCTGGGAGAAGAACGGGTCCGAGAAGATCCGCGCCTCCGGTTCGTCGATGATCACGGCCACCGCCCCGTTGCGCCGGGTCACCAGGGTCCGCGCGGCGTGGTTCGGGATGTAGCCCAGCTCCTCGACCGCCTTGCGCACCTGGTCCACCAGCGGCTGCCGGACGCCCGCGCCGCCGTTCACCACACGGGAGGCCGTCGCCCGCGACACTCCGGCACGGGCCGCCACCGCCTCCAGCGTGGGGCGCGCGTGGAGCGGGGCATCGGGGGTCGGACCGGGCAAGGGACGCTCCTCACGGCGCGGCGGGAGGCCGAGGCGGCCGGGCCGGCCGATCGGCGCGAACAACGGGCGTCAGCCTAACGGCCGTGACCCCGCCCCCCGTTCCGTGTGAACCGGGCCGTGCACGGGCCTGTCGCGGCGCCCGCCGGCCGCAGTATCTTCCGCCCATGCCGATCGCGCCGACAGGCGGCGGACCGCTGCCGCCCCGGCGCACCCGTGCCCGCACCCTCGCCCTGGTGGCCGTCTCCGCCGCCCTGAGCGTCCCCCTGCTGACCGTCCCCTCCGACGCGGCGCGCGCCCCCGTGCCCCGGACCGGCTTCGAACGGTCCGGTGGGGCGCGCTGGACCGGGCAGTCCGAGGAGGCGTCGCTGCTCGCGGCCCTCGCCCGGCGCGGCGACCGGGTCTCCGTGCAACGCGTCGGCACCACGGGCCAGGGGCGCGCCCTGCGCCTCGTCCGCATCGGCAGCACCGACCCGGCGGCGCTCACCGTACTGCTGGTCTGCGGCCAGCACGGCGACGAACCCGGCCCCCGCGAGGCGTGCCTGAGCACGGTCCGCGACCTCGCCCGCGCCACCGACGCCCCGACCCGCGCCCTCCTCGCCCGGACCACCGTCCTCGTGCTGCCCACCGCCAACCCGGACGGCCTGGCCGCGGGCAGCCGGGGCAACGGGGACGGCGTGGACGTCAACCGGGACCATGTCGCCCTGCGCACCGCCGAGGCGCGGGCCGTCGCCGCCGTGCTGGCCGCCCGGCGGCCCGATGTCGTCGCCGATCTGCACGAGTACGGGGCCGTCTCGCCGTACTACGACAAGGACCTGCTCGTCCTGTGGCCCCGTCACCCCGGTGTCGACGGGCCGTTGCGCGAGGCGGCGCGCGATCTCGCCATGGACGGGGTGCGGTCGGCCGCGCGGGAGGCCGGATTCGGCACCGGGGTGTACGGCGTCTGGACCGACCCGGTCACCGGGCAGCCGGTCCGGTGGGTCGGGGGAGACGGCCGGGCGGGCATCCTGCGCAACCGGGCGGGCCTCGCGCACGCGGTCGGACTGCTGGTCGAATCCCGTACGGACGCGCTCACCGAGCGGGAGCGCGCCGACCCGGCCCTCGCCGGCCGCCGCCGGGTCGCCGCCCAACTCGCCGCCATCCGGGGGCTCCTGCGCTATGCGGACGAGCGGCGCACGTCCATCGCCGCCGCCACCGCGCACTCCCGGTCGGTCGCCGGCGCCCCGGCCCGCGGCTGAACCCGCTTGTTGCTACCGGAAGATATGTCTTTGATGTGGTACTGCCTACGGAGAGCGATTTGTCAGTTTCCGTGAAAGGTGCCATTCGTGTCGCAGGACGATCAGAGAACGGGCGGCAGAGGGGAGCTGTCGGTGACGGCGGACCTCCCCGGCGACCCGGGACAGCACCGGCGCCCCGTCACCGACCGGGTGGTGTTCGGCGTGACGGCCGGCCTCACCCTGGCCTTCGTCATCTGGGGGGCCACCGCCACCGACTCGCTGGAGGACGTCTCCGACAAGGCCCTCAACGGGCTCATCCACAACGGCGGTTGGGCCTTCATGCTGGCCGCGTCCGGATTCGTCGTCTTCGCCCTGTGGCTCGCCATCAGCCGGTACGGAAACATCACCCTCGGCCAGGAGGACGAGGAGCCGGAATTCCGCACCGTCTCCTGGGTCGCCATGATGTTCAGCGCCGGCATGGGCATCGGCCTGATGTTCTACGGGGTCAGCGAACCGCTGGCCCACTTCACCGACCCGCCGCCCGGCACCCACCCCGCCGACGCGGCGGAGGCGATGCAGACGGCGATGGCCACCACCCTCTTCCACTGGACGCTGCACCCCTGGGCCATCTACGCGGTGGTCGGCCTCGGCATCGCGTACAGCACCTTCCGGCGCCGCAGGCGGCAGACCATCAGCGCCGTGTTCGAACCGCTCATCGGCCCCGACCGCGCCCACGGCGGCCTCGGCCGGTTCATCGACATCCTGGCCATCTTCGCCACCCTCTTCGGCTCGGCCGCCTCCCTGGGACTCGGGGCCCTCCAGATCGGCAGCGGCTTCCACGAACTGAACTGGATGGAGAAGACCGGCACCGGCCTGCTCGTCCTGATCATCGCCGTGCTGACCGCCGCGTTCATCGCCTCGGCGGTCTCCGGCGTGGAGAAGGGCATCCAGTGGCTGTCCAACATCAACATGGTGCTCGCCCTGATCCTGGCCGTGTTCGTGTTCATCGCGGGCCCCACGATCATCGTGCTCGACCTGGTGCCCACCTCGATCGCCGCCTACTTCGGCGACCTGGCGCAGCTCGCCGGCCGCACCGAGGCCACCGGTGAGGGCGAGGTCGCGGACTGGCTGGGCAGCTGGACCGTCTTCTACTGGGCCTGGTGGATCTCCTGGACGCCCTTCGTCGGCATGTTCATCGCGCGCATCAGCCGGGGCCGCACCATCCGCCAGTTCATCGGCGGCGTCATCCTGGTGCCCAGCACCGTCAGCCTCATCTGGTTCGCCGTCTTCGGCGGCACCGCGATCAAGCTCCAGGAGGGCGGCGAGCTCGGCGGCGCCGACACCCAGGAGGCCCAGCTCTTCGGCGTGCTCCAGCAGTTCCCCATCGCCACCGCCATGAGCATCCTGGTGATGGTGCTCGTCGGCATCTTCTTCGTCTCGGGCGCCGACGCCGCCTCCATCGTCATGGGCACCCTCTCCCAGAAGGGCATCCTGGAACCCGCCCGCTGGGTCGTCGTGTTCTGGGGCGTCGTCACCGGGGCCGTCGCCGCCGTCATGCTGCTCATCGGCAACGGCAAGGGCGACGCCCTGGCAGGCCTCCAGAACCTGACCATCCTGGTGGCGGCGCCCTTCACGATCGTGATGGTCGCCATGTGCGTGGCCCTGATGCGGGACCTGCGCCAGGACCCGCTGATCGTCCGCCGCGAGTTCGGCGTGGAGGCCGTCGAGTCCGCGGTCATCGAGGGCCACGCCCGGTACGACGGCGACTTCGAGATCCGTATCGGCCCCGGCGGCAGCCAGATCACCACCGAACGCCACGACGGACCGGGCGCCCCGCACCCGAAGTAGCGGGACCCGCCGGGGGCGCCGCCCGCGCCCCCGGCCGGGGTCAGCCCACCAGCTCCGCCGCCTCCAGCGCGCAGCCCAGCGCCACCGTGACGCCCGCGCCGCCGTGCCCGTAGTTGTGGATCAGCCGGGCGCCCCCGGACAGCGTCTCCGCCTCGATGCGGACGCCCGCGTCGCGCGCCGGGCGCAGCCCCACCCGGTGACCGAGCACCCGTGCCCGCGCGATCTCCGGCCGCACCCGCGCACAGCGCGCCACGATGTCCTCCGCCGTACGGGGATCGGGCACCGCGGACCAGTCGTCGGCGGCCGCCGTGCCGCCGAGCACCAGCCGGCCGGGCTGGGGGAAGAAGTACGTGGTCTCGCTCGACGCCGGATCGGCCTCGGTGAACCACTCCCGTATCCCCGGATTCTCCACGAGCACCAACTGCCCGCGCACCGGCCGCACCCCCGCGTCCGGCACCAGCTCGCGGGCACCGAGCCCGGCGCAGTCGACCACCGTGCCCGCCTCCGCGGCCGCCTCGTCGAATGAGGCGACCGCACGCCGCTCGACCGTGCCCCCCGCCGCCCGCACCCGCTCCTCCAGCCACGCCAGGTGCACCGGCATGTCGATGAGCGGCAGCCGGCACCGCAGCCCCTCGGCGGTCTCCACCACCTGCGCCGACTCCCGTGCCCACGAGCCCAGTCCGGCCAGGCGCTCACCGCGGTGCAGCCCGTCCACCAGCCGTACGCCGGTCTCCTCCGGGTACGCCGCCAGCTCCTCGTAACGCCGCAGCGTGGTCAGCGCCCAGTCGCCGACCCGGTCCAGCGGCTCGATCCGGTACGGCCACCACAGGGCCCCCGCCACCGCCGACGTCGTCTCGCCGGCCGGTTCACGGGACCACACCCGCACCCGGCGCCCCCGCTCGGCCAGCACCAGCGCGGTGGTCAGCCCACTGACCCCGCCCCCCACCACGACCACATCCGCCACGGCCACCCGCCTCCCCGCGCTCGACCCGTTCCTCCTGGCCGGACTCTAGGCGCTCCGCCCGCCGTCTCCCAGACCGCGCCGACTAGGATCGGCACCCTGATGACTGCCACTCTCGTCGCCAAGGACCTCGCCGCCGGACACGGCGACCGCACGCTCTTCGCCGGGCTCGACCTCGTCGTCGCCCCCGGAGACGTGATCGGTCTCGTCGGAGTCAACGGCGCAGGAAAATCGTCGCTGCTGCGGCTGCTCGCCGGGCTGGACCAGCCGGAGGAGGGCGAGCTGCGGCTCTCCCCGCCCACCGCCACGGTCGGCCATCTGCCGCAGGAACCCGAGCGGCGCCCCGGCGAGACCGTACGGGAGTTCCTGGGCCGCCGCACCGGAGTCGCCGAGGCGCAGGCCGCGATGGACGCCGCCACGCAGGCCCTGGTGGACGGCGAGCCCGGCGCGGACGACGCCTACTCCGAGTCCCTGGAGCGCTGGCTCTCCCTGGGCGGCGCGGACCTGGACGAGCGGGCCGAGGAGACCGCCGCCGAACTCGGCCTCACTGTCGGCCTCGACCTGCCGATGACCGCCCTCTCCGGCGGCCAGGCGGCCCGCGCCGGACTCGCCTCGCTGCTGCTGTCCCGCTACGACGTCTTCCTGCTCGACGAGCCCACCAACGACCTCGACCTGGACGGCCTCGAACGCCTGGAGAAGTACGTCTCCGGGCTGCGGGCCGGCACCGTCCTCATCAGCCACGACCGCGAATTCCTCATGCGCACGGTGACCAAGGTCCTCGAACTCGACCTGGCCCAGCAGCAGATCAACCTCTACGGCGGCGGCTACGCGGCCTACCTGGAGGAACGCGAACGCGCCCGCCGGCACGCCCGCGAGGAGTACGAGGAGTACGCCGACAAGCGCTCGGCGCTGGAGAGCCGCGCCCTGATGCAGCGCTCCTGGATGGACAAGGGCGTCAAGAACGCCCGCCGCAAGGCCACCGACTCCGACAAGATCGGCCGCAAGTTCCGCAGCGAGTCCAGTGAGAAGCAGGCCGCGAAGGCCCGGCAGACCCAGCGCATGATCGAACGCCTCGACGTGGTGGACGAGCCGCGCAAGGAGTGGGAGCTGCGCATGGAGATCGCCTCCGCGCCCCGCTCCGGATCGGTCGTCGCCACCCTGCGCGAAGCCCGCCTGGTACGCGGCGACTTCGTCTTCGGCCCCGCCTCGCTCCAGATCGACTGGGCGGACCGGGTCGCCATCACGGGCGCCAACGGCTCCGGCAAGTCCACCCTGCTGGCCGCCCTGCTCGGCCGCCTCCCGCTGGACTCGGGGCACGCGAGCCTGGGCTCCGGCGTGGTCGTCGGCGAGGTGGACCAGGCGCGGAAGCTGTTCCACGGCTCGGAGAGCTTGCTGGAGGCGTTCTGCGCGGCGGTGCCCGAGACGGAGCCCGCCGACGTACGCACCCTGCTCGCCAAGTTCGGGCTGCGCGCCGACCATGTGATGCGCCCGGCGACCACGCTCTCGCCGGGGGAGCGCACCCGCTCGGCACTCGCCCTCCTCCAGGGCCGGGGCGTCAACCTGCTGGTGCTGGACGAGCCGACGAACCACCTGGACCTGCCTGCGATCGAGCAGCTGGAGTCGGCGCTCGACTCGTACACCGGCACCCTGCTCCTGGTGACGCACGACCGCCGGATGCTGGAAGCGGTGCGCACCACGCGCCGGATCGAGGTGGCGGAGGGCCGCGTAACGGAGGCCTGACCGGCATCTGGCATACCAAACGTCGAACCGAGATTGATCACACCTGAATATTCCGGTCCTCGCCCGTGCGGCCGTGCCGCTTGGCATACCAAGTGTTACGGTCGGCGGGTGATGACTCAAGCGAGCGACGATCCCGGCGCCTCGCACGCCGACCGCGCCGAGCGGACGATCCGCGCGGGCATCCTGTCCGGCGCGTACCCGCCGGGCTCCCGGCTGCGCGAACGCGACCTCTCCGAGAGCCTGGGCTTCTCCCGCATCCCGGTCCGCGAGGCGCTGACCCGGCTGACCGGCGAGGGCCTGGTCGTCCTGGAACCCCGCCGGGGCGCCTCCGTACGCGACCTCTCGCTGCGGGACGTCGCCGAACTCTTCGACCTCCGCCTCAGCCTGGAGGTCTTCGCCGCCCGCCGGGCCGCCGAGGCGTGCGCGGCCGGGGGAGAGGGGGAACGGCTGCGGGCCCTGATGGAGGCGGCCGAGGACGCCACCCGGCGCGGCGACGCCGAACAGATCCCGGCGGCCAACACCGCCCTGCACGCGGAAATCGTCGCGATGACCGGGAACCGGCTGCTCCGGGACGCCCTGCACCCCTCGCTCGGCCTGGTCCAGTGGCTGTTCACCCTCACCGGAGGCCGCGACCCGCGCGTCCAGTGCGCCGAGCACCGGGACATCTGCGCCGCGATCCACGCGGGCAAACCCGTACTGGCCGGGGCCCTGGCTTACGCCCACATCGAGCGCGGCCGCGAACCCTCGCTGGCCGCCCTGACCGGCGTACTCCCGGCCGGATAGCGCCGCGTACGGCCGCCGCACCCACCACCCACCACCCCCACACCGGACAGGAGAAGCGCCGCATGCTGATCACCGACGTACGCCCCTGGGGCGGAGCGCCCAGCGACCTCACCGTCGAGAACGGGGTGATCACCGCGATCACCCCGCACGACCCGGCCCGCGCCGGCACGGGCGACACCGTGGCCGGCCGGGGCCGGCTCGCCCTGCCGTCCTTCTCGGACGTCCACTGCCACCTCGACTCCACCCGCATGGGCCTGCCCTTCCGCCCGCACACGGGCGAGCCCGGCGTCTGGGGCATGGTGATGAACGACCGCGCGCACTGGCGCGAGGACGAGTGGGACGTCGCCCGGCGGGCCACGTACACCCTGGCCCGCATGATCGAGCGCGGCACCACCCGCGTACGCAGCTACGCCCAGATCGACGCGGACTGCCGCCTGGAGCGCTTCGAGGGCGTCCTCGCCGCCCGTGAGGCGCACGCCGGCCGCTGCGAGGTCGAGATCATCGCGTTCCCGCAGGCGGGCCTCGTCCGGGAGAAGGGCGTGCCGGAACTCATCGACCGGGCCCTGTCCTCGGGCGCCGCCGTGGTCGGCGGCATCGACCCGTGCACCCTGGACCGCGACCCCGTACGCCACCTCGACATCCTGTTCGACCTCGCGGAGCGCCATCAGGCCCCGGTCGACATCCACCTCCACGAGCCGGGCGAACTCGGCGTGTTCAGCGTGGACCTGATCCTGGAGCGGGTGCGGGCCCTGGACATGGCCGGCCGGGTGTCCCTCTCGCACGCCTACGACCTGGGCGGCGTCGACGAGGCGACGACGCGCCGGCTGATCGAGGAGTTCGCCGAGCTGGACATCGCGATGGCGACGGTCGCCCCGGCCCGCCACCGCTCCCTGCCGCTCACCGGGCTGACCGCCGCCGGCGTCCGGGTGGGCCTCGGCGAGGACGGCCAGCGCGACTTCTGGTCCCCGTACGGCAACGGCGACATGCTGGACCGCACCTGGCAGCTCGCCTTCACCAACGGCTACCGCGCGGACGCCCTGATCGAGCACTGCGTGGCGGTCGCCACGACCGGCGGCGCCTCCCTCCTGCGGACGGGCCCCGCCCGCCTGACCTCCACGACGGACCGCCCCGGCGTCACGGTGGGCGCCGCGGCGGACCTGCTCCTGCTGGAGGGCGAAACGGTCACCGCCGCGGTCATGGACCGCAGCGGTGACCGAACGGTGCTGCACGGGGGCCGGGTGGTGGCGGACGCCCTCACACTCGTGGACTGACCCGCCCCCTTCGCCGGCCGGTCCTACTCGCCCTTCAGCAGCCCGGCCCGCCGCAGCGCGTCGGCCATCGCCCCGTTGGCCGGCGCGCCACCGGCCGCCGGCCGGCCGCCGTTCCCACGCCCGCCGGAGGAACGCCCGCCGGAGGAACGTCCATCGGAGGAGCGGTCGCCGGACGAACGGCCGCCGGAGGAGCGGTCGCCGCCGCCCTGCCGGGGCCGGGGCGGCCGGCCGCCGCCCCGCTCGCCCGAGGACGCGCGGCCCCCGGCCGACCCCGCCCCGGCCGCGGACCCCACCTCGTCGTCCAGCCGCAACGACAGCGAGATCCGCTTGCGCGGGATGTCGACCTCCATCACCTTCACCCGGACCACATCACCCGGCTTCACCACATCGCGCGGGTCCTTCACGAAGGACCGCGACATCGCGGAGACGTGGACGAGCCCGTCCTGATGCACCCCGACGTCCACGAACGCCCCGAACGCGGCGACGTTCGTGACGACGCCCTCCAGCACCATCCCGGACACCAGGTCGCCGATCTTCTCGACGCCCTCCTTGAAGGTGGCCGTCTTGAAGGCGGGCCGCGGGTCGCGCCCCGGCTTCTCCAGCTCCCTGATGATGTCCGTGACCGTCGGCAGTCCGAACTTCTCGGACACGAACTCGTCCGCCCGCAGCGACCGCAGCACATCCGTGTTGCCGATCAGCGCGGCGACGTCCCCGCCCGTCTTCTTCACCATCGCCCGCACCACCGGATACGCCTCCGGGTGCACGCTCGACGCGTCGAGCGGGTCGTCGCCCCGGATACGGAGGAAGCCCGCGCACTGCTCGTACGCCTTCGGCCCCAGCCGGGCCACGTCCTTGAGGCTCCTGCGCGAGCGGAACGGCCCGTTGGCGTCGCGGTGCGCCACGATGTTCTCGGCGAGCCCCGCCCCGATGCCGGAGACGCGCGAGAGCAGCGGCGCGGACGCGGTGTTGACGTCCACGCCGACACCGTTCACACAGTCCTCGACGACCGCGTCCAGCGACCGCGACAGCTTCACCTCGGACAGGTCGTGCTGGTACTGCCCGACACCGATCGACTTCGGGTCGATCTTCACCAGCTCGGCCAGCGGGTCCTGGAGCCGGCGCGCGATCGAGACGGCGCCGCGCAGCGACACGTCCATGTCGGGCAGCTCCTGCGAGGCGAACGCGGACGCCGAGTACACCGAGGCACCGGCCTCCGAGACCATCACCTTGGTGAGCTTCAGCTCCGGATGCCTCGCGCACAGCTCACCGGCGAGCTTGTCCGTCTCGCGCGACGCGGTGCCGTTGCCGATGGCGATCAGATCGACGTGGTGCTCGCGGGCCAGCCGCTCCAGCGTCGCCAGCGCCTGGTCCCACTTGTTGGCCGGGACGTGCGGATGGATGACGTCGGTCGCGACGACCTTGCCCGTCGCGTCCACGACCGCGACCTTCACGCCGGTACGGAAGCCGGGGTCGAGCCCCAGCGTGGCGCGCGTCCCGGCGGGCGCGGCGAGCAGCAGATCGCGCAGGTTCGACGCGAAGACGCGCACCGCCTCGTCCTCCGCCGCCGTACGCAGCCGCAGCCGCAGGTCGATGCCGAGGTGCACCAGAATCCTGGTCCGCCAGGCCCACCGCACCGTGTCGGCCAGCCACTTGTCGCCGGGACGCCCCCGGCCGGCCACGCCGAAGCGCCGGGCCACCATGTTCTCGTACGAGGAGGGGCCGGGCTCGTCGGACGGCTCCTCCGGCTCCAGGACCAGATCGAGCACGTCCTCCTTCTCGCCCCGGAGCATCGCCAGCACCCGGTGCGAGGGCAGCGCCGTGAACGGCTCGGCGAAGTCGAAGTAGTCCGCGAACTTGGCGCCCGCCTCCTCCTTGCCCTCCCGGACCCGCGCCACCAGCCGCCCGCGCGTCCACATGCGCTCGCGCAGCTCACCGATCAGGTCGGCGTCCTCCGAGAAGCGCTCGGTCAGGATGGCGCGGGCACCCTCCAGGGCCGCCGCCGCGTCCGCCACGCCCTTGTCCGCGTCCACGAAGGCCGCCGCTGCCGCGAGCGGCTCCACCGAGGGGTCGTCGAGCAGCCCGGAGGCGAGCGGTTCGAGCCCGGCCTCCCGCGCGATCTGCGCTTTCGTCCGCCGCTTCGGCTTGAACGGGAGGTAGATGTCCTCCAGCCGCGCCTTGGTGTCGGCGGCCCGGATGCGCGCCTCCAGCTCCGCGTCGAGCTTGCCCTGCTCCCGTACGGATTCGAGGACCGCCGTCCGGCGCTCCTCCAGCTCCCGCAGATACCGCAGCCGCTCCTCGAGCGTGCGCAGCTGCGCGTCGTCGAGCATCTCGGTCGCTTCCTTGCGGTAGCGCGCGATGAACGGCACGGTGGACCCGCCGTCGAGCAGCTCGACGGCCGCCTTCACCTGCCGCTCGCGTACGCCGAGCTCCTCGGCGATCCTGCCTTCGATGGACGTCGTCACGGTTCTACCGACTCGCCTTCTCCTGCTGGCTGTGCTGGTCGGGCCCCGGACCGCCGCCGGGGCGGACCGGAGTCACACGCCTGCATTCTGCCGGGTGGCCGGGCGCCGTGTCGCCGGACCACCCCAGCGGACGGCCGGTGGATTTCCCGCGCCGGGTCAGCCGGTCGCGCTCGACGGGAAGGCGCCCGCCGCCGCGGCCGTGGCGAGGAAGCCGCGCCCCAGCTCCGTCAGCCGGGCCACACCCGGCCCGCCCAGGTGCTCGTACGGGCCCAGGTCCATCCGGTCCGTGTCCCGCTCCAGCCCCTCGCGCAGCGCGGTGCCCTCGTCGGTCAGCGCGCCCTCCGCCGTGAGCAGCCCGCGCTCCCGCAGCCGCTGCGCCGCCGCCTCCCAGTCGGCGCGCCGCCAGCCCCGGGTGGACAGCAGCCAGCCGATCGCCATGCCCTTGCCGGTCGCGGTGTGGCTGACCAGGGCCTCGACCGGGTCGAGCTCTGCGGCGAGGAGCGCGGCGAGATGGGCGTCGCCCCGGTGCTCGCGCAGCAGCCCCGCCGCGTGCCAGTACACCAGGTGCGGCTCGTCCGGGACCGGCAGCCCGGCGTGCGCGGCGTACAGCGGCCGGGCGTGCCGGGTGCAGCCCTCGGTGGCGCGCAGGGCCAGCGACGCGGCCTCGGCCATCTCGGGCGAGGCGATGATCTCGTCGCCGAGCAGCCGGCGCAGCGTCGCGTCGGCGGCCCGCAGCCGCGCGTCCAGGACCGCGGCGGGCGAGGCGATGTCCCATATGGCGGGCACGTGCTGGGAGACCAGCGCGTGGTTGAAGTTGTAGAACGTCGCGGTCACCGTCCCCGCGCCGACCGCGCCCATCGCGGCCGCGCGGGTGGCGAAGTAGACGGCGGTGGGGTCGACGATTCCCAGCCCGCCGAACTCCTTGCCGAGGTCGGGGGAGAAGTAGAGCGAGGAGTGCAGCGGGTTGAGGGCGTTGTGGCAGCGCCGGCCGGCACGGGGCGGGAGAGTACTCATGACCGGAACGTTACCGACTGGTTGGTACGAGCAGGAAGTCCCGTGTGTACGTGAGTTCCGCCGCAGCCGTGATGGCGGGAAAGGTGGGAAACCCGTCATTGCGGCCCTGTGGCGGGCCCGCCCAGGATGGGGGCCATGAAGCAGCGATCCGTGCTCGTCGTCCTGTTCGACGGCGTCCAGAGCCTCGACGTCACCGGCCCCATGGAGGTGTTCGCCGGTGCCTCGAAGTTCCCCGGCGTGCGGTACGAGCTGCGCACCGCCTCCCTGGACGGCGCCCCGGTCCGCACCTCCTGCGGACTCACGCTCGTCCCGGACGGCAGCCTCGCCGGCGCCCCGGCACCCGACACGCTCCTGGTCCCCGGCGGCGCCGGCACCCGGGCCCCCGACCCGGCGCTGGTGGACTGGCTGCGCGTACACGGCCCGCTGCCCGAACGGCTGGTCTCGGTGTGCAGCGGGGCGCTGCTGCTGGCCGCGGCCGGACAGCTGGACGGCCGCCGGGTGACGACCCACTGGAACGTGTGCGACACGCTGGCCCGCGCCCACCCCGCCGTGCGGGTCGATCCCGAGCCGATCTTCGTACGGGACGGCAGGATCGCCACCTCCGCCGGAGTCACCGCGGGCATCGACCTCGCGCTGGCCCTGGTCGAGGAGGACCACGGCCGGGACGTCGCCCTGACGATCGCCCGGCACCTGGTCGTCTTCCTGCGCAGGCCGGGCGGCCAGTCCCAGTTCAGCGCCCAGCTCAGGGCCCAGACGGCACGCCGTGAACCGCTGCGCGAGGTGCAGCACTGGATCACCGAGCACCCCGGCGCCGACCTCTCCGTGGACGCCCTGGCCGCCCGCGCCCGGCTCTCGCCCCGCCACTTCGCCCGCGCCTTCCACGCGGAGACCGGGACCACGCCCGGCCGGTATGTCGACCGGGTCCGCCTCGAACACGCCCGCAGGCTCCTGGAGGACACCGCCGACGGCGTCGCCGGGATCGCCCGCAGCTGCGGCTACGGCACCCCGGAGGCGATGCGCCGGGCCTTCGTCAAGGCGCTGGGCACCGGCCCCGCCGAATACCGCCGCCGCTTCGGCTCCCACACCGCAGACCACTCCTGACCCACCCGAGAGACAGGAAGACCATGCAGATCGCCATCGCCCTCTTCGACCGCTTCACCGCGCTGGACGCCGTGGGCCCCTACGAGATCCTGTCCCGCATCCCCGGCGCCGAGACGGTCTTCGTCGCCGAGCGCACGGGCACGGTACGCAACGACAACGGCGGCCTCGGCCTGGTCGCGCAGCGCACCTTCGACGAGGTCCCCGCCCCGGACCTGCTGATCGTCCCCGGCGGCCCCGGACAGCACCACCAGATGGACAACGAGCACCTCCTCGGCTGGCTGCGCCGCGCGGACGGGGCCACCACCTGGACGACCTCCGTGTGCACCGGCTCGCTGCTCCTCGGGGCCGCCGGGCTCCTGCGGGGGCGGCGCGCCACCTCGCACTGGCTCGCCCTGGACACGCTCCGGGAGCACGGGGCCGCGCCCACCGGCGAACGCGTGGTCTTCGACGGCAAGTACGTCACCGCGGCCGGTGTCTCGTCCGGCATCGACATGGGCCTCGCCCTGCTGGGCCGCATCGCCGGCGACCGCGCCGCCCGGTCCGTACAGCTCCTCACCGAGTACGACCCCCAGCCGCCCTACGACGCGGGCTCGCCGGACAAGGCCCCCGCCGACCTGGTCGAGGAGTGGCGCGGCAGGAGCCGGTTCATCCTCCAGTAGCCGCGGTCCCGGCCCCCGGAGTCTGCGCCCGCCAGGTGAAGCGGGGCGCCCGGCGCTCCAGGAACGCGGCGACGCCCTCCGCCGTGTCCCCGCTCCCTCGCGCCTGACCGGCCCAGTGCCCGTCCCGGTCCGTGCGCCCGGCCGCGAACTCCTTGGCCGCGGCCTGGGTCAGCCGCGACCGGGACACCAGGGTCCGTACGTACGCGCCGACCCGCTCGTCCAGCCCGCCGGCTGGCAGGACCTCGTCCACCAGACCGGTCCGCAGCGCCCGCCCGGCGTCGATCAGCTCACCGGAGAACAGCAGGTGCTTGGCCGTCGCCGGGCCCGTGAGGGCGACCAGCCTGCGGGTGGACGAGGAGGGGTAGACGATGCCCAGCTTGGCCGGGGTGACCCCGAACCGCGCCCCCTCGGCCGCGAACCGCAGATCGCAGGCGGCGGCGAGCTGGCTTCCGCCGCCCACGCAGTAGCCGCGCACCGCGGCGAGCGTCGGCAGCGGGAACGCGGCCAGCGCCTCCTCGGCGGCCACGGCCAGCCGCTGCGGGTCGTGCGCCGGGTCCCGGAGCGAGGAGATGTCGGCGCCCGCGCAGAAGGTGTCGCCCGCGCCCGTCAGGACCAGGGCGCCCACGGACGGATCGGCCGCCAGCTCCGCCAGCAGCACCGGCAGCGCCCGCCACATCGCGGCCGTCATCGCGTTGCGCTTGGCGGGATTGCTGATGACGACGGTGGCCACGCCGTCCGCGACGGTGTGCTCCAGCCGGGGTTCCGTACGGTCCATGGCCGGATGCTATCCGCGCCGCCCGAACTGAGACCGACCGGCGAATGGGGGGCGGCGTCGCGGGGCCGGGTGCGCGCGCCTGCGGCGTTGTCGTCAATCACCATGGCTCCGCCATGCCTCAATCCTCCGCCTTGCAGCCGCACGCACCCGGCCCCGCTCCTTCACCCACCCCCCATTCGCCGGTCGGTCTATGATCAAGAAGGGGTCGCGAAGCAGGTACGCACCCCGAGGAGCCCGATGTGGACGGTCCCGAACGCGAAGGCAGGAGGCTCAGCCGCAGCTTCGGCGGGCTGGCCCTGCTCGGCATTCTGCTCGTCGTCGCCGGCCTGGTCGGCCTCGTCTACACCGGGGTGGCGACGCTCACCTCGATGATCCTGTTCGGCTGGCTGCTGCTCATCGGCGGCCTGGTCGGACTGGTGCACGCCGTCCAGTCGCGCGGCACCAGCTACTTCTGGCTGGGCGTGGTCGTGGCGGCGCTCAACATCGCCGCCGGCGTCGTCGTCATCCGCCATCCGCACGGCACCGCCGAAGCGCTGACCATGTTCGCGGCGCTGCTCTTCCTGACCGGCGGGGTGTTCCGGCTCGTCGGCAGCGTCGTGGTGCGCGGGCCACAGTTCGGCTGGACCCTGCTCCAGGGCGCCTTCGGCCTGCTCCTCGGCCTGCTCGTGCTGTTCGACTGGCCGCACAGCAGCCTCTACGTCCTCGGCTGCTTCTTCTCGCTCGCCCTGCTCTTCGACGGACTCGGGCTCATCGCCGTCGGCATCGGCGGCCGGCGGATCGTCTCCATGGTCTCCGGAACCGACCCGCTCACCAAAGACAGTCGGAAGCAGTCCGAAAGTTGATGCATATATGCAAATCAAGTCGAGTTCGGTCAATCGGAATCGACTTGTAGTCAGTTGCGCGGACCGAAGCAACCTGGAGCGCCACTCTGTACTCGACGTGCAGTCACTTCGAGTGGAGAGCGGGTACCGGACTATGGAGAGCCGCGGGAGTGTCCCCGCCCGGCCCGTGCCGTACGAAGGGGTGTGGCGGTTCACCGCCCCGGCCGCGGACGTCTCCGTACCGCAGGCCAGGCACGCCGTACGCGACCTGCTGAGGCGCCAGAACGTGCCGATCGGCGACGACCTCACCCAGGGCCTGCTGCTCATCGTCTCCGAGCTGGTCACCAACGCCGTCAAGCACGCGGCGCTGCTCTCGCCGGAGCTGGCCGTCGAGGTCGCCGTGGGCGAGGCATGGGTCAGGGTGTCCGTCGAGGACAACCACCCCTACCGGCCCACCGCGCTGGAGACCGACCACGCGCAGACCGGCGGACGGGGCCTGCTGCTGGTCCGCGAGATCACCCGCGAGGCGGGCGGCAGCTGCGACGTCGAGCACACCGCGGGCGGCGGAAAGGTCATCTGGGCGACCCTGCCGCTCGGGGGCGTCTGACGCATCCCCCGAATCCCCGAGGCACCGCCCCCGGACCGCGCCGCCCGCGCGCAGGCGCCTACCAGCCGGCCGCGTCCCCGGTCAGCTCGCGGATCGCCGGCCGGGCGGCGTCCAGCACGGTCATGAACCACGCGGAGAACGGGTCACGGGCATGCCGCTCGGCCAGCTCCGCCGCCGTCACGAACGCCGTGTCGCCGACCTCCTCCGCATCGGGCTCCGGCCGCGCCTGCGCCATGCCCACGAAGAGGTGGTTGAACTCCTGCTCCACCAGGCCCGACGCCGGGTCCGGGTGGTTGTAGCGGACGGTGCCCGCCTCGGCCAGCAGCGAGGGCGAGATGCCCAGCTCCTCGTACGTACGCCGGGCGGCGGCGGCGAAGGGCGCCTCGCCCGGGTAGGGGTGCCCGCAGCAGGTGTTGGACCAGACCCCGGGGGAGTGGTACTTGCCGAGGGCGCGCTGCTGGAGCAGCAGCCGGCCCTGCTCGTCGAAGAGGAACACGGAGAACGCGCGGTGCAGCTGACCGGGCGACTGGTGGGCGGCGAGCTTCTCCGCCGTGCCGATGGTGGTGCCGTTCTCGTCGACCAGTTCGAGCATGATCGCTTCCGCTGTGCCGTTCGACGAGGCGTTCGCCGCGGTGACTGGTGTGGTCGGCATACCCATCCTTCGCTGTGGTTCCGGCCCCGAGCGCCGGTCCCGTCGAGTCTGCTCAAGTCTGCCGTACAAAAGCGGCTTGTCCGTACTTCGGCCCTGGCATGTCCGGTCCGGTTCGTACCCATCCGCGACCCTACACCGCGTGTCCCGGAGCCCACCGGCCAACGGGCGAACGGGCCCGCGTCCGGCGGCTCGACGGGAGGGGGCGACGGCTCGACGGGAGTGCGCGGCCGGTCAGCGGCAGAGCCTGGCCTCGTGCTCCGCGTGCCCGCTCGGCTCCAGCTGGAAGGTGCAGTGCTCCACGTCGAAGTGGTGGCCGAGGCAGCCCTGGAGCTCGTGGAGCAGCTTCTCGTGCCCGATCGAGTCGAGCAGGTCCTGCCGCACCACCACATGCGCCGAGAGCACCGGCATCCCCGACGTGATCGTCCACGCGTGCAGATCGTGCACGTCCAGCACGCCGGGCAGGGCCGTGATGTGGTCGCGGACCTCGCTCATGTCCACGCCGGGCGGCGCCGCCTCCAGGAGCACGTTCAGCGTCTCGCGCAGCAGCCGCACCGTACGCGGCACGATCATCAGACCGATCACCAGCGAGGCGATCGGGTCCGCCGCCTGCCAGCCTGTCGCCATCACGATGCCCGCCGAGACCAGCACCGTCACCGAACCCAGCGTGTCCGCAAGCACCTCCAGATAGGCGCCGCGCACGTTCAGGCTCTCCTGCTGCCCGCGCGTCAGCAGCGACAGCGACACCACGTTCGCGACCAGGCCCACCAGGGCGAAGACGATCGTCAGCCCGCCCCTCGTCTCGGTCGGCTCGATGAACCGCTGCACTGCCTCGAAGAGGAGGTAGCCGCCCACCCCGAGCAGCAGACAGCAGTTGGCGAGCGCCGCCAGGATCTCCGCGCGGGCGTAGCCGAAGGTGCGGTTCGGGCCGGCCGGCCGGTTGGCGAAGTGGATGGCCAGCAGCGCCAGCGCCAGCCCCAGTGAGTCGGTCGCCATGTGCGCCGCGTCGGCGATCAGCGCGAGCGATCCGGACAGCACACCGCCGACGATCTCCATGACCGTCACGCCCAGCGTGATGCCCAGCGCCATCCGCAGCCGCCCCTTGTGCGCGGCGGCCGCCGTGCCGGTGGGCGCCGGCCCGCCGTGCGCATGTCCGTGATCGTGCCCTGCCCCCATGAGGACGCCTCCCGGTCGTCTCGCGGACCCGGACTTCCCCGGCCCGGACCACGCCAGTCAACTACGGGTGGGGGGTATGGGGCAACACGGCACTGAACACCGTTGTCATTGGCCCTCACCTGCGGAAACACCCGCAGGTGAGGGCGGTGGAGCAGGTGCCGCCGGGCGCGGCGGGACCGGATCGCGCGACCCGCTTTTTGTCAGGCGAGGCGGCCATCCACCATGATGATCGCGGACGGCGCGCATGATCCGGCTCCGCCCGGAACGGAGCGCAAACGGGCAGTGAACTCGCGCTTCCGTCCATCCGATAGCCTCAGCCGACACGCCGCCGGCCGTCTCGGGCCGCACAGTCGCGTGCCGATCCGTGCCAGCACCAAGGAGTGAGTTCGTCTGTCGACCGCCATTCTCACCGGTGCTCCACTGCCCGGATCGTCCCTGGAGAACGATCTGCGCTCGCTGGGCTTCGACGTCCGCACGGCCGCCGACGTCACCGAAGCGGCCGGACTGCTGTCCGCCGTCCCGCCGGCCCAGCGCGTCGCCCTCGTCGACCCGCGCTTCGTCGGCCACCGGCACGCCCTCCGGCTCGCCCTGACCGACCCCCGCTTCCCGGCCGCCGCCGTGCCCGGCGCGCTCACCGCCCAGGCCGAGGCACGCCCCGCCCTGATCGGCGCCCTGCGCACCACCACCGACGCGGTCGGCGCCGGAGTGCCCGCCGCCGGCACCACCGCCACCGTCACGGACCGCACCGTGCCCGGCAGGATCGCCGCCGTCATGGCGGCGCGGGGCACCGAGGTGCAGCGCCCCGAGCTGGGCTCCCTCGTCGCCACCGTGCCCACCGACGAGACCGCCCGCGCCGCCGCCCTGGCCGGCGTCGAGGCCGTGGACGACGAGGCCGTCCGGCTGCGCAGCGCGGTCAAGGCCCGCGACGGCTTCTTCACCACCCACTGCATCAGCCCGTACTCGCGCTACATCGCCCGCTGGTGCGCGCGCCGGGGGCTCACCCCGAACCAGGTCACCACCGCGTCCCTGCTCACCGCGCTCATAGCGGCCGGCTGCGCGGCCACCGGCACCCGCGGCGGCTACGTCGCGGCGGGCATCCTGCTCCTGCTCTCCTTCGTCCTGGACTGCACCGACGGACAGCTCGCCCGCTACTCCCTGCAGTACTCCACGATGGGCGCCTGGCTGGACGCCACCTTCGACCGCGCGAAGGAGTACGCCTACTACGCGGGCCTCGCCCTCGGCGCCGCCCGCAACGGCGACGACGTCTGGGCGCTGGCGCTCGGCGCGATGGTCCTCCAGTCCTGCCGCCACATCATCGACTTCTCGTTCAACGAGGCCAACCACGACGCGGAGGCCAACTCCAGCCCCACGGCCGCCCTCTCCGACAAGCTCGACAGCGTCGGCTGGACGGTCTGGCTGCGGCGGATGATCGTGCTCCCGATCGGTGAGCGCTGGGCCATGATCGCCGTGCTCACCGCCGTCACCACGCCGCGCATCGTCTTCTACGCCCTGCTCATCGGCTGCGCCTTCGCCGCCTGCTACACCACCGCCGGCCGCCTCCTGCGCTCCCTGACCCGCAAGGCGCGCCGCACCGACCGCGCCGCCCGGGCACTCGCCGACCTCGCCGACTCCGGGCCCGTCGCCGAACTCGTCGCCGCCCGCGGCCCCCGCATCGCCGGCGCCTGGACCGCCCCCGTGCTCGCCCTGGCCGGCACCGGGGCACTGATCGCCGCCGCGCTCCAGCAGCCCTTCGGCAGCCGGCAGACGATCATCGCCGCCGCCTTCTACGCGGTCTGCTCCGGCCTCGCCGTCGCCCGGCCGCTCAAGGGCGCCCTGGACTGGCTCGTCCCGCCGTTCTTCCGCGCCGCCGAGTACTGCACGATCCTCGTCCTGGCCGCCCGCAGCGAGGTGGACGGAGCCCTTCCGGCGGCCTTCGGGCTGGTCGCGGCGGTCGCCTACCATCACTACGACACGGTCTACCGCATCCGGGGCGGCACCGGCGCCCCGCCCCGCTGGCTGGTGCGCACGATCGGCGGGCACGAGGGCCGGACCCTGATCGTGACCGTGCTCGCCGCCCTCCTCACCGGGGCCTCCGGCTTCGCCACGGCGCTCACCGTGCTCGCCGCGGCCGTCGCACTGGTCGTACTGGTGGAATCCGTCCGCTTCTGGGTGTCCTCCGGGGCGCCCGCCGTTCACGACGAAGGAGAACCCGCATGATCGGCCTCGTACTGGCTGCCGGCGCAGGACGGCGTCTGCGCCCCTACACCGACACGCTGCCCAAGGCGCTCGTGCCGGTGGACGGCGACACGACGATCCTCGATCTCACGCTGGCCAACTTCGCCGAGATCGGGCTCACCGAGGCGGCGATCGTCGTCGGCTACCGCAAGGAGGTCGTCCACGAGCGCAAGGCGGCGCTGGAGGCCAAGTACGGCCTGAAGCTGACCCTGGTGGACAACGACAAGGCCGAGGAGTGGAACAACGCCTACTCGCTGTGGTGCGCCCGTGAGGTGCTCAAGCGCGGCGTGCTCCTCGCCAACGGCGACACCGTCCACCCGGTCTCCGTGGAGAAGACGCTGCTGGCCGCGCGCGGCGACGGCAAGAAGATCATCCTCGCCCTCGACACGGTGAAGCGGCTCGCCGACGAGGAGATGAAGGTCGTCGCCGAGGACGGCAGGGGCGTCCGGCGGATCACCAAGCTGATGGACCCGGCCGAGGCCACCGGCGAGTACATCGGTGTCACCCTCATCGAGGCCGAGGCCGCCGAGGAGCTGGCCGACGCGCTGAAGACCACGTTCGAGCGCGACCCGGACCTCTACTACGAGGACGGCTACCAGGAACTCGTCAACCGGGGCGTCACCGTGGACGTCGCCCCCATCGGTGACGTGAGCTGGGTCGAGATCGACAACCACGACGATCTTGCCAAGGGCAGGGAGATCGCGTGCCGGTACTGACCCGACTCATCCCGTCCCCCGTCTTCGTCGACATCAGCCGGGGCGCCATGCACGACCTGGCCGGCCTCCTCGCCGACCAGCGGATCTCGGCCTCCGGCAAGCTGGCCATCGCCATCAGCGGCGGCTCCGGCCTGGCCCTGCGCGAGAAGCTGGCCCCGGCCCTGCCCGGCGCCGACTGGTACTGCGTCCCCGGCGGCAACATCGACGCCGCCGTGCAGCTCGCCGACGACATCAAGGGCAAGCGCTACGACGCCGTGGTCGGCCTCGGCGGCGGCAAGATCATCGACGTGGCGAAGTACGCCGCGGCGCGGGTCGGCCTGCCGCTGGTCTCGGTCGCCACCAACCTCGCGCACGACGGCCTGTGCTCGCCCGTCGCCACCCTGGACAACGACAACGGCCGGGGCTCCTACGGCGTGCCCATGCCCATCGCGATGGTGATCGACCTGTCGGTGATCCGCACCGCCCCCGACCGCTTCGTACGGTCCGGCATCGGCGACGCGATCTCCAACATCTCCGCCATCGCCGACTGGGAGCTGTCGCACCAGGTCAACGGCGAGCAGATCGACGGACTCGCCGCCGCCATGGCCCGTACCGCCGGCGAAGCCGTCCTGCGCCACCCCGGCAACGTCGCCGACGACGAGTTCCTCACCGTCCTCGCCGAGTCGCTGGTGCTCTCCGGCATCGCCATCTCGATCAGCGGCGACACCCGGCCCTCGTCCGGCGCCTGCCACGAGATCAGCCACGCCTTCGACCTGCTCTTCCCCAAGCGGGCCGCCAGCCACGGCGAACAGGTCGGCCTCGGGGCCGCCTTCGCCATGCATCTGCGCGGCGCCGCGGAGGAGTCCGGACTCTTCGCCGAGGTGCTGCGCAGGCACGGCCTGCCGGTCACCCCCGAGGAGATCGGCTTCACCGCCGACGAGTTCGTCCAGGCCGTCGAGTACGCGCCCCAGACCCGTCCGGGACGCTTCACGGTCCTGGAACACCTCAGCCTCTCCACCGATCAGATCAGGGACGCGTACGCCGACTATGCCAAGACCATCAGTAGCTGAACTCCGCCCCGTCGTTCACCCGCCGGGGGTCAAGGACCGGCGCAGCGGTGAACACTGGGCGGGCCGGATATACATGCGCGAGATCTCGCTGCGCATCGACCGGTACCTGGTGAACACCAGGGTCACGCCCAACCAGCTGACCTATCTGATGACCGTCGCCGGTGTGCTCGCCGCCCCGGCGCTGCTCGTGCCCGGTATCTGGGGCGCGGTGCTCGGCGTCGTCATGGTCCAGCTGTACCTGCTGCTCGACTGCGTGGACGGCGAGGTCGCGCGCTGGAAGAAGCAGTTCTCGCTCGGCGGCGTCTATCTGGACCGGGTCGGCGCCTATCTGTGCGACGCCGCCGTCCTCGTCGGCTTCGGCCTGCGCGCCGCCGACCTGTGGGGCCCCGGCCGCATCGACTGGCTGTGGGCGTTCCTCGGTACGCTCGCCGCGCTCGGCGCGATCCTGATCAAGGCCGAGACGGACCTGGTCGGCGTCGCCCGGCACCAGGGCGGGCTGCCGCCGGTCAAGGAGTCCGCGTCCGAGCCGCGCTCCTCCGGCATGGCGTTCGCCCGCCGGGCGGCCGGCGCGCTCAAGTTCCACCGGCTCATCCTGTGCGTCGAGGCGTCGCTGGTCATTCTGGTCGCGGCCGTGCTGGACGCGGTGCGCGACGACTTCTTCTTCAGCCGTCTCGCGGTCGCGGTCCTGGCGGGCATCGCCCTGCTGCAGACGCTGCTGCACCTCGTGTCGGTCCTGGCATCGAGCAGGCTGAAGTGAGCACACCCATGAAACTCGGCGCGGTCATCATCACCATGGGCAACCGCCCGGCCGAGCTGCGCGCCCTGCTCGATTCGGTCGCCGCCCAGGAGGGCGACCGGATCGAGGTGGTCGTCGTCGGCAACGGCTCGCCCGTGCCCGACGTGCCGCCGGGTGTGCGCACCGTCGAGCTGCCCGAGAACCTGGGCATCCCCGGCGGCCGGAACGTCGGCATCGAGGCGTTCGGGCCCTCCGGCGCCGATGTGGACGCCCTGCTCTTCCTCGACGACGACGGGCGGCTGCCCCTCACCGACACCGCGGAGCTGTGCCGGAAGGCGTTCGCCGAGGACCCCCGGCTGGGCATCATCAGCTTCCGCATCGCGGACCCGGAGACCGGGGTCACCCAGCGCCGGCACGTGCCGAGGCTGCGCGCCGCCGACCCGATGCGCTCGTCCCGCGTGACGACGTTCCTGGGCGGCGCCAACGCGGTGCGCACCAGGGTGCTGGCCGAGGTCGGCCCGCTGCCGGGCGACTTCTTCTACGCGCACGAGGAGACGGACCTGGCCTGGCGGGCGCTGGACGCCGGCTGGCTGATCGACTACCGCGCGGACATGGTGCTGCACCACCCCACCACGGCCCCGTCCCGCCACGCGGTCTACCACCGCATGGTGGCCCGCAACCGGGTCTGGCTGGCCCGGCGGAACCTCCCGGCGCCCCTCGTCCCGGTGTACCTCGGGGTGTGGATGCTGCTGACGCTGCTGCGCCGGCCGTCCGGCGAGGCGCTCAAGGCCTGGTTCGGCGGCTTCCGGGAGGGCTGGCGGACCCCGTGCGGACCCCGCCGCCCGATGAAGTGGCGTACGGTGTGGCGACTGACCAGGCTGGGCCGCCCCCCGGTCATCTGAGAAGCTCCCCTCTGGGAGCATGAGGCGTATTTTTCTTGTCGGGACCTGTCCGCCCTGAGCCGCGCCCGCGACTGGCTGCGCATTTTGAATACGAGAGTTTCTTCTGGTGAGTGACACAACCCACGGTGGCGCGGTCGCCCTGAGCAGCCCGCCATCGGCCGATGACGGTCTGAGCGCGGCCGAACTGGCCGCGAAGTACGGCCTGACGGTCAGCGGTGCCCGGCCCGGCCTCGTCGAGTACGTGCGCCAGCTCCGAGGGCGGCGCCACTTCATCCTGGCGTTCTCCCGCGCCAAGCTGACCGCCCAGTACAGCCAGGCCAAGCTCGGCCAGCTGTGGCAGGTGGCGACCCCGCTGCTGAACGCCGCGGTCTACTTCCTCATCTTCGGGCTGATCCTCGGCACGAAGAAGGGAATCCCGCAGGAGGTGTTCATCCCGTTCCTGGTGACCGGGGTGTTCGTCTTCACCTTCACCCAGAGTTCCGTGATGGCTGGCGTACGGGCCATCTCCGGCAACCTGGGCCTGGTCCGGGCGCTGCACTTCCCGCGGGCCTCGCTGCCCATCTCCTTCTCGCTCCAGCAGCTCCAGCAACTGCTGTACTCGATGATCGTGCTCATCGCGGTGACGGTGGGCTTCGGCAGCTATCCCCGGCTGTCCTGGCTCCTGGTGATTCCGGCCCTGGCGCTGCAGTTCTTCTTCAACACCGGCCTCGCGCTCGCCATGGCGCGGATGGGGGCCAAGACCCCCGACCTGGCACAGCTGATGCCGTTCGTCATGCGGACCTGGCTGTACGCCTCCGGCGTCATGTTCTCCATCCCGGTGATGCTGGAGGACAAGCCGGCCTGGATCACCGATGTGCTGCAGTACAACCCGGCGGCCATCTACATGGACCTGGTCAGGTTCGCCCTGATCGACGGATACGGCTCCGAGAACCTGCCCGACCACGTCTGGGCGGTCGGCCTCGCCTGGTCCGTCGTGGTGGGCATCGCGGGCTTCGTGTACTTCTGGAAGGCAGAGGAACGGTACGGCCGTGGCTGACGACAACACCGCGGGGCGCGTCCCCACCGTGATCGCCGACGACGTGCACATCGTGTACCGGGTCAACGGCGGCGGCGGTGGCCGGGGCAGCGCCACCGCCGCGCTGAGCCGCATCCTGCGCCGCGGCAAGGGCGAGGAGCGCGGGGTACGCAAGGTGCACGCCGTACGCGGCGTCACCTTCACCGCCTACCGGGGCGAGGCGATCGGCCTCATCGGCACCAACGGCTCCGGCAAGTCCACCCTGCTCCGGGCCATCGCCGGGCTGCTGCCCGCCGAGAGCGGCAGCGTCTACACGGACGGCCAGCCCTCGCTGCTCGGCGTCAACGCGGCGCTGATGAGCGACCTGACCGGCGAGCGCAACGTGGTGCTCGGCGGGCTCGCGATGGGCATGAGCCGCGAGGAGATCCGCGAGCGCTACGACGAGATCGTCGAGTTCTCGGGCATCAACGAGAAGGGCGACTTCATCACGCTGCCCATGCGCACGTACTCCTCCGGCATGGCGGCCCGCCTCCGCTTCTCCATCGCGGCGGCCAAGAACCACGACGTCCTCATGATCGACGAGGCGCTGGCCACCGGTGACCGCAAGTTCCAGATCCGCTCCGAGGCGCGGATCAGGGAACTGCGCAAGGAGGCCGGCACCGTCTTCCTGGTGAGCCACAGCAACAAGTCGATCCGGGACACCTGCAACCGGGTGCTGTGGCTGGAGAAGGGCGAACTGCTGATGGACGGCCCGACCGAGGAGGTCCTGCGGGCCTACGAGCGGGAGACCGGCAAGTAGCGCGCCGCGCCACGCACCGGGCGGCCTCCGCCGGACCCTTCCGGCGGGGGCCGCGCCATGTCCGCATGGTGGACCGGAGCCCGGACGTCCGCGCTTCGTCGTACGGCACCCGCCGCGATCTCCTACCGCCGGATGACGTGAACGGCGCCCGGCCGGGGGAGAGTTGACGCGGGCCGCGGGTCCGGCGCCGCTGGGCACGGACCCCGGCGTTCAGATGAACGTTGTACAACGTAAGCTGTACCGGTGCTGATTCGCCGCAAGTGGGGCGATACCGCCCGAGCGGGCGGCCCGGAGCCGTCCCCGGCACTGGGGAGGGCGGGCGGCGTGTCCGGAATGGGGTATTTTGGGTCAGCAGTGTAGAACGGGAGATGTGACGGCTATGACGGAAGATCTCCAGCTCCGAGGTGCTCACGCCGTCCCCGCGCAGGGCGGTCCGCAGTGACCCCTACCCGGCAGGCGCGGCTCGACACCGCCGCATCCGGAACCCTCGACAAGGCAGCGCACGAGAACTTTCCGGTCGCCCCCTTCTTCCTGCCGCGCGCCTGGCGCGACGACCTGATGGCCGTCTACGGCTTCGCCCGGCTCGTCGACGACATCGGTGACGGCGACCTCGCCCCCGGCGGCGCCGACGCCGTCCACCTCGGCCTCGAACCGGACCGGTCGGACGACCGGCTCGCGATGCTCGACGCCCTGGAGAGCGACCTGCGCCGCGTCTTCGCATCCACCGGAGAGAGTCCGCACCACCCGCTGCTGCGGGCCCTGCGCCCCACCGCCCGCCGCCGCGCACTGACCCCCGAACCCTTCCTCGGGCTCATCGAGGCCAACCGGCAGGACCAGAAGGTCCGCCGCTACGGCACGTACGAGGAACTCCTCGCCTACTGCGAACTCTCCGCCAACCCGGTCGGCCGCCTGGTCCTCCAGCTCACCGGCACCGCCAGCCCCGAACGGCTGCGCCGCTCCGACGCCGTGTGCACCGCGCTGCAGATCGTCGAGCACCTCCAGGACGTCGCCGAGGACCTGCGCCGCGACCGCGTCTACCTGCCCGCCACCGACATGGCCCGGTTCCACGTCGGCGAGGCCGACCTCGCCGCACCCACCGCCGGCGCGTCGGTGCGCTCCCTGATCGCGTACGAGGCCGAACGCGCCCGTGATCTGCTGAATGAAGGCACCCCCCTGGTGGGTAGCGTCCACGGCAGGCTCCGGCTGCTCCTCGCCGGGTTCGTGGGAGGAGGACGTGCCGCCCTCACCGCGATCGCGGCCGCCGGCTTCGACGTACTGCCCGGACCACCCGGACCCACCAAGCCCAGCCTGCTGCGCGAAGTGGGAGTTGTCCTGCGAGAAGCGCGTAGAGAGAGGTGAGCCGGACCGTGGAGGGTCAGACGACCTACATGTCCGCACCGGTACAGGCCGCATACAGTTACTGCGAGGCGGTCACCGGACAGCAGGCGCGTAACTTCGCGTACGGCATCAGGCTGCTGCCGGCCGAGAAGCGGCAGGCCATGTCGGCCCTGTACGCCTTCTCCCGCCGCGTCGACGACATCGGCGACGGCGAACTGGCCCCGGAGACCAAGCGCGTTCGCCTGGAGACCACCCGTACCCTCCTCGACCGCGTCCGGACCGGCGCGGTGGACGAGGACGACACCGACCCGGTGGCCGTCGCGCTCGCCGACGCCGCCCGCCGGTTCCCGCTGCCCCTCGAAGGGCTCGACGAACTCATCGACGGCGTCCTGATGGACGTGCACGGCGCCGCCTACGAGACCTGGGACGACCTCAAGGTGTATTGCCGGTGCGTCGCGGGCGCCATCGGCCGGCTCAGCCTCGGCGTCTTCGGCACCGAACCCGGCGCCCCCGGCACCGAACGCGCCGCGGAGTACGCCGACACGCTCGGCCTCGCCCTCCAGCTGACGAACATCCTGCGCGACGTCCGCGAGGACGCGGGCAACGGCCGCACCTACCTCCCGGCCGACGACCTCGCCAAGTTCGGCTGCTCCGCCGGGTTCCACCGCGCAACCCCGCCCCCCGGCTCCGACTTCGCGGGCCTCGTCCACTTCGAGGTCCGGCGCGCCCGCGCCCTGTTCGCCGAGGGCTACCGGCTGCTGCCGATGCTCGACCGGCGCAGCGGGGCCTGTGTGGCGGCCATGGCCGGGATCTACCGCCGGCTCCTGGACCGCATCGAGCGCGACCCCGAGGCGGTGCTGCGCGGCCGGGTCTCGCTGCCCGGCCACGAGAAGGCGTACGTCGCGGTGCGCGGTCTGTCCGGATTCGACGCCCGCCACATCTCCCGGCGCACGGCCCGAGGGCGTGTCTGAATGCGTCTCAGGCACATCTCGCGCACCATGTGCATCAAGGATGAACGGAACGAACGGCGGGCAACCCGCGGCACTGCGGCCGCGTCCCTGACTGAGCAGGCCCGACGGGAAAGCCGCCGCCGAGAGGGGGACTCATGAGTGACGACGCCCTGCGCACGTCCCGCGCCGTCGTGGTGGGCGGCGGGCTCGCCGGCACCACCGCGGCCCTGCGCCTGGCCGACGCCGGGCTTGACGTGACCCTGCTCGAAGGGCGGCCCCGGCTCGGCGGGCTCGCCTTCTCCTTCCGCCGCGGCGAACTGACCGTCGACAACGGACAACACGTCTACCTGCGCTGCTGCACCGCCTACCGATGGTTCCTCGACCGGATCGACGCCATCGGCCTCTCCCCGCTGCAAAACCGTTTGGACGTGCCCGTTCTCGACGTCGGCCGGCCCGCCGGGCCCCGGCTGGGACGGCTGCGCCGCAACGGGCTCCCGGTCCCGCTGCACCTCGCCGCCGGCCTCGCCGGCTACCCGCACCTCTCGCTCGCCGAACGCGCCGGCGTCGCACGCGCCGCGCTCGCCCTCGGCCGGCTCGACCCGGACGACCCCGCCCTCGACGCCGAGGACTTCGGCAGCTGGCTCACCCGGCACGGCCAGTCGCCCCGCACCATCGAGGCCCTCTGGGACCTCGTCGGCGTCGCCACCCTCAACGCCACCGCGCCCAACTCGTCGCTGGCGCTCGCCGCCAAGGTCTTCAAGACCGGACTGCTCTCCGACCCCGGCGCCGCCGACATCGGCTGGGCCTCCGTACCCCTCGGCGACATCCACGACACCCTCTGCCGCAAGGCCCTGGACTCCGCCGGCGTACGCACCGAACTGCGCACCAAGGCCACCGCCCTCACCCGCACCGACGAGGGCGGCTGGCTGGTGGACACCGGCGCCGAGCGGATCGAGGCGGACACCGTCGTGCTGGCCGTGCCGCAGCGCGAGACCCACGCCCTGCTGCCCGAGGGCGCGCTCGACGAGCCGGACCGGCTCCTGGACATCGGCACATCGCCGATCCTCAACGTGCACGTCGTCTACGACCGCAAGGTGCTCAAACGGCCCTTCTTCACCGCGCTCGGCTCGCCCGTCCAATGGGTCTTCGACCGCACCGAGGCGTCCGGCCTCACCGGCCCCGGCCAGTACCTCGCGGTCTCCCAGTCCGCGGCCGGCGAGGAGATCGACCTGCCCGTCGCCGAACTGCGCGCCCGCTACCTCCCCGAGCTGGAACGGCTGCTGCCGGCCGCACGGGGCGCCGGCATCCGGGACTTCTTCGTCACCCGCGAGCGCACCGCGACCTTCGCGCCCGCGCCCGGCGTCGGCCGGCTGCGTCCCGGAACCCTCACCCGCGCCCCCGGTCTCTTCCTGGCAGGTGCCTGGACCGCCACCGGCTGGCCCGCCACGATGGAGGGTGCGGTCCGCAGCGGTGCGGGCGCCGCGGACGCCGCGCTCCTGGCGCTCGGCCGCCCCCACGAACATCCGCTGCAGGAGGCGGCATGAGCAGTACCACCGGAACAAGAGGAGAGTCAGTGACCCCGGCGAATCCGGCTTCCGACACCGTGGACACCACGGACGTCACCGCGCTTCTGGAGCGCGGACGGGCCCTTTCCGCGCCGGTGCTCCGGGCCGCCGTCGACCGGCTCGCACCGCCCATGGACACCGTGGCCGCCTACCACTTCGGCTGGATCGATGCCCAGGGCAGGCCCGCCGACGGCGACGGCGGCAAGGCCGTCCGCCCGGCGCTGGCCCTGCTGTCCGCCGAGGCGGCCGGCGCCGCTGCCGAGGCCGGCGTGCCCGGCGCGGTCGCGGTCGAACTCGTGCACAACTTCTCGCTGCTGCACGACGACCTGATGGACGGCGACGAGCAGCGGCGCCACCGCGACACCGTATGGAAGGTGCACGGCCCCGCGCAGGCGATCCTGGTCGGCGACGCCCTGTTCGCCCTGGCCAACGAGGTCGTGCTGGAACTGGGCACGGTGGAGGCGCTGCGGGCCGCCCGGCGGCTGACCGCGGCCACCCGCAAGCTCATCGACGGCCAGGCCCAGGACATCTCCTACGAGCACCGCGAGCGCGTCACGGTCGAGGAGTGCCTGGAGATGGAGGGCAACAAGACCGGCGCCCTCCTCGCCTGCGCCTGCTCCATCGGCGCGGTGCTCGGCGGCGCCGACGACCGCACCGCCGACGTGCTGGAGGCCTACGGCCACCACCTCGGGCTCGCCTTCCAGGCGGTCGACGACCTGCTCGGCATCTGGGGCGACCCCGAGTCCACCGGCAAGCAGACGTGGAGCGATCTGCGACAGCGCAAGAAGTCCCTGCCGGTCGTCGCCGCGCTCGCCGCGGGCGGACCGGCCTCCGAGCGGCTCGGCGAACTGCTCGCCGCCGACGCCAAGAGCAGCGACTTCGACAGCTTCTCCGAGGAGGAGTTCGCCGCCCGCGCGGCGCTCATCGAGGAGGCGGGCGGTCGCGAGTGGACCGCCCAGGAGGCACGCCGTCAGCACGCGGTCGCCATAGAGGCGCTGCACGCCGTCGACATGCCGCACACCGTGCGGGCGCAGCTCACGGCGCTCGCGGACTTCGTCGTCGTACGAAAGAGATGATCACCATCTGGTCCATATGAACTCGCAGTCGCCGGCCGGCGCCCCCACGGGCGCCGGCCGACGGAGACCCCAGCACAGCAGAGGACCAACTGCACGAAGGGGAAGCCATGACAGCGACGACCGACGGAAGCACCGGGGCCGTTGACCCCCGCGCAGCCTCGGCCAGCACCATCACCACTCAACCAACGATCGCCGCCGACGCCGCCCTGGCCGCCGCGCGGCAGGCCGCGGAACGCTCCGTGGAGCATCTCCTCGGCAGGCAGGACGAACAGGGCTGGTGGAAGGGCGACCTCGCCACCAACGTCACCATGGACGCCGAGGACCTCCTGCTCCGGCAGTTCCTCGGCATCCAGGACCCCGCCACGCTCCACGCGGCCGCCGGCTTCATCCGGGGCGAACAGCTCGGCGACGGAACCTGGGCGACCTTCCACGGCGGCCCCGCCGACCTCTCCGCCACCATCGAGGCGTACGTCGCGCTGCGGCTGGCGGGCGACCGGCCGGAGGACCCGCACATGCGCCGGGCCGCCGGCTGGGTCAGGGACCAGGGCGGCATCGCCGCGAGCCGGGTCTTCACCCGCATCTGGCTGGCCCTCTTCGGCTGGTGGAAGTGGGACGACCTGCCCGAACTCCCGCCCGAGCTGATGTTCTTCCCCAAGTGGGTCCCGCTCAACATCTACGACTTCGGCTGCTGGGCCCGCCAGACCATCGTGCCGCTCACCATCGTCTCCGCGAAGCGGCCGGTGCGGCCCGCCCCCTTCGCGCTGGACGAGCTGCACACCGACCCGGACCACCCCAACCCGCCCCGGCGCGCCGCGCCGGTGGGGAGCTGGGACGGCCTCTTCCAGCGCCTCGACAAGGCACTGCACGTCTACCACCGGTTCGCGCCGCGCCCACTGCGCCGCGTCGCGATGAACATCGCCGCCCGCTGGATCATCGAACGCCAGGAGAACGACGGCTGCTGGGGCGGCATCCAGCCGCCCGCCGTCTACTCCGTCATCGCCCTGCACCTCCTCGGCTACGACCTCGACCACCCGGTGATGCGGGCCGGCCTCGAATCGCTCGACCGCTTCGCCGTGTGGCGCGAGGACGGCACCCGCATGATCGAGGCATGCCAGTCGCCCGTCTGGGACACCTGCCTGGCCACCATCGCCCTCGCCGACGCGGGGGTCGCCCCCGACCACCCGGCGCTCGTCAGGGCGGCCGACTGGATGCTCGCCGAGGAGATCGACCGGCCCGGCGACTGGGCGGTGCGCCGGCCCGATCTGGAGCCCGGCGGCTGGGCGTTCGAGTTCCACAACGACAACTACCCGGACATCGACGACACCGCGGAGGTGGCCCTCGCCCTGCGCCGGGTCCGCCACC
This sequence comes from Streptomyces sp. NBC_00525, assembly GCF_036346595.1. Taxonomy (GTDB): domain Bacteria; phylum Actinomycetota; class Actinomycetes; order Streptomycetales; family Streptomycetaceae; genus Streptomyces. The sequence goes on from NZ_CP107834.1 coordinate 6,216,552, forward strand.
CCGACCAGGACCGGGTGAACGCCGCCATCGAACGCGGCGTGCGCTGGACCGTCGGGATGCAGTCCCGCAACGGCGCCTGGGGCGCGTTCGACGCGGACAACACCAGCCCCTTCCCCAACCGGCTGCCCTTCTGCGACTTCGGTGAGGTCATCGACCCCCCGTCCGCCGACGTCACCGGACACGTGGTGGAGATGCTCGCCGTCGAGGGCCGCGCCACGGACCCCGTCACCCGGCGCGGAATCGAATGGCTGCTGTCCGAACAGGACCCCAACGGGGGCTGGTTCGGACGCTGGGGCGTCAACTACGTGTACGGCACGGGGTCCGTGGTCCCCGCGCTGACCGCCGCCGGACTGCCCGTCTCGCATCCCTCGATCCGGCGCGCGGTCGAGTGGCTGGAGTCCGTGCAGAACGACGACGGCGGCTGGGGCGAGGACCTGCGCTCGTACACCGAGGAGAAGTGGATCGGGCAGGGGGCGTCCACCGCGTCCCAGACCGCCTGGGCCCTGCTCGCCCTGCTCGCCGCCGGCCGCCGGGACACCGTCGCCGTCACCCGCGGCATCACCTGGCTCACCGAGACCCAGCAGGCGGACGGCTCCTGGGACGAGCCCTACTTCACCGGGACCGGCTTCCCCTGGGACTTCTCCATCAACTACCACCTCTACCGGCAGGTCTTCCCGCTCACCGCACTCGGGCGCTACGTGCACGGCGACCCGTTCGCGGACCGTGCCCCGAAGCGCGAGGAGGCCTGATGGGCGAGGGTCCGGGGCCGGCCGGGCCCACCGCCCCCCTGCTGATCGCCTGCGCGCTCGGCATCGAACAGCTCGCCCTGCGCACCGGCCGGGGGGCGGCGGGCGCCCCGCACCGGGCCACCGTGCTCCGTACCGGCATGGGCCCCAGAGCGGCCGAGACCGCCGTGGCCCGCGCGCTGGGCCGGTCCGGGGCGGCGGACGCCGCCGTCATCGCCTCCGGGTTCTGCGCCGGCCTCGCCCCCGGCATGCACCCGGGCGACCTGGTGGTGGCCTCGGAGACACGGGACGCCGGGGACCGCGTCCCCTGCACCGGTACGGAGGTGCTGGCCGCCGCGCTGGCCGGGGCCGTACCGGGGCGCACCGTACACACCGGTCCGCTGACCGGCTCCGACCACGTCGTGCGGGGACACGAGCGGGCGGAGCTGCGGGCCACCGGGGCGATCGCGGTGGACATGGAGTCCGCCGCGACCCTGCGCACCGCCCTGCGGTCCGGGCCGCGCCCGGTTGCCGCCGTACGGGTGGTCGTGGACGCCCCGGAGCACGAGCTCGTCCGCATCGGCACGGTCCGCGGTGGAATATCGGCTTTCCGTGTTCTCCGCGCAGTCCTGCCGGCTTTCCATGAATGGCACCGATCTTTGCTGCTCCCCAGGAGGTGAGCCAGATGGCCATGCCGCTTCGCCAGTCCATCAAGGTTGCGACGTATCTCATTGAACAGAAGCTCCGCAAGAGGGACAAATTCCCGCTGATCGTCGAGCTCGAACCGTTGTTCGCCTGCAACCTCGCCTGCGAGGGCTGCGGGAAGATCCAGCACCCGGCCGGTGTCCTCAAGCAGCGCATGCCCGTGGCCCAGGCCGTGGGCGCCGTGCTGGAGTCGGGCGCCCCGATGGTCTCCATCGCCGGGGGCGAACCCCTGATGCACCCGCAGATCGACGAGATCGTGCGGCAGCTCGTGGCGAAGAGGAAATACGTGTTCCTCTGCACCAACGCGATGCTGTTGCGCAAGAAGATCGAGAAGTTCACGCCCTCGCCCTATTTCGCGTTCGCGGTGCACATCGACGGAATGCGCGAACGGCACGACGAGTCGGTCGCCAAGGAGGGCGTGTTCGACGAGGCGGTGGCGGCGATCAAGGAGGCCAAGCGGCGCGGCTTCCGGGTCACCACCAACTCCACCTTCTTCAACACCGACACCCCGCAGACCATCATCGAGGTGCTCAACTTCCTCAACGACGACCTCCAGGTGGACGAGATGATGATCTCGCCCGCCTACGCCTACGAGAAGGCGCCCGATCAGGAGCACTTCCTGGGCGTCGAGCAGACCCGCGAGCTGTTCCGCAAGACCTTCGCCGGCGGCAACCGCGGCCGCTGGCGGCTCAACCACTCGCCGCTCTTCCTGGACTTCCTGGAGGGCAAGGCCGACTTCCCCTGCACCGCCTGGGCCATCCCCAACTACTCGCTGTTCGGCTGGCAGCGGCCCTGCTACCTGATGAGCGACGGCTACGTGCCCACGTACCGGCAGCTCATCGAGGAGACCGACTGGGACAAATACGGCCGGGGCAAGGACCCGCGCTGCGCCAACTGCATGGCGCACTGCGGCTACGAGCCCACCGCCGTCCTCGCCACCATGGGCTCCCTCAAGGAATCACTGCGCGCCGCACGCGAGACCGTCGGCGGAAGCCGCTGAGCCGCTAGGGCCTGTCGGCCGGCGGGCGGCTCGTCCCGCCCGCCGGCCCCGGCCGTCACCCGAGGTGGAACAGGACCAGAGAGGGGGCCCGGCATGTCGCCGCTGCAGAACATCCGGGGGCCGCACGATCTCAAGGCACTGAACGCGTCACAACTCGGCGAACTCGCCGACGACATCCGCACCTTCCTGGTGCAGGCGGTGGCCAGGACCGGGGGCCACCTCGGCCCCAACCTCGGCGTGGTCGAACTGACCATCGCCCTGCACCGGGTCTTCGACTCGCCCGTCGACCGCATCCTGTGGGACACCGGCCACCAGAGCTACGTGCACAAGCTCCTCACCGGCCGCCAGGACTTCTCCAAGCTGCGCGGCAAGGGCGGGCTCTCCGGCTACCCCTCGCGCGCCGAGTCCGAGCACGACGTCATCGAGAACTCGCACGCCTCCACCGTCCTCGGCTGGGCGGACGGCCTCGCCAAGGCCGACGAGGTACGCGGCAGGATCGGCCGGGTCGTCGCGGTCATCGGCGACGGCGCGCTGACCGGCGGCATGGCCTGGGAGGCGCTGAACAACATCGCCGCCGCCAAGGACCGCCCGCTGATCGTCGTCGTCAACGACAACGCCCGCTCCTACGCCCCCACCATCGGCGGCCTCGCCCGCCACCTCGCCACCCTGCGCACCACCGACGGCTACGAACGCTTCCTGGCCTGGGGCAAGGGGCTGCTGGAACGCACCCCCGTCATCGGGCAGCCGCTGTACGGATCGCTGCACGGCGCCAAGAAGGGCCTCAAGGACTTCGTCGCCCCGCAGGGCCTGTTCGAGGACCTCGGGCTGAAGTACATCGGCCCCGTCGACGGCCACGACACCGCCGCCGTCGAGGCGGCCCTGCACCGCGCCCGCCGCTACCGGGGCCCGGTCCTCGTGCACTGCATCACCGAGAAGGGCCGCGGCTACGCCCCCGCCCTGCGCGACGAGGCCGACCGCTTCCACACCGTGGGCGCCATGGACCCGCGCACCTGCGCCCCGCTCACCCCCGCCGCCGGGCCGTCCTGGACCTCCGTGTTCGCCGACGAGATCACGGCCATCGGCGCGGAGCGGCCGGACGTCGTCGCGGTCACCGCCGCGATGCTCGACCCGGTGGGACTGACCCGGTTCGCCGAGGCGTTCCCCGGCCGCGTCTGGGACGTGGGCATCGCCGAGCAGCACGCCGCGGTGAGCGCCGCCGGACTCGCCACGGGTGGCCTCCACCCGGTCGTCGCCGTCTATGCCACCTTCCTCAACCGGGCCTTCGACCAGCTCCTGATGGACGTCGCCCTGCACAAGTGCGGGGTCACCTTCGTCCTGGACCGGGCCGGCGTCACCGGTACGGACGGCGCCTCGCACAACGGCATGTGGGACCTGTCGATCCTCCAGGTCGTCCCCGGACTGCGCATCGCCGCACCCCGCGACGCGGACCGGCTGCGCGAGGAACTGCGCGAGGCGGTCGCGGTCGACGACGCGCCGACTCTGGTGCGGTTCCCGAAGGAGTCCGTGGGCGAACCGGTCCCCGCCGTCGGCCGGATCGGCTCCATGGACGTGCTGCGGCGCGACGAGGACGCCGATGTGCTGCTCGTCGCGGTCGGCGTGATGGCCACGGTCTGCCTGCGGGCCGCCGAACTGCTCGCGGGCGCCGGCATCCGGTGCACCGTGGTGGACCCGCGCTGGGTCAAACCGGTCGACGCGGAGCTGCCGCCGCTCGCCGCCGGGCACCGGCTCGTCGCCGTCGTCGAGGACAACAGCCGGACCGGGGGCGTCGGCTGGGCGGTCGGCCTGGCGCTGCGGGACGCGGACGTCGACGTACCGCTGCGCACCTTCGGCATTCCCGAGCAGTTCCTCGCGCACGGCAAACGGGCCGAGGTGCTGGCCGACATCGGACTCACACCGGTCGAGATCGCGGGCCGGATCAGCGCCGCCACCACCGCACTGCGGGCGGCCGGCGGCACGGCGGGGCACCGGGCCCCGGACGACGGGCACAAGGAGAGCGGGGCATGAAGGACGACGGGCCCAAGGGCTTCGATCTGGCGCGGCTCCTGGCCGAGCGCGGCGCCGAACGCTACGAGCTGCACAGCCGGTACCTCAACCACCAGCTCCCGCGCATGCTGCACACCATCGGCTTCGACAAGGTCTACGAGCGGGCCGAGGGCGCCCACTTCTGGGACGCCGACGGCAACGACTACCTCGACATGCTCGCCGGTTTCGGCGTGATGGGGCTCGGACGGCACCACCCCGTCGTACGCAAGGCGCTGCACGACGTCCTCGACGCCTCGCTCGCCGACCTCACCCGCTTCGACTGCCAGCCGCTGCCGGGCCTCCTCGCCGAGAAGCTGCTGAGCCACAGCCCGCACCTGGACCGCGTCTTCTTCGGCAACAGCGGCACCGAGGCCGTCGAGACCGCGCTCAAGTTCGCCCGGTACGCCACCGGCAGGCCGCGCGTCCTGTACTGCGACCACGCCTTCCACGGGCTGACCACCGGCTCCCTCTCGGTCAACGGCGAGGGCGGCTTCCGCGACGGCTTCGCCCCGCTGCTCCCCGACACCGCCATCGCCCTCGGCGACCTCGACGCGCTGCGCCGGGAGCTCAAGCGGGGCGATGTGGCCGCGCTGGTCGTCGAGCCGATCCAGGGCAAGGGGGTGCACCCCGCGCCGCCCGGCTTCCTGCGCGAGGCCCAGGAGCTGCTGCACCGGCACAAGGCGCTCCTGATCGCCGACGAGGTGCAGACCGGGCTCGGCAGGACCGGCGACTTCTACGCCTACCAGCACGAGGAGGGCGTGGAGCCCGATCTCGTCTGCGTGGCCAAGGCGCTGTCCGGCGGCTACGTCCCGGTCGGGGCGACGCTCGGCAAGGACTGGATCTTCAAGCGCGTCTACTCCTCGATGGACCGCGTCCTCGTCCACTCCGCAAGCTTCGGCTCCAACGCCCAGGCGATGGCCGCCGGGCTCGCGGTGCTGTCGGTGATGGAGGACGAGGAGACCGTCGCGCACGCGCGCCGCACCGGCGACCTGCTCCGCGAGCGGCTGTCCGCGCTGGTCGGCCGCTACGAGCTGCTGCACGAGGTGCGGGGGCGCGGGCTGATGATCGGCATCGAGTTCGGCCGCCCCACCTCGCTGAAACTGCGCAGCCGCTGGACGATGCTCCAGGCCGCCCGCAAGGGGCTCTTCGCGCAGATGGTCGTCGTGCCGCTCCTCCAGAAGCACCGCATCCTCACCCAGGTCTCCGGCGACCACCTCGAAGTGATCAAGCTGATTCCGCCGCTGGTGATCGACGACGCGGACGTGGACCGCTTCGTCACCGCGTTCACCGCCGTCATGGACGACGCGCACAGCGGCGGGGGACTGATGTGGGACTTCGGCCGGACCCTGGTGAAGCAGGCCGTCGCCAACCGCTGACGTTTTTGCCCGAGAGGCAAGAAATTTGCCCCAGGGGAAAGATTTTGGCCCAATGGAGGCATGAACCCTCCGGACGACCAGGCGGCCGGCGAGCTGCCCGGTGTCGCGCCACGCCTGCGCGATCTGCGCCGCGGCCGTGGTCTCACCCTGGAGACCGCGGCCCAGCGGGCGGGGCTCTCGCCCGCCCATCTCTCCCGGCTCGAAACGGGCCGGCGCCAGCCCTCGCTGCCCATGCTGCTCCAGCTGGCCAGGATCTACGGTACGACGGTCTCCGAACTGCTCGGCGAGACGCCCCCCGAACGTGACGCGATCGTGCGCGGCGGCCCGTTCGAGGGGGCGGCCGCGGACGGCTGGATCTACCAGCAGGCCGGCGGCTCCGGCCGGGCCATGCAGGCGCTGCGCGTCCGCGTCCCGTACGGCGCCCAGGGTGACCTGGTCCGGGTCCATCCCGGCGAGGAGTGGCTGTACGTCCTGCGCGGCCGCCTGCGGGTGACGCTCGGCGAGACGGTCCACGACCTCGCGCCGGGCGACGGCGCGCACTTCGACTCGCTCACCCCGCACCGGATCGCCGCCCTGGAGCCCCACGGCTCCGAACTGCTCTTCGTCCACACCCTGCTGCAGAGCCCCGCCGTCGAGCTGTGCCTCGGCGGCGCCGCCCACCGCGGCTGAGATTTCCGCCACCGGGACTCCCCGGCAGCCAGAGAGGCCAGTCATGTCCGACTCGGAGAACTACGACCCGCTCACCCCGGCCAGGCGCCCCGGCGACGACACCCATGAGAAGAAGATGCCGCGCGGACTCGTCATCCGGCTCTTCGCCTACCTGGTGGCCGGGCACGTCATCGCCGCGTTCCTCTATCTGCTCTTCGCGGTCGGCATGAACAACCAGTAGGACGGATCACCCCTCGTCGAGCAGCCGCTCGCGCAGCCGCTCACGGGTGGCCGGCGCCAGCTTCAGGCCCTCGCCGAGATAGCGGTCGGTGCCGCCCCAGGTCTCGTCGACGGCGGCGAAGGCCGCGGCCAGATACGCGGACTCGGCGCCGAACAGCGGGTTCAGCAGCTCCAGCACCTCCGGCGACATGCCGGCGGCGGAGGTGTCGCTGCGCCGGATGCGGTAGCGGCGGTGCGGGTCGTTCGACTTGAGGTAGTCGGCCTCGATCGTCTCCCGCTCGACGCCCAGCGCGAGCAGCGTCACCGCGACGGACAGCCCCGCCCGGTCCTTGCCGGCCGCACAGTGCATCAGCGCGGGCACGCTGTCCTCGGCCAGCGCGTGCAGCACCCGGCTGTGCTCGGCGGTGCGCTCCAGGATGATCGACCGGTACGAGGCGATCATGCGGCGCGTGCCCTTGCCGTCCGCCAGGATCGAGCGCAGATCCGCCAGGTCGCCGTCGCGCACCATCCGCCAGAACTCCGCCCCGTCCGCCGGGTCGCTCAGCGGGATGCTGACGTTGCGCACCCCCGGCAGCTCCACGTCCAGGCCGTCCAGCCGGTGGTCGGCCGCGTTGCGGAAGTCGAAGACGGTGTGCAGCCCGAGCCCGCCGAGGAAGGCCGCGTCCTCGGCGGTCGCCTGCGCCAGGTGGCCGCTGCGGAAGAGCCTGCCGTGCCGCACCCGGCGGCCGTCGGCGGTGGGCAGCCCGCCCAGGTCGCGGAAGTTGCGGACACCGGTGAGGACGGGCTCCGTCGGCGGGGTCTGCGGCAGCTGCTGCGTCACGGTCACTCCTGGAGGCTCTGCCCCGGCGCGTGTCGCCGACGGGCCACGCCCGCGACCCTACGACATCGATTCCCGGGGCAACCATCTCGCCCGCCACCCCGAACGCGCCCGCTCCGGAACGTGCCATCGGTGCGCCATGTCCGTATTGCGGCATTTTCCCGAACCTGCCCTGTTTGCAAGGGAGATGGCCGGCCGCTCGTGAGCGGGATCATATCCGTGACGGTGTGTGGCGGCGCTCCGCGGGGGTAATCCCCGCACCGCGCGGAAAGCCAAGATCCGTAATCCACGGAGTGTGACTGGAATTCCGCACCGGAATTCCCGGGCGGAATCCCCGGTGGAACCCGTGGCTTGTTTCCGCCGTCCCGGCTCGCTTACGTTCCATGTCACTCCGGATGGAACGCCCAATCCTGCCGCCGTCCGGAATCGCATCCACTCACCGTGTGGCAGGAGCGGGGGAACCAGGTAAGCCGCCGACCGGGACGACCGGACGGCTAGGGGTGAAGTCGCGCCAGACGCGGCCGGGCATCTCCAGCCCGAACCCGACAGCTCACCTCGCAGGCGCCGGAGAGGAATTCTTCATGCCCATTTCGGGTAAGCACCGCCGTCCCAAGACCAGCACCATCGCCCGCGGCGTCGTCGCCGCGAGCGCCGGCGGAGCCGTCATCGCGCTTCCGCTGCTCGGCGCCACCGGTGCCCACGCCGCGGAGCAGTCCGCCCCGGCCGCCCCGAAGTCGGTCGCCGCGCACGCCACCCCGGCCAAGCCCGCCAAGAGCACCGGCACCACCACCTACTCCGTGGTCTCCGGCGACTACCTCTCGAAGATCGCCGCCCAGCACCACCTCAAGGGCGGCTGGCAGAAGCTGTACCAGGACAACCGCGAGGTCGTCGGCGAGAACCCGAGCCTGATCTTCCCGGGCATGAAGCTGACCCTCGGCGCCAAGGCGGCCCCCGCCGCCGCGTCCGAGGCCCCCGCCGCGCCGGCCCCGAAGAAGACCGAGTCCGGGTCCGGGGCGAAGGCCGACGCCAAGGCCCAGACCCGCACCGCGCCCAAGGCCGGGGTCAAGACCGAGGTGCAGGCCGCGCCCGAGTCCGAGGCCCCCGCCACCCAGGACAACGCCTCCGGTTACGCCCACCCGGTCCCCGGCAACCACACCACCGCCTACCGCGCCTCCGGTGCCAACTGGTCCAGCGGCAGCCACACCGGCATCGACTTCGCCGTCTCCACCGGCACCAGCGTGAAGGCCATCACCTCCGGCACCGTCGTCACCGCCGGCTGGGGCGGCGCCTACGGCAACCAGGTCGTCGTCAAGCACGCCGACGGCCGCTACTCCCAGTACGGCCACCTGTCCTCGCTCTCCGTCTCGGCCGGCCAGACCGTGTCCGCGGGCCAGCAGATCGGCCTCTCCGGCTCCACCGGCAACGCCACCGGCCCGCACCTCCACTTCGAGGTCCGGACCGGCCCGGAGTACGGCTCCGACGTCGACCCGATCGCCTACCTCGCGTCGCACGGCATCTACGTCTGATCCAGCCGGCCCCGGCCCGCACCACCGGGCCGCCCGACGGCACCGAGGGACGGCGCACCACAACGGTGCGCCGTCCCTCCGCTTATTCCCCCTTTACCGAAAACTGACCGGGTGGTTTATCTCACCCCCCGTCAACCCCTTATTACGGTCGCGTAGGTCACATTAAACGGTGCAGGATATGCGTTTGTGGCAGACGATTCGAACAACATCCAACAGAGCGCCGTCGACCGACAGGACGCCATCGGGTCGTACGCGGCGATCGGCGACAGCTTCACCGAGGGAGTCGGCGACCCCGGCCCGGACGGAACATTCGTCGGCTGGGCCGACCGGCTCGCGGTACTCCTCGCGGACCGGCTCCCCGAGCCCGGCCCGACGACGGACAACGCGGAATCACCCCATCCCGCGCACGGCAACTTCCGGTACGCCAATCTCGCCGTACGAGGACGCCTCCTCGACCAGATCGTCGAGGAGCAGGTGCCCCGCGCCAAGGAACTCGCCCCCGACCTGGTGAGCTTCTGCGCCGGCGGCAACGACATCATCCGGCCGGGCAGCGACCCCGACGACGTCGCCGAACGCTTCGAGCGCGCGGTCGCCGACCTCACCCGCTCCGTCGGCACCGTCATGATCACCACCGGCTTCGACACCCGGGGCATCCCCGTGCTGCGCCATCTGCGCGGCAAGGTCGCCACCTACACCGCCCACGTCCGGGCCATCGCCGACCGCTACGACTGCCCGGTCCTCGACCTGTGGTCGCTGCGCTCCGTGCAGGACCGGCGCGCCTGGGACAGCGACCGGCTGCACCTCTCGCCCGAGGGCCACACCCGCGTCGCCCTGCGCGCCGCCCAGGTCCTCGGCATCGACGTACCGGCCGACCCCGACCAGCCGTGGCCGCCGCAACCCCCGCGCGGCACCCTGGAGGTCCGCCGCGACGACATCCACTGGGCGCGCGAACACCTCGTCCCGTGGATCGGCCGCCGGCTGCGCGGTGAGTCCTCCGGGGACCACGTCGAGCCGAAGCGGCCGGACCTGCTGCCCCTGTGACGGCCCCCTCCGTCGTCCTCAGTCGCCCCGCGCAACCGGCGCGGCGACGGGGGACGGCGGCAGCGCCGCCGGGATGCGCTCCAGCACCCCGCCCGCGAACACGTCGTACAGCGGCAGTGTCTCCAGATGGACGTATCCGATGTGGCAGTCGCACACCGCGAGCGGGCAGGCGCGGGGCCGCAGCGCCGCCCGGTAGCTCCCGTCGTACAGATTGCCCAGCTCGGCCCTGACGAAATGGCAGCGGCGCACCGTGCCCTCCCCGTCCACCGAGATCACCGACTCACCGGTCCGGCACGGCAGCCCGCCCGAGCGGTGCGGATGGCGGCTGTACGGGAACAGCGGATCGATCTCCGTCCACCGCCTGGCCTCCTCGTCCGTGTACGTGTGCCCCTCGGCGGCGTTCACCCAGAGATAGACCTCCTCCGGGAGCGCCGCGCGCAGCCGCCGCGCCTCACCGAGATGCTCGTCCAGGCCCACGACCCCCACACTGTGCCGGACCCCGAGCTCCCGCAGCTCCGCGCACCGGCCCAGGAAACGCTCGTACGGCGTCTGCCCCGGATGGTAGGTGCACCACAGCGCGATCCGCTCACGGGCCGCCGCCGGAGCCTCGGCCAGCCACCCCGTCCGGCCGCCCAGGTTCGTCTGGATCGCGACCCGGCGCACCTGCGGCAGCCCCGCCAGCTCCACGATCGCCCGCCGGTACCAGGAGCGCACCAGGCCCTCGCCCCACGGCGTGAACAGCACCGAGATCCGGTCGCCGGTCTGCGCCGCCACCCACGCAGTGAACCGCTCCAGGGCCGCCCGGTCCGCACGCAGCTGCTCCCGGCTGTCGCGCCGCTTGGCGAACGGGCAGTACGGGCAGTCGTAGTCGCACGAGGCGAGCGGGCCCCGGTACAGAATCGTCAGGTCCACGCGTGACTCACTTCAGCTCGTACGCGGCCATCGCGGCCCGCACGGCGGGGGAGAAGAGCTCCGGGCCCAGCGCGTCGGAGTACGCGAGCCCCTCGGGCGACAGACGCAGCAGGCCCGCGGCCGGCGCCTGCGCGTCGAGCCAGCCCCGCTCCTCGAACCGGGCCAGCTCCGCGGCGAAGTCCACGTACGGCGAACTCCCGAACCGCTCGCGGTAGCCGTCCACATCCATGCCCCGCGCCTGGAGCACCGACTGCAGCAGATGACGGCGGCGCGCCTCGTCCGCGTCGGTGTGGCGGCCCACCTCGGCGCGGGAGAAGTCCGCGGTCGCCGTGTAGGCGTCGATGATGCTCCGCACCTCGCCCATCCGCACCGCGTAGTCGAACGAGTAGTGCAGCCGCGAGGTGTACGAACGCGCGCCGCACCCCAGCCCGATCATGCCGTCCGTCTGGCAGGCGTAGTCGTCGGGGCCGTCCGTGCGCGGGGCGTCCGCGCGCCGGAACATCCGCATCGACACCTGCTCGTAGCCGTGCGCCAGGAGATGGTCGCGCCCCGCCCGGTACAACCGCAGCCGCTGCTCGTCCCAGGCCGCGTCGGCCTCCCCGGCGGAGAGCCGGCCCAGCCCGGTCAGCGGGCGCACGTACAGCGGGTAGAGATACAGCTCCTCCGGCCGCCACCGCAGGGCCGTGTCCAGCGAGGTCTGCCAGGTCCGCTCGGTCTGGCCGTCGATGCCGTAGATCAGGTCGATGTTGAGGATCGGTACGGAGGTGTCCCGGATGCGGTCCAGGGCCCGTTCGACGTCGGCCGGATGCTGCGGGCGCACCGCAGCGCGGGCCTCGGCCTCCACGAAGCTCTGCACCCCGATGCTGATCCTGGTCGTGCCCCGCTCGGCGAGCACGGCCAGCCGGTCGGCGGTCGCGGTCGACGGGGACGTCTCCACGGACAACGGCACGGACCGCAGATCGGCGCCCATCCGCTTCTCCGCGATGTCGCACAGCCGCTCCAGCTCGCCCGCCGTCAGAAACGTGGGCGTGCCCCCGCCGAACGCGGCCGCGGCGAACCGCACCGGCTCCCCGTCGCCCAGCGCGTCCCGCACGGCGACCGCCTGCCGGTCCAGCGCGTCCAGATAGCGCGAGGTCAGCTCGTCGGGCGCGCCGATCCGGGTGAAGAGGTTGCAGAAGCCGCAGCGGACCTCGCAGAACGGGATGTGCAGATAGAGCGAGAGGGCGTCCTTGCGTTCCCCCGCCCACAGCTCCCGCAGTTCCGGCCTGCCGCCGGGCTGCCCGGCGAGCGGCCGGTACGCCGTCTTGTGCGGATAGGCGTACACATAACTCTCGTACGGGCGGACGGTCTGCGTCGCGGTCATCGGGCGGCCCCCGGTTCCAGGAAGAAGTGGGCGTACGGAACGGTCCAGACGGACTCGTGGCCGAGCCGGTGACCGGTGTAGCCGTCGTCGCCGTAGGCCGTGCCGTGGTCGGAGCAGACGATGGCGAACGTACGGCGGCGGCTGCTCGCGGCCGCGAAGAGCCGGCCGATGTGGGCGTCCACGTACTCCAGGGCCGCGGCATGCGTCGCACGGCTGTCCCCGGCGTCACGGGTCGCGCCGGGACGGTGGAACCAGTTCGGCTGGTGGAGCGCCGCGACGTTCACGAAGAGGAAGAGCCGCCGGTCGGACGGCAGACCGGCGACCACCTGCTCCGCGCGGGCGACCTGGGCCTCGAACGAGGTGGGCGAGGCCACCCCGAACTCCGGCTCCCAGTGCGCCTCCTGGAACAGACCCGGCAGCACCGAACCGAGCGGCCCCCGGCGGTTGAAGAAGCCGACCCCGCCGATGCACACCGTGTGATAGCCCTCCTTCGCCAGCCCCGACACCAGGTCCGGGGTGTCGAACACGAAGGTGCGCTCGGCGGTGGTCTCGCTGCCGGCGAAGCGGGCCGCGAACAGCCGGGGATGCGGTCCCGGCGTCGCCGGAGTGGGCAGGAACCCGGCGAAGATCGCCTGGTGGGAGGCGTACGTGAAGCTGCCCGGAGCATGCCGCTTCTCCCAGGCGCCGCCCGGCAGATGACGGGCCAGATGCGGGATGCGCCCGGCGGCGGCCAGCTCCGCCGCGACGTCGTACCGCAGGGTGTCCAGGGTGACGAGCAGCAGGTCGTGGCTGCCCACGACCTCGCTCATGTCGGGGTCCGGGACGGCCGCTGGAACGGGGGTGGGGGAGGGCTCAGGGGGTTGTGCTGACACGGGTGTTCCTTGCTCGGTCCAGTACGGCGGCGACCTGCGCCGCGTAGGTGTCCATGCCCTCGGCGCCGCTGCCGGGAAGTCCGGTCAGCCGCGGCAGCAGGTCTCCGAAGGCGTTGACCTCGCCGACGGCGAACCGCCGCCAGCCGGTCAGGGGCAGCAGATCGACGCCGACGCACAGCGTGTCCGGGAAGGCGGCGGCGGCCCGCTCGCAGACCGCCAGCGCCCCGCCCCAGCTGCCGCCCGCCGCCTCGACGGCCGCCCGCACCCCGGCCAGGTCGCCGCGCGCCCCGCCCAGATGCAGATTGGTCATCGGCGACGCGCTGGTGCGCACCACGGCGTGCGTCGCCCGGCCGGCCACCACGACGACCCGCAGATCCGCGGCCCGGCCGCCCTGCGACGCCTTGGGCAGCCAGCGCTCGATGTGCAGCCCGTCGGGCGCCAGCGCGTCGACGATCGCGGCGACCTCGCGCTCCGTCGTGCACCGGCGGACCCGCAGCGAGTTGTAGAGCCGGCCGGCCGGGTCGCGCTCCACCGAGGTGGCCGCCCGGACCCGGCCGCCGCCGGCCGTCTCCACGGCCAGCACCCCGGAGGCCGACGAGCCGTGCGCGGGCTTCACGAATACCCGGGGCATGCGGTGCTCGGCGATCAGGGCCCGCACGTCCTCCCAGCCCCGCACGGGAGCCCCGGCCGGGCCGGAGGTCGGCGAGGCGGGCACCGGCACCCCGGCCGCGTCCAGCACACCGTGGCACAGCCGCTTGTCGAACAGCACCGCGATGTCGGCCGGGTCGTCCAGCAGCCGGGCGCCCGCCCGCACCGCCGCCGCCGCGACCTCGCGGACGGCGGCGGTGAAGCGCGCGTACCAGAGGGCCGAACCCTCCACCCGCGTCGGATCGTCGGCCCCGCGCAGCAGCCGGTCCACCGCCGCGTCCTCGCCCGGCGAGTCGACGCGCACGGTCTCACCGGGCAGGAACCGCGCCCCGCCCTCCAGCACGTCCAGCCAGGCGACCGTACGCGCCGGGGGCAGGCCGGCGGCGGCCACCGCGTCCTGGAAGAGGGACACACGGCGGCTGCCCGGGTTGCCGACGACCGCGAGACGCGGCGGACCGCTACTCACTGATCGCCACATAGCGCGAGTCGGGGTCCCAGTCGTCGGCCTCTTCGAGCTCGACCTCGATGCCCTCGCGGGCACACAGCTCCTCGACCCGGGCCCGCACCGGCTCGCTCAGGTAGTTGTGGTCCAGGTCCAGCGAGGACAGATGCGTGAGCGGCTGGCCGTTCAGCAGGGCCAGCGCCCCCTCGTCGCCCAGGGTGCCCAGCGACAGCGCCAGCGAGTCCAGCTGCGCGACGACCGGCGCCGAGGCCACCGCCGCCGCGATCTCGTCCTGGAACTCGCTGTTCTGCAGCCCGAGATGGCGCAGCCGGGGGAAGGCCGCGCCCGACAGCAGCGGCTCCACGTCCGCCATCGTCGCGTCGCCCTCGTACCACTGGGAACCCAGCCACAGCTCCAGCCGCTCCAGCGCGGGCAGCTCGCAGGCGCCGACCGCGCGCACCACCGCGGCGGGCAGACCGCCGGACTCGAAGCGCAGCGACCGCAGCGCCTCGTGCCGTACGGGCAGCAGCTCCAGCGTCTCCTCGTTGAGCCCGCTGCCCCCGCCGCGCACCACCAGCTCCTCCAGACGCGGGAACGCCTCGAGAACGGGGGTGATGTCGCACATCTGGAGCCAGGACACCTCGCACTCCTCACCGACCACATCGGCGAGGAAGAGGCCGCGCAGCGCCGGGAAGCGCCCGGCGTCCGCCGCGAGCAGCTCGATCACGGGCGTCAGCGGGCTGTAGTTCTCCGCCCACCAGGGCCCGATCAGCAGGGCCCGGACGCCGGCCGGATCGACCGTGTCCAGGAAATGCCGCCAGAGCTCGGGGAAGTCGGGACCCTCCCAGGCACAGTCCAGCCGCCAGGCCACGGAGTCCGCCGCGGGCAGGGAGGCGGGCGGGGCGGCCGCGGGCTTCCCGTCGCCGTCCGGCAGCGGAAGGGTGCGGACGGGCAGGCCGTGGAACGTATCGGGGTGATAAATGCCGCTCATCGCGCCCTCACTCCGAAACCGTGACGTAACGGCCCGCCGGGCCCCGGTTGTCCCACGGCTCGCAGCGCTCCGACAGATCCACCCGCACTCCGTGCGGCTCCAGCGCCTCGATGACCCGGCGCTCCATCGGTTCGGTGAGGAAGTGGTGGTGCAGGTCCAGCGCGTCGAGGTGGGTCAGCGGCTGGCCCTCCAGGAGCGAGGCCGCGCCCTCGTCGCCGAGCGTGCCGCTGGACAGGTCCAGCGTGTGCAGCCGGGCCACCAGCGGGGCCGAGGCGACGGCGGCCGCGATCTCGTTCTGGATCTCGCTGTTGCGCAGGCCCAGATGGCGCAGGGCGGGGAACCGCGTACCGGACAGCAGCGGCGCCAGGTCGGCCACCTGGGCGTCGCCGCCGTAGGCCGAGACGCCGAGCCACAGCTCCAGCCGCTCCAGGGCGGGCAGTTCGCTGTCCAGGACGCCACGCACCACCTCGCGCGGCAGCCCGCCCGTCTCGATGGTGAGCGTCCGCAGCCGCTCGTGCTTCGTGGCCGGGAAGACCAGTTCGGAGCCACCGCGCACACCCAGCTCCACCAGCGAGGGGAAGGCCGCGAGCAGCGCCGTGACGTCGCTCTGCTCGATCCAGGAGATCTCCGACTCCTCCATCGTCATGTCGCCGACGAACACCGCCTCCAGCGAGGTCAGCCGGTCGGCGGCGGCGATGACGAGACCGATCGGGTACGAGGACTTCTCCTCGTAGGACTCGCCCCACTGCCCGATGATCAGGGCGCGGACACCCGCCGGATCGACCTCGTCCAGGAAGGCGTTGAACTCCTCCTCCCAGGTGCCCTCGTCCTCGTAGGCGTCGATCCACACCCGCCACGCGGCGGCGTCGGCGGCGGGCCGGGGGCCGCCGGCCTCCCCGGACTCGAAATCGACGGCCGGAAGGCCGAGCAACTCGTGCAGGTGGTCCACGGACATGGCACTGAGCTCCTGATGACGGCGACGGAAATGATGTCCGCAAGGTCTATCAAGACCCACTGACAATCCCGCGACCGCCCCCGCCCCCGGACCGCGCGGCGGCCGATTGTCAGACCCCCGCCGTAGCGTTTTCGATGTGGCCGGCACAGCGGGTGCCGCCGCAGAGGGGAGAGGTCTGTGTACCGGCAGGGCGATGTACTGATCGTGCCACTGGAGGAGTCGGCGGTTCCCGCGCAGCTCCTGGAGGCGCCGGGCGAACTGCGCGACGCGCGGGGCCGGCTGGTGCTCGCGCTCGGCGAGGTCACCGGACACGCGCACGCCGTGCCCGGCCCCGGCCGGCTCATCCGGGAACGCGGGGTGTTCGGCCCGATGCTGCTCCACCTCCCCGAGGGCGGGCGCGTGGTGCACGAGGAACACGCGACGATCCCGCTGCCCCGGGGCTGGTTCCGCGTGGTGCGCCAGCGGGAGTACGCGCCGGGGGCGGTCCGCATCGTCGCGGACTGACGGAGCGGAAGCCCTTCCGTTCGCGGACGGACCGGAGCGGCGGGCACAGCGGCAGGACCTGAAGGCCGGCACCGGGAGGACCGGGCCGGGTACGAAGCGGAACATGGGGACGGGGAAACCGATGCAGTACGTGGACTCTTGGCGGGCCGTGGCGGCGGCGACCGGCACGGCGGACCGGGCGGCCGCCGAGGAGGGGGTGCGGCTCGCCTACCGCCGCGCGGGGCTGCCCGAGCCCCTGGAGATCGTCTGGGCCGGCTCGCCGAGGGCGGCCGTGGAGGCCGTGGCGAAGCTGACCGACGCGGGCCGGTCCGTCCGCGACGACGTGCGCACCCGCCCCTGGGCGGAGGAGCGGCGCCGGGTGTACGACGCGCTGGGCCCGGCCGGCTGGTCCGCCCACTGGTCGGCCACCGGGGCCCAGCTTTGGGAGACCACGGCGGGCCTGGCCGAGCGGATACGGACCGGCGTGGTGGCCGACCTCGCCGGGGAGGACACCGAGGCCGAGTCGAAGGTGCGCCTGGCCCTGCTCGACGCGGTCCTGGGACAGCACGACGCGGCATGGCTCGCCGCCTTCGACGGCCGGGGCGACCGGCTCGACGGACTGGCGGCGGTGGCGCGCAACGCCGGCTGGTGGTGGCCCTACGAGCGGGTCGCGGTGATCTGCGAACGCCCGGACGCCCTGCACCGCGACGAGGCGGGCCGACTCGACCGGGGCGACGGACCGGCCCTCAGCTACCCGGACGGCTTCGCGCTGTACGCCTGGCGCGGCATGCCCGTGCCGGTGGAGTTCCTGAACGAGCTGGCCGCGCTGACCCCGAAGCGCATCCGCTCCGAGGAGAACGCCGAACTGCGCCGCGTGATGCTGGAGTACTACGGCTACGACCGCTACCTCACGGAGTCCGGTGCCGAACCGGTCCACCGCGACGAGACGGGCATCCTCTGGCGGATCGCCCTCGCCGGGGACGAGGACGTCGTCATGGTCGAGGTGGTCAACTCCACGCCCGAGCCGGACGGCACCCACCGCACGTACTGGCTGCGGGTACCGCCCCGGACCAGGACGGCCAAGGAGGGCGTCGCCTGGACCTTCGGCCTCAGCGGCGACGCCTACGAACCGCTCCAGCAGACCTGACCGGGCCCGAACGGCCGAGGAAGAGGAAGGAGACGGGAAAAGGAGACGGGGGAGAGGCGGGGGTCAGGCCGTCAGGGCCTCGTGGTCGATGCCGAGCTCGCGGGCGAGCGCCTGCTCGGTCCACTCCAGCATGGTCGCGCGCGAGAGCGGCCCGTTGTACGAGGTCATCTGCACCGCGAGCCCGTCCAGCAGGGCGGTCAGCCGCCAGGCCACGGACATCGGGTCGTCGCAGTGGAACTCGCCCGCCGCCGCGCCCTCCTCGATGACCTCGGCCAGCTCCGCCTTCCACTGCTGGTCGAGATCGCCGGCCACATTGCGCAGCGCCGGATCGCGCAGGGAGGCGGCCCAGCCCTCGATCCACAGCCGCCAACCCTTGGCCTGCCCGGTGGGCGCGTACCAGCGGACGGCCGCGCGCAGCCGGCGCACGGCGGTGGTGCGGCGGCCCAACAGCTTGCGCAGATGGGCGAGATCGATTTCGGCGGCATGGGCGAAGGCGGCCGCGACCAGCTTCTCCTTGGTGGAGAAGTGATAGAGCACGAGCGCGTTGCTGACACCCAGCACGGAGGCCACGTCGGCGATCCGCACGGCCGCGACCCCGCGCACCTCGATCTGTTCGACGGCGGCCCGCAGCAACTCCTCGCGCCGCTCCGCCACACCCAACCGCACTCTTGCCACGGCGTCACCCTAACCAATGACCTCCGGCATCCCCGCGCCAGGAGCCGCGTGCCGCGGGCGGGTTGGCGGTGTCAGCGGTACCAGCCGAAGCGCTCGGCCATCACCGGAAGCCGGTCGTCGGCCACGGCGTGCGCCGCCGCACGCGGGGTGCAGCCGTCCGCCGCCGCACGGGCCAGCACCAGCCCGACCAGGTTCCGCATCGCGCGCCGGGTGTGGGCGAACGCCTCGTCCGTGTCGGCCCCGATGTCACCGAAGAGCGTCCACCACCACCAGGCGTTGGTCCCGGAGTTGGCCACCACATCGGGGAGCACGGTGATCCCGCGCGCCGCGAGCAGGGCCTCGGCCTCCGGCAGCACCGGCATATTGGCGGCCTCGACGACCCAGCGGGCCGTGATCCCGGCCTGGTTCGACGCGTCCACGGCGTACGACACGGCGGCCGGCACCAGCACCTCCGCGTCCTGCGCGAGCCAGGCCTCGCCCGGCAGCTCCCGGTCGCCGGCGCGCAGCGCGCCCCGGTCCACCGTGCCGTGCGCGTCCCGCGCGGCGAGCAGCGCCTCCACGTCGAGCCCGGCCGGGTTCGCGATCGTGCCCTTGATGTCGGCGACGGCGACCACCCGGAGCCCGGCACGGGACAGGAAGCGGGCGGTGGCCCCGCCCATCGTCCCCAGGCCCTGGAGCGCCACCCGCGCGCCCTCGTGGGCGACGCCGTCCCGGTCCAGCGCGGCGAGCACCGCCTCGGCGACCCCGCAGCCGCCCACCAGCTCGTCCAGGCCGATGCCGTCCACCTCCAGGGCGAAGGCGTCGGCGAGTCTGAGGCGGGCCGCCGCCTCGTCCTCCAGGAGCGGATAGACGGCCTGCACGGTCGAGACGAGCCCGGCCTCCGCCGCCGCCCGGTCCACCAGGTCCTGGGACAGCCCCAGATCCTCGCCCGTCGTCCAGACGTTCTCGATGTAGGGGCGCATCGCCCGCAGATAGCGCACCAGCACGCCGTACGCCGCCGGGTCGCGCGGGTCGCAGTCGATGCCGCCCTTGGCACCGCCGAGCGGTATGTAGCGGGCGCCGGGCCGGTCCGCGTCGAAGTGCAGGGCCTCCTTCATCGTCATGCCCCGCGCGAGGCCGGCCACCTCCTCCAGCGTGCAGCCAGGCCGCATCCGCAGCCCGCCGCTCGACACCCCGCGCACCAGCCGGTCCACGACGAGGTGCCCCCGGCAGCCGGTCGCGTGATCGGTCCAGGTGAGCGAGATGAGCGGGGCGGGCGGGGACACCGGAGGCGTCGTCATCGGGAGTGCTCCTCGGCCACGGTCGGCGGACGGTCCCGGCGGACGCCGGAACCCGGTACTGAACCGCCGGTCAGTATCGGGAGGCGGGACACCGCCTGTCAACGCGGCGCCCGCCGCCCCGCCGCCCACTGGCCGGAACGCGCCGCCGCCCGGCCGCGGCGTGGGGGAGCAACTGGACCCGGCCCGCCCCGGCGGAATGCCGCGGCCGCGCCATTCGTTGGAAGGGCGGCCGGAGCGGGACGCCTCCGCATGGGTGCACCGCTCTCGCACTGGAGTGCCCGCTGCCCATAATTGAGACGACACCCGACTCCCCTGGAGACCCCGTGACCGGCGCCGACCACCCGCTCCCGCTGCGCACCCGGCTGCGCGCGCTGCGCCCCGCCGCCTTCGGGGCCGACCCGGACGGGGCCCGGATGGAGCGCATCCGCCGGTCCCCCAACTTCGCCGACGGTGTCTTCCGCAACCCCGTGGGGGCGCGCATCAGACCCACCGGCTCCACCCTGGAGTTCGCCCGGGTCTACTTCCGCAAGGAGGAGCGGGTGCTCAGGGCCCCCGCCGCCCCCGTGCCCGTGCACCCGACGACCGTGGCCGACCTCGCCCGGCCGCCCGCCTCCGGGCTCCGGATCACCTGGATGGGCCACTCCAGCGTCCTGGCGGAGATCGACGGCCGGCGCGTGCTGTTCGACCCGGTCTGGGGCGACCGCTGCTCCCCCTTCGCCTTCGCCGGCCCGCGCCGCCTGCACCCGGCGCCCGCGCCGCTCACCGCCCTCGGCCCGGTCGACGTCGTGGTCATCTCGCACGACCACTACGACCACCTGGACCTGCCGACGATCCGCGCCCTGGCCCGTACCGACACGGTCTTCGCCGTCCCGCTCGGTGTCGGCGCCCATCTGGAGAGCTGGGGCGTCGCGCCCGACCGGCTGCGCGAACTCGACTGGAACGAGACCGCCACCGTCGGCGGGATCGCCCTCACCGCCACCCCGGCCCGCCACTTCTGCGGACGCGGCCTGCGCAACCGGCAGCACACCCTCTGGGCGTCCTGGGCCGTCGCCGGACCCGAGCACCGGATCTACCACAGCGGCGACACCGGCTACTTCCCCGGCTTCCGGACCATCGGCGCCGAGCACGGGCCCTTCGACGCCACCATGATCCAGATCGGCGCGTACAGCCAGTTCTGGTCCAAGGACTCCACGGACAGCCTGCCGGAGCCGGGCGCCTGGCCCGACATCCACATGAGCCCCGACGAGGGTGTGCGCGCCCACCTCGACCTCCAGGGCGGCGACCCGGCCGCCGGGGTCATGCTGCCGATCCACTGGGGGACGTTCAACCTGGCGCTGCACCCGTGGGCCGAGCCCGCCGAGTGGTCGATGCGCGCGACCGAGTCCGTGGGCGTCACGATGGTCGCGCCGCGTCCCGGCCGCCCCTTCGAGCCCGCGGACCCGCCGCCCGTCGAGCCGTGGTGGCGTGCCGTCGCCGCCGAACCGGCGCCCGGCTGGGGCAACTGGCCCCCGGTCCACGTACAGCTCCCCGAAGCGGCCGAAAGCGTCGTTCAGGGGCCCGGCCGGGACCGGGCACCCCAGATCTGAGACCCGGGGAATCGTTCTCCCGTACGAGCGCTCATACCAGAGCGGGACGGATGGCGGGCAAGTTCCACAACTGGCCCGCACGCCCGCACTTCTGCCGACTACCGTGTGTGCCCGGTGATCAACGGTGGGCTCATATTTCTCCGGGCCCGCCCGGCCGATGACCCGAAATGCCCGAACACCGTAGGCGCCACCGCTGGAACGCAGATGCCTGGGGCCCCACGTACCGAGGACGCTGATGTCTCAACTTCGCGCACCCGACGCGCGACCGGAACGACGAGAGGGCGGGCGGCACGGCCGACCGGGTGCCCGTTCCCACTCGGCCGCGGCCGGACCGCGCGCCACCCGCCCGGCCCCCGAGGCGCGCATACGCCCTCAACTCCTGCGCACCGCCGTGCTCCCGGCCCTCGCGGTCGCCCTCGCCGGCGCCGCGGCCGTCATCTTCACCGCCCGCGCGGGCCACGCCCGCCCGTCCACCGAACTGTGGGCCGCGCTGGGCGCCGCGGGAGCACTCGCCCTCGGCGCGATCGGAGCCGCCTTCCTGGCCGCCAACCGGGCCGCCACCACGGTCCTCGGCCGCTGCCTCGCGCTGCGCCGCACCAGCGTGCAGAGCCAGGCGGAGCTCCAGCGCGCCGTGGAGCAACTGCGCAACGGCGAACCCGTACCGGCCCGGCGCGCCCCGCAGAACCCGCCGCCCGGCGGCGACCCCTTCGAACTGCTCGCCCAGGAGATGGCCCGCCAGCAGGAAGGGGCCGTGGCCGCCGTCGTCGAGGCGTCCCGGCTCTCCGAGCCCAGCGGCGAGGACCAGAAGGTCGAGGTCTTCGTCAACCTCGCCCGCCGCCTCCAGTCGCTCGTGCACCGCGAGATCCAGCTGCTGGACGAGCTGGAGCACGAGGTCGAGGACCCGGACCTGCTCAAGGGCCTCTTCCACGTCGACCACCTGGCCACCCGCATCCGCCGGCACGCAGAGAACCTCGCCGTCCTGGGCGGCGCCGTCTCCCGCAGGCAGTGGAGCAACCCGGTCACCATGACGGAGGTGCTGCGCTCGGCCATCGCCGAGGTCGAGCAGTACCCGAGGGTCAAGCTCGTCCCCCCGATCGACGGCACCCTGCGCGGCCACGCCGTGGCCGACGTCATCCACCTCCTGGCCGAACTCGTCGAGAACGCCACGGTGTTCTCCGCCCCGCACACCCAGGTCCTGCTGCGCGCCCAGCACGTCACCGCCGGCCTCGCCCTGGAGGTGGAGGACCGCGGCCTCGGCATGCCCGGCGAGGAGCAGAAGCGGATGAACGCCCTGCTCACCGACCCCGACCAGGTCAACGTCGCCCGGCTCCTGCAGGACGGCCGCATCGGCCTCTTCGTCGTCGCCTCGCTGGCCCGGCGCCACGGCATCGCCGTACGCCTGCAGAGCAACATCTACGGCGGCACCCAGGCCGTCCTGGTCCTGCCGCAGACCCTGCTCGGCGCCGACGAGGACACCGCCGAGCGGACCGGCGAGACCCCGGTCCCGCCGCCCGGCCCCGTGCACCGCCCGCCTCCCCTGGAGGACGGCCCGGCCCCGCACCCGCCGGCCGCCGCCCCGCCGGCCCCCACCCCGGCCGCGCACACCCCCGAGCCCTCCGTCCCGCACACCCCCGAGCCCGCCCGGGTCCCGGCGCACGCCCCGGTCCCGGCGCCCGCCCCCGAGCCGGAGCGCCGGCCCTACGTCCCGAGCCAGCAGCCCCGCCCGCACCGGGCCCCGCCGCAGCCCGGCCGCCCGGACGGGGCCCCGCCCCTGCCGCTGCGCGCCGAGCGCGTGGACCGGCCGGCCGACGACGCGCAGGGCCCGCCCCCGGCCGCGGAGGGCGCCGCCCCGCAGCCCGCGGCCGACCGGCCGCTGCTGCCCAGGCGCGCCCACCAGGAGCACCTCGTCCCGCAGCTCAGGGAGGCCCCCGCCCCCCGCTCCGCCGACGAACCCGTCCTGCACGACCCCGGTCTCGTCGCCGCCTTCCGGCGCGGCATCGACCTCGCCGAGGCCCGCGCCGAGTCCGAGGCCGAACCCGGCACCGCGCCGGAGGCGCCCGCCGGGGCCACCAGCACCACCACCGCCGCGCAGCTCGGGGCGCCGCCCCGGCCGCTGCCCGTCCGGGGGGCGCCCGCTCCCGTGCCACCGCACGGCGCCGGGGCGCCGGCGTACCCCGGCCACCACGACCCACTCGCAGCCCACCCCATCAAGGAGTAGATGCACCATGGCGACCGATATGCCGTCCGGTCAGGTCTCGGACCTCGACTGGCTGCTGAGCGGCCTGGTACAGCGCGTGCCGTACACCCGCAGCGCCGTGCTGCTCTCCGCCGACGGACTGGTGAAGTCCCTCCACGGCATGGACGCCGACAGCGCCGACCACATGGCGGCGCTGGCGGCCGGCCTCTACTCGCTGGGCCGCAGCGCGGGAGCGCGGTTCGGCGACAACGGGGAGGTCCGCCAGGTGGTCGTCGAGCTCGACTCGACGCTCCTGTTCGTCGCCACCGCCGGTTCCGGGACGTGCCTGGCGGTGCTCGCCGGCCGCAACGCCGACGCCGCAGTCCTCGGCTACGAGATGACCATGCTGGTCAAGAGCGTACGGCCGTATCTCATGACCCCGGTGAGACAGGCGGCCGGAGTGCCGGGCGCCGCGGGACTGTGAGCATGGCGGTCACCCAGGACGGGCCGCTGCTCGACGACGCGGCGGGCCGCCTCATCCGCCCCTACACGGTGAGCAACGGCCGTACCCGTCCCACGGCCGTGCTCGACCTGCTCTCCCTGGTGATGGCCACCGGGTCCGTACCGCAGAGCCACCTCGGCCCCGAGCACTCGGTGGCGCTGGAGCTGTGCGAGGGCCCCACGTCGGTGGCCGAGATCGCCGCACATCTGGGGCTGCCCGCGGTCGTGACCAAGGTGCTTCTGTCCGACCTGGTCGACTGCGGCGCCGTCACCGCCCACGCACCCGCCTTCCAAGACACGCCCACCGACCGACATCTGCTGGAGGCAGTGCTCGATGGCTTACGACGAACGCTCTGACGGCTACGGCCACCCGGACGGCTCCGGCCGCGGCTACGGCTACGGCTTCGCGGACCACGGTTCCGGCGGCGGGTACGGGCAGGAGACCGCCACTGCCGCGTACACGGCGGCGCCCGCCGCCGCCGAGGGCTTCCCCGTCGCGCTCAAGGTGCTGGTGGCGGGCGGATTCGGCGTGGGCAAGACCACCTTCGTCGGGGCGGTCAGCGAGATCGCGCCGCTGAGCACGGAGGAGCTGCTGACCCAGGCGAGCGCCGCCACCGACAGCCTGGAGGGCGTCGAGGCGAAGACCTCCACCACGGTGGCGATGGACTTCGGCCGCATCACGCTGGACGACCAGCACGTGCTCTACCTGTTCGGCACGCCGGGCCAGGAACGCTTCTGGTTCATGTGGGACGAGCTGTCGCAGGGCGCGCTGGGAGCGGTGGTGATCGCGGACACCCGCAGGCTGGAGGAGTGCTTCGCGGCCGTCGACTTCTTCGAGCGGCGCGGCATCGGTTTCGTCGTCGCGGTCAACGAGTTCGACGGCGCCTACCGCTACGGCCCCGAGGAGGTGCGCGCCGCCCTCGACCTCTCTCCCGACGTGCCGGTGGTCCTGTGCGACGCCCGGATCGCCAGCTCCGGCACCGGCACGCTGGTGACGCTGGTCCAGCACCTGATCAACGCCACCGACGACCCGGTTCCGATGTCCGGTCACGCCGGGTTCGGGGCCCGGTCGTGATTCCGCATACCGCCGGACGGCTGCTGCTGACGCCCGTGGACGGTGACGCTCCGGCGCGCTCCCGGCGGCTGCGCAGCCTCGGCCTGGGGGAGCGGGACGACGCCTCGTTCGACGACTTCGACGCCTTCGCCGACCGGGTGGCCGAAGTCACGGGCGTGCCGTTCTCGATGGTCAATTTCATCGACGGCAACCGGCAGTTCTACGCCGGGCTGCACACCCCCGCCGGCACCCGCAGGGGCGCCGACCTGGGGGCCACGGCGGCCGGCAGCGGGCGCAGCGGCCGCTATGTGGCGCTCGACCACGGCTACTGCCCGCATGTGGTGGCGCGCCGCAAGGCGCTGGTGCTGGACGACGTCTGCGACTACCCCCGGTTCGCCGGCAACCCGGTCGTGGACGACATAGGCATCCGCTCCTATCTGGGGGCGCCGCTCATCGACCGCACCGGGATCGCGCTGGGCGCGGTCTGCGCCGTGGACACCGTGCCCCGGCCCTGGGGGAGGGCGGGCCTGGACACGATCAAGGCCCTTGCGCGGGAACTCGCCGGGCAGCTGCGCGGCCGGGAGGACGACGCCCTGGGCCTCTGACCGGGAACGCGTTCGTGACCACCCGGTGAAGTGCGGTATTGTTCTCATGCGCGTTCAGCCAGGGGGAAACCCCAGGTCAGACGGGCATCGGGACGTGGCGCAGCTTGGTAGCGCACTTGACTGGGGGTCAAGGGGTCGCAGGTTCAAATCCTGTCGTCCCGACTGGTGACAGTCGTAGATGGAGGGCCGGTTTCGGAGCAATCCGAAACCGGCCCTCCATCGTTCCCGGGTGGCCGGGGGCATGCCCCCGGCCGGGTGCGTGTCAGGTGATGGGCACGCCGGGGTTGACGAGTCGGGCGGCCCCGGTCGCCCGGTTGCCCGAGGTGACGGTGGCGGGACAGCCGGTGGCGTAGTTGGTGATGTTGATGGCGTAGCGGGTGGGTCCACCGGCACCGGTCAGGTCGGCCGTGTTGTCCCGGAAGACGGTGCCGCAGCCCCAGCCCGGTGCCTGGCTGTGCGTCTGGAAGCCGTCGTTGGTGGTGTGGATGCCGTGGTTGTTCTCCACGGTGTAGCCGTTGCCCTTGATGTCCACCCAGGAGTCGTCGTAGTTGGCTCCGGTCAGGCCGTCGCCGTCGAAGGTGTTCCCGGAGATCAGGCCGCCCGTGGTGCCTTCCTTGATGTCGATGTTCTCGCCGCCGACGCGGGGACCGATGCGGTTGTCGAGGATGCGCACATGGTCGCTGGCGTCCGTGAGGGTGTTCGCCGAGCCGACGTAGATGCCCTCGCCCATGCCGTTGCCGGACAGGCCCGTGTCGTGGATGAAGGAGTTCCGCACCACTCCGTAGCTGCTCGACGTGCGGAAGTGGATGCCTTCCATGGTCGTGTGGTGGACCTCGACGGAGTCGACGACGACGTGGTCGGACGAGTCGACCATGATCCCCTTCTGGCCGCCGGTGACGGTGATGCCCTCGACCACCCAGTAGGGGGCGTTCATGAACTGGATGCCGTTGCCGCCGCCCGTGGGGGTGGTCAGGACCGCGGCCCGCGAGCCGGTCAGGGTGATCGGCGCCTGCGCGGTCCCGCCGGTCGTGACCTTGAAGTTGCCGGCGTAGGTGCCGTCCGCCAGCGCGATCGTCTGCCCCGGTGCGGCGCCGGCCAGGGCGGCCTTGAGTTCCTTGGCGCCGGACACCTTCACGGTGGAGCCGTCGGACGGGTCGGACGTGGGCGTGGGGGTGGGCGTCGGAGTGGGCGTCGGGGCCGGAGTGGTCGGTGTCGGTGTCGGCGATGGGTCCGGGGCGGTGCCGGGGGCCGTCACGACGACGTCGTCCACCGCTACGGCTCCGGTCCCGTACCAGCCGCTGA
The DNA here is from genome assembly GCF_036346595.1 of Streptomyces sp. NBC_00525. Taxonomy (GTDB): domain Bacteria; phylum Actinomycetota; class Actinomycetes; order Streptomycetales; family Streptomycetaceae; genus Streptomyces. The sequence goes on from NZ_CP107834.1 coordinate 6,243,665, forward strand.
CGGTCAGGGTCAGCTCCGTGGTGGCCGCACCCGTGGTCACGTCCAGGCGCGACTGCGTCCAAGTCGTCGACTGGGTCCAGGTGGAACGCTGCACCCCGGCGCCCGTGACGGACACCTGCGCATAGGGCCCCTTCGTCCAGAGGCTCACCGCGTACGCCGTGCCGGGGCGCACGGTCACGGTCTGCGTGCAGGGGGCGGTGTCCCCGGCGCCGGGGCTGGACAGGAGCGCGTGCGTTCCGCCGTGCGGGCTCGCCGAGGTGGCCGAGGAGGCTCCCGCGCAGGTCCAGCCCGAGGTGTCGCCGGTCTCGAAGTCGCCGTTGCGGACCAGGTTCGCGGGGCCGTCCGCCGACGCGGAGCCGGCCGGCCCCAGCAGGCCGGAGGCGACGAGCGCGGCGGCGGCCACCACGCCGAGCGCACCTCTGGCGGCGCGGCGTGCGGGAGGCCTCGACCGGCCCGAGGACAAGGGGGTGGGGGACATGCCGGTGCCTCCGAATCGGAACGCGGACTCCGCTCGCGGCGGCCGCGGTGGGGGGAGAGAGGGAGGCTCAGGTTGGACTAGACCAGAAGGGGAGTCAAGGGGTGGGACATGCCCGCGGTTCGAGCGGGCTCCGGGCGGTTGCCGGGGTGGGTGAGAGGGGGAACGGGCGTCTGGTTACCATATGAGCGCCGCCTAGCTCGAAAGATAAACCTGTGACTGTCAATGACGACGCGTTCACCAATTGGAAGCACCGCGAAGAAGTCGCGGAGTCGATGATTCCGATCATCGGGAAGCTGCACCGCGAGCGGGACGTCACCGTCCTGCTGCACAGCCGCTCACTGGTCAACAAGTCGGTGGTGAGCATCCTCAAGACCCACCGCTTCGCCCGCCAGATCGACGGCGACGAGCTCTCGGTCACCGAGACCCTGCCCTTCCTGCAGGCCCTCACCACCCTGGACCTGGGCCCCTCCCAGATCGACATCGGCATGCTCGCCGCCCTCTACAAGGCCGACAACCGCGGCCTCGACGAGGCGGGGTTCACCGCCGAGGCCGTCTCCGGAGCCATCGGCGACAACAAGATCGAGCGCCGCGAGTCGCGCGACGTGGTCCTCTACGGCTTCGGCCGCATCGGCCGCCTCCTGGCCCGGCTGCTCATCGAGAAGGCGGGCTCGGGCAACGGCCTGCGGCTGCGCGCCATCGTGGTCCGCAAGGGCGCGGGCCAGGACATCGTCAAGCGCGCCTCGCTGCTGCGGCGCGACTCCATCCACGGCCAGTTCCAGGGCACGATCACCGTGGACGAGGCCAACAACCGGATCGTCGCCAACGGCAACGAGATCCAGGTCATCTACTCGGACGACCCCACCACCGTCGACTACACCGCGTACGGCATCAATGACGCGATCCTCATCGACAACACCGGCAGGTGGCGCGACCGCGAGGGCCTGTCCAAGCACCTGCGCCCCGGCATCGCCAAGGTCGTCCTGACCGCGCCCGGCAAGGGCGACGTCCCCAACATCGTGCACGGCGTCAACCACGGGACGATCAAGCCGGACGAGCAGATCATCTCCTGCGCCTCCTGCACCACCAACGCGATCGTGCCGCCGCTCAAGGCGATGGCCGACGAGTACGGCGTGCTGCGCGGACACGTGGAGACCATCCACTCGTTCACCAACGACCAGAACCTGCTGGACAACTACCACGGCTCCGACCGCCGGGGCCGCTCCGCGCCGCTCAACATGGTGATCACGGAGACGGGCGCCGCCTCCGCCGTCGCGAAGGCGCTGCCCGACCTGGAGGCGACCATCACGGGCAGCTCCATCCGGGTCCCCGTGCCGGACGTCTCGATCGCGATCCTCAGCCTCAAGCTCGGCCGCGAGACCACCCGCACCGAGGTCCTCGACCACCTCCGTGAGGTGTCGCTGACCTCCCCGCTGAAGCGGCAGATCGACTTCACGACCGCCCCGGACGCGGTGTCGAGCGACTTCATCGGCTCCCGGCACGCCTCCATCGTGGACGCCGGCCCCACCCAGGTGGACGGCGACAACGCGATCCTCTACCTCTGGTACGACAACGAGTTCGGCTACTCGTGCCAGGTCATCCGGGTCGTCCAGTACGTCTCCGGGGTGGAGTACCCGACGTTCCCCGTCCCGGTCGCCTGACCCCGCGCCGACGACGACAGGTCCCGCCCGCCCTCTGTGTCGAGGGCGGGCGGGACCTCGCCCGTCAGGCCGTGCCGCCGGCGACCGCCGCCGGCGCGGGCGCGTACCCCGTGGCGCGGGTGGTGAACGTGCCCCGGCCCTGCGTGCGGCTCCGCAGCCGCGTCGCGTAACCGAACAGCTCGGCCAGCGGCACGGTCGCGGTGACCACCGCGGCGGCGCCCCGCGTGGTGGACCCGGAGACCCGGCCGCGCCGGGCGGCCAGATCACCGAGCACCCCGCCGACCGCGTCGTCCGGCACGGTGACCGTAACCTCGACCACCGGCTCCAGCAGCACCATCGCGCTTGCCCGCAGGGCCTCCCGGAGCGCGAACCGCCCGGCCGTGCGGAACGCCATCTCCGAGGAGTCCTTGGAGTGCGTGGCGCCGTCGACCAGCGTCACCCGCACCCCGGTCACCGGATGCCCGCCCAGCGGCCCCTCGGCCAGCGCGTCCCGGCAGCCCGCCTCGACCGCCCGCACGTACTCCGCCGGCACCCGGCCGCCGACGACCGCCGAACGGAACGCGAACACCGCCTCCTCGCCGTCGCCCGCCTCCAGCGGTTCGACGTCGATGACGACATGGGCGAACTGCCCGGCCCCGCCGTCCTGTTTGACGTGCCGGTAGACCAGTCCGGACACTCCGCGCACCAGCGTCTCCCGGTGCGCGACCTGCGGCCGGCCGACCCGGACGTCCAGGCCGTGGTCGCGGCGGATCTTCTCCGCGGCCACCTCCAGATGCAGCTCGCCCATGCCCGAAAGCACCGTCTGGCCCGTCTCGGCATCCGTACGCACCACCAGCGACGGGTCCTCCTCGGCCAGCCGGACCAGGGCGGCCATCAGCCGCTCCGTGTCCGTGCTCCGCCGTGCCTCCACGGCCACGGACACGACCGGCGCGGCCACCGAGGGCGGTTCCAGGACCAGTGGGGCGTCCGGCGCGCACAGCGTGGCGCCCGGACGGACCGACTTCGGGCCGATGACCGCGACGATGTCCCCGGCCACCGCCGTGTCCACATCGACATGGCGGTCAGCCCGCACCCGCAGGATGCGGCCGACGCGCTCACCGCGCCCGGTGCTCGCGTCCAGCACGGTCTGCCCCTTTCCGATCGTTCCCGAGTACACGCGCAGATAGGTCAGCCGGCCCGTCGCCGTCGCGTTCACCTTGAACGCCAGCGCGGCGAATGGCCCCGCCGGATCGGCGGCCCGCTCCCGCACCTCGTCGCCGAACATGCCCCGTACCGGCGGCACGTCGGCGGGCGAGGGCAGATACGCCACGACCGCCTCCAGCAACGGCTCCACACCCCGGTTGCGGTACGCCGAACCGCACAGCACCACGACCCCCTCACCGGTGTGCGTCAGATCGCGCAGCGCCCCGGCCAGCGTCGCCTCCGAAAGCTCGGAGCGTACGCAGAACTCCTCCAGCGCCGCCGGATGCAGCTCCGCCACCGCCTCCTCCAGGAGCCGCCTGCGCCGCACCGCCTCCTCGCGCAGTTCGGCGGGCACCGCGCACTCCTCGTAGGTGTCGGCGCCGTCCGCCCACACCAGGGCGCGCATCCGCAGCAGGTCTACGACGCCGCGGAAGGCGTCCTCGCTGCCGATGGGCAGCTGGACCACCAGCGGGACGGTGTGCAGCCGGTCCCGGATGGAGGCGACGGCCGTGTCCAGGTCGGCGCCCGCCCGGTCCAGCTTGTTGACGAAGGCGATCCTCGGGACGGAGTGCCGGTCCGCCTGGTGCCACACCGACTCGCTCTGCGGCTCCACCCCGGCCACCGCGTCGAACACCGCGATCGCGCCGTCGAGCACCCGCAGCGAGCGCTCGACCTCGTCGGCGAAGTCGACGTGCCCCGGTGTGTCGATGAGGTTGATGCGGTGACCGTCCCACGAACAGCTCACGGCGGCGGCGAAGATGGTGATGCCCCGGTCGCGTTCCTGGGAGTCGAAGTCCGTGATGGTCGTCCCGTCGTGGACCTCACCGCGCTTGTGGGTGGTGCCGGTGGTGTAGAGGATGCGCTCGGTGACGGTCGTCTTGCCGGCGTCGACATGGGCCAGGATGCCCAGGTTGCGGACGGTGTCGAGTGCGGCGTCGAGGGAACGGTGCTGGTGGGTACGCACGGCCGGTGGCCTTTCGGGATGATCCGGAAGAAGACGGCGCGATTCCCGGACGGAACGGCCCGCGAGGGGCCCGGCGGAACCCGCCACCCCGCCTCTCGGCACAGGGGTGACCAAGCGTCAGGAGACGGCAGAGGCCCGCGTGTTCGTCACGGGGTCCGGGGCCGGCCGCGCAGCCGGCGCCGGGCGGCGCGAGACACCAGGATCACCTCGAACCGCGACGGGGGGACGACGGCGGCGGTGCGCTGACGCACGGCGGTCTCCCCTCGACGGTCACGGCACGAGCGCCGGCGGAACCCGGCGCGGTGTGGGGCGAGTCTAGGGAAGGCGGCGGGTGCGGGGGTACCGGTTTTTCGGCCGGGCCAGGGGTCGGCAGGCGCTCCGGCAGCGGCGCAGCGCGCTCCGGCCGCAGCCGCGCCACTCCGCGGGCGAGGGACCGGCGCCCCGGCCGCCCCGGGTGATCAGGGCGTTCACGGGGGTGTGCGGGTCCAGAGCCATCGTGCGCGCGAACAGCACGCCGATCACGAGCGGGGCGAGCGAGAGGGCGAGCGTGGTTCCGGCACTGGTGACGTGCCGGATGCGGAGCCGCTGTGCGTCGGGAACCATGATCCCATTCCAGCGTCCGCGCCCCGGCCGGGGATCGGGTGACGTACTCAGACCGCGCGGCCCGGATACTCACTCCGGGCCGCGCGCTCCTCCGGGACGGTCAGGCGTCGGTACCGTTACCGGAACCGGCGTTCGGGGCCGCCTTGATGCCCTTGGTGATCTCGTCCATGACGGACAGCGACGGGGCCTTGTCGTTGATGTCGAAGCCGGAGCGGACCACGATCATCCTGTCCTCGGCCAGCGGGGACGGGAAGGCCAGCGACTCGACGTAGCCGTCGTCGCCGTTCTTCGTCACCACCTTCCAGCGCACCCGGTAGCCCTGTTGCCCGGCCACCGTGACGGCTTCGGACTTCAGCTCCTTGTGCGAGGTGATGCCGCCGTAGCCCCCTTCGCCGTAGGACGCCTCGGCGTTGTTCCCGATGTCCTTCTCGGCCGTGGCCTTCGGGGTCGAGGTGGTCAGCTCCAGGGCCTCGGCCGGGACGGAGAACACCCCGCCGCGCACGCAGTTCTTCCCGGTGTCGCCGGGGCAGGGGTAGGAACCGGTGGTGACCCCGGCGCCCATGCCGGACTCGCCCTTCCAGCCGTCCGGGACCGGAATGCTGATGCCGCTGGCCAGGTCCGTCGCGTAGCCGTCCTCGGCCGGCGGCCGCTGGTCGGGCGTCCCGCGCTCGCCGTCGCCCCGGTCCTCGCCGCCGCCGGAGTCGCCGCGCTCCCGGTCGGGGGAGGGCGACTCGGCGGAGGGGGAGTCGGACGGGGTGGAGACCGCCGTGTCGCTCCTGCCGTCCGAGTCGTCGGTCAGCAGATAGACGCCGCCCCCGATCGCGGCGAGCACCACCACGGCCGCGGTGACTCCGGCCGCGACGCGGACGCGCCGGCTGCGGGTGGCCGCCGGAGGCACCCGGAGGTGGTCGGTCCACTGGGTGCCGTCCCACCAGCGCTCGTGGCGGGGGCCAAATCCTGAATACCCGGGGTCTGGATGCCAGCCGGGAGGGCTCGTCTGGGTCACGCCGACACCGTATCGGGGCTGCCTGAGAATCCTATGAACTGGGTGGCACCCCACCCGACAACGGGCGTGCGCCCGCGCGCATTTCCCTTCCTTTCTGGTCTAGACAATTGGCGGGGTGGTCGCTAGCATCCGCCGACGAGGCGCGGCGGGCCCGGTTCGTCCGCGTCCGCCCGATCGCGCCGGAAGTGAGACCCCATGGAAGCGACCGCCCCCGACCGTCGTTTCGCCGAGGACTACCGCCTCGCCCGGGAGATACCGCGCGACGGGCTGACCGCGTGGCGCGCCGCGATCGCCGCCGAGGTGGACCTCGCGCCGGGCGCCACCGTCCTGGACGTCGGCGCGGGCACCGGCTCCTTCGCCTCGGCGTTCGCCGACTGGTTCGGGGCGCGGGTGCTGGCCGTGGAACCGGCCTCCGCCATGCGGGCACTGATCCCCCGGCAGGGGCGGATCGAGGCGCTGGACGGACGGGCCGAGGAGCTGCCGGTGCCGGACGGCTGCGCGGACGCGGCCTGGCTCGGGTCGGTCGTCCACCACATCGGTGATCTGGACGCCGCCGCCCGGGAGTTGCGCAGAGCGCTGAAACCCGGCGCCCCGGTGCTCATCCGCAACTCGTTCCCCGGCCGGTGCGCCCGCGACCTGCGGGTGCGGTTCTTCCCCGGCGCCGAACGGATCGTGGACGGCTATCCGACCGTGGAGCGGACCTGTGCCGCGTTCGCCGGGGCCGGATTCACCCGCGTCGCCCTGCACGCGGTGCCGCAGGAGAGCGCCCCGAGCCTCGCCGCCTTCGCCGACCGGATCAGACGCGACACGGACGCCAAGCTGCGCGGCCTGGACGACGAGGAGTTCGAGCGCGGGATGCGCCGGCTGCGTACGGCGGCGGAGCAGGAACCGAACCGGCCGGCCGTCAGCTGGATGGACCTGCTGGTCCTGGTCCGGGGCCCGGCCGGGACGGTATCCGACGGGTCGTCACCGAGGTGATGGCGGCGGCCCGTCACCGGGGTGATCCCGACGGGCGCCGACGGGGCGATATCCGGCGGACAGTGGTCGGGGTGATCATTAGGCTCGTCGGATGACACCTTCCCGCTATCCCTCCAAGCCGCGCCCCGGTGACCGCGTCGCCGTGCTCTCGCCCTCCTCCGGACTGCCCGGCCTCTTCCCCCTCCCGTACGAACTCGGCCTGCGCAGGCTCCGGGACGAGTTCGGCCTGGAGCCCGTGGAATACCCCACCACCCGGAAGATGGGGTCGAGCCCGCAGGAGCGTGCCGCCGACATCCACGCGGCGTTCGCCGACCCGGAGATCAAGGCCGTCATCGCCACCATCGGCGGGGAGGACCAGATCACCGTGCTCTCCCACCTGGACCGTGAACTGCTGCGGGCCAACCCCAAGCCGTTCTTCGGCTACAGCGACTGCACCAACCTGCTCCTCCTCCTCGACAACCTCGGGATCGTCGGCTACCACGGCGGCTCGGTGATGGTCGAACTCGGCCGCCCCGGCGCACTGCACCCCTTCATCGCCGACTCCGTCCGGGCCGCCCTCTTCACGCACGGCCCGTACGAGCTGACGCCGGCCGGGGAGACGGGCAGCGTCAACCGGCCCTGGGACGACCCGCGCACCTTCGACGCCGAACCCGAACTGCTCCCCGGCGAGGGGTGGATCTGGCACAACGCGGGCCGGGTGGTCGAGGGCGCGAGCTGGGGCGGCAATCTGGAGATCCTGGCCTGGCTGCTGATGGCCGACCGGGAGATCCTGCCCCCGGAGGCGTACGAGGGGCGGGTGCTGTTCCTGGAAACCTCGGAGGAACTGCCCTCCGCCGACGAGGTGTACCGCATCCTGCGCAACATGGGGGAGCGCGGCCTGCTGCGCCGCTTCCCCGCCCTGCTCATGGCACGGGCCAAGAACTGGTCCTTCGACAAGCCGCTCGACCCCGAGGCGGGCGCGCGCTACCGGCGGGAGCAGCGCGATGCCGTGCTGCGGGCGCTCGCGGAGTACGCCCCCGACACGATGGCCGTCTTCGACGTCGACTGCGGTCACACCGACCCGCAGGCGATCATCCCGTTCGGCGGTCTGATCAGGGTGGACGGCGAGGCGCGCCGCATCGTCGTCACATACTGAGCGGCCCTCCGCCGTGTGGTCCGACCACATACCGTGTGTGACATAGTGGGATGTTCCGACCGGAACAGAGGATGGCCGATGCCCGTCGAATGGGAGCCCGTACGACAGTCGCGTACGCATGAGCTGGTGCTCCGGAGCATCGAGCAGCGGGTGTTCGCGGGTGACCTCAGAGCCGGCGACCGGCTGCCGCCCGAACGGGAACTGGCCCCCGTCCTCGGCGTGAGCCGCTCGGCGCTGCGCGAGGCGCTGCGGGTGCTGGAGACCATCGGTGTGCTGGTCGCCCAGCCGGGCCGCGGCCCGGACGCGGGCGCCCGCATCGTCCGCAACCCCGACGACGCCCTCGGCCGGCTGCTCAGGCTCCACTTCGCCCTCGGCAGCTACAGCCTGGGGGACATGCTGGAGGCCCGCGTCGTGCTGGAGCGGTCCAGCTTCGAGGCGGCCGCGCGCCACGCCGTGCCGGCCGACCTCGACGAGGCGGAGGAGCTGGTCGCGCGGATGGCGGAGCCCGGCATCGCGGTGCCCGAGTTCAACGACCTGGACACCCGCTTCCACGTCCGGATCGCCCGCGGCTCCGGCAACGCCCTCACCTCCACGCTCACCTCCGCCGTGCGCGAGTCCGTACGGCCGCTGATCCTGCGCGCCCTGGAGGCGGAGCCCGACTGGCCGGCCACCGCCGCCGCGCTCAACGCGGACCACGCCGAACTGCTGCGGCTGGTGCGCGCGGGCGAGGGGGCGCGGGCGGCCGACCTGGTCGAGCGCCACATCCGGGGGCTGCACGGCACCCTCGTCGCCGACCCGCCGCCCGGAGCCTGACCCGTACGAACCAGGAGCCGCCGCACCGCCCCGCCGGGGACCGGTGCGGCGGCTCTCTCGTATGCGCGCGGCGAACACCCCGTGCGGGCCGAGCGTAGTATGGTCGGACCATAAACCGGACGCGCGACGCCCGCCCACCGAGAGCCATGACCGGGAGACCCATGCGCATCGGACTCTTCGCCACCTGTCTGGGCGACACCCTCTTCCCCGAGGCGGTGAAATCCACCGCGCTGCTGCTGGCCCGACTGGGGCACGAGGTGGTGTTCCCGCCCGGCCAGACCTGCTGCGGCCAGATGCACGTCAACACCGGCTACCAGCGCGAGCCCGTCCCCCTGGTGCGCAACTTCGCCGCCCAGTTCGGCGACGCCGCCATCGACGCCGTCGTCATGCCCTCCGGTTCCTGCGCCGGATCGGTCCGCCACCAGCACGAGATCATCGCCGAGCGGTACGGGGACGCGGCGCTGCGCGCGGGCGTCGCCACCGTGAAGGCCAAGACGTACGAGCTGTCCGAACTACTGGTGGACGTGCTGGGGGTGACCGACGTCGGCGCGTACTTCCCGCACCGGGTCACGTACCACCCCACCTGCCACTCGCTGCGCATGCTGCGGGTCGGCGACAAACCGCTGCGGCTGCTGCGGGCCGTCGAGGCGATCGACCTCGTCGCCCTCGACGAGGCGGACGCCTGCTGCGGCTTCGGCGGAACCTTCGCCCTGAAGAACGCCGACACCTCCACCGCCATGCTCCAGGACAAGATGCGCCACGTCACCGCCACCGGCGCCGAGGTGTGCACCGCGGGCGACTCCTCCTGTCTGATGCACATCGGCGGCGGGCTCTCCCGGATCAAGGCCGGCACCCGCACCCTGCACCTGGCCCAGATCCTGTCCGCCACCCGCACCACGCCGTACGTCCTCACGGAGGCCGCCCGATGAGCGCCACCTTCCTCGGCATGCCCGCGACCCCGCCCCGCTCCCCGTACGGCACGGGCAACCTGCGCGGCGACCGCACCTTCCCCGCCGCCGCCCACGACGAACTGCGCAACGGGCAGCTGCGCCGCAACCTCGGCCGCGCCACGCACACCATCCGCGCCAAACGGCTGGACGTCACCGGCGAACTGCCCGACTGGGAGGAACTGCGCGCCGCCGGATCGGCCATCAAGACCGACACCATGAACCGCCTCCCCGAACTCCTGGAAGAGCTGGAACGCAACGTCACCGCCCGCGGCGGCACCGTCCACTGGGCGCGCGACGGCGTCGAGGCCAACGAGATCGTCGCCCGGCTCGTCCGCGAGACGGGCAGCGAGGAGATCATCAAGGTCAAGTCGATGGCCACCCAGGAGACCGGCCTCAACGAACACCTCGAATCCCTCGGCATCACCGCGCACGAGACCGACCTCGCCGAACTCATCGTGCAACTCGCCCACGACAAGCCGTCGCACATCCTCGTCCCCGCGATCCACCGCAACCGGGACGAGATCCGGCAGATCTTCCTCAAGGAGATCCCCGGCGTCGACCCCTCCCTGGACAACGTCCCCGCCCATCTGGCCGCCGCCGCCCGCGCCCATCTGCGCGAGAAGTTCATGACCGCGAAGGTCGCCGTCTCCGGCGCCAACTTCGGCATCGCCGAGACCGGCACCCTCTGCGTCGTCGAGTCCGAGGGCAACGGCCGCATGTGCCTCACCCTCCCCGACACCCTCATCACCGTCATGGGCATCGAGAAGGTCCTGCCGCGCTACCGGGACCTGGAGGTGTTCCTGCAACTCCTGCCGCGCTCCTCCACGGGTGAGCGGATGAACCCCTACACCTCGATGTGGACCGGCGTCACCCCCGGCGACGGGCCCCGGAACTTCCATCTGGTGCTGCTCGACAACGGCCGCACCGCCGCCCTCGCGGACCGGCTCGGCCGCCAGGCCCTCAACTGCATCCGCTGCTCCGCCTGCCTCAACGTCTGCCCGGTGTACGAGCGGGCCGGCGGCCACGCCTACGGCTCCACGTACCCCGGACCGATCGGCGCCGTACTGACCCCGCAACTCGCCGGCATGGACGCCGCCAGGAACGACCCCAACAGCTCGCTGCCGTACGCCTCCAGCCTCTGCGGCGCCTGCTTCGACGCCTGCCCCGTGAAGATCGACATCCCCTCGCTGCTGGTCGAACTGCGCCACCAGCACACCGAACGGTCCGGCACCACGGCCGAAAAGCTGGCGATGAAGGCGGCGGGCGCGGTCATGAGCAGACCCGCCGTGTACACGGCCGCGCAGAAGGCATCACGGCTCGGCCGCGCCCTGGCCGGCCGGGACGGAAAGCTGCCCAGACTGCCGCCCCCGCTCTCCGGCTGGAGCGACAGCCGCGACACCCCCGCCCCGCCGAAGCAGACCTTCCGCGCCTGGCTGGCCTCGCCCGAGGGCACGGCTGCCATGCGCGAGGCGGCCGCCTCCCACACCCCCGACACACAGCAGGAGGACGGCCGGTGACCACCGCCCGCGAGACCGTGCTCGGCCGCGTCCGGGACGCGCTCGCCCTCGCCCCCGCGACCGGCACTCCCGTGCCGCGCGCCTATCGGACCGGACGCACCCTGCCCGACGGGGAACGCCTCGCCCTGTTCACCGACCGCCTCCTCGACTACAAGGCCGCGGTCCACCCCTGCACCGCCGACCGGACGGCCGAGGTCGTCGCCGGGGTGCTGCGGGAGCACGGCGCGGCCCGGATCGGGGTGCCGCCGGGACTCGACGACGGATGGCTGGCCGGCTACGAGGGCGAGGTGCGCCTCGACTCCCCGGACGTCCCCGCCCCGCACCTGGACGAACTCGACGGTGTCGTCACCGCGTCCGCCGCCGGCTGCGCCGAGACCGGCACCCTCTTCCTGGACGGCTCGCCCGGCCAGGGCCGGCGGGCGCTGACCCTGGTGCCCGACCTCCATGTGTGCGTGGTCGATCTGTCCACTGTGGAGGTGGGAGTGCCCGAGGCGGTGGCCCGGCTGGCCCCGGACCGCCCCACCACCCTCATCAGCGGCCCTTCGGCCACCTCCGACATCGAACTGGAACGCGTCGAGGGCGTCCACGGCCCCCGCACCCTGGTGGTGATCATCCGTACCGACGCCTAGGGACTCTCCGGTCCCGACCGGACGCGGTACGCCGCAGGCCCCGCGCACGGATGGGCGCGGGGCCTGCGGCGAAGCGGGGGCGGGTCAGACGATGCCCTCTTCGATCTCGGCCTGCTCGCGCGCGTTCCCGTACGCCGACGGCGTGCCGTACGAGCGTCGCGCGACGAACCACCAGATCGTGGCCAGGACCAGCACGGCGACCAGGGCGATCGACGCGTAGTTCATCGAGTCGATGGTCACCGGCGACGACTGCGGCAGCAGGAACAGCACGGTGACGATCGCCACCCACACCACGGCGATCCAGCCCACCGGCTTCGACCAGCGGCCCAGATGCCACGGCCCGCGCTGGAACCGGCCGCCCGCGCGCAGCTTCAGGAAGATCGGGATCGCGTACGCCGGGGTGATCCCGATGACGTTGATCGCGGTCACCGCGCCGTACGCGGTCGCCGAGTACAGCGAGGGCAGGGCCAGCACCCCGGCCACGATCACCGACAGCCACACCGCCGGAACCGGCGTCTGGGTACGGGTGCTCACCTTGCGCCACAGCGTGGAGCCGGGCAGCGCGTTGTCCCGGCTGAACGCGAACACCATCCGGCTCGCGGCCGCGACCTCGGCGTTGCCGCAGAACAACTGCGCCGCGATCACGATCAGCAGCATCGCCGTGGCGCCCGAGGTGCCCAGCGCGTCGATCAGGATCTGGGCGGGCGGCACCCCGGTCGCGCTGTCCTGCGTGCCCGCGTAGTCCTGGATGGCGAAGGTGAGCCCGGCCAGCAGGACGAATCCGGCCACCCAGGAGACCCAGATCGCCCGGACGATGCCGCGCGCCGCGGTGACCGAGGCGTTGGAGGTCTCCTCCGACAGATGGGCGGAGGCGTCGTAGCCGCAGAACGTGTACTGGGCCAGCAGCAGCCCGATCGCCGCCACGTACAGGGGGTTGTCCCAGCCGGTGTCGTTGACGAACTCGGTGAAGACGAACGAGGGCGACTGGTGGTGCGAGGGCACGATGGCGAGCACGGAGACGATCACCGCGACACCGGCCAGGTGCCACCACACGCTGATGGAGTTCAGGATGCTGACCAGCCGCACCCCGAAGAGGTTGAGCACCGCGTGCAGCAGCAGGATGCAGACGAAGATGATCATCGTCTTGCCGGGGGTCGGGGTAAAGCCCCACTGGAGGTTCATGAGCGCGCCGGTGAACAGCGCGGCGCCGTAGTCGATGCCCGCGATGGCACCGAGGAGACCGAGCAGATTCAGCCAGCCGGTGTACCAGCCCCACTTCCGGCCGCCGAGCCGGTCCGCCATGTAGTACAGCGCCCCGGACGTCGGATACGCGCTGGTCACCTCGGCGAGCGCCATGCCGACGCAGAGCACGAACAGGCCGACCCCGGCCCAGCCCCACAGCATTACGGCGGGCCCGCCCGTGGACATGCCGAAGCCGTACAGCGTCATGCAACCGGACAGGATCGAGATGACGGAGAAGCTGATGGCGAAGTTCCCGAACCCGCCCATGCGGCGGGCCAGGACCGGTTGGTAGCCGAGTTCGCGGAGCCGTTGCTCCTCGTCCTTCGGCGCGTTGGTGTCGGCCCCCTTCCGGGGCGAGGTGGACACGGACATGCGAAACCTCCTGAGCGGTGGATGAGCGGAAGAAGGGGGGCGGCCGGGGGACGGACGGCCTGGTCAGCCCGCGGACGGCCTGGTCAGCCCGGTTCCGCCGCCAGCGCGCGGGCGCGGGCGCGCACGAAGACCTCCTCGGCACCGCCGGGGTCGTCGGGCGTACGGGAACGGCAGGCCCAGGGCAACGAGGTGAAGTACGGGCCCAATTCGCGGAACACCGCGGCGGCCTCGGCGAAGCGGAGCGCCCCCCACAGGGCGTGCGCCAGGTGGTTGAGGTCGGGCAGCGCGCGGCCCGAGCGAGGGGCGATGCGGTACCAGAACTCCAGGGCGCGCACGGCCTCGCGCTCCGCGTCCTCGGTGACCCAGTGCAGGTCGAGGGCCTTGTCGTGGTCGTGCTCGCGCCGGTAGCGCTCGACCCGGACATAGAGCGGGAGCACATGGAGGGCGGAGCCCTCGGGCGCCGTGGACGACGCCCACTGGACGAAGTTGACCGCTTCGGAGAGCACCCCGCCGGCCTTGCGGGCGTACACGAACTGGAGCATCCGGTGGTACGCCTCGCGATTGTGCGGGTCGCGCCGGTCGGCCTCGGCCAGCAGCCCCCACGGACCGGGGAACAGCATGGGGCCGGGCGGGGGGAGCCGGTGTTCGGCGAGACGCTGGGCGGCGTCGAGCTGGGAGAGGGCCAGCAGGCAGATCCACGGGACCGGGTCGGCCGGTACGGCGTGCGCCGCCGCACGGCACGCCTCCCACGCCTCCTGCCACAGTTCCCGGCCGCTGGGGTGTCCGGAGCGGTTGGCCCGTACCGCGCGTTCGACGGCGACGCGGGCGCGCATCACGAAGGCGGCGGCGCTGTCCGGTTCCTCGGCGAGCCAGGCCTGCACCGCGTCCGATCCCGCGGCGACGGCGCCGAGCACCTGGGTGCGCTGGGTCCACAGGGTCCAGTCCGGGGTGCGCGCGAGCAGGTCGCGCATGGCGATCCAGCGGCCGGTGCGTAAGTCCTGTAACGCCGCGCGGAGTTCATTGTCGTGGCCGGCCGGATGGTAAACCGGCCGGAATTCACCGTTGGCCATGGACGCGCTCGGGGCTGGGTGCTGAATTCATCGATCCTCGGTGACGTGGGGGCGAAGAAGCTGTTGAATTGCGAACGGTTTTAACGCGTCCGGTGCTGCACGGCGGTGAGTGTAGAGCCCTTTGCGTCGCACCTCGAACGAATCATTGATTTCCTCAAGTCGACATCCCGGAAACGCCGTTGAAGTCGCCGGGCGGTATCCGAACGGTTCCGGACATACGGGCGGCGGATGCTTGACGCGGTCGCTGGTCTGCACCACTCTGGGGGCCGCGTCCGAAGATCACGATTCCGTTCAAGCCATGGGCTTGCGTACCGCTGGAGAACCGATGACAGGCCCGGTGCTCGCCGTCGACCAGGGCACATCGGGAACGAAGGCGCTGGTGATCTGCCCCGAACGCGGCGTGATCGGCACCGGTTCCGCCCCCGTGCGGCCCCGGTACGGTCCCGGCGGAGCCGTCGAGGCGGACCCGGCCGAATTACTCACCTCGGTGATCGAGGCCGGCCGCCGGGCAGTGGCCGAATCCGGCGGCACCGTCGACGCCGTCGGCCTCGCCAACCAGGGCGAGACCGTGCTCGCCTGGGACCCGGACACCGGGCGCCCCCTCACCGACGCGATCGTCTGGCAGGACCGCCGCGCCGCCACCGTCTGCACGGAACTCGCCCCGCGCGCCGAAGAGCTGAAACAGCTCACCGGACTTCCGCTCGACCCCTACTTCGCGGCCCCCAAAATGGCCTGGATCCGCCGCGAGCTGACCCGCGAAGGCGTCGTCACGACCACCGACGCCTGGCTCGTCCACCAGCTGACCGGCGCCTTCGTCACGGACGCCGCCACCGCCGGCCGCACCCAGCTCCTCGACCTGGACCGCGTCGACTGGTCACCGGCCGCCCTGGACGCCTACGGCCTCACCGACGAGCGGCTGCCCGCCGTGGTGGACGCCGCCGGCCACTTCGGCACCACCGGCGCATTCGGCGGCGACCTCCCGCTCACCGGCCTCCTCGTCGACCAGCAGGCGGCCCTGCTCGCCCAGAGCGCCCTCGACCCGTCCGTCGCCAAGTGCACCTACGGCACCGGCGCCTTCCTCCTGGCCGGGACCGGAGCGACCCCGCGCCGGGGCAGCGGCGGGCTCGTCACCTGCGTGGCCTGGCGGTTCGGCGGACACACCAGCTACTGCCTGGACGGCCAGGTCTACACGGCCGCCTCCGCGGTGCGCTGGCTCACCGACCTGGGCGTGATCTCCGGCGCCGCCGACCTCGACCCGGTCGGCTCCGGCGTCCCCGACTCCGGCGGCGTCACCTTCGTCCCCGCCCTGGCCGGCCTCGCCGCCCCCTGGTGGCGCGGCGACCTGCGCGGCTCGGTCACCGGCCTGGGCCTGGACACCTCCGCCGGACATCTGGTGCGCGCCCTGTGCGAGGGCATCGCCGCCCAGGTCGTGGAACTGGCCGACGCGGTGGCCGCCGACCGGGGCACCCCGCTGTCCGTGCTGCGCGTGGACGGCGGCCTCACCCGGTCCGCCCTGCTGATGCAGACCCAGGCCGACCTGCTGCAACGCCCCGTGGAGGTGTCGGCCCTGCCCGACGTCACCGCGCTCGGCGTCGGCGCCGTGGCCCGCATGGGCGCCGACCCCGCGCTCCCGGCCGACCGGGCCGTCCCCGACTGGACACCGGCCGCCGTCTACGAACCCCGGATCGGCCCCGACGAGGCCGCCGACCGCCTCCACACCTTCCGCGCGGCCGTGCGCACGCTCGTGGAACGCCCATGAGGACCGCGCGGACCGCCCGGTGCCGGGGAGCCCGGCCCCGGCGGACGGCACGGGAGACGGCACGATGACCACGCGCCCCACGTCCGGAGCCGCCCCGCCACCCGTCGTCACCCGCGCCGGCCACCCCCTCCCCGACACCCCGCCGTACGACGTCACCGTCATCGGCGCCGGAGTCGTCGGCACCGCCATCGCCCGCGCCCTGGCCCGCCACCCCCTGCGCACCGCACTCGTCGAAGCCACCGACGACATCGCCAACGGCACCTCCAAGGCCAACACCGCGATCCTGCACACCGGCTTCGACGCCGCCCCCGGCACCCTGGAGGCCCGGCTCGTCCGCGAGGGCAGCCGGCTGCTCTCCCGGTACGCCGCCGAGACCGGCATCCCCGTCGAACGCGTCGGCGCCCTCCTCGTCGCCTGGGACCGGGAACAACTCGACGCCCTGCCCGCCCTGCTGGCCAAGGCCGAACGCAACGGCTACCACGCGGCCCGGCTGCTCGACGCGGCGCAGACCGCCGCCCGCGAACCCCACCTCGGACCCGGCGCGCTCGGCGCCCTGGAGATCCCCGACGAATCCGTCATCTGCCCCTGGACCACCCCGCTCGCCTACGCCACCCAGGCCGTCCGGGCCGGGGTCCACCTCCATCTGGACTGCCCGGTCCAGGGCCTCGCGTACACGGACGGACTGCACACCGTCACCACCGGCCGCGGCACCCTGCGCACCCGGCTGCTCATCAACGCCGCCGGGCTGCACGCCGACACCGTCGACCGGCTGCTGGGCATCGACACCTTCACCGTGCGCCCGCGCCGGGGCCAGCTCATCGTCTTCGACAAGCTCGCCCGCGACCTGGTCCGGCACATCCTGCTGCCCGTGCCCACCGCCGCAGGCAAGGGCGTCCTGGTGGCGCCGACCGTCTTCGGCAACGTCCTGCTCGGCCCCACCGCCGAGGACCTGGACGACAAGGAGGCCACCGAGTCCACCGCCGAAGGGCTCGCCCTCCTCCGCGAGAAGGGCGGCCGGGTGCTGCCCCGGCTGCTCGACGAGGAGGTCACCGCCGTCTACGCGGGACTGCGGGCCGCCACCGGCCAGGAGGACTACCGGATCACCGCCCACCCGGACCGCGGCCTGATCACGGTGGGCGGCATCCGCTCCACCGGCCTCACCGCCTCCATGGCCATCGCCGCATACGTCCTGACCCTCCTCCCCGGCGCCGGCATCGACCCCGGCGAACCGGCGGACCTCGCGCCCCTCACCCTGCCGAACCTCGGCGAAGCCGCCCCGCGCCCGTACCTCGACGCGGAACTCATCGCCCGCGACCCCGCCTACGGCACCGTCGTCTGCCACTGCGAACGCGTCACGGACGGCGAGATCCGGGACGCCTTCGCCGCCACGCTCCCGCCGCGCACGGCCGAGGGCCTCGCCCGCAGGACCAGGGCCGGCAACGGACGCTGCCAGGGCTTCCACTGCGCGGCCGCACTCCGCGCACGCATCGAGGAGGCCCGCCCATGACCCGCCGCGAACGCCGGGTGGACGTCCTCGTCGTCGGTGCCGGACCGGCCGGGCTCGCCGCCGCGGCCGCTCTCGCCGCGGCCGGCGTACCGGACGTGGAGGTCCTGGACCGCGAACAGGCGGCGGGCGGCGTCCCCCGCCACTGCGCCCACGGCGGATTCGGCACGCGCCGCACCGGCGACCTCAGCGGCCCCGTGTACGCGACGCGCTGCGCGGCCGAGGCGACGACGGCCGGAGCCACCCTCCGTACCGGTGTCACGGTCACCGGCTGGGCGGGGCCCCGCACCCTCGACGCCACCGGACCCGGCGGCCTCGAACGCATCACCGCCCGCGCCGTCGTCCTCGCCACCGGCGCCCGCGAACGCCCCCGCGCCGCCCGCCTCGTCCCCGGCACCCGGCCCTCCGGTGTCTACACCACCGGCGAACTCCAGCAGGCCGTCCACCTCCACCACCAGACCATCGGCACCCGCGCCGTGATCGTGGGCGACGAACCGGTCGCCCTCTCGGCGGCCGAAACCCTGCGCACCGCCGGGGTCCGGCTCGTCGCCCGCGTCACCGAGCACCCGCCCCACCTCCTCCGGGCCGTGCGCCCGGCCGGCTCGTCGCCCCTGCTCACCCGTACCACCGTCACCGGCCTGACCGGCCGCCCCCGCCTCACCGGTGTCCGGGTGCGGCACGAGAACGGCCGCACCACCACACTCGCCTGCGACACCGTGGTCTTCACGGCCGACTGGATTCCCGAACACGAACTCGCCCGACGCGGCGGTCTGCCCCTGGACGCCGGGACGAAGGGACCCGCCCACGACCCCGCGTACCGCACCGCCGAACCCGGCGTCTTCGCGGTGGGCAACCTGCTGCACGGCGGGGAGAGCGCGGCCACCGCCGCCCGCGAGGGCCGGGCCGTCACCGGACCCGTGCTGAGCCATCTGGCCGCCGGCACCTGGCCGGCCGGCGGAGTGCCGCTCACCGTCGCGGAGCCACTGGAGTGGATCGCCCCCAACCTCACCGGACCCGGCGGCACACCGGCCGCCGGGCCCTTCCTGCTGCGGACCGGCCGGCGGCTGACCGCCCCGCTGATCGTCGTCAGCCAGGACGGGGAGCCGCTGCACCGCCGCCGCCTGGTCCGCACCGTGCAGCCGGGACGCTCCTTCCCGCTGCCCGCCGACTGGCTGGAACACGCCGACCCGCGCGGCGGCCCCGTCCACATCCGGCTCGCCTGAAACCGCCCGCCGAAGGCCCCGGCCACCCCGTGCGCGGGCCGCTCAGGGAATCAGCAGCCAGTCCGAGCCGATCGCCGCGACCAGCCCGACCGCCAGCAGCCAACTCCCCAGCCGGGTGCGCCCGTTCCGGCTCAGCTCGATCACGACCCCGCACAGGATCAGCGCCAGCCCGTACACCCCGACCACCAGCACCGAGGACCGGCTCGCGATCCGCAGGCCCAGCACCACCGCCATCGCGGCCATCCCGACCGACGAGAGCACGATGCGCAACCGTCTCGCCTGGCGCGGAGTCAGCCGGCGCTCCCCGGCCGCCGCTCCCGCCCCGCCTTCCGCGACATCGTCCACGACGCCCTCCGTCGCGTCCTCGGCTATCGGGGTGTCCACGGCCCGGTCCTGGTCAGAAGTGCTCATGACGCCGGATCGTAATGGCTCCACCCGAACCGTCGCGCCGTTGTCAAACAACACCGTCGAAACCCGGCCGTGTTCCTACCGGCCACGGACCCCGCCCCCACCGGACCCGCCCCGGACCCCGCCCGGCCCGAGCCCCGGAGCCTCCACCGCCGCGTCCACCGGACCCGCGCCCGGACGCTCCACGCGCGCCGCCAGCTCCCGCGCCCAGTCCGTCAGCGCCCCGAGCCCCATCCCGTGCGCCTCCCCGGCCTCGTACGCCTCCAGCGCCGCCGCGCCCCGCCGCAGCAACCGGGCACCGCCCTTCGCATTGCCGCGGGCCGCATGGGTCAGGCCCACCGCCAGCTGGGCCAGCCCGCGCCACAACTCACGCTCCCCGGCCGGGCCCGACTTCCAGGCGTCCTCGAACACCTCGTGCGCGTGGAACGGCATCCCCGCGTCGAGCAGCCGCTGCGCCTCCCGCACGGTCTGCGCGGGGGTGCGCTCGACGCCCTCCGGCTGCCGCTCCACCCCCGGCGTCCCGTACGGCAGGGGGCGCCCCAGCCCGTCACGGGGGCGCGCGTTGTGCGCCCGGCCCTCGGAATCCCGGTCCCTGCGTGTCTCGTTCACACCCCGATTGTGCCCCGCACCTGCGGCGAACTGTCCGAACCACTGTCGGTCGCGACCCGCGCGCGACTAGGCTCGACCACCATGGTCATCACATTGGGGGAGGGTAGGCATGAAGCCGTCCCGGCCGCTTTATGAGCGCGAACCGGAACTCGCCACTGCCGCACAAGCCATCGACGCGCTCTGCGGCGCGCAGGCCACCGGCGGGCTGCTGATCTACAGCGGCGAGGCAGGTATCGGAAAGACCGCTCTCCTGGACGAGATCCGGGCCATGGCGGCGGACCGGTGCACCATCTGGTCGGCACGCGCCGGTGAGACGGTCACCTCGGTGCCGTTCCACGTCGTGCGGCAACTGCTCCAGCCGACCCTGCACCAGCTCCCGCCCGACGACGTACGGGCCCTGTTCGGCCCCTGGTTCGACATCACCGCACCGGCCCTCGGGCTCGCCGAACCGTCCGGCCCGCAGACCGATCCGCAGGGTGTGCGCGACGGACTCGACTACGTCGTCAAACGGCTCGCGTCCCGGCTCAGCCACAACCCGCTGCTCCTCGTCATCGACGACGCCCACTGGGCGGACGGCGAATCGCTCGCCTGGCTCTCCGCGTTCACCGCCCGCCTCGGCGATCTGCGCGTGCTCGTCGTCCAGGCCCACCGGCCCGAGGAACTCGCCTCCCGCGAGGCCGCGCGCAACGCGGCCGGCGGCCACCCCGCCCAGATCCGCGTCGCCCTGCGCGCCCTGACCCCCGAAGCCACCGCCGCCCTCGTCCGCAGCTCCCTCGGGGAGCACGCCGACGACCCGTTCTGCCGCGAGGTGTGGGCGGTCACCGGCGGCAACCCGTACGAGGCGGTCGAGCTCGTCGCCAAGGTCCAGGACCGCGAACTGGTCCCGCTGGAGGAGTCCGCCGGGCTCCTGCGCGAACTCGGCGCCTCCGCGCGGGGCAGCGGTCTCGTCGCCCGGCTCGAACGGCTCGGCACCAACGCCACCCGGTTCGCCTGGGCGGCCGCCGTCCTCGGCACCGAGATCTCCCAGGACCTCGCCGCCATGCTGGCCGGCATGAGCGCGGCCGAGGCCGCCGACTGCACCGCCCGGCTGCGCGAGGCCCGTATCGTCAGCGGCTTCGACCCGCTGGAGTTCGTGCACCCGGTGATCGCCTCCGCCGTCTACCGCTCCATCCCGCCCGCCACCCGCACCGCCATGCACGGCCGGGCCGCCTGGGCGATCACCCGGACCGGACGCGGCCCCGCCGCGGCCTCCCGGCACCTGCTCGAAGTCCACCCGGACGACGACCAGGAACTCGTCGAGCAGCTGAGGGCCGCCGCGAAACAGCACCTCGCGGTCGGCGCGCCCGAGGCCGCCCGGCGCTGCCTGGAACGCGCCCTGGAGGAGCCGCCGCGCCACGACGTGCGCGCCACCCTGCTCTACGAGCTGGGCTGTGCGACGCTGCTCAGCTCCCCGGCCACCACCGTGCAGCATCTGCGCGCCGCCCTGGACATGCCCGGCCTCGCCGACGACCTGCGGGTCGACGCCACCTTCCGGCTGGCCGCGGCCCTGTCCCACAACAACCAGCTCAAGGAGGCGGCCCTCGCCCTGGCCGCCGAGGCCGAACGCACCGCGCCCGGACCCGGTCTGATGCGGCTCCAGGCCGCCCACTTCCTCTGGGAGGGCATGCAGGCCACCGAGGAGGACGGTCCCGGCCGCTCGCGCCGGCTCGCCGCCAACGCCGACCACCTCACCGGCCGGGACAACGCCGAACGGGCGCTGCTCACCCTGCGCGCCTTCGACGCCATGCTGCGCGGCGAGAACGCCGAGATCATCGTGGACCTCTGCGAGCGCGCCCTCGTGGACGGCCACCCCGCACGCGGACTCGGCTGGACCGACACCGAGTGGGGCTTCGAACTGCCCGCCCTGCTCGGCATCACCTACGCGTTCACCGACCGGCTCGACCGTGCCGAGGAACTGTTCGGCGAGGCGGTCCGGGCCTTCGAGATCTCCGGCTGGAGCGGCGCCCACCTCGCGTTCGCGCACACCCTCCTCGGACTGGTCCACCGCCGTCGCGGCCGTCTCGCCGAGGCGGAGGGCTTCCTGCGCGAAGGGCTGCGGCTGGCCGACCGCGTCGGCAACGGGCTCCCCGTCCACTGGGACGCGGCCTGTCTGCTCATCGACACCCTGCTGGCTCGGGGCCGGGTGTCCGAGGCGCGCAAGATCGCCGACCAGTACGACTTCGGCCTGCCCTATCCGAGCGCCATGGTGCTGCCCGACGCGCCGTGCGTCCGCGGCCGCCTGCTGCTGGCCGAAGGCCGTATCAAGGAGGCCGTCACCGAGCTGGAGGCCGCCGGACGCTCCCTGGAACCGCGCGGCAGGTTCAACGACATCTGGGGCCCGTGGGCCGGTGACCTGGCCCGCGCCCTGGCCGACGAGGACCCCGGCCGGGCCGCCCAGCTCGCCAACACGGCCCGCGTCCACGCCGAGCGGTTCGGCACCGAGACCGCCATAGGCGAGGCCCTGCGCTGTGTGGCCATGTTCGCCCGCCCGGAGGAGGCCGTCCACCTCCTGGGCCAGGCGGTCCGCCACCTGGAGGCGTCGCCCTCTGGCTTCGAGTTCGCCCAGGCGCTGCTCGACCACGGCATCGCCACCCGCTCGCCCCGCGAACTGACCCGGGCCCACAAGCTGGCCACGTCCTGCGGCGCGGAAGGACTGGCGGCACGGGCCCAGCAGGCACGTGCGTCGATCCGGTCCACCGAGTGAGGTAATGTTTGTCCTGCAGCCAGCACCCGGCCCGACCGGGTGACACGGCAGCGGGACGTGGCGCAGCTTGGTAGCGCACTTGACTGGGGGTCAAGGGGTCGCAGGTTCAAATCCTGTCGTCCCGACTTTTGAAGTCGCGAATCAGGGCCGGTTTCGGAATCTTCCGAAGCCGGCCCTTGATCGTTCCCTGCTCGTTACCCTTTCCCGTCGCCGGCCCCGCCCGGGGCCGGCGACGGGAGCAGGCGTCCTACCGGGCCAGCGTTCGGGAGTGGATCTCCGTGACCACCTTGCGGGCGGAGGTGAACGCTCCGTGCTGCCAGGCGATGGTGTTGCTGAGCCAGTCACCGGCGAAGTACACGTTTCCGGCCGGGCGGTTCAGGGTCTGGTACGCGATCCCCGTCTGCGACTCCCAGCCCGCCCAGCCGCCTTCGATGAACGGGGTGCGGTGCCAGGCCACGCTGAAGGACGAGGCCAGTTCGGAGCGGTACTTCTCGCCGTGGATCTTCACCCCCTCGGCGACCGCCCTGCGCTCACGGTCGGTGTGCGGCAGCCTGCCGTACTCGGCGGCGGGTTCCAGGGCGTGGTAATAGCCGATGACCAGACCGCGGTCGCCGTGGTAACCGTACGACGGGTACCAGATGGTGCCCAGGTCGTTGTCGGTCGGTGTGACGCCGCCGTAGATGCGCTCGTCCGTCTCCCACCACCGGGTCCGGTACTCCAGGCCGATCTTGCCGGCTTCCCACGGCTGCGGGGTGAGCAGCGCGTCCGTGACCCCGGTGCCGAGGTTGTGCTTGAGACGGGCCATCACCATCGGCGGGATGGCCGCGATCACGTAGTCGGCCCACTCCGTCACCGTCCGGCCCTGTGCGTTCACCCAGGTGACCGAGGCGCCGTCCGTGCGGTTCAGGACGGCGGCCGCGCGGGCCCCGTACTCGATGCGGTCGCTGCCGATCGCCGCTGCCAGCGCCTTGGGGATGGCGTCCATGCCGCCCACCGGCTGGAACATCATCATGGCCTGCTGGTAGTCGAACTCGAAGGAGAAGCGCAGCCCCAGCCCGCTCGCGATGACGTCGGAGAGGGAGGGCGGCGGGGCGAGCACCGTCCCGGCCTCCAGGGCGGCCCCGGGTTCGACCGTGTAGCCGCGGCGGCTGCTGCCGGTGTACGCCCAGTCGTCGGCGCGGCCCTTGAGGTCGCCGAAGTCCTTGAGGAGCTCCAGCAGCCGTTCCTTGTCGGTCGTGGTCAGGGTCTGGTCCAGCGCGCCCTGGTCGGTGGCCTTGGCGAGGAGCTCGGACACATAGCCGTACACGTCGGCCTTCGCGGTCCGCCACCGCACCGGCTGCCCGGCGAGTGCCGCGCTGTTCTCGTGGAAGATGTACGCGTTGGCGTTCTGATTCACGAACGCCTCCAGCGGAACGCCGAGTTCACGGCAGTACTCCAGCGTCACGTGCGACTGGGGTATGCGGCCGGGACCGGCGTTCATGTACTGGCCGGGCGCGAAGTTGGCCGTCTGGGTGCGGCCGTCGAGGTCGGTCTCCGTCGTGCCGCCCCGCACCGTCCAGTTGCGGCCGCCCGGACGGTTCTTCGCCTCCAGGACGCGGCAGGCGTACCCGGCCTTGCCCAGCTCGTACGCCGCGGCGAGACCGGCGATGCCGGCGCCGAGGACGATGACCTTCTTGCCGTTGCGACGGCCGATCGAGGTGAAGTCGCCTCGCCTCGGCGGACGGAACGCCCTCGCGTGCGCCTGGGGCACCGGTGCCAGGCCGAGCGCCCCCATGGCCGAATACATCACACCGGCGCCTCCTGATATCCCCACCGCTCTCAGGAATGCGCGTCGAGAGGTCTGTGCCACCATTTTCTCCTTTGTTCCCCCGGAGCCCTGGGATTCCTCGTCCGAGCCGCTTCTCGTTGACGTTGTGGCCGTGTGGGGGGAGGTGTGGCAGTGGCCGTGCGCCCGGCGAGGCTCCATGGGCTTTGTTTCATGAACGTGCTTGTGTCGTACGTGAGTTCCCCCGGCCCGGATCTTCCGGGCCGGGGCGTCCGTCTCAGCGGGCGGTCGCCGCGAGCATGCGGTAGTGCGCGGACCAGGGCCGGACGCGCTCGACGGCCGCCGCGGCCGAGAGGACGTCGGCGTCCGCGAAGCGCCGGCCGGCGATCTGGAGGCCCACCGGCAGGCCGTCGGCCGTGAGCCCGGCCGGCACCGAGATGGCCGGGTGGCCCGTGAAGTTGAACACCTGGGTCAGACACCAGCCCAGGATGGGATCGACGTCCTCGCCGTCGACCTTGTCCGGGCCGACGGTCCAGCCGTCGTCCCCGTTGGGGCAGCCCGCGATCCCCAGCGTGGGGCTGATGACGAGGTCGTAGCGGTCGAAGAGGTCGGCGAAGGCGTCGTAGATCACCGTCCGAACGATCTGGTCACGGCGGCCGTCCATCAGCGTGCGGCCGTCGGTGCGTTCGATCATCGCCCGCAGGGCCCACGGGAAGTCCTCCCAGGGCTCGCCGCGCAGATCGATGCCCTCGGCGGCGAACGCCTCGACGACGGTCGAGGCGATGGCGCCCGCGTTGCGCACCCACAGATCGGTGGCCTCCCGGTGCGGAACCGGGAGCGCGAAGTGCGGCCTGTCCACATGCACCCCGGCCTGCTCCAGCGCCGCCACCGCGTCGTCGACCACCGCGCGCACCCCGGCCTCGACCGGGAAGCCGCCCAGGGTGGGCAGGTACGCGGCGCGCAGTGCGCCCGGGTCCCTGCGCGTCGCCGCCAGGAAGTCCGTGCCGTCGTGCGGGACGCTGGTCGGGTCGCGGGGGTCGTCGCCGACCATGCACGACAGCAGCAGCGCACAGTCCTCGACGGAACGGGCCAGCGGGCCGTTGCTCATGTACGGGATCTGGCAGAGGAACGCGTCGGGGCGGACCGCGTCGGAGACCCGGCCGAAGCTCGGCTTGAACCCGACCACACCGCACAGCGCCGCCGGGATGCGTACCGACCCGCCACCGTCCGAGCCCTGCGACAGCGCACACAGCCCGTCGGCCAGCGCGGCGGCCGAACCGCCCGACGAGCCGCCGGAGTTCATGCCCAGCGCGAACGGCGTACTGGTCGGCCCGAAGAGCCTGTTGTCGGTGAGCCCCTTGTGCCCGAACTCGGGCGTGTTGGTCTTCCCCAGCACGATCGCCCCGACGTCCTCGAGGGCGGCGACGTGCCGGGCGGTCTGCTCCGGCACGTAGTCCCGGAACGCGGCCACCCCGTACGTGTTGGGCATCCCGGCCTTGTAGTCGAACAGGTCCTTGATGGCGATCGGTACGCCGTGCAGAGGCCCGGCCAGGCGGCCGCGCATCAGCTGCCGCTCCGACTCGGCCGCCGCGGCCATCGCCCGGTCCGCCGCCACATGGACGTAGGCGTTGAGCGCGGGGTTGCGTTCCTCGATGCGGGAGAGGAAGGCGGCGGTCAGCTCGCGCGGCGAAACGTCACGGCGGCGGACCCGGCTCGCTAGCTCCGTCGCCGGGGTCAGACATAACTCGGTGATCTCGGACGGAGAGGTCTGCGGCTGGATTTCGGTAGTGCTCATGGCCCAACTGTGGTGGCTCGAAGCGGGCGATGCCATGTGCACAGTGTGCAAGCCTCGACGGAAAGCTGCGCGCCCTGAGAAGCTTCATCTGTGACTGATGAGGCTGAATTGCTGTGTGTTGCCAGAGATCAACTCCTTGTGTCCGCAGATGTGTTGACCAAGCGAGTTGTCGACGGGATCAGACGATTAGGTGTTGGCCGGGAACTGACCGACGAACCGGGGCTCGCGGACACGGTGGTGGCCGAGACTCGTGCCGTGATCCATCAGTTGATCAACGCGCTGACCGACGACGCGGAGCCGCTGTGCCCCCCGGAGACGCGGCACATAGCGCGGCTCGCGGCGCGCAACGGCACCCCGGAGCGCGATGTGCTGGACGCCTACCGCGTGGGCCACCGCGTCCTGGAGGAGGCCCTGATCGACGCCGTCCCGGACGCCGCGGACACCAGCGCGGCCCTGGGCGCGGTACGGCTCGGCACCAGGCGCCTGTTCGATGAGATCGAGCACCTCTCCCAGCTGGTGGTCGTCGAGTACCGCGAGGAGGCGGAGGCGATCATGCGGGCACGGGGCCCGCGACAGCTCCGCGCCGTCCGGGCGGTCCTGGACGGGGAGCGCCCCGCGAGCCTGGACTTCTACAACGTGCGCGGCGACCACGTCGCGCTGGCCGCATCGGGCCCGGAGTCCGAGCGGGTCGTCCGGACCCTGGTCCGCGCGGTCAAGGCACCGCACTGCGTGGTCCGGCCGGACGACGAGCTGAGCTGGATATGGATCGCCGTCCCGCGGGTGGACGTGGTCGTCGCGGCGGCGGAGGCGGCCGCCGAGAGCGACTGCTGGGTCGGGGTGGGCGAGCCGGCCCGGGGCGCCAAGGGCTTCTGCGACTCCCATGCGGAGGCCCGCATGGCCCTCCGGGTCGCCGCGTACCAGCGGCGGTCCGTGGTGCGCTTCTCCGCCGCGGCGCCGGAGGCCATAGCGCTGGCCGACATCGAGGCGTCCCAGACCCTGATCCGCCGGCAGCTCGGGGACCTGGCGTGGCCGACCCGCCAGGCGGAGACCGCCCGCAAGACGCTCGGCATCTACCTCGGCTGCGGGTCGAACGCCCGGGAGACCGCGCGGCGCCTGCACGTCAGCAGCAGGGCCGTCGCCTACCGGCTCCGGCACGCCAGTGAGCTGCTGCCGCCGGGCACGGACGCGGGGGCACTGGAGACCGCCCTGGCGCTGCGGCTGCTGGAGACCCTGGGAACCGCCGATCCGGAGGGCCGGGACCAGCGGCCCTGAGCGGCAGACCGGCGCGGGCGGTTCCCGGGCCCGCGGTCTCACTGCCGTCCGACGGGGGACGGCAGTGGGACACCCCCCGGCGCGCCGGGGGGCCGGCCTGCGGTGAGGGGCAGCAGGCGGAGCGCGAGGCCGAGTTCGAGGGAGGACAACCGGGTGTCCGGCGGCAGAAGGGCGCGCGCCGCCTGGAGCCTGTTGGCGACCGTCCGCTCCGTGAGCCCCAGCTTGAAGGCCGCGGACCGGGCGTTCTGGCCGGACGCGAGGTAGATCTCCAGCGTCTTGCGGAGCGACTTGTGGCGGGCGCTGCCCCCGATCAGCTGTCCGAGGCGGCGGCGGACCAGGGCGCGGGTGGCGTCGACGTCCGCGAGGCCGATGGCCTCCGGCTCGATGTCGGCGAAACGCGCGCTCCGGCGCCCCGTCCAGGCGCACACCCGGAACGCGGACTGGGCCTCCCGGTGGGACCGCCGGAACCCCGCGAGGCCCTTGCCCGGCTCACCGGCGCCCAGGCAGCCGCGCTGCGCCCGCTCCGCCACGGCCTCGTGGAGGTCCGCCGGGCCGATGGAGCCGCTGAACCACGCCCACACGACGTTGCGGTCGGTGAACACGGAGATCGCCTCGTCCTTGCACTGGTGGGCGAACGCCGCCAGCGTCGCCGCCGTCGGGCCCTGCGCCACCACGGCGACGTGTTCCGCGCTCAGGTCGTAGCCGGGCAGTTCGGGCGCCGGCCCCGCCCCGTCGAGCAGCGACCGTACCGCCTGGAGCCGCAGCGCGTTCTCGTCGCTGCCGATCATCTCCGTCTCGTCCGCGTACTCGGTGGTCACGAGACCGATGAGGGATTCCGTCTGACGCAGTAACTGAAGACAGCAGAATTGCAGGACGCTCAATGCGCAGGAAGAACCTATCCCCGATTCCCGCGCCGCTTGGAAGAAGAAGTCCTGGATGACGCCGTGGGCTATCCGGTAACTCGAGACGACCTCCTCCAGCGGCGTCCCGTGCAGCGCCGCGAGCCGGGCGAGATGCCGTGCCCCGTGCGACTGTATGGGGACCTGCTGCCGCTTGCCGAGGCCGCGCAGGAACTGCGCGACGAGCATCTCGGTTTCCAGTCGTACCACGGTCGAAAGCGCCGGATCGGTCGCGAGCGGGCTGGTGGGTATTCCGTCGCGCCAGATCGCCGTGAGAATTTTGTCGGTGAGGGCGGACTGATGCTCCAGAAGCCATTCGGTGAAGAGGCGGATACTGTTTTCGGATTCCGTCATTTCGATCGAGTCCTTCGGCGCTCGGAGTAACCAGACCTGTGTCGCGGAGATGCCCGTCCGGGGGTCGGCGGGCGGGGTGAGGGGCGGCGCGGCCGTGGGGAGCGGGGTGCCTGACGGGGTGCCGGGTGTTTCCGGACGAGGGAATTCCCGGGATGTCAGCCCGTCGGACGTGGGGAACCGCTCATGAGGCTCTTCGCCGGGCGGGATGCGTGAGACATGGTTCCCGCGCTTCGGCGGAGGCGTGATCCGTGCGCTGGCGAGGGGCGGTGGCGCGCGGCGCTCGGCCCGTACCGGTCAACTCGTGCCCCCCACCCGTCATTTGACCGTCAGTAATCCATTTACGGGACTTGAGTATATGGCTCCCGGAGAACGTACGGGCGGGTAAGCCGAAACGCCGATGTGAACTCCGTCCCGGAGGGCCGCGTGAATCCGCGCAAACACCGGGTCGCCCGCCCCGTGAGTCACCGGAGTGCGGAGCTGTCGATGACCGGGATCACATGTCCGGGAAATTGGCCGAAAAGCGAATGCATGACTCCCGGTAACACCGGACGGCGCGATGGGGAAGGTGAAGCGCCGGTTCCGCTGGATGCCGTCGAAGCGGGGGAGGGGCCGTGACACCCGCCGCCCGGCGGATTTCCGCGATGCCGGGGGAACCGGGCGCCCCCGGGTCCACCGATTTCCCGGACCGGGAAGATCGCGAAGAGATATTTCCCGCTGCTGTCATTGTCCGGGCGCGCCGGGCGGTGGCAGGCTGACCGATATCGCAGAGCCCCCGCCCCCGCCGACCTCCCGCACTCCGGTCCCTTCCCGCGGGCCGGCGCCCGTCCGGGCCGCGACGCACTCCTCGACACGCCACACACCAGTCCGGCACGTCCCAAGGGAGGACCATGACCACCCCCGCTGCCACGGACCCGGGCACCGGCCCGCACGCGGCCCCCTCGCTCGGCTGGTCCGACGGGGCCGTCCGCGTCATCGACCAGCGAGCGCTCCCGCACGAGACCCGGTGGATGCGTCTGGAGACCGTGGACGAGGTGATCGCGGCCATCCGCTCGCTCGCGGTGCGCGGCGCCCCCGCGATCGGGCTGGCCGGAGCGCTCGGCGTGGCCCTGTCCGCGCGGGCGCACACGGCGGACGACGGCACCACCGACATGGCCGCGGTCCGCGCCGACGCCGAGCGGATCGCGACCGCCCGGCCGACCGCGGTGAACCTGGCCTGGGCGGTCGCGCGGATGCTCGAACGGCTGCCGGAGGGACCCGACGCGGTACTGCGCGCGGCACAGGAGGCGATCGACGAGGACATTGCCACGAACCGCGGCGCCGCCGTCCGCGCGGCGGACCTGGTGGCCGGACTCCTGCCGGACGGCCCCCTCCGCATCCTCACCCACTGCAACACCGGCCGGCTGGCCACCGCGGCGGTCGGCACCGCGCTCGGCACGATCCTGGAACTGGCGGACCGGGGCCGCGTGGCCGAGGTACTGGTGGACGAGACCCGCCCCCTCCTCCAGGGCGCCCGGCTCACCGCCTGGGAGCTGCGGGAGGCGGGCGTCCCCTACCGGCTGTGCCCCGACTCGGCGGCCGCGGCGGCCATGTCGAGGTCCATGGTGGACTGCGTCCTGGTGGGCGCGGACCGTATCGCCGTCAACGGCGACACGGCCAACAAGATCGGCACCTACGCCCTGGCCGTCGCGGCCGCGCGGCACGGCATACCGTTCGTCGTCGTGGCGCCGGAGTCCTCCTGGGACCCCCGACTGCCGGACGGCTCCGGGATCGTGGTCGAGGAGCGCGGCGCGGACGAGGTGACCACCCTGGGCGGCGTCAGCATCGCCCCGGCCGGCGCTCCGGTGTTCAACCCGGCCTTCGACGTCACCCCGTGCGAGCTCATCACCGCGGTCGTCTCCGAATCACGGGTGCTGCGGCCGTCGCCGGAGCCGGACGCCACCGCGGCCGGGCGGCCCGGCGAACGGCCCGGCGAACGGCCCGGCGAACGGCTCGGCGAACGGCCCGGTGGCGACGCCGGGTCCGGTGACCGGATGCGCGCGGCCAGGTCCCTCGCCGACCACTGCCGCCCGCTGTACGCACAGGGCTGGATGCCGGGGACCGCGGGCAACCTCTCGGTGCGGCTGCCGGGGGAGCCCCGGCACGCCCTCATCACGGGCAGCGGCCTCGCCAAGGGCTCCCTCGGACCGGCCGACATGGTCCTCGTGGACGCCGCCACCGGCCGGCCCGTCCGCCCGGCCGGTGCCGGGCCCCGCCCGTCCGCCGAGACCGCCATCCACGCGGCCGTCTACCGCTCGGTGGACGCGAATGCCGTCATACACGTGCACGCGCCGTACAGCACCGCGATGGCCCGGCGGCTGGGCGCGCCCGACCGGCTCTCCTGGCTGGCCCTGAGCGACCTCGAACTGCTCAAGGGGCTCGGTCTCCAGGACCCCGGCCACGCCGAACTCCCCGTCTTCCCCAACTGGCCCGACGTCAGCCGCATCGCCGACGACGTGGCCGCCCACCTCGCCGACCTCCCGGAGCCCCCGCCCGTACTCCTCCTGGCGGACCACGGAGTCACCGTCTGGGGCGACGACCTCGATCAGGCGCGCGACCGTCTGGAGTGCGTCGAGGCCATGTGCCACCTGCTGCTGCTCACCGGAGAACCGGACACGACCCGTCCGGCCGACCGACGCCTCCCGCGAAAGGAAGACTCGACGTGACACTCCTTCAGGTCATGCCGGACGACGCACCGGGGACGGTGCTGCTGCGTACCCGCGAGGACGCACGCGTCATCGGCGAACTCGCCGAGCACGGCGTCTCGTTGCGGCGCTGGCCGGTCCGCACCGGCGACACCCCGGCACTGGACGACCAGGCCCTCCTGGACCTGTACCGCGACAAGATCGACGAGGTGCGCGCCCGGGACTCGATGAAACTCGTCGACGTGGCCCGGCTGCACCCCGCCCCCACCGAGGAATGGCGCGAACGGGCCGCCAAAGCCCGTACGACCTTCCTGGAGGAGCACCGGCACGGCGAGGACGAGGTGCGGTTCTTCGCACACGGCCGCGGCCTGTTCACGCTGCACCTCGACAACCGGGTCCTCGCCGTCCTCTGCGAGGCCGGGGACCTGCTGTCGGTGCCCGCCGGGGTGCGTCACTGGTTCGACATGGGGGAGCGCCCCGACTTCGCCGCCATACGCTTCTTCCAGGAGGAGGACGGCTGGGTGGGCGACTTCACCGGGGCGCCGATCGCCCGCAGCTTCCCCGGCCTTGACGAGCTGGCGGGCAGCGACCTGTGACCGCTGTCCGCGCGCACGCGGTGGTGCTCGACATCGAGGGCACCACGGGCTCGGCGGCGCACGTGCGGGACGTGCTCTTCCCCTACGCGCGACGGCGGCTGCCCGACTGGTTCGAGCAGCACCGGGACGACCCCCGCACGGCCGAACTGCTGGCCGGCGTACGGCAGGAGACGGGGTCCCCCGGACTCGGCGTCGCGGACGCGGTGGCCCGGCTGGCCGCCTGGTCGGACGCCGACGTCAAGGCCGCCCCGCTCAAGAAGGTCCAGGGCTGGATCTGGGCCGAGGGCTACGCCGACGGCTCCCTGCACGGGCACGTGTACCCGGAGGTGCCCGGGGTGCTGCGCGGCTGGCGGGACGACGGCATCGCCCTGTACACGTACTCCTCCGGCTCCGTGAAGGCCCAGCGCGACTGGTTCGGCCACACCGAGTTCGGGGACCTGTCCGTGCTGCTCGACGGCCTCTTCGACCTGGAGACGGCGGGCCCGAAGCATGCCCCGGACTCCTACCGGCGCATCCGGGACGCGCTCGGGGTCCCGGCCGCGACGTGCCTCTTCCTGAGCGACAGCGCGGCCGAACTGGACGCCGCCGCCGAGGCCGGATGGCACGCCGTCGGCGTCCGCAGGGACGACGACCCGCGCGGCTCCCACCTGCCCGGACACACCACCGTGGCCGAGCTGACCGCCCTGTCCGTGCGGCCGGCCGAGGACGCCGGCCCCACCCCCGAGAAGAACACCGGAAAGGTGCACTCCGCATGAACGCCGCTCGTGATGCCCTCGCCCGTGCCGAGATAGGAGTGATCGGCGGCACCGGGCTCTACGCCCTGCTGTCCGACGCCACGGAAGTCACCGTCTCCACCCCGTACGGCGACCCCGCCGACGTCGTCACGGTGGGCACGGTCGGCGGCCGCCGGGTCGCCTTCCTGCCCCGGCACGGCCGCGGCCACTCGCTGCCGCCGCACCGCATCAACTACCGGGCGAACCTCTGGGCGTTGCGCTCCCTGGGCGTCGCACAGATCATCGCCCCCTGCGCCGTGGGCTCACTCCGCCGCGAGCTGGGACCGGGCACCGTCGTCGTCCCGGACCAGGTGGTGGACCGTACGGCCGGCCGGCCGTCGACCTTCTTCGACGACGTCGTCTCCCATGTGTCGTTCGCCGACCCCTACTGCGGCGCCGGCCGGGCCGCCGTGCTCAAGGCGGGGGCCGACGGCGGCGGCGAACCGCTCGTCGACGGGGGAGCGATGGTCGTGATCGAGGGCCCCCGCTTCTCCAGCCGCGCCGAGTCGCGCTGGTACGCGGCCCAGGGGTGGTCGCTGGTGAACATGACCGGGATGCCGGAGGCGGCCCTCGCCCGCGAACTCGCCCTGTGCTACACGTCGGTGGCGCTGGTGACGGACCTGGACGCGGGACTCGACGCCGAGGAGAGCGTGGCCCAGGAGGACGTCTACGAGGTCTTCTCCCGCAACCTCGGACGCCTGCGCGATCTCGTGCTGGCCACCGTGGCCCGGCTCCCCGAGGAGCGCGCGTGCCGCTGCGCCCGCGCGCTGGACGGGGTGGACGCGCCCTTCCTCACCGGCTGAACGGAGCCGGGGCACGCGACGGGGGCCGCGGGCTCCGGCAGCGGTTCGTGCACGCTGCCGGAGCCCGCGGCCCCCGTCGCTGCCGGTCAGGCGGCCCCGATGGCCAGAACGGCGTTCTGGCCCCCGAAGCCCATCGAATCGCTCAGCGCGAGGCCGACCGGGTGGGCCTTGGCGACCGTGACCGCGTTGATGTCGATCTCCGGGTCCTGGTCCGTGAGGTTGGCCGTCGGAGGGATGACGCCCTCCTCGACGGTGAGCACCGTGTAGGCGGCCTCGATCGCGCCCGCCGCCCCGAGGAGATGGCCGGTGACCCCCTTGGTCGAGCTGACGAACGGCCCGCCGGGCAGGACCCGGTGCAGCGTCCGCGCCTCCGCGAGGTCGTTGAGCGGTGTGGAGGTGCCGTGCGCGTTGACGTACGAGACGTCGTCCGGTGAGGCGCCCGCGCCGTCCAGGGCCTGGCGTACGGCCTGTTCCAGACCGCGCCCCTCGGGCTGCGGAGCGGTGATGTGATGGGCGTCCGCGCTCGTTCCGTGGCCGAGGACCCGGGCGCGCACGCGGGCTCTCCTGGCACGCGCGTCCGCGGTGCGTTCGAGGACCAGGAGTCCGGCGCCCTCACCGGCGACGAAGCCGTCGCGCGCCCGGTCGAAGGGGCGTGAGGCCTCCTCGGGGCGGCCGTCGTTCCGGGACAGCGCCCCCATGTTGGCGAAGCCCGACATCGCCAGCGGCGTGATCATCGCCTCGCTGCCGCCGGCCAGGACGACATCGCAGCGCCCGAGCGTCAGCAGGTCGCACGCGGTGGCGATGGCGGTGGCGCCGGAGGCGCAGGCCGTCGCCACCACGAGATTCGGGCCGGTGGCGCCGAACTCGATCGCGACCTGCCCGGCCAGCATGTTCGGCAGGTGCATGGCGAGCAGGATCGGCGAGACGCGCTGCGGCTTCTGGCCCAGGAGCACCTCGTGCTGCTGCTCGTAGGTGTGGATGCCGCCCGCGGCACTGCCCAGGACCACGCCCACCCGGGCACCGTCCCAGCCGGCCGGGTCGAGCCCGGCGTCCGCCAGCGCCTCCCGTGCGGCGACCAGCGCGAACTGGACGAATCTATCGAGGCGGCGGGCCCGCCCGCCGCCCAGCAGGTGGTCCGGATCGAAGCCGGGGACCCGGCAGGACAGCTCCACCGGCATCCCCTTGAGCGCGGGATCGAGGGCGGCCGCGGTCCCGCGGGCCGCCCGCACCGCCGCCCAGTTGGGCCCGACGCCGATCCCGGCCGGGGTGACGAGCCCCAGGCCGGTGACCGCGATGTCGGTCGGCAGCGTCATACCGCCTCCTGGGCTACCCGGTCCTCCAGCAGCCGGGCCACGTCCGCGAGGGTGGGCAGGTCGCGCAGTTCGTGGTCCTCGACGTCCACCCCCAGATCGCGTTCGAGGATGACGGTCAGCTCGACGAGGGTGAGCGAGTCGAACTCGACGTCCTCCAGGGACGCCTCCGGCCGCACCAGGTCGGCCGAGACCTTGAGTTCGTCGATGAGGATCTTCCTGAGCGCCTCGAAACTGTCCATGTCAGCTCTCCTTGGCCGTGATGTCGGTGATGTCGTGTACGTGCGGTCCGCCGGACGGGTCGGGGCCGCCGACGCTGTCCAGCGAGGGCCACACGAGCGTGGCCGCGCCCCAGGCGAGTCCGCCGCCGAAGGCTGTGATCAGGACGCGTTGGCCGGGGGTGAGGCTGCCGTCCGCGTTGTCCTCGTCGAGCAGGAGCGGTACCGACGCGGCGGCGGTGTTGCCCACCCGCGCGATGTTGGAGGCCGCCCGTTCGAGCGGGATGCCGAGCGCGCCGCCCAGCGCCGCCGTGATCCGGGCGTTGGCCTGATGGGCCACCAGCCGGTCGACGTCCGACAGCTCCCAGCCCGCCCGCGCGACCGCCTCGCGGCAGGAGGCGCCCATGT
This sequence comes from Streptomyces sp. NBC_00525, assembly GCF_036346595.1. Taxonomy (GTDB): domain Bacteria; phylum Actinomycetota; class Actinomycetes; order Streptomycetales; family Streptomycetaceae; genus Streptomyces. The sequence goes on from NZ_CP107834.1 coordinate 6,279,382, forward strand.
GCCGTACCGCGTGGCGGAAGATCTCCCGGCCCCGCAACTGGAGGAACCGGGACTCGCCTTCGGCGGGCACGCGGAGGCGGGCGCCACCGGCCGGCACGTGCAGCAGTTCGCGGCCGCCGCCGTCGCTGCCGAGTACGAGCGAGGTGATCGCTCCGGGCTCGTCCGGCCGCCCGGCCCGCAACACCACGGCCCCCGCACCGTCCCCGAAGATCGCGGCGGTGGTGCGGTCGTCGGGATCGACGAGGCTGGTGAACGCCTCGGCGCCGATGAGCAGGACCCGCTCGGCGACCCCGGCGGCGATCAGCCCGGCGGCCGTGCCCAGACCGTAGACGAACCCCGCGCAGACGGCGGACACGTCGAAGGCCGCGACCCGGCCCAGGCCGAGCCGGGACGCCACCGAGGGCGCGGTCGCCGGACACAGCTCGTCCGGCGTGGACGTCGCCAGCACCACGGCGTCGACCGCGTCGGAACCGGCGGACTTCAGGGCGCGACGGCCCGCCTCGACGGCGAGGTCCGAGGTCGAGGTGCCCGCCGTGACGCGGTGGCGGCTCTCGATCCCGGTACGGGAGCGAATCCATTCGTCACTGGTGTCGAGCCGCGACGCCAGTTGTGCGTTGGTCAGTACACCGGGTGGTGTCCAGGAGCCGATGCCGGCCAGAACGGCGGCACGAGGGGATGCGTAGGTCATACCGAATGACTCCGTGGTCCTGAAGGGACGAAGAGGAAGTGGCGCCGAATCCGCCGGCTCCGGGGCGAGGCCCTGAATAAGCCTTGGCCAACGGAAGTCGTGACGCCTCTCCGTACCGGGCGGGGAAAGGAGAAAGGTGAACCAGAGCGCCATGAGCCTTCCACCGGCCTCCGGGCGCGGGCAAGACCAGGAGTCGGAAATCCTGGGGGCCATTTTTCGGAAGTGAGGAAAACTTCGCCGCCCAAACCTGGGGCCCGCCCGGACACCGGGCGCCGGCACGCCGGCCCGGCATTCCCGTGAAACGCGGACCGGCCGGGATTCACCACGTGCGCTTCCCTCATTCGGAAGCCGCCGGGGGCATCTCTTCGGACTGTTGTCATTGTCCGCGCAGGTGGGCTGTGGCAGCCTCGTGGATCACGGCGTCGACGCCATCGGGCCACGTCCCCCGAGCGGAGGGGGACCTTGCACCGGCCGGCAGACCGTACAGACCTCGGCTTCACCCCGCTCATTCCCTCCAGCGCGATTCCGCATGTATCGGCGGCCGACTGGTTGTAGCCGACGGGCGACTCGACCGGTCGCTCTCAGATTGAGGTAACCAAGTGGAATCTGTAACGGAAACCGACTTTGTCCGCACTCTGATGAAACGTGCACACGACAACCCGCACGAGCCGGCGTTCACATTCCTCGAGGGCGACCTCGATGTGGTCGGCACACTTACCTACGGGGAGCTGCACGACCGTGCCCGGGAACTGGCCGGCCGACTGCGGGAAACCATGGCGCCCGGTGACCGCGTACTGCTGCTTTATCCGGCGGGCCTCGACTACATCGTCACATTCTTCGGCTGCCTGTACGCCGGAGTGATCGCCGTCCCCCTCTACGTTCCGCAGCGGCGAACGGCTCCCACGGTGGAGGCGATCGCACGGGACTGCGCGGCCGGCGCGGTGCTCACCACGGAGGCGGGGCTGCGGCGCACCTCCCTCTTCGCCCCGGACTCACGGGTCGCGGGCCTGCCCTGGCTGGCCACGGACCGGCCCGCGAGCGGCCGTTCCGCGCCGCCCGAGCCGGACGTCTCCCCGGAGACCATCGCCTATCTGCAATACACGTCCGGCTCCACCTCCACCCCCAAGGGCGTGGTCATCGACCACCGCAACGCCGTGGCCCAGTGCGCCGAGGCGGCGGTCTCCTGGCAGGTCGACGGCACCAGCCGATGGGTGTCGTGGCTGCCGCACTTCCACGACTACGGCCAGATCGGCTCGGTCCTGCTCCCCGTGTACGCCGGCTGCCACTCCGTACTGATGGCCCCGACGACGTTCGTGCGCCGCCCGATCCGCTGGCTCCAGGCGATCTCGCGCTACCACGGCACGCACACCGGGGCGCCGAACTTCGCGTACGACCTCTGCGTCGACGCCACCACCGAGGAGCAGCGGGCCGGCCTGGACCTCAGCTCGCTCATCACGGCCGGCAACGGCGCCGAGCCCGTGCAGTACGACACCCACCGCAGGTTCAGCCGGACGTTCACCGCGCACGGCCTCAAGCCCGAGGCCCTGTGCCCCTCCTACGGTCTCGCGGAGGCGACCCTGAAGGTCACCAACAAGGCCCCCGGCGCCGAAGCCGCGTGGGGGACCTTCGACAGGATCACCGTCGGCGCACCCGTCACCGAACTCCCCGCCGACGACGCCGTACGCCCCCTCGTCTCGTGCGGGACGACCGTGCCGGACACCCGGATCGCGGTCGTCGAGCCGGAGACGCGCCGCCGGCTGCCCGACGGCCACGCCGGCGAGGTCTGGGTGAACGGCCCCAGCGTGGCCCGCGGTTACTGGGGGCGCCCGGAGGAGAGCGAGCAGACCTTCCGGGCCCGCGTCGAGGGCGACGACGGCGACACCGGCACCTATCTCAGGACCGGCGACCTCGGCTTCCTCCACCACGGGGAGCTCTACCTCTGCGGACGACTCAAGGACCTGGTCATCATCGACGGCGTCAACCACTACCCCCAGGACATCGAACGCACCGCCGAGGACAGCGATCCCGCCGTCCGGCGCGGCCGTTCCGCCGCGTTCAGCGTGCGCCAGGACGGACGGGAGAGCCTCGTCGTGGTGGCCGAGTGCGCCCCCCGCGCGGAGAGCCGGGCCGACGAGGTCGCCGTCGCGATCCGGGACGAGGTCTGGCGCCGCCACGAGATCGGCGCCTCGGTCGTCGTCACCGGCGCGGGCGGCGTCCCCGTCACCACCAGCGGCAAGATCCGGCGCTCGCAGTGCAGGGCGGACCTCCTGGAGGACCGCCTCACCGCCCTCGCCCGCCTCGACGCCGGGCCGGCCGGCTCCGCCGACGCCCCGTCCGCCCGGCCCGCCCCGGCGCCCGCCGCCTCCGCGGCCGACGCGCTGCGCCTCGGCTGCCGTACGTACATCGAGGGCTGGGTGCTCGAACGGGTGCTGGAAGGACGCGGCGAGGTGGACGCGCGACTGCCGCTGTCCGCCCACGGCGTCACCTCGCGGAACATGCTGGAACTCCACTACGGGCTCGAGGAATGGAGCGGACTGACGGTGCCACCGGAGTGGATGTGGGAGACGGAGTCGATCGACGCGCTGGCCGGCCTGGTCGCGCAGCGGCTGGCCCGGCCCGCCGCCCGGACCGCGGGTGAGGGGGAGGGCCGATGAGGATCGCCGCCGTATCCGCAGCCCTGCCGTCCCGGCGCGTCACCAACGACGACATCCTCGCCCTCGTGCGCGAGCACAGCGCCGCCGGCTTCGAGGGCGACCTGGAGGACGCGCTCCGCAAGGTCAGCTTCTGGCTCGCCTACTCGGGCTCCGAGGCCCGGCTGTGGTGCGACGGGCAGGAGCGACCGATCGACCTGCTCGTCCGCGCCGCCGAACAGGCCCTCACCCAGGCGGAGATGGCGCGCGAGAGCATCGACGTCGTCATCTACACCGGCATCGGCAGGGGGTTCCTGGAGCCGGGCGGCGCCTATCACGCGGCGGCGGCCCTGGGCATCGACCGGGCCCAGTGCTTCGACGTCCTGGACGCCTGCATGAGCTGGACGCGGGCCGTGCAGCTGGCCGAGGGTCTGTTCGCCTCGGGCGCGTGCCGCACGGCGATGCTCGTCAACGCCGAGTTCAACATGCGGCCGGGCGGAGCCGTCTACCCCGACGTCTTCACCCTGCGCCACGCCGACGAGATCACCTGGAGCTTCCCCGCCTACACCCTCGGCGAGGCCGCGTCCGCGACGATCCTCACCGCCGACGGCGAGGCCCCGTGGTCCTTCGAGTTCTCCTCGCGCCCGGACCTGGCGGAACTCTGCAACATCCCCATGGCGGGCTACGCGGACTACTCGCTGCCCTCGGAGAAGGTCGCCAGGAACGGGGTCGGCCGGTTCACCTCCTTCGGGTTCGACCTCCACGAGGCCGCCCGCATCGAGGCCATGGAGGTGTTCAAGCGCCTCGACGCACCGACGGACGGGGTGTCGGCGGTCTTCACGCACGCCTCGTCGAAACGGTTCTGGCAGGAGATGGCGGACACCGTGGGCCTGGGCGACCAGATCTTCCACGTCTTCCAGGACACCGGGAACATCGTCTCGGCCTCGGTGCCGACCGCGATCGCCACCGCCGTGTCCGAAGGACGCCTGAACCGGGGGGACCGCGCGATCGGCTGGGTCGGAAGCGCCGGCATGTCCTTCAGCGCCTTCTCATTCGTGTACTGACCGGAGGACGGAGAACAAGATGGGTACACCCCTTAAGTCCGTCGGCAACGCGCTGGGGCACGGCCTCGGCTATGCCGTCTCGCGTTTCCGGTCCAACCGCGACGAGCTGCGGACCGAGGAGGCCGAACGGCTCCTGGACTGCCTCGTGGAGGCGGGCCCGATCTACATGAAGATGGGCCAGCTGCTCGCCACCCGGTCCGACCTGGTCCCCTCCGAGTGGGCCGACAAGCTGCGCACACTCCAGGACGACGCCCCGCACATGGACGCGGCCACCACCCGTGCCGTCGTCACGCGGGAACTGCGCGCCCCCATGAACAGCGTCTTCCGGGAGTTCGACCTCCAACCGGTGGCCAGCGGTTCGGTCGCCCAGGTGCACCGGGCCCGGCTGCTGTCCGGCCAGCAGGTCGCCGTGAAGCTGGTGAAGGAGGGCGTGCCGGAGCACATCGAGCAGAACCTGCGGATGATGAGGCGGGGCGTCCGGCTCGCCGAGAAGGTGGTCCCGGCGGTGGCCGCGTCGGACGGCCTGCGGCGCTTCACCGAGGTCGCCACGCTGTTCCGCTCCCAGGCCGACATGCTCCAGGAAGCGGTGCGCCAGAAGGCGGTGTACCGCAACTTCGAGGGCCACCCCTACGTCCGCGTGCCGCGCGTGATCCCGGATCTGGTGACCCCGCGCATGCTCACCATGGAGTTCATGGAGGGCATCCGGGGCAACGCCGCCCAGCAGGTGAAGCTGCCGGCGCACCAGCTGGCGCGGCGCCTCCAGGACACGATCTACACGATGCTGTACATGCACGGCCTGTCGCACGGGGACCCGCACCCCGGCAACATCCTCTTCTCCGAGGAGGGCGAGCTGATCCTGCTCGACTACGGGATCACGGTCGAGCTGACCGAGGACGAGAAGTGGGGCCTGTCCTCCTTCTACTACGCCTGCACCCGCAAGGAGTGGGACGTCGCGGTGGAGCGGTTCACCGCCCACTTCGTCACCGGCGGCGAGCATCTGCGCGACAACTGGGCCGAGTACCGTTCGGAGCTCGTGGCGGCCCTGGAGCACCACTTCGACACCGCGTCGAACCGGTGGTCGACGATCAGCTACTTCCGGGACGTCAGCGACATCCTGCGGAAGTACGGCGCCCGGTACACCACCAGCTTCACCAAGGTCGAACTGGTCTTCCTGTCCTGCGAGGGGTTCGCCACCCAGCTGGACCCGGAGATCAACATCTGGGAGAACGCCCGCAAGTTCACCGACCGCTACTCGCCCTACATGAGCAAGGCGGTGCGCGCACGGTTCGACGAGCAGTTCACCACCCAGATACCGGGCTCCCTGGAGCTGCGGGACCGGGCGGGCCGCTCGCTGGTCGCACCGACCCACATCCACCGCTACTTCTTCCCCAGCACGTACCCGATCTTCGTCAAGGAAGCCCGGGCCGGCCGCGTCCGGGACGTCGACGGCAACGAGTACGTGGACCTCTCCGGCGGGTACGGACCGCACATCCTCGGCTACTCGCACCCGGTGGTCAACGAGGCGATCACCGCGGGCGTGGAGGCCGGTCTCGTCAACGGCATCGGCCACGAGCCGGAGGTGGAACTGGCCGAGGCCCTCGTCGACGCCTTCCCGGCGGCGGACCGGGCCCTGCTGTGCAACTCCGGAACCGAGGCCGTACTCCTGGCGATACGGCTGTGCCGCGCGGCCCGCAAGCGCAAGATCGTGGCCAAGTTCGAGGGCCACTACCACGGCTTCTCGGACCAGGGCATGGTCAGCTCCTGGTTCCGCTTCACCGGCGACAAGCACTCACCCAAGCCGATCGCCGGCAGCCTCGGCACGGACTCGGACGTCATCGAGAGCACGGTGGTGCTCCAGTACGGGGACATAGGCGGCCTCGAGCGGCTGCGGGCACACGCGGACGAACTGGCCTGCGTCATCGTCGAGCCGATGCCGTCCTCGACGACCACCTTCGACCTGGAGTTCCTCACCGCGCTGCGGAAGGTGTGCACCGACACGGGTGTGCCCCTGGTGTTCGACGAGGTCGTCACGGGATTCCGGGTGGCGTACGGCGGGGCGCAGACGATGGCGGGCATCGAGCCGGACCTCACCTGCCTCGGGAAGATCATCGGCGGCGGCCTGCCGTGCGGCGCGGTGGTGGGACGCTCCGAACTGGTGGAGACGTGCCGGAGCTCCGAGGACCCCTTCCTGGACTACGAGCGGAAGGCCTTCGCCGGCGGCACACTCAGCGGCAACTCGCTGACATGCCGGGCGGGTCTGGCGGTACTCACCCATCTGCGGGCCAACCAGCAGCTGTACGAGGAGCTGGAGGCCAAGACCCAGTGGCTGCGGAACGAGTTCGCCGAGAGCACCGCGAAGCGCGGCATATCCTGCCGCATCAACGCCCGCAACTCGATCTTCTCGCTCAACTTCAGCCACCGGTCGGCGGGCATCTACCGGGAACGGATGGCCGGAAGCAACTTCAAGGCCACCATCGCGCTCGCGTACTACATGAGGCAGCACGGCGTCTATATGCCGGAGTTGCACAGCTTCCTGCTCAGCACCGCCCACACCGTCGAGGACCTGGCCGCCACCGGCAAGGCCTTCGACCTCAGTGTGGCGGAGATGGCGAACGACGGCTTCTTCACGACGTGAGTCCGCACGGACGCACCCGGGGACTTCGGTCCGTCCCCCTTCACGCCCGGTGGCCGCACCGGGTTCAGCACGCTCGACGAGGATGGTGACCATGAGCTCCAAGGGCTCAGAGAAGTGGATTCTGTACAGCACGTGCGACGAGGACTCCGACTCCGAGATGCGGGCCCTGGACGTCTCGGAGGGCGAGGACGTGCTGAGTGTGACGGGCAGCGGCTGCCGCACCCTGAGCCTGGTCGCGAACCACCCCCGGTCGGTGGTCTCGGTGGACATGGCCCCCGGCCAGAACTACCTGCTCGAAGTGAAGCTGGCGGCGATCCGGCACTTCGACTACGACTCGCTCCTCGCCCTCCTCGGCATCGACCCCTGTCCGGACCGGTGGCGGCTGTTCGTCCAGCTCAAGGACAAGATCAGCCCCGCGGCCTTCCGTTACTTCGCACGGCACCGCAAGGAGGTGCGCCGGGGCCTGGTCGTGTCGGGCCGGCACGAGAAGTTCTACAAGCGCGTGGTCGCCCCCACGATGCGGCTCCTGTACGGCCGCGCGATGCGCGACCTGTTCTCGGCGCAGACGCTGGAGGAGCAGCGCATCATCTACCGGCGCAGGATCGACGGCGTCATGTGGCGGACGCTGGTCCGCCACGGCTTCTCCGAACGCATCCTCAAGTTCGTCCTGAACGACCCCGGTTACCGCATCACCATCGATGTGGACTCCGTCGGCGGCTACATCCTCGAACGCGTCGACCACACGTTCATGAACCACCTCGCCAAGGACAACCACTGGCTCGCGTTCACGTTCCTGGGCCGCTATCCGCATCGGGGCACCCTGCCGCACTACCTGCTGCGGGAGAACTACGAGGCGATCCGTTCCGCCCCGACGAAGGTCGAGATCGTGACGGGAAATCTCATCGAGTACATACAGAAGGCGCCTGACGCCTCATTGGACAAATTCTCCCTGTCCGATGTGACAAGCTGTATCCCCCAGGACGGTTTCGATCAGATCATGCGGAACATCGCCCGTGCCGGCAGGCCCGGCGGGCGCGTGTGCTACCGGAATTTTCTGGCGAAACACCAGGTGCCTGCGGAAGCAAGCTCCACGTTGTTCCGGGACGAGGCGCTGAGTACGTCGCTCACTCACGACGACAAGGCATTCGTCTACGACATCGAGGTGCTCACGGTCAAGGGCCGGCCCGCACGGGCGGCCTGAAAGGAAGGTGCCCGAAATGACAACCGAGACCACCAGGGTGGAGACGGCCGGCGGCCGGATCGACCTCCGACGTGTCGGACAGGGCAGGACTGTCCTGTTCGTGCACGGCCTGATGGTCAACGGACACGTGTGGGACCCGCTGATCGCGGGGCTGCGCGACCGGTGCCACATGGTGCTGCCCGATTTCCCCCTGGGTGGGCACCGCGACCCCCTGGCCCCGGACGCCGACTGCTCGCTGGAGGGGCACGCGGCGCGCGTGCTGGACATCGCGCGCCAACTCCCGGGCCCCATCGTGCTGGTGGGCAACGACACGGGCGGGGCCATCGCCCAGATCTGCGTGGCGCGGGAACCGGAGCTCTTCGAGCGCCTGGTGCTCCTGCCCTCCGACGCCTTCGACAACTGCCCGCCGAAGCTCCTCGTCCCGATGCGCCTGCTGCTCGGCATCCCCGGAGTCGTCCGGGTGGTCGGGAGCGGGCTGCGGCTGGGCCTGGCCAAGCGGGCGCTGATGACACTGGTGGCGCGCAGCAAGGTTCCGACGGACCGTATCGACGAGATGCTGGGCGCCCTGCCGAGCGACCGCGGTGTGCAGCGGGATTTCGTCAAACTCCTGGCCGGTTTACGACCGGCGGTCACCAAGGCCGTTGCGCAGGAACTGCACCGGTTCAAGGGACCCGTCCTCGTCGTCTGGTCGCGTAAGGACCCGCTTTTCCCGTTCGGTCATGCGGAGCGGCTGGCCGGCTGCTTCTCCCGCAGTTCGGTCGCCGTCGCCGAGAAATCGCGCGCCTTCGTCTCGCTCGACGAGCCGGAATGGCTCACCGAGCGGCTCATCGAATTCATCGACGGCGGCGGGCCGTCGCACGATGCCATGTAAGAGAGGTGCATACGTGTCCATCAATTTCATGGTCGAGGAACGGGCGACTGTTGAACGCCTGTTCCCCGGCCTCGAACAGCGGCTCAGTGAGGTTCCCACGGCCGAACTGGAGTCCGTGAAATCTCCCGGACTGGGAATCTTCCGTGAGTTCGGCGGGCCCGCTCTCATGGTGCCGAAGGAATACGGCGGGCTCGGCGCCGACCTGACGGACGGCCTGCGCGTCCAGCGGTTACTGGGCGCACGCTCCCCGTCCCTGGCGCTGGCCGCGAACATGCACCACTGCACGGTCATGGCGATGCCGCCGTGCCCGGCGACGGAGGACCTGCTCACCGCGGTCGCGGCCGACAACCTGTACCTGGCTTCGGGCTTCGGCGAGGGCAAGCCGGCCGCCAGCATCCTCGTCCCGCTGATGCGGGCCGAGCGCCACGGCGACGGCTGGCGGCTCAACGGGGCGAAGAAGCCGTGCAGCCTCGCGGAGTCGATGGACTTCCTCACCGCCAGCGTCATGGTGACCTCGCCGGAGACGGGCGAGAAGGAGATGGCCCTCGCCATCATCCCGGCCGGTTCCGAGGGCATCGAGGTACGGCCGCTCGGGGACGCGCAGGTGCTGCCCGGCTCCGAGACCCGTGAGGTGGTGCTGACCGACGTCGACGTGCCGGACGACTACATATCGTCCCTGGGCGACCCCCAGACCCTGAACACCGCGCTCGCCATGGTCTTCCACATATTCGAGCTGATGGTCTCGGCCAGCTACATCGGTGTGGCCGGCGGGCTCGTCGAGGCGGTGCTCAAGGAGCGGCGCGGTTCCGCCGCCGAGCGGATCGAACTGGTCGGCGACCTGGAGACGGCCATGGCCTCGCTGGAAGCCGTGGCCCGCGACGTGACCCAGGGCGACGACGATCCGCAGGGCGTCGCCCGCGCGCTGTACGTGCGGTACTCGGCCCAGCGCACCGTCGCCCGCGTCGCCGCGCACGCCACCGAACTGCTCGGCGGCGGGGCGTACATGATCAGCGGGTTCAGCACGACGTACTTCACGTCGGCCCGCGCCCTGGCGCTCCACCCGCCGGCCAGGAGCGCCATGGCGGAGCCGCTCGACCGGTTCGTCCTGGGCGGACCCCTCGTGATGCCCTGACGCGCCCCGGAGCCGTGACAGCCCTTCCCACCGTGTCAGTCTCGCCGGAAGTCAGGAGCACCAGCCGTGAACCCGCAACCGACCGAGGACGGGGAGCCGCCGGCCGGGAAACTCCTGTGGATTCCCTGCCGGGACGAGACGGTCCCGCACCTATGCCGACCGGTGCTGGACGCCCTGGGCGCCGGCACCGAGATCCTCGCCGTACCGGCGCCCCGAGACAACGACGAGCCCCGCAACCGGGCGGGCGAGGACGTCGCCGCCCTGGCGGACCGGGCGGCGAGCGGCCTCGGCGGGGCACCCTACGCCGTCTACGACTGCGCCCCGGGCGGTGCGACCGGGTACGCCCTGGCCCGCGCCCTGGTGGCCGCCGGTCACCGCAGCCCGCGCCACCTGTTCGTCTCGGCCGGCCCGGCGGCGGAATGCCGGTGCCCCGACCGCGCCGGGGCCGTCGCGGCGGAACCCCTCAAGCCCCGGGACAGCTACCGCCCCTACGGTCGGCCGGCCGACCCCGCGCCGCTGACCTGCCCGGTCACGGCGATCGCGGACCCGCGCGAGCCCGCCGCGTGCGAGCGCTGCACGGACGCCCTGTGGGCCGGACGAGGTGCCGCCGCACCCGTGACCCACCTCCGGGCCGCTACGGCGGACCAGGGGCACGGGGAGCCCCACGTACGACGCGTCGCCGGACGGATGCGCGCGGCGCTGGCCGGGGAGCCGGTCCTGCCGGCCGCCGCACCGGTGACCCGTGAGGTGTTCCGGGAGGCCATGTCACGGGTCGCCTCACCGGTCTCCGTGGTCACCGCCCTGAGCCCCGAGGACGGCAGGCCGCGCGCCTTCACGGCGAGTGCGATGTGCAGCCTCTCCGAGGAGCCGCAGCTGCTGCTCGTCTGCGTCAACCGGGCCGGCCGCGCCCACGACGTCTTCACCACTGCGGACCGCTTCCTCATCAACGTCCTCACCCACGAACAGGCCGGGGTGGCCCTGGCGTTCGCCCGGCACGACCGGGCACGGGCGGAGGCGGAACTCGTCCCCCTGGAGGGCGGGCTGCCCGGGCTCCCCGACGCCTCGGCACGCCTCCTGTGCACGCGCGAGGACGTTCTCCCCGGCGGCGACCACAGCATCGTCGTGGGCCGCCTGGAGGCCGTCACCCTCCTGGACGAGACGCCGCTGATCCACTACCGGAGGAACTGGCACCGCCCGGTGGCCGTGCCGGCGCCGCCCCCGTCCTGAGCGTCCCCCTGGACCGGGACACGACACTGCCCGGCGAGCCGAGTGCGGCTCGCCGGGCAGTGTCGTGCGGTTGCGGCTACGGGGCTGTGGGGTTCCGCACCGGGTGCGGAACCCCGCAGAACCTTACTTCTGCCAGCCGACGAGGCCGGGGGCGCCGATGGTGCCGTAGTTGCCGTAGAACTGGGCGGCGCCGTAGTTGGCGAGGCCCTTCTTGACGGCCCAGATGGTCGGACCGTTGTGCGTCGGCATGACGCCGTAGGTCTCCATGGCCTTCTTCTCGACCGCGTTACCGGCCTTGAGCTGCTCGTCCAGGGTCGGCAGGTTGGTGACGGCCTTGGTCTCCTCGTCCATGCTCTTCGGGACGGAGCGGGACACGTTCAGCGTCGAGTCGGAGCAGTACATCTGGCAGATGTAGAGCATGCCGTTCGGGTCGCTGGAGATGAAGCCCATGCCGAAGATGTCGAAGGCGCGCTTGGTGAACACCTTGTTGAAGTCGGCGGACGGGTGCGCCTCGATGTTCACCTTGACGCCGATGTTCTTCATCATCTGCGCGACCGCGGTGGCACGGGCCTTGGTGGTGGACCGGTCACCGATGGTGGGGTAGGTCAGCTCGAGCTTCTTGCCGTCCTTCTCCCGCACCCCGTCCGAGCCGGCCTTCCAGCCCGCGGCGTCCAGGTCCTTCTTGGCCTGCTCCGCGTTGAACTTCACGAGGCTGCCGAAGTTGTCCTCGTAGCCCTTCTGGAAGGGGTACAGGTTGAAGGAACCGGGCAGCGGCTCCGTGTAGTCCATGCCCTGGAACGAGATCTTCGCGAGCTGGGAGCGGTCGATCCCCTCCATCACGGCCTTGCGGACCGCGACGTCCTTCAGCACCGGCGACGTGCTGTTGAGGACGAGCAGGTTGTTGGAGGTGGTCGAGCCGCGGCGCAGCTCGATGCCCTTCACGCCCTTGACCTGGTTGATCTGCTCGGCGTTCTGGACCTGGACGGCGTCGATCTGGCCGTTCTTGAACGCGTTGATGCTGGCGCTCTCCTCCATCTGGACGAAGGTCAGCTCGTCCAGATGCGGCTTGGCGCCCCACCAGTTCGGGTTGGGCTTGTACGTGACGGTGCCGCCCTTGGCGTCGAACTTGGCGATGGTGTACGGGCCGGCGCCCCACTCGGCGTGCGGCTTGCTCACGTACGCCTTGTTGAAGTCCTCGGACTTGGCGATGTGCGGGTTGACGATCTGGGCGAAGAGGGACTTCCAGTAGACGAACGTGCCCTTGAAGGTGACGACCGCCTGCTTGGCGTCCTTGCCCTTCTTGACCGAGGTGATGCTGGAGTACCCGTCCGTGGACGAGACGTTGTACTCCTTGTCCTTCCCGTTCAGCGCGGCCCAGGTGTCACGGAACGCGGTCCAGTCGATGTCCTGGCCGTCGTTCCACTTCGCCTTGGGATTGATCGTGTAGGTGACCTGGGTGTTGCCACCCACCGTCTCCTGCTTGACGTCGGTGAGGAAGTCCTCGTTGTACGTGATGTTGCCCTTCGGGTCGTTGAAGGACAGCTGCGGCTGGTAGAACCAGGAGATCTTCGACGTGTAGAGCGAGGCGTCACCGTTCAGCGTGTTGAGCTGGTCGGGGATCTCCACGATGGGGAGCGTCAGCTTGCCCCCCTGCTTCAGGTTGCTCGCGGGCTGCGGGTTGTACGAGGTCAGGACCTCGCTCTCCGACGTGGCGCCCTTGGACTTCGGCTTCTTGGCGTCGTCGGAGTCGCTGCTGCTGCACCCCGTCAGGACGAGGGAGGACGCGGCGGCGAGCGCCACCAGGCTCACGGTGATCTTTCTCATGACGGCCTTGGCCTTTCTTGCTCGGTTACTTGTTGGCAGACGTGGACGTGCCCGCGAAGTGGCATGCGTCGCGGTGGTCGGGGTCCCCACGCTCGGTGAGCAGGGGGGTGACTCCGCGGCACTGTTCCTTCTGGGACTCGGAGAGCGTCGTGTGGAGCGGGCACCTGGAGACGAAACGGCAACCGGGCTGTTCGTCGGTGGGACTGGGAAGGTCGCCCTCCAGCAGAACGCGTTCCCGGGTGCGTTCGGCCACCGGGTCGGGCAGCGGGATCGCTGAGAGGAGCGCCTTGGTGTAGGGGTGCCTGGGGTTGTCGAAGACGGAGTCGGTGGACCCGATCTCGACGATCCGCCCCAGGTACATCACCGCCACCCGGTCGGAGATATGGCATACCACCGACAGGTCGTGGGCGACGAAGAGGTAGGACAGGCCCAGCTCGGTCTTGAGGTCGTTGAGCAGGTTGATGACACCGGCCTGCACGGACACGTCGAGCGCCGAGACCGGCTCGTCGAGCACCAGCAGCCGGGGCTTGGTGGACAGCGCACGGGCGATGCCGATGCGCTGGCGCTGCCCGCCGGAGAACGCCGAGGGGAAGCGGTCGCGGTGCTCGGGGTCGAGCCCCACCAGCTCCATCAGCTCCGCGACCTTGGCGGTCAGCACCTTCTTGTCGCGTTCTCCGACCGCGCGCAGGGGCTCCGCGAGGATGTCGAAGACCGTCATGCGGGGGTCGAGCGCGCCCATCGGGTCCTGGAAGACCATCTGGATGTTGCGGCGCACCTCGCTGACGTCCTGCTTGCGCCGGAGGTCGGCCGTGTCATGGCCGCAGACCGAAATGCTGCCCTGCTCCGGGGGCTTGAGCCCCATGATCTCCAGCAGGGTGGTCGTCTTGCCGCACCCCGACTCGCCGACCAGGCCCAGCGTCTCGCCCTCGCGGATGTCCAGGTCGATGCCGTTGACGGCGAAGACCGTGCCCACCTTGCGCTTGAGCAGGCCGCCCTTGGTCAGCGGGAAGGTCTTGGTGACTCCGGAGAGCTCCAGGACCTTCGGCCGCTCCTCGCGGGGGGTCTCCGCGACGCGGTCCTCCCGTTCGGCCGGGAGGGGGAAGATCGGCTCGCCGCCGATGGCGCCGTCCTCGATCTCCGCGGCGCGCCGGCAGGCGGTGGAGTGTCCCGTGGCGGCGTCGCTCCCGCCGATGGCCAGCAGCGGCGGCTCGGCCTCCCGGCACGCGTCCTCGACCGCGGGGCAGCGCGCCGCGAAGGGGCAGGCGTCGGGCAGGTCCACCAGCAGCGGCGGAGTTCCCGGCACCGGGGTCAGGGCTTCCCGGTCCCGGTCGTCCAGGCGGGGGATCGCACCCATGAGGCCGATGGTGTACGGCATCCGGGGCTGTGCGAAGAGATCGTCGACCGAGGCGTGCTCGACCGGGCGCCCGGCGTACATCACCATGACGTCGTCGGCGGAGCCGGCCACGACCCCGAGGTCGTGGGTGATCATGATGACCGCGGCGCCGGTCTCGCGCTGGGCCGTCTTGAGGACGTCGAGGATCTGCGCCTGCACGGTGACGTCCAGGGCGGTCGTCGGCTCGTCGGCGATGATCAGGTCGGGGTTGTTCGCGATCGCCATGGCGATCACGGCCCGCTGCCGCATACCGCCCGAGAACTCGTGCGGGAAGCCCTTGGCGCGGCGGTCGGGGTTGGGGATGCCGACCAGGTCCAGCAGTTCCACGGCCCGCTTCCAGGCAGCCGCGGACGAGAGGTCCTGGTGGATCTGGAGGGACTCGACGATCTGGGCCCCGATGCTGAAGATCGGGGTGAGCGACGAGAGCGGGTCCTGGAAGATCATGCCGATCTGCTGACCGCGGACCTTGGACATCCGGCGGTCGTCCAGGTCGAGGAGGTTCTTCCCGTCGAGCATGATCTCGCCGGTGACCGAGGCGTACTCGGGGAGCAGCCCCATGACGGCCATCGACGTGACGGACTTGCCCGAACCGGACTCGCCCACGATGCCGAGGGTCTTGCCGCGGTGCAGGTCGAAGGAGACACCGCGTACGGCGTCGACCCGGCCGGCTTCCGAGGGGAAGGCCACCTTGAGGTCACGGACGGACAGCAGGGCCTGCTGGGTTCCGGGCTCGGTCGTGACAGTGCGCTGCTCGATCATGCGCGGCCTCCGGACTGCGAGGTGGGGTCCAGGGCGTCGCGCAGACCGTCACCGATGAGAGCCATGGCCACGGTGAGCAGGACGACCAGGATCGCCGGCATGTAGAAGAGCCAGGGGGCGGTGGACAGGGTGTTCTGCCCGTCGGCCAGCATGGAACCGAGGGACACGTCGGGCTGCTTGACGCCGAACCCGATGAAGGAGAGGGCCGTTTCGGACTGCACGGTCGAGGCGACACCGAGGGTGAACGTCACGATCAGCAGGGAGCCGATGTTGGGCACCAGGTGGCGGATGATGGTCCGGAGCGGGCTGACGCCCATGAAGCGGGCCGCCATCACGTACTCGCGTTCCCGGAGGGACGTGGCCAGGGACCAGATCACCCGGGCGGTCAGCATCCAGCCGAACAGGGTGAGCACCACGACCAGGACCTGCCAGTCACCGCGGTAGTGCGTACCGACCAGCGCGATGATGAGGAACGAGGGCAGGATGAGCAGGAAGTGGACGAAGCCGAGCATCGCCCGCTCGATCTTGCCGCCGAAGTAGGCGGCGGTGGTGCCGAACAGACCGGCGATGGCGGTGGTCATCAGCGACACCGTCACGGCGATGATCAGCGACCTGCCGAGGCCGTGCACCAGCTGGGCGTAGACGTCGTTGCCCGCTCCGTTGGTGCCCAGGATGTGGCCGCCGACGCCGGGGCCGACGGTCAGAGCGGTGAAGTCCGCCTCCTCGTGGTTCCAGTCGGTCAGGAACCGGCCGAACACGGAGAAGAGGACGAGCAGGACGAACAGGATGAGGCCGGCGAGCGCGGACTTGTTGCGCGCGAAGCGGCGCATGTAGAGCTTGCTCGGCGAGAGGCGCTTGCCGCCGGTCGTGCCGGGCTCCAGCGCTTCGGGGGCCTCCGGAGCCTCTTCGGGGACGGTTCCGGCGCCTGGCATGTTGATGGCCATGTCAGCTCACCCTGATCCTGGGGTCGAGGGCCACGACGACGAGGTCGGCCAGGATCGCGCCGATGGCCGTCATCAGGGCACCGAAGGCCGCCACGGCTACGGCACCGTGCACGTCGTTCGTGCCGATGGTCTTGGTGAAGTACTCACCCATGCCGTGCCACGCGAAGACGGTTTCCGTGATGACCGCGCCGGTGAACAGTGCGGGCATCGCGAAGGCGACCTGGGTGGCGACGGGAATGATCGAGGTCCGCAGTCCGTGCCGGTAGATCGCCTGCTTGCGGGTCAGCCCCTTCGACCGTGCGGTGCGCACGTAGTCGGAGTTGATGTGGTCCAGCAGCAACGAGCGCTGCAACAGGTGATATCCGGCGTACGAGATGAACGTCAGGGAAATCGTGGGGAGAATCGCATGCATCACCCTCGATCCCAGGACGGGCCAGAACCCGGTGACATCGGGGCTCTGCGCTCCGGCGACGGGCAGCAGCGTGTTGCCGAGCGACTGGTTGAGCCAGATGGCGAGGAGGACCACGCCGAGCGAGGCCACGGCGGAGGGCGTGTTGAAGGAGATCACGGAGATGCCCTGCCACACCCGGTCGCCGGCCTTGTACTGGCGCGAGGCGGTGTAGACGCCCAGCCCGACGCCGATGACGATGGAGAGGATCGTCGAGGCGATGACCAACTGGCCACTGACGAAGATCCGGTAGGCGACCTGGTCGTTGACGCTGCCCCCGGTCGGGGACTGACCCCAGTCGAAGTGGGTCACGATCTGGGAGATCCAGTGCCACCACCGATCCATGATCGGTTTGTCCGGATTCAGATTGTAAAGCGACAGTGATTGGTTGATCTGGGCTGGAGTTCGAGGCGGTCGCAACGCGGTGTAGTTCGACGCAGGCTTCAGGAATGCATTCGCCAGGAAATACGTCAGATTGGTTGCGACAGCGATCATCAAAAACCAGCCGACTGCTTTGCGGGCAACGTAACGCAGCACTGTGAGCCGGCCTTTCTATGAAACGTGGGCCCGCAGATCCGGTAGGTGAACTGGACGCTTGGCCGCGTTGACCGGGCACCGGGTTGCGAGCGCTCGGACAGGACGTGCGGACTCTCGAGGTCAGAAAATGGTTGGTGCGAGGGCACCTCGATGTAGGAGTCTGTGGTGGGCAGATGGTGCCGCACGGGTGCGTGGGGCCGAGGTGAGCCGTGTGCCAGGCATGGGGCGACAACCTTGCATCGGAATGAGTCGATTCGTGGCGGCTGCCCGATTCGACAGTGCCTGTGCTGACGATTCCAAGTGCCCGTGATCACGTCAAGGCTGGTCAGGTCGCGATCCGGTTAAGCGAATCCGCATATCGGTCATTCGTGACGTAAAATCTTGGTGTCGGGACGGGTATGCGAGGTTGGCGCGTTACCGAACAGTAAAAAGTGGTAAAGGGATCTCATGTGATCATGTTGGACATGTGTGCCCTTTTGGTCCGCCGGGGCCGGCTCCCGGCGTAGCCGTCTGCGGTGTCAGTGGTGGAGCTTGGCCACGAACGCGTGGAGGTTGGTGACGGTACGGGCGATCTGTTCCTCCGTCGTGAGGCTCTCCTTGAAGCGGGCGCCGGAGGCCGGCGTCTTCTTCCCGCGTACGTATAGCGAACAGGCCAGGTCGGTGCAGATGTACAGACCGACCGAATTGCCCTCGCGGCCGGCGGGGCCGGTCTTGCGGGCGGTCATCAGCGAGACCCCGTTGCCCGGATGCGTGGTCAGGCAGAGCGAGCACATGCTGCGGTGCAGGAAGCCGCGCTGCTGGGACGGGAAGCGCAGCGAGATCCCGGTCAGTTCGCCCTCGTGCTCGCAGACGATGTAGCTGCGTCCCGGAGCGGACAGGTCGCGCCAACCGAGGAAGTCGAGGTCGTCCCAGGGCAGTTCCTCCCAGTTCCTGGGCATGGGCAGCCGCTTGGCTTCCCCCTTGGAGCAATTCACGAACGATGAGCGGATGTCCTGCTCGGTCACGGCCTTCATGCCGCGAAGCTAACGCTGCCTATGAGCCCTAGGCAAATGATTAATTCGATTAGGGCATCGCCTGGGCGTCATCGGCCGCGAGAAGGAGCCGGTGCACGGGCGGGTGCGGGATGGCGAGGTCCGGCCGCCAGGTCGCGAGGATCTGCGCCGAGGGGTCGAAGAGCGGCGCCGGCAGCGCGTCCGGCGCGGTCCACTCCCAGGTGCGGATCAGATGCGGCTCGGTGACCCGGGGGGTGGCGGAGTCCACGTCCACGAGGGCGGCCATCGTCACCCGGTTGATCCCGGCGACGGCGTCGTGCAGCATCGCGAACACGGCGATCCGGTCCTCGGGAACGTCGAGACCGGTCTCCTCGCGCAGTTCGCGCACGGCCGCCGCCGCGACGGACTCGGGCAGCGGATCGACCTTGCCGCCGGGCAGTTCCCAGGTGCCGCTGTGATGCAGGCCGAGCAGCACCCGGCCGCGTGCGTCCCGCACGATCACGCCGACGCCCAACGCGGCCTGCGCCTGCGGCGGACGGGTGTTGCGGGAGGGGGCGGAGGTGTTCTCGACGTCCATGGAGCTCTCCTCACGGGGCGGCCGGGTCCGTCGAGCCTAGGCCGTCGGCGGTGCGCGTCGCGGGGAGGACGCCCCGGCCCCGTGCTCACACCGCCAGTCGCAGCGCGGTCTCCGCGACGCCCAGGCGCACGCTCTGCCCCCAGGTCAGCTCCAGCGCGTCCGCCTCCATCCCGTCGCCGAACACCACCAGCCGGTCCGACTCCGCGGTCAGCCGCAGCGCCTCACCGGGGCCCAGCTCGCCCGCCGTGAACGAGGTGCCGGTCGACGGCGAGGGCCATGCCTCGCGGACGAACCAGAGCAGCCGGGGATCGGCCGGTCCCGGCAGTGCGAGGGCGCTGCCGCGCTCCTGCCACAGCGAGCGCAGCCAGCCGGTCGCCCCGGTTCCGGTGCCCACGAGCACACCGGAGGACGCCTGCGGTTCGGCGGGGGAGTCCGCCGTGTCGGAGCCGAGCCGGTAGCGGGCCGTCTGGTGGCCGGGCGGGCCGAGGTAGATCTCGTTGAGGGCCAGCAGCCGCTGCGTGTCGTCGGCCACCGCCTCCACCATCGTCAGCTCGTCGGCACGCCCGCCGGGCGTCACGACCGCCCGCATCAGCGCCCCCGCGTCGGCCGGCCGGTGACGCACCAGGACGCCGGGGTTGCGCCCCGGATCGGTGTCCACCCCGATGACCGACTGACCGGAGAGGTACTTCGCGGCGTTGGCGACCAGCCCGTCCTGCCCGACGACCACCACCACGTCCTCCGGCCCGAACAGGAACCGGTCCAGATCCGCCCGCTCCACCCGGCTCTGGCGCCACTGGAGCGGAACGGCCGCCGCCACATCGGCCAGCGCCCGCACGGTTCGTTCGTGCCTGCCCGCCACCTCGTCGATGGACCGGCCGCGCCCGGCCAGCACGAACGCGGCCTGGCCGTGCGTGCCGTGCCGGGCGAGCAACTCCTCGTACTCGGTGGTGCGGTGGACCAGCACCGCGCGCGGGGCCAGGCTCATGCCCCGGCCTCCGGCCTGCCGAGCCTGCCGAGCAGACCGGTGAGGACATCGGGGGACAGGGTGAGGCTGTCGATCCGGGGCAGGTTCTCGGCGAGCCGGGTGGCCGCCAGCGCGTGCAGCGTCGCCGCCTCCACCTCGCCGTGCGCCCGCAGCCAGGCCTGCTGCGCCTCGGCGCGCGCCGCGCCCACCTCCCGGGCGGCCTCCGCCTCGGCCCGAGCCAGCCGCACCGTGCGGGCGGCCTCCGCCTCGGCGCGCACCTTGTCGGCCGCCGCGTTCTCCTCGGCCTCGCGGCGGGCGTTGGTGCCGCGCTGTTCGACGAGCTGTTCCTCGCGGCGGGCCAGCTCGATCCGGCTGGCCAGCTCGTTCTCGGCGATGGTCCGCTCGCGCTCGACGGCCACGGCGCGCCGCTCGTAGGTGGCCCGGTCGGCCTCCTGCTGGATCTGCTCGCGGGCGGGGGTGCGCAGGGCGCGCTCCACCTCGGCCTCGGGGCGGATGGCGACGACGCGCACGGCCACCACGTCGATGCCGGTGGCGGGCAGCCGGGGCTCGGCGGCGAGACCGGCCGCCACCCGCTCGCGCACGGCGGCGACCCCGTCCACCAGGGCGCCGGCCAGCGGGGTGCGGGCCAGCACGTCCAGGGTGTGCTGCTGGGCGGTCTCGGTGAGCAGGGTGGCGATCTGTTCGAGGGGGGCGGCGCGCCAGGCGCCGGTGTCCGGGTCCACGGAGAAGTCGAGACGGGCGGCGGCCTCGGCCGGATCGCTGATGCGGTACGTGACGGTGGCCTGGACCGTGACGTCCTGGAAGTCGGAGGTGCGCGCGTGGAACGCCATGGCCAGCTCGCGGTCGTCGACCGGTACTTCGGAGAGCGCGGCGCTCAGCGACCGGAACCAGAAGCTCAGTCCGACGCCGTCGTGCACGAGCCGGCCGCGCTTGTGGTGGCGGATGTGCGCGGTGGGCGCGGAGCGGAGATGGCGCCGGCCGAAGCGGCGGGTGATGTCGGCCATGGGGACCCCCTTCGTTTTTATCGTCATGAAGACGATAAAGGGGGATCGTGGTTGTCGTCAAGGGGACGAGAAGGGGTGGTGTGCGGGCTCCGGACACACGAACGGCCGGTGACTTCGGAGAAGTCACCGGCCGGCCGGGTTGCGCGCCGCCCCCGTCCCCACGGTGCGGCGCGGGCGGACCGTCGTCATCCGCTGGGACGACGGCCCACGTCTGTCAGGCCCCGGACGCCGGGGCGGCCAGTCCGAGCGCGGGAAGCACCGCGCCCGTCACGAAGCGCACGAGAAACGTCTCGTCCGCGGGCGTGCCCGCCAGCATCGGGCGGGCACGCATCACACCGAGCAGCTGGGCGGCGACGAACTCCACCGCCGGGTTGTCCGCCGCCACCTCGCCGCGCTCGACCCCGCGCCGTACGAGCGCGTCGATCGCGGCCAGCTCCGGCAGGATCAGCGACTCGCGCAGCGCGCACAGCAGCTCCGGGCTCTGCAGCGCCGCGTGGCTCAGCGCCAGCGTCAGCGGGGTGTCCCGGCCCGCGACCTCGCCGATGGCCCGCGCCGCCTCCAGCAGGTCGCCCGCCAGCGAGCCGGTGTCGATGTTCCGCAGGGTGCCGCGCCGGGTGCCGTGCAGCGCGGCCACCACCAGCTCCGGCTTCGAGCCCCACTGGCGGTACAGCGTGGACTTGCCGCAGCGGGACCGGGCGGCCACCCCCTCCATGGTCAGCGACTCGTAGCCGTTCTCCCGCAGCATGTCGAGCACGGCCGTGTAGAGCTCCTGGGCCCGCTCCGGTGTGATCTTCGAACGGCGCTGGGCCGGGTGCCTGTCCGGCTCGGTCTGCTGCGGCGACATGTGCCTGTGCCCTCTCTGCGACTCTGCGACGAGGTCCATCGATACGCCAGTGTACCGATACGTGAGTGTTCCGATACGCCGACGTATCGGTACACTGGCGTATCGATAAGGGCGGGGTATCCGCCGCATGGACACCGATTCGTCAGCAAAGGGGCACCGGGTGAGGTACGCCGGTCACACGCCCGCCGACCAGGGGGCCCCGGACACCATGGCCCGGCCGCCCCTGGTCCGGGAGCTCCTGCTCGTCGTCGGGCTCTTCCTGGTCTACAAACTCGGCCGCCGGGCCGCCAACGGGCATGTGGACGAGGCGTTCGACAACGCCCACCGCGTCTGGGACCTCGAACGCGCCGCCGGCCTGCCGGGCGAAGGGCTCGTCCAGCGCCTGCTCCTGCACGACGAGACGCTGATCCACCTGGCCAACACCTACTACGCCACCGTGCACTTCCCGGCCACCCTGCTGTTCCTGGCCTGGCTGTACTGGCGCCGGCCCCGCCACTACGTCTGGGCGCGCCGCGTCCTGGCCGTCCTCACCGCGGCCGCGCTCGCCCTGCACCTGCTCTTCCCGCTCGCCCCGCCGCGCCTGCTCGCCACCACCCACCTCGTCGACACCGGCCGCGTCTACGGACCCTCGGTGTACGGGGCACAGCCCGCCGCCGACTCCATGGCCAACCAGTTCGCCGCGATGCCCTCGCTGCACTTCGGCTGGGCCGTCCTGGTCGGCGTCGGCCTCGTCGTCGCCACCCGGTCCCGGTGGCGGTGGCTGTGGCTCCTGCACCCGGCGCTCACGCTGCTCGTCATCGTCGGCACCGCCAACCACTACTGGCTCGACTCGATCGTCGCCGCCGCGCTGCTCTCCGTGGTCCTCGCCGCGCTGCCGCTGCGGCGCGCCGAACCGGTACGCCCGCCCCGGCCCCGGCCGGCCGTCGTACCCCAGCGGGAACACGCCCCCGGATACGCCGCCACCGGAGCGCGTCGGTGAACGCCACGCTCGCCGCCGTCGCGCTCTCCCTCGTCTCCGCAGCCGCCTACGCCGCGGCCGCGGTGGCCCAGGCCCGCCTCGCCGGCCGGACCGCACCCGGCGGCACCCTCCGGCTCCTCGGGCGCGGCGCCTGGTGGAGCGCGGTCGGCCTGAACGCGGGCGGCGCCCTGCTCCACGTCGCCGCCCTGAAGTACGGCCCGCTCACCCTGGTCCAGCCGCTCGGCGCGCTGACCCTGGTCGCGGCCGTCCCGCTGGGCGCCCGAGCGGCCGGCCGCCGGGTCGGCCGCACCGAGTGGCGCGGCACCCTGCTCACCCTGCTAGGCCTCGGCGCCCTGCTCCTCACGGCGGGCGGAGCCGCCCCGCACGAGACGCTGACCCTGACCGAGGCGCTCGCCGTGGGCGCCGGAACCATGGCCCTGGTCGCCGGACTCAGCCGGCCCGGCGCCCGCCCCGGACTGCGGCACGCCGCCGCGTCCGGCATCACCTCCGGCGTCGCGTCCGCGCTCACCCAGACCCTCACCGTCGCGGTCACCGACCACACCGGACCGCTGCTCGACGCGCGCGTGGTGGTCGTCGCCGTGCTGGTGTCCGCGTTCGCGATGGGCGGGCTGCTGCTCTCCCAGACCGCGTACCGGGGCGGCCTCGGGGCCCCGCTCGCCGTCGTCACCCTCGCCAACCCGGTCGCCGCCGCGGCCATCGGGCTCGCCCTGCTCGGGGAGCGGTTCCAGGGCGGACCGGCCGGGCTCGTCCCCGCGCTCATCGGCGCGGCGGCGGCCGTCCGGGGCGTGGTCCTGCTCAGCCGCGCCCAGGCACAGACCGTGCCGGCCGGGGCCGGGGTCGGGGCTGGGGTCGGGGCCGGTGCCGAGGCGCCGCCGCCCGCCCCGTCGCGGGTGGTCGTCAGCCGCCCTCGCCCCACCCGCCCGGAGCGGCGGTGCCGCGTCGGGGCCGGGCGGGGCTGAGAGCCGTACGCCCTACGCGGGGTCCGGCGGCGCGGCCGGATAGTCCGCGAGCGCGCGGGTCAGCCAGCCGATCCAGAAGTTCTCCAGGTCGATGCCGCCGCGCAGCACCATGTGCCGCAGCCGGTCCCCGGGCGCGTCCCGTTCCGGCGGGAAGTCCCTGGCCTCGATCTCCAGGTACTCCGCGAGCTGACGCCGGTGCAGAACCAGATGACGCCGCAACTCCGCGTCGAGCCCCGGCGCCCCGACCACCGCCGCCGCCCGCAGCCGCAGCAGCAGCGGATCGCGCACCTGCTTGGGGTCCTCCCGCCGGGCCACCCAGGCGGACAGCGCCTCGCGGCCCGCAGGCAGTACCTCGTACTCCTTCTTCTGCCCCCGCGCCGGCTGCGCCGGGGCCAGAGCCCTGATTTGCCCGGCCTGCTCCAGCTTGCCCAGCTCCCGGTAGATCTGCTGGTGCGTGGCCGACCAGAAATAGCCGATCGACCGGTCGAACCTGCGGGTCAGCTCAAGACCCGATGAGGGCTTTTCGAGCAGGGCGGTGAGGATCGCGTGCGGCAGTGACATGGGCTGCATCCTAGAGACGGCCGGGCGGCCCGAGAGCCGCCCGGCCGTCCGGGTCAGAGCGCTGCGGCGAGCTCCGTGCCCTGCCGGATCGCGCGCTTGGCGTCGAGCTCGGCCGCGACGTCGGCGCCGCCGATCAGATGGACGCTGCGGCCGGCGGCGAGGAGCTCCTCGTACAGGTCCCGGCGCGGCTCCTGGCCGGCGCACAGCACGATCGAGTCGACCGGCAGCAGGCGCCGCTCGCCGCCGACCGTGATGTGCAGGCCCTCGTCGTCGATCCGGTCGTAGCTCACCCCCGCGGTCATCGTGACCCCGCGGTGCCGCAGCTCGGTGCGATGGATCCAGCCGGTGGTCTTGCCGAGACCGGCCCCCACCTTGCTCGTCCGGCGCTGGAGGAGGTGGACGGTCCGGGGCGTCTTCGGGCGCTCCGGGGCGGTCAGGCCACCGCGCTCGCGGTACTCGGTGTCCACGCCCCACTGCCGGAAGAACACCGCCGGGTCCAGGCTCGCCGAATCTCCGCCGTCCGTCAGGAACTCCGCCACGTCGAAGCCGATCCCGCCCGCGCCGACGATCGCCACCCGCTCGCCCACCGGGGCGCCGTGCCGCAGCACGTCGAGGTAGCCGACGACGCTGGGGTGGTCGGCCCCCGGGATCGCCGGGGTGCGGGGCGTGACCCCGGTGGCCAGGACGATCTCGTCGTAGTCCGCCAGCTCGGCGGCGCCGACCGGGGCGCCCAGCCGCACGTCGATCTCCTGCTCCGCGAGCCGGGTGCGGAAGTAGCGGAGGGTCTCGTCGAACTCCTCCTTGCCGGGCACCCGGCGGGCCACGTTCAGCTGCCCGCCGATCTCGTCGGCCGCGTCGAAGAGGGTCACCGCGTGGCCGCGCTCGGAGGCCGTGACGGCGCAGGCCAGTCCGGCCGGCCCGGCACCGACGACGGCGACGCTCTTGCGGGTGCGGGTCGGCGACAGAACGAGTTCCGTCTCGTGGCAGGCGCGCGGATTCACCAGGCAGGAGGTGACCTTGCCGCTGAAGATGTGGTCCAGGCACGCCTGGTTGCAGCCGATGCAGGTGTTGATGGCGTCGGCACGCCCCGCGGCCGCCTTCGCCACGAAGTCCGGGTCGGCGAGGAACGGCCGGGCCATCGACACCATGTCCGCACCGCCCGAGGCGAGGACCCGCTCGGCCGTCTCGGGTGTGTTGATGCGGTTGCTCGTCACCAGCGGTACGGAGACGGCCCCGCGCACCTTCTCGGTGACCCAGGTGAAGGCGCCTCGGGGCACCGAGGTCGCGATTGTGGGGATGCGGGCCTCGTGCCAGCCGATGCCCGTGTTGATGATCGTCGCGCCCGCCGCCTCGATCTCGCGGGCCAGCGCCACGACTTCCTCCAGCGAGGAGCCGCCGGGCACCAGGTCCAGCATGGACAGCCGGTAGATGATGATGAAGTCGTCGCCCACCCGCTCGCGGACCCGGCGCACGATCTCGACGGGGAAGCGGATGCGGTTCTCGTACGAGCCGCCCCAGCGGTCCTCGCGGTGGTTGGTCGCCGAGGCGATGAACTCGTTGATCAGATAGCCCTCGGAGCCCATGATCTCGACGCCGTCGTACCCCGCGCCGCGGGCCAGCGCCGCCGCCGAGGCGAAGTCCTCGATCGTCGCCTCGACCTCGTCGTCGGTCAGGGCGTGCGGGGTGAACGCGCTGATCGGCGCCTGGAGCGCGCTCGGCGCGACCAGGTCCGGGTGGTGCGCGTACCGGCCGAAATGCAGGATCTGCATGGCGATGCGCCCGCCCGCCGCGTGCACCGCGTCGGTCACCCGGCGGTGCTCGGCCGCCTCCGCCTCGCAGGTCATCTTCGCTCCGCCGGGGAACGAGCAGCCCCGTTCGTTGGGCGCGATGCCGCCGGTGACCATGAGGCCGACTCCGCCGCGAGCCCGCTCGGCGTAGAACGCCGCCATGCGCTCGAAACCGTTCTCGACCTCCTCCAGGCCGACGTGCATCGACCCCATCAGCACCCTGTTCGGCAGGGTGGTGAAGCCGAGGTCGAGCGGGCTCAGCAGATGCGGATACGGGGTCATGCGGCGGCTCCTCGCTGTGGGGTCGCCCCAGTTCTAGACCAACGCCACGCCATTGTGCAACAAGTTGCACAATGGCGTTCGTCGCACTGTGTCACGGCTCACGCCCCGGACGGCGTAACAACGCGATCCGTGCGCGGCGCGGGGCGCGGAGAGTGGTGGCGTACGGCATCCAGGCCGTCCCCGTCGTCCGGGCGGGACCCCGACACCCTCCGGAGAACCCCTATGGGCTGCGTCAACCGGCACGATCTCGGACTGCTCCTCCTGCGCGTCGGCACCGGCGCGGTGCTCGCCGCGCACGGCTCGCAGAAGCTCGCCGGCTGGTTCGGCGGCGGGGGAGTCGAGGGCACCACGGCGGCCATGGAGGCGATGGGCTTCCACCCGCCGAAGTACAGCGCGATCGCCGCCGGGCTCGGCGAGGCGGGCGGCGGCGCGCTGCTCGCCCTGGGCCTGGCCACCCCCGCCGCGGGCGCCGCCGCGGCCGGCGCGATGGCGGGCGCGGTGGCCGTCCACGCCCCGGCGGGCTTCTTCGCCCAGGGCGGCGGCTACGAATACCCGGCGTTCCTTGGCTTCACGGCCGCCGCGATCGGCCTGGCCGGACCCGGCCGCTACTCGGTGGACCATGCGACGGGGCACGCGTTCAACCAGCCCTGGACGCTCGCCCTGGCGTTCCTCGGCAGCGCGGCCGCGGCGGCCGCGGTGGTCGGGAAGCGCTCCCGGCGGCAGGCCGTCCCGGAGCCGGAGCACTTCTGACGGGCCCGCCGCGCCGGGCGCACCCGCCGCTGCCTAGCGGCGGCCCCTGGCGGCCGCGACCAGTTCCGGGAGCGTGCCGAACTTCACCCGCGGGCGCCCGCCCGCGCGTCCGCGCGAGCGTTCCGCCCGGTCGATGGCGGCCAGCCCGCGCGCGTCGACGGCGTGCCGGTTGCGGCTGCGGACCAGGCGGCCGAACGCCTTGGCCGGAGGGGCGGGGGAGGGGAGCGCGCCGGCCACCGCGTCCGCCAGCAGCGTGCCGACCGTCTCGGCCGCGCAGGTGCGGTTGGCGCCGATGCCCCCGGAAGGCCCCCGCTTGATCCAGCCGACCACATACGTGCCGGACAGGCCCACGACCCGCCCGCCCTCGTGCGGAACGGTGCCGCTCGCCTCGTCGAAGGGCAGCCCCGGCACGGCCAGCCCCCGGTAGCCGATGGCCCGCAGGAACAGCCCCGCCGGGATCTGCGCCTCGCCCCCGCCGGCCGTGACCCGCACCCCCGCCACGGCCTCGGAGCCGGTGAGCTCCAGCGGCGCCGAATGGAAGCGGAACACGATGCGCCGCCCTTCCCCGGCCGGGCGCGACCAGTCCACCCGCTCGCGGCGTACGTCCCGCAGCAGCGCCGCCGGACCGCCCGGCGCGGCGGCCTCGATCGCGGGCCCGATGCGCGGGTCGTGGTCGTCCACCACCAGGTCCACACCCGGCAGATGCTTGAGCGCCAGCAGCTCGGACGCGGTGCACGCGGCGTCCTCGGGGCCGCGCCGGCCGAGCAGGACCACCTCGCGGACCGCCGACCCGCGCAGGGCGGCGAGCGCGTGGTCCGCGATGTCGGTGCCCGCGAGCCCCGCCGGGTCCGCGACGAGGATGCGGGCCACGTCCAGCGCCACGTTGCCGTTCCCGGCGACGACCACCCGCTCGGCGCGCGAGAGGTCCACGGCGTCCGCCGCCACCTCGGGATGCGCGTTGTACCAGGAGACGAAGGAGGTCGCCGCGATGCCGCCCGGCAGGTCCTCGCCGGGTATGCCCAGCCGGCGGTCGGCGGCCGCCCCCACCGCGTAGATCACCGCGTCGTGGTGCGCGGCCAGCTCCTCGGCGGTGACGTCCTTGCCCACCTCGACGCCGAGGTGCATCCGGACGCGCGGATGGGAGTGGAAGCGCGAGAAGGTGTCGCCCACGCCCTTCGTGCCCGGATGGTCGGGCGCCACGCCGTAACGGACGAGGCCGCCCGCCACCGGCAGCCGGTCCACCAGGGTGACCTCGGCGTTGGTGTGCAGCAGCAGGTCCTCGGCCGCGTACATCCCGGCGGGTCCGGTGCCGACGACCGCCACCCGGATCGGCGCGAAGTCCGACGGCAGGCTGCGTGCGAACGAAGGGGCGCCCCACGCATGGAAGTTGGGCCCGTCGGCCGCCTCCGGTTCCCGGTCCGCGTAGTAGGCGGCGTTGACGGCGGCGTACTCCTCGTTCGCCCCGGAGAGGCTGTCCACCGGGAAGATCGCGTCCACCGGGCACGCGTCGGCGCAGGCCCCGCAGTCGATGCAGGTCCGCGGGTCCACGTACAGCATCTCCGTACGGCCGAAGTCGGGTTCGTCCGGCGTCGGGTGGATGCAGTTGACGGGGCAGACGCTGACGCAGGTGGCGTCACTGCAACAGGTCTGGGTGATGGCGTAGGTCATGGTCGGCTCGGGCTCTCGCTCGGGTCAGATCAGGTCGGCGCGCTTGTAGAAGAACATGGCGGGCCTCGTCAGCAGACGGGCCGAAGCCAGGAACTCCATCAGCCCCGAACAGCTGGATCGCATCAGGGACTTGTGGTGCTCGTTGGTCTTCGCCTCGGCCCGCGCCCGCGCGGCGTCCAGGCCCGCGTGGGTGTAGACGTCCCGGCTCACCATGCTGGTGACGATGTAGTACGAGGCGATCGCGACGACGAGCGCGTTGAGGTGCCGGCGCACCGGACCGGCGTCGCGCAGCCGCTTGCGGGTCTCGTCGCGGGCGAACTTCATGTGGCGCGACTCCTCCACCACATGGATGTTGTTGATCGTGCGCACGAAGGGAGCGACGCGCTCGTCGCGCATCCAGTCGCGCTGCATCACGTCGAGCACCTCCTCGGCCACGAGTATCGCCGCGTAGGCGGCCTCCCCGAAGGCGAGCGTCTTGAACGCGCGGCCCAGTTCGAGCACCGGGCGGCGCGGCCGGTAGGCCGGCGCGCCGAGCTTCGCCGCGCCCCGGGCGAACATGATCGAGTGCCGGCACTCGTCGGCGACCTCGGTCAGGGCCCACTGGAAGCGCGGGTCGGTCGGGTCCTTGGCGTACATGTCGCGCAGCACCATCTGCTGGAGGATCATCTCGAACCAGATGCCGGTGCTGGCGACCGACGCGGCCTCCTGCCGGGTCAGCGCCTTGCGCTGCGCCTCCGTCAACTCGCCCCAGTACGCGGTGCCGTAGAGCGTGCTCCACTCGGGGCTCGCTCCGTGATGGTCCTCGTCGAGCGGGGTGTGCCAGTCCACTTCGACGGCCGGGTCGTACGAGAGCTTCGCGGACGAATCGAGCAGGCGCCGGGCGACGTCCTGCTCGGCGGCCCGGTCCTGGTCCTGGTCCTCCGGCCGAACGGTGCTGCTTGCCATGCTGCGGCTCCTTGACTGAATGGGTCGACCCGGCGCCGTCCGGCCCCCGCCCGGTGTCATCCGGGGGGATCGCCTGCCGGCGAGCGCCGCCCTCGCTTGTTAGACTTGGCGTCTAGCAAGCTGTTAGACGGAAGGTATAGCAAGAGGCGCGCGCGAACTACCCCTCGGGCCGAAATCGCCACGCACTCTCCACGCGGCCGGCGTGCGGGAGGTGTGGGGACGCCCCGGCGGGAGAGGTGGGAGCCGCCGCCCTTGCCGTCGCCGCCCGGCGCGGGGGACGATGATCCTCCGCCGCGGCCCGGCGTCGGGCCGCCGTCCGGGGGGCACCGCGCTCCGGACCGGCCGACACCGGGAGCGTCATGGTCATCGCCGCCGTCTACTTCGTCATCGCCTCGGCCGCGGCCATCAGCCTCGGGAGGTCCCTGGACCGGCAGATGGAGGGGCCCAGGCTCCGCGCCGCATGGGCCGGCCGCACCGCCGAGGCGCGCTGCACGGGGGTGGCCACGGAGGAGACCCAGGACGCCGAGGGGGTCCTGGTCACCCTCGATCGCGCCACGCTGGAGTTCCGCACGGAGGACGGACGGACCGTCGCCTTCGAGGAGCGGCAGCGCCGGCTCGACGTGTCCGAGGGCGACGCCGTCACCGTGTACTACGCGCCGGAGGCGCCCGAGGCCGCGACCGCCCGCGTCCCCTCCTTCGGCACCCGGCGCGCCAGGGAGCTGGTGGCCGGACTGGGCTGCGGCTTCGCGCTGGTGACGGCGGCGTTCCTCGCCGAGCTGCTCTGACCCGACGGCTGCGGAGCCACCGTGTGACCGCGGCCCCCGTCCAGCCGGTTGTCCGGCCGGGCGGGGGCCTTGTCGTCGTTACGGGCGGATTGCGTCCGGTCACACCCCCTTTTGTCGTGCCCAATTCAAGAGAGCGCGTTCTTTCCGCGTTCACATCCTTGTCCTCGCGGGCATGACAGCTCTATTCTCAGCCACCAGAAAGCGCTTTCCCTCCCCTTCGGGTCTTGTTACGGCAGACGTCACACCGCGGCCGTCTCCGCGGACTGCCCGCACCTCCAGCACCCGTGCCCCCACGACGAATGGGAACGAACATGAGGCGACCAATCGCGCTGCGACTCTCCGCGGCGCTGTCCACGATGGCCCTGGCGGCCGCGACCGGGGTGATCCTGACGATGCCCGAGGCGTCGGCGGCCGCCACGGGCGGGGCGACCGGCTACGCGACCCAGAACGGCGGCACCACCGGGGGCGCGGGCGGCCAGACCGTACGGGCCACCACCGGCACCCAGATCCACCAGGCCCTGTGCTCCCGCGCCAGCAGCAGCACCCCGATCGTCATCGAGGTCGAGGGCACCATCAACCATGCCAACACCGCCAAGGTGTCCGGCGACAGCTGCAACACGGCGGCCGGCCTCATCGAGCTCAAGCAGATCAGCAACGTCACCATCGTCGGAGTCGGCAGCGGGGCCGTCTTCGACCAACTGGGTATCCACATCCGCCAGTCCAGCAACATCATCATCCAGAACGTGACGGTCAGGAACGTCAAGAAGTCGGGCTCGCCCACCTCCAACGGCGGCGACGCCATCGGCATGGAGAGCGACGTCCGCAACGTCTGGGTCGACCACGCCACCCTGGAGGCGTCCGGCGGCGAGGACGACGGGTTCGACGGTCTCTTCGACATGAAGGACAACACCCAGTACGTCACGCTGTCCTACAGCACCCTGCGCAACTCCGGCCGGGGCGGCCTCATCGGCTCCAGCGAGACCCAGCTCGACAACGGCTACGTCACGTTCCACCACAACCTGTACGAGAACGTCGACTCCCGCACACCCCTGCTGCGCGGCGGCACCGCCCACATCTACAACAACTACTACGTCAAGCTGAACAAGTCCGGGATCAACTCCCGCGCCGGCGCCCACGCCAAGGTGGACAACAACTACTTCAAGGACTCCAAGGACGTCCTGGGCACCTTCTACACCGACACCACCGGGTACTGGCAGGTCAGCGGCAACACCTTCGACAACATCACCTGGTCCGAGCCCGGCGCCGAGAACCACCCGGCCGGCCCGAACCCGCAGTCCAACACCTCGATCAGCATCCCCTACGCGTACACCCTCGACGACTCCTCCTGCGTGCCGGCCATCGTGACCAGCACGGCCGGTGCCGACAAGGGGCTCAAGGTCTCGGACGGCGACTGCTCCACGACGACCCCGACCCCGGACCCGACCGACCCCACCCCGGACCCGACAGACCCGACGCCGGACCCGACAGACCCGACCCCGCCCACCGGCACCAACCTCAGCCTCGGCGCGGGCTCGGACGGCTCCAGCAAGGCGAGCGGAACCAGCTACGGCAACGTCCGCGACGGTGACCCGGGCACCTACTGGTCGCCCGCCGGCTCGACCGGCTCCATCTCCATCAAGTGGGGCTCCGCCACCACCGTCTCCTCCGTCAACATCCGCGAGGCCGCCGGCGCCAGGGGCGTCATCGGCTCCTGGCGGCTGCTGGACGCGGACAGCGGCGCGGTCCTGAAGTCCGGCAGCGGCGCCGGCGTCATCGGCTTCCCGGCCACCTCGCTGCGCAAGATCACCTTCGAGATCACCTCGGCCGGCGGCACGCCGAAGGTCGCGGAGTTCGAGACGTACGCCGGATAGCGGCGACACCCCTCGGCAGGCGGCCCGGTCCGGGAGCACCACAGCCCCGGACCGGGCCGCCACATGCGCGGCGGACGAGCCGTGGTCGCCCGGCGGACGTGTGTGGGCGGGCGGCGGACGAGCCGTGGGCGGGCGAACCCGGCGGTCATCGGGGAACGTGGATCACATGACTCCTTCACAGACCCCCGACCCCGGCCCCGAGCCGCGCCCCGGCGACCCGGCCGGCCTCGAACCCGGCCGCCTGGTGCCGCCCGGCGAGACCCCGCCCGCCGAGGGCGGCCTGTCGGGCACGGGCCCGCAGGACACCACGTACAACCCGCCGAAGGGCTGGGCCAAGGGGCCGCTGGCGCTGCTCGCCGTCGTGGTGCTGCTCGTCGCGGCGTTCTTCCTGGTGTACGCGATCATCCTGCTGACCTGACGCGGGGGAGGGGCGACCCGGACGGCCGAACCTCCGGAGCGGACGGCCCGCCCGGACGGCTGGCCCCGCCCTGCCCGGCGGACAAACCTCGCATAACTTGATGGACAGGAGCATACGTACACGTTTCGAAGGAGTCGAAGCACGTGACGGACGTATCGAGCAGGGGCGCCGCCCCCGGTGACAAGCGCGAGACGCTCACCAACCGGCAGGGCCATCCGGTCTACGACAACCAGAACCAGCGCACCATCGGCGCACGCGGCCCGGCCACGCTGGAGAACTACCAGTTCCTCGAAAAGATCAGTCACTTCGACCGCGAACGCATCCCCGAGCGCGTCGTGCACGCCCGCGGTGTGACCGCGTACGGCTACTTCGAGGCGTTCGGTGCCTTCGGCGACGAGCCGATCTCCCGCTTCACCCGCGCCAAGCTGTTCCAGGAGCGCGGCAAGCGCACGGACGTGGCGGTGCGCTTCTCGACCGTCATCGGTGGCCGGGACTCCTCCGAGGCGGCCCGCGACCCGCGCGGCTTCGCGGTGAAGTTCTACACCGAGGACGGCAACTGGGACCTCGTCGGCAACAACCTGGGGATCTTCTTCATCCGGGACGCGATCAAGTTCCCCGACGTCATCCACGCGCTCAAGCCGGACCCCGTCACGTTCGAGCAGCAGCCCCGGCGCATCTTCGACTTCATGTCGCAGACCCCCGAGTCCATGCACATGCTGGTCAACCTGTTCAGCCCGCGCGGCATCCCGGCGGACTACCGCCATATGCAGGGCTTCGGCGTCAACACCTACAAGTGGGTCAACGAGGCGGGCGAGTCCTTCCTGGTGAAGTACCACTGGGTGCCCAAGGCGGGCGTACGCAGCATGACGGAGGAGGACGCCGCCAACGTACAGGCGGAGGGCCTCGGCCACGCCACCAAGGACCTGTACGAGGCGGTGGCGCGCGGCGACCACCCGGAGTGGGAGCTGCGCGTCCAGCTGATGGACGACCACGAGCACCCCGAGCTGGACTTCGACCCGCTGGACGACACCAAGACCTGGCCCGAGCAGGACTTCCCGCCGAAGCCGGTCGGGCGGATGGTGCTCGACCGGATGCCGGAGAACTACTTCGCGGAGAACGACCAGATCTCCTTCGGCACGGGTGTGCTGGTGGACGGGCTGGACTTCTCCGACGACAAGATGCTGGTCGGGCGCACCTTCTCGTACAGCGACACCCAGCGGTACCGCGTCGGGCCCAACTATCTGCAACTCCCCGTCAACCAGGCCAAGAACGCCACCGTGCGCACCAACCAGCGCGACGGCCAGATGACGTACCACGTGGACGGCGCCGGGGAGAACCCGATCGTCAACTACGAGCCGTCGATCACCGGGGGCCTGCGCGAGGCGCAGTATCCGACGCACGACGAGGTGGGCCCCGAGGTGCGCGGCCGGCTCACCCGCAAGCGCATCCCGCGCGCCAACGACTACCTCCAGGCCGGGCAGCGCTACCTCCTGATGGAGCAGTGGGAGCGCGACGACCTCGTGCACAACCTGGTCGGCCTGCTCGCGCAGTGCGACCGCCCGGTCCGGGAACGCATGGTCTGGCACTTCCTCCTGGTCGAGAACGAGCTGGGCCTCGCCATCGGCAAGGGCCTCGACATCGCCCCCAAGGACGTCGCCGGACTGGAGCCGCTGCCCGGCCAGGACCTGACCGACGAGGACCGCGCCCGGCTCGCCCGCCTGGGCGACAACCCGCCCCGCGACGTCCAGGGTCTGACGATGACCCACTGCGTCCCGGACGAACGCCACGTCGTCACCCGCTGACGCACGGACCGGCCCTCCCGCGAAGAGTCGTGGGAGGGCCGGTCCGTGTCCCGCGCCGTCAGGCCGAGGCCCCGCTGTCGATGACCAGATCGGTGCCGACCACCGCGCCGGCCGCGGGCGATGCGAGGTAGAGCACCGCCGCCGCCACCTCCCCGGCCTCCGCGACCCGGCCGAGCGGGTTCTGCGTCTTCACCCGCTCGGTGCGGTCGGCCTCCGTCTCACCGGGCCGCAGCGACATGGGCGCGGCCGCGGCGCCGGGGCTGACGGCGTTGATGCGGATGCCCTGGTGGATGTGGTCGAGAGCGGCGGCGCGGGTCAGCGCGGAGACCGCCGCCTTCGAGGTGATGTACGCGGCCAGGTTCGGGGTGCGCAGGTGTGCGCCCAGGTTGGACGAGATGTTGACGATGGCGCCGCCCCCGTTCTCCCTCATGTGGGCGATCTCGTGCTTCATGGCCAGCCAGACCCCGGTGACATTGGTGCGCAGCACCGCGTCCCAGTCCTCCTCGCTCACCTCGCCGGCGGGCACGGTGCCGCGCAGGATTCCGGCGTTGTTCACCGCGATGTCCAGCCCGCCGAAGAGGGACACGCTCCGGTGCACGAGGTGCCGGAGCGTGCCGGAGTCGGTGACATCGGCGGTGACGGCGGCGGCCGTGCCGCCGGCGGCCCCGATGAGACCGACCGTCTCGTCCAGGGAGGCCGCGGTGCGCCCCGCGACGACCACGGACGCGCCCTCGGCGGCGAAGGCGAGCGCGATGGCACGGCCGAGGCCGGAGCCGGCGCCGGTGACGAGGGCGGTTCTGCCGGTGAAGCGGTTCATTGCGAGGGCTCCCCTGTTATTTGACCGATCGGTCCATTATTTGGGCGTGCGGAAGGAAGGTGCGGGTCCGTGCGAGGGGGTCAGTCCAGCAGGGACAGGGCCTGTTCGGCCGCATCCCGTACCCGTGCGGGGTCGTTCGACGCCTTGCCGACGATGCGTACGCCCTGGAGGAGTACGAGCAGCATGCGGGCCAGCGCGCGGGGGTCGCGGTCCTCGGGCAGTTCGCCCTGGGCCCGCGCCCGTACGAGCGCGGAGTGCAGCAGGGTCTCGAGGTGCTCCCAGCTCACCTCGACCCGGCGGGCCGCCGCGGGGTCGTGGGGGGACAGCTCGACCGCGGTGTTGGTGACGAAGCAGCCGTTCAGCCGGCCCTCGGGGCTGCCGGCCTCGGCGGCGAAGCGGCGTACGACCGCCCGTACGGCCGGCAGCGCGGGGCCCGGCTGGGACAGTTCGGCGAGCAGGGCCGGATCGCGCGCCTCGGCGTAGCGGTCCATGGCCTTGAGGTACAGCTCGTGCTTGCTGCCGAAGGTCGCGTAGATGCTGGCGCGGCCGATGCCGAGATGCTCGACCAGATCGGACAGCGACGTCGCCTCGTAGCCGCGCCGCCAGAACAGCTCAAGGGCTGCCTGCAGCGCGGCGTCCGGATCGAACTCCTTGGTCCTGGCCATGCCGCAGACCCTATGGCTATCTGGAACGATCAGTCAATTAAGCGGCTGCGAGACCTCCGGCCCGCGACTGCCTTCCTCGGGTGGTCCACCCTTCGGCGTGGTGCGCATGTTATCGCTCACTTAATCCATTCTCGCTTATCCATCCGCATGCCAACCTCCTGCAAAGGTGCGGCGAGGCTCTTGCTCATTTCTTTGTGAGCGCTAACAATCATTGCCGGGTGTACGCCTCCCCTTCCGCCCTGACGAGAAAGACCGCACCGTGACCACTCACGCCCGTCCCGTCTCCTTCGATCCTCACCCTCCCGAGGCATGCACGGTCGGCGTCGACTTCGGCACCCTGTCCGGGCGCGCCGTCGTCGTCAGGGTCCGCGACGGCGCCGAACTGGGCACGGCCGTCCATGAGTACCGGCACGCCGTCATCGAGGACCGTCTGCCGTCCACCGGCGCACCGCTGCCCCCCGACTGGGCGCTGCAACACCCCGAGGACTGGCGCGACGTGCTGCGTACCGCCGTCCCGGCCGCGCTCGCCGACGCGGGCGTGGACGCCGCCCACGTCATCGGCATCGGCACCGACTTCACCGCCTGCACCGTCCTGCCGGCCAGCGCCGACGGCACGCCGCTCGCCCTGCTGCCCGAGTGGGCCGACCGGCCGCACGCCTGGCCCAAGCTGTGGAAGCACCATGCCGCCCAGGACCAGGCCGACCGCATCAACGCCCTCGCCCACGAGCGCGGCGAACCGTGGATCGGCCGCTACGGAGGCCGGATCTCCTCCGAGTGGCAGTTCGCGAAGGCCCTCCAGGTGCTGGAGGAGGACCCCGGCGTCTACGCGGCCTGCGCCCGCTGGATCGAGGCGGCCGACTGGATCGTCTGGCAGCTGACCGGCGCCGAGTCCCGCAACACCTGCACCGCCGGCTACAAGGGCATCCACCAGGACGGCCGCTACCCGTCCCCCGACTTCCTCGCCCGGCTGCACCCCGGCTTCGCCGACTTCCCCGCCACCCGCCTGGAACACCCGCTGGCCGCGCTCGGCTCCCGCGTCGGCGCACTGAGCGCCCGCGCGGCCCGGTGGACCGGCCTGCCCGAGGGCATCGCCGTCGCCGCGGGCAACGTGGACGCCCATGTCGCCGCACCCGCGGCCGGCGCCGTGGAGAACGGCCGGCTGCTCGCCATCATGGGCACCTCCACCTGCCACGTCCTCAACGGCGCCGGCCTCGCCGACGTGCCCGGCATCTGCGGCGTCGTCGACGGCGGCATCGTGGCCGGCGCCTACGGCTACGAAGCCGGCCAGAGCGCCGTGGGCGACATCTTCGCCTGGTGGCTCCGGCAGGGCGTACCCGAGGACTACCGCACCGAGGCCGCCGCCACGGGGGAGGACCTGCACCAGCTCCTGACCCGCAAGGCCACCGGCCGGCCGGTCGGCGCCCACGGCCTGGTCGCCCTCGACTGGATGAACGGCAACCGCTCCACCCTCGTCGACCACCACCTCTCCGGCGTCCTCGTCGGACTCACCCTCGACACCCGGCCGGAGGACGTCTACCTGGCCCTGCTCGAAGCGACCGCCTACGGCACCCGCGTCATCGTCGAGGCGTTCGAGACGGCCGGCGTCCCCGTCGAGGAGTTCATCGTCACCGGAGGGCTCCGGAAGAACGCGCTGCTCATGCAGATCTGCGCCGACGTCCTGCGCCGCCCGGTCTCCCTCGGCATCTCCGAACAGGGCCCCGCCCTCGGCTCGGCCATCCACGCGGCCGTGGCCGCCGGCGCCCACCCCGACGTCCGGTCCGCAGCCGCCGTCATGGGCAGCGTCCAGCGGCACGCGTACACCCCCGACCCCGCGCGGGCCGACGCCTACGACGCGCTGTTCGCCGAATACCGCGCCCTGCACGACCACTTCGGCACCGGCCCCGACCTCCTCCTGCACCGCCTGCGCAGGCTGCGCAACACCGCGCGCGCCACCCCCGCGACCTGACCGGCCACCGGCCCCACCTCTCCACCACCGCACCCCCGAGGAGCACACCCGACATGACGCTCGCCCCGCCCGACCACGAGATCTGGTTCCTCACCGGCAGCCAGGCCCTCTACGGAGAGGAGACCCTGGCCCAGGTCGCCGAGCAGTCCCGCACCATCCGGGACACCCTCGCCGCCCGGCCCGGCATGACGGCCCGCCTGGTCTGGAAGCCGGTGCTCACCGACGCGGCGGCCATCCGCAGGGTCTGCCTGGAGGCGAACGCCGACGACCGGTGCGTCGGGCTCATCGCCTGGATGCACACCTTCTCCCCGGCCAAGATGTGGATCGCCGGGCTCGACGCGCTGAGCAAACCCCTGCTGCATCTGCACACCCAGGCCAACCGCGGCCTGCCCTGGTCCACCATCGACATGGACTTCATGAACCTGAACCAGGCCGCCCACGGCGACCGCGAGTTCGGCTTCGTACAGACCCGCCTCGGCGTCCCCCGCAAGACCGTCGCCGGACACGTCACCACCCCCGAGGTCGCCGACCGCATCGCCGGCTGGGCCCGCGCCGCCCTCGGCCGGTCCGAACTCTCCCGCCTCAAGCTCGCCCGCTTCGGCGACAACATGCGCGACGTCGCCGTCACCGAGGGCGACAAGATCGAGGCCCAGCTGCGGTTCGGCGTCTCCGTCAACACCTACGGCGTCAACGACCTCGTCGCCGCCGTGGACGCCGCCGGCGAGGACACCGTCACCGCCCTCGTCGAGGAGTACCAGGACCTCTACACCCTCGCCCCCGGACTGCGCTCCGGCGGCGACCGCCACGCCTCCCTGCGCTACGCCGCCCGCATCGAGGCCGGACTGCGCACCTTCCTCACCGAGGGCGGCTTCCACGCCTTCACCACCAACTTCGAGGACCTCGGCGGACTGCGCCAACTGCCCGGCCTCGCCGTGCAGCGCCTGATGGCGGACGGCTACGGCTTCGGCGGCGAGGGCGACTGGAAGACCGCCGTCCTGCTGCGCACCCTCAAGGCCATGGCGCACGGGCGGCCCGGCGGCACCTCCTTCATGGAGGACTACACCTACGACCTCACCCCCGGCCAGGAACTCATCCTCGGCGCCCACATGCTGGAGGTCTGCCCCTCCATCGCCGCGGCGACCCCGTCCTGCGAGATCCACCCGCTCGGCATCGGCGGCCGGGAGGACCCGGTCCGGCTCGTCTTCGACGCGGCCCCCGGCCCGGCCGTCGTCATCGGCCTCGCCGACATGGGCGACCGGTTCCGCCTGGTGGCCAACCACATCGACGTCGTCACCCCGCCCGAGCCGCTGCCCAGGCTCCCGGTCGCCCGAGCCGTCTGGCGGCCCAGCCCCGACCTGCGCACCTCCACCGAGGCCTGGCTCACGGCCGGGGCACCCCACCACACCGTGCTCACCACCGCGCTCGGCGGCGAGGAACTCGCCGACCTCGCCCAGATGCTGCGCACCGAACTCGTCGTGATCGACCAGGACACGACCATCCGTCACTTCGCCCGGGAACTGCGCTGGAACCAGGCCTACCACCGACTGGCCCAGAGCCTGTGACCGCATCCACTCCCACCAGGACGGAGCCCCCCGTGGGCAGGACCGCATCGCACGAGCTGCGCCGAGAAGTACTGGAGGCCAACCTCCGCATCCCCCGGGCCGGACTCGCCACCCTGACCTGGGGCAACGTGAGCGGGGTCGACCGGGACGCCGGCGTCTTCGTCATCAAGCCGTCGGGCGTGCCCTACGAGGCGCTGGGCATCGACGACCTCGTCGTCGTCTCCCTCGACGACGGCCGCGTCGTGGAGGGCCGGCTGCGCCCGTCCACCGACACCGAGACCCACCGCAGCCTGTACCTGGCGTTCCCGTCGATCGGGGGAGTGACCCACACCCACTCCACGCACGCCGTCGCCTTCGCCCAGGCCCGCCGCCCGATACCGGTGCTCGGCACGACGCACGCCGATACGTTCAACGGCCCCGTCCCGGTCACCGCGCCCCTCACACCCCAGCAGTGCGCCACGGACTACGAGTACAACACCGGGCAGGTCGTCGTGGACCTCCTGGAGCGCGACGACACCCGCGCGCGGGAGGTCCCCGGCGCCCTGGTCGCCCACCACGGGCCCTTCACCTGGGGCGCCGACGCCACCTCGTCCCTGGAGCACGCGATCATCTGCGAGGCGGTGGCCGAGATGGCCCTGCACACCATGGCCCTGGGCCCGGTCGAGCCCCCGCAGCACGTGCTGGACCGCCACTTCACCCGCAAGCACGGCCCGGACGCGTACTACGGCAACCCCGGAGCCGCGTAGGCCCGTCCGGAGCGGAGCGCCGTCCGCTCCGGAGCGCGTACGGACGCCGTCCCGGTTCAGTCGCGCCGGGGCGGCCGTACGCTTTCGCGCCGTACGAGTTCCGGGGTGATGACGGGCCGGGAGTCGGCGGCCTCGGCGCCGTTCACCAGGCCGAGCAGCAGGTCGAGCGTGGTGGTGGCGACGGCGCCGAAGTCCTGGCGGACCGTCGTCAGCGGCGGCGAGTAGTACGCGGCCTCCGGCACGTCGTCGAAGCCCACGATGCTGACCTCGTCCGGGACGGAGCGGCCCCGTTCGGTCATGGCCCGCAGGGCGCCCAGCGCCTGGTGGTCGTTGGCGGCGAACACGGCGGTCACCTCGGGCATCCGGGCCAGCATCTGGCCGGCGAGATACCCGGAGGCGGCCGTCCAGTCGCCCGTGCTGACCGGGGGGACCTCCGCGCCCGCCTCGTCCAGCGCCCGGCGCCAGCCCCGGATACGGCCGGCGGCGTCGAACCAGTCCGGCGGGCCGGAGATGTGCCACACGGTCTCGTGGCCCGCCTCCAGCAGATGCTTCGTGGCCTGGTACGCGCCGTGCTCCTGGTCGACGGAGACCATGGGCGCGCTGCGGTCCGGGTCGCCGTCCACAGTGACCAGGGGGACCTCGGCGGGCGCACCGGCCAGCGCGGCGTCCGCCGACGCCGTGGGCGCTATCACCACGATGCCCGCGACTCGCTCGTCGCGGTGGCGCTCGACGGCGGCGGTGATCGAGGACCGGCCCAGCTCCGGCACCCGGTGCACGCTGACGGCGAAGCCCTGCCGGGCGGCGGCGATCTCGAACGCGGCCAGCAGCGAGGAGGGGCCGTACAGCGTGGAGTTCTGGGCGATGACGCCGATGAGCTGGGAGCGGCCGGTCACCAGGGCGCGCGCCGCGCGATTGGGCCGGTAGCCCAGCTCCTTGACGGCCGCGAGGACCCTCAGCCGGGTCTGCTCGCGCACATTGGGGTGACTGTTGAGCACCCGGGACACCGTCTGGTGGGACACGCCCGCGAGCCGGGCGACATCGGTCATCGCCGGCTCTCGTACCACTGGACTCGCCACCGCGGCGTCCTCCACACCCATCTCCTTCCGACCGTGACCGCGGCGGCCCGTCCGGCCGCCGCGGACCGCGGGCGATCCGTATGCCTGTTCAATCTACGCCCCGGCAGCCGTAGGTCCGCGCGGTGCGGGACCCCGCCGCCGGCGGTTTGCGCACCGGCCGTGCCGGGCCTCTAGTGAGCGCTAACACTCGCCTGGTGCGCAAGCCCCTCAGCGATGTCGGATTGTGGCTTCCCAGGGGGTTGACTGGATAAATGTTAGCGCTCACTCTTAACGCCCGTGGCCCCGATCACATGAGGTCGGTGGCAGGGACGCATGGCTCACGATGGAGGACGACGCTGTGTTCAGGAGAATTGCCATAGCAGGGTGCGCCCTGGCGCTGGCCACGCTGACCGCCTGCGGAAGCGGCGGCGGCGACGGCGGGGGCTCCAAGGGGTCCGGCGGCGACAAGCTCGTCATGGGCTTCGCACAGGTGGGCGCGGAGAGCGGCTGGCGCACCGCCAACACCAAGTCGGTACGGGAGGCCGCCGAGAAGGCCGGCGTCGAGCTGAAGTTCTCCGACGCGCAGCAGAAGCAGGAGAACCAGATCAAGGCCATCCGCTCCTACATCCAGCAGAAGGTGGACGTCATCGCCTTCAGCCCGGTGGTGGAGACGGGCTGGGACGCCGTCCTGATGGAGGCCAAGCGCGCCAAGATCCCGGTCATCCTCACCGACCGGGCCGTCGACTCCCAGGACACCTCCCTCTACAAGACGTTCCTCGGCTCCGACTTCGTCGAGGAGGGCCGCAAGGCCGGCAAGTGGCTCACCGACAACGCCGAGGGCCAGGTCAACGTCGCGGAGATCCAGGGCACCACGGGCGCCGCCCCCGCCATCGACCGGCAGAAGGGCTTCAAGGAGGCCATCGCCGGAAAGTCCGACATCAAGATCGTGGCCTCCCAGAGCGGCGACTTCACCCGGGCCGGCGGCAAGCAGGTCATGGAGGCGCTGCTCAAGTCCCACCCGGACATCAACGTGGTCTACGCCCACAACGACGACATGGGCCTGGGCGCCATCGAGGCGATCAAGGCGGCGGGCAAGAAGCCCGGCACCGACATCAGGATCATCACGGTGGACGCGGTCAAGGCGGGCATGCAGGCGCTGGCGGACGGCGAGATCAACTACATCGTCGAGTGCAACCCCCTCCTCGGCGAC
Source organism: Streptomyces sp. NBC_00525 (assembly GCF_036346595.1). Taxonomy (GTDB): domain Bacteria; phylum Actinomycetota; class Actinomycetes; order Streptomycetales; family Streptomycetaceae; genus Streptomyces. The sequence goes on from NZ_CP107834.1 coordinate 6,321,965, forward strand.
CAGCTGATGGACCTGGCGAAGAAGGTTGTGGGCGGCGAGGACGTCCCCGCGCGCGTCGTCACCGAGGAGACCGCCTTCACCTCCGAGCAGGCGGCGAAGGTCCTCAAGGACCGGAAGTACTGACGCGAGCCGCAGCCCCGCCACCGGGCCGACCGGGCCCGGCGGGCGGGGCTGCTCCCCCCTGACGAAAGCACGGGTCATGACCGATTCCCCCGCGGCCGGCACCAGTCCGGTCGTCGACATGCGCGGCATCACCGTCGAGTTCTCCGGCATCAAGGCGCTCGCGGGCGTCGACTTCCGCCTGTTCCCCGGTGAAGTCCACGCCCTCCTCGGTGAGAACGGAGCCGGCAAGTCCACCCTCATCAAAGCCCTCACCGGTGTGCACCGGCCGACGGCCGGAACGGTCCGGCTGCAGGGGCGGCCGGTCGAGTTCACCACCCCCGGCCAGGCACAGGCGGCCGGCATCAGCACCGTCTACCAGGAGGTCAACCTCTGCCCCAACCTGTCGGTGGCCGAGAACATCCTGCTCGGCCACGAACCGCGCAGGTTCGGCGCCATCGACGGACGGGCCATGCGGGTCCGGGCCGCCGCACTGCTCGCCCGCATCGGCCTCACCATCGACCCGGCCTCCGTACTGAGCAGCCACTCCATCGCCGTGCAGCAACTGGTGGCCATCGCACGGGCACTCGTGGTGGACGCACGCGTACTGGTCCTGGACGAGCCGACCTCCAGCCTCGACAACGACGAGGTCGAGGAACTGTTCCGGATCGTCCGGGTGCTGCGCGACGAAGGCGTGGCGATCCTCTTCGTCTCCCACTTCCTCGACCAGGTCTACGCCCTCGCCGACCGCATGACCGTGCTGCGCAACGGCACCCTGGTGGGGGAGTACCTGCCGAAGGACCTCGACCGCATGGCGCTCGTCTCCGCGATGCTCGGCCGCGAACTCGGCGTCCTGTCCGAGGTCGAACGGCGCTCCGGACAGCGGGCCCCGGGCAGCGAGCCCGTCCTGACCGCACGCGGCCTCGGCCGGTCCGGCGCCATCGAGCCCTTCGACCTGGACATCCACGAGGGCGAGGTCGTGGGCCTGGCCGGCCTGCTGGGGTGCGGGCGCACCGAACTGGCCCGGCTGCTGTGCGGCGCCGACCGCCCCGACCGAGGCACGCTCACCGTCGCCGGTGAGACCGTACGGTTCCGGGGCCCCCGCGCCCTGATCGCCCGCGGTATCGCCTTCTGCTCGGAGGACCGCAAGGCCGAGGGCGTCGTCGCGGACCTCAGCGTGCGCGACAACCTCGTCCTCGCCACGCAGGCGGCGCGGGGCTGGGCGCGGCCGGTGCCCCGCCGCGTCGCCGAGGCCATGGTGGCCGAGTACATCGAGCGGCTGGACATCCGGCCGGCCGACCCCGACGCCCTGATGGGCAACCTGTCCGGCGGCAACCAGCAGAAGGTGCTGCTCGCCCGCTGGCTCGTCACGAAACCCCGCCTCCTCATCCTCGACGAGCCCACCCGGGGCATCGACGTGGGTGCCAAGGCGCAGATCCAGAAGGTGGTCGCCGAACTCGCGGCCGAAGGCATGGCGGTGCTCTTCATCTCCGCCGAACTGGAGGAGGTGGTCCGGGTGTCCGACAGGGTCGTGGTGCTGCGCGACCGGCACAAGGTGGCCGAACTGTCCGGTGAGGACGTCACCGTGGACTCCGTGATGTCGGCCATCGCGACGGACGGCCACATCGGCGCGGCGGTGGCCTCATGATGCGCGGACGCCTGCTCTGGCCGCTGATCGCACTCGCCGGCCTCATCCTGCTCAACGTCGTCTACACCCCGTCCTTCGTGGAACTCCGCATCCAGGACGGGCACTTGTACGGCAGCCTGGTGGACATCCTGCGCAACGGCGCGCCGACCATGCTCATCGCGGTGGGCATGACCCTGGTGATCGCCACCCGCGGCATCGACCTCTCGGTGGGCGCCGTCGCCGCCATCGCGGGCGCCATCGGCTGCACCTGGATCGCCGACGGCGGGAACGTCGCCACCGCCGTGCTCCTGGCGCTCGGCGCCTGCGTCCTGCTCGGGCTGTGGAACGGCTTCCTGGTCTCCGTGGTGGGCATCCAGCCGATCATCGCGACACTCGTCCTGATGACGGCCGGCCGCGGTGCGGCGATGCTCCTGACCGAGGGGCAGATCGTCACCATCAGCAACCCGGCCTACCGGAAGATCGGCGCCGGCTTCCTCGTCCTGCCGATCGCGATCCTGATCAGCCTCGCCGTCCTCGGCGGCGTCGCCCTGCTGACCCGGCGCACCGCGCTCGGCATGCTGATCGAAGCGGTGGGCGCCAACCCCGAGGCCAGCAAGCTCGCCGGCGTACGGTCCCGCACGATCACCTGGACCGTCTACGTGTTCGCCGCCCTGTGCGCGGGCGTGGCCGGGCTGATGATCAGCTCCAACGTCAGCGCGGCCGACGCCAACAACGCGGGCCTGTGGATCGAGATGGACGCCATCCTGGCCGTGGTGATCGGCGGCACCTCGCTGGCCGGCGGGCGCTACTCCCTCGCCGGCACCCTCGTCGGCGCGCTGGTCATCCAGACCCTGACCACGACCGTCTACACCATCGGCGTACCGACCAACGTCACCCTGTTGTTCAAGGCCGTCGTCGTCATCCTCGTCTGCCTGCTCCAGTCGCCGCGCATGGCCCGCGTCGTCGCCGGCCGGCGCAAGTCCCCCGTGTCCGCACCCCGATCCGAGAAGGTGGCCGCCGGATGAGCGCGTCGACCCTCGCCGCCGCGGGGCGGCGTCTTCCCCAGCGATTCCTGCCCGTCGTCGCCACCGTGGTGGTCTTCCTGGCGACCTTCGGCATCGGTTCGGTGCGCTACCAGGACTTCGCCTCCGGCCAGGTCGTGGCGAACCTGTTCATCGACAACGCCTTCCTCATCGTCCTCGCGGTGGGCATGACCTTCGTCATCCTCACCGGCGGCATCGACCTCTCGGTGGGCGCCGTCGCCGCGCTGTCCACGATGATCGCCGCAGCCACGCTGCGGGCCGGCTGGCCACCGCTGCTCGCCGTGCTCGCCGTCCTCGCGGCCGGCACGGTCCTCGGGCTGCTGATGGGTCTGGTGATCCACTACTTCGACGTGCAGCCGTTCATCGTCACCCTGGCGGGGATGTTCCTGGCGCGCGGGCTGTGCTTCCTGATCAGCGTCGAATCCGTGTCCATCGACAACACCGCCTTCCGCGACTTCGCCACCGGTACGTTCGTCCTGCCCGGCGACGTCACGGTGACGTACAGCGTGGTGGTGGCCCTGGTCGTGGTGGCCGCCGGGGCGTACGTCCTCCACCTCACCCGCTTCGGCCGCACCGTCTACGCGGTGGGCGGCAGCGAGTCCTCGGCCCGCCTGATGGGGCTGCCCACCACGGCCGCGAAGGTCGGTGTGTACGCGGTGAGCGGCCTCTGCTCGGCCCTGGGCGGTCTGCTGTTCGCGCTGTACATGCTCTCCGGCTACGGGCTGCACGCGGTGGGCATGGAGCTGGACGTCATCGCCGCGGTGGTGATCGGGGGCACGCTGCTCTCCGGCGGGGTGGGCTATGTGGCCGGGTCGACCGCGGGCGTGCTCGTCCTCGGCACCGTACAGGCCCTGATCTCCTTCGAGGGGACCCTGAGTTCCTGGTGGACCAAGATCGTCATCGGTGCCCTGCTGCTCGCCTTCATCGTGCTCCAGCGCCTCATCGTGCGGCAGCGGCAGTAGGCGTGGGGAGAGGGGCGAGGCCGGCACCGTACGGGACGGTGCCGGCCTCGCCCTTCGGTGTCAGCGGTTCAGCGTGAGCAGACCCGGCCGGTAGGGCAGGAGGCCGTAGTCGCCGCCGGAGGAGGGGCTGCGGCCCTGGTAGAGCAGCTGGAGGTGACAGGGATCGACGGTCATGGTCTGGTCGGCGCTGGTACGGATCAGCTCACCGTGGCTGATGTCGTTGGTCCAGGTGGCACCGCTGTTGGCCTTGCCGGCGAAGGGGTTGCCCTCGGTCGCGGCCTGGGGCGTCCACTGGCCGTTCAGGCTGGTGGCCGTGAACGAGCGGAAGTAGCGGCCCTGCGAGCCGATCGCCTCGACGATCATCAGGTACTTGTTCTGGCCCTGGAGCTTGTACACCTGCGGGGCCTCGAACAGGTTGTTGGTCGTGTCGCTCATGATGACGGTCGAGGTGGAGCCGAAGCTGCCGGGGAAGTTCCCGATCGGCATGCTCGCCCGGTAGATCTTGCCGTTGTCCCCGGCGAAGAACAGGTACATGTTGCTGCCGTCGCCGATCAGGGTCTGGTCGATGGGCCCGGTGCCGGAGCCGCTGATGGAACCGGAGAACAGCACCTGGGGGGCCGACCAGCCGTTGGCGTTCGTGGGGTCGCTGGACGTGCGGTAGGAGAAGGCGGTGCCGCCCCACTGGTAGGTGAGCACCCAGATGTTCTTCGGCGCGAAGTGGAAGAGCGTGGGCGCCACGGTCGCGGACGACATCGCGTTCTGCCCGGCCGACGCCATCTGCGGCCAGTCGTCGAACAGGCTGAAGTTCATCGACCCCCAGCTGGAGCCCAGGTCGTGGGTGGTGGCGTAGACGAGCTGCTTGCCGTTGTACGGGACGACCGTGAAGTCCTTGAGCGAGGCCCACCCGCTCCGGGGCTGTGCCAGCGCGCCGGTCGAGCTCCAGCGGTAGGTGGACGGCAGGTCGCACGCACCGGGCGTCTCGCTGCCGACCTCGACCAGCTTCCACTGCTGGTTGGAGCCGCCCCAGTCGTCGTACTGGACGACCTCGGCGTTGTCGGCGGTGGAGCCGCCCTGCACCTCCAGCGCCTTGCCGCTGTGGCGGGAGATGAGCCGGACATAGCCGTCCGAGCTGTCGGCCAGCCGCCACTGCTGGTTGGTGCCGTTCAGATCGCTCCACTGGACGATCGAACCGCCGTTGGCCGTGGACCAGTTGTAGACGTCGAGCACCTTGCCGGAGAGGCGGGACTTGACGCGGTAGTAGCCGTCCCCGGAGTCCTCGAACCGCCACTGCTGCTGGCTCTGGTCGTTCCGGGTCCACTGGGTGATGCGGGCGCCGTCGTTGGTCGCCAGGTTGTAGACGTCGAGCGCCTTGCCGCTGTTGCGGTTGACCAGCACGTACGAGGCGTTGGTGTCGACCGACGCGGCGTGCGCGGGCTGCGCGCCGAGGAAGCCGGCGACGAGCAGCAGGGGCGCCAACAGCGCGAGCAGACGCCCTGGATGTACGCGGAGCGGATGGGGGGAACGCATGCGGAGACCTCCTGGGGAGGGGTGGGTGGAGTGAGCCGGGCAGCCGGTGAGCGAGTGCGCGAAATGGGCAGAGTTCTGCTTCGAAAGATTTCGAGACGGCGTCAGCTCGTGTCGCCACAAGGTAGAAATGTTAACGCTCACAGTCAAGATGTCGCGCGGAGATCCGTTGAGCTTCGTTGGCGATTGCCGTGATGGTCTGCCCGGTTGATCGACCGAAATATTTCGAGAATTCTGCGGAAATATTTTCTGTCCGAGGTATTGACGATGCACCGTCAAAACCTCAATCATCCGTGTCTGAGGGACCGGGCACCCCCGCTCACAGACCCGTGCGGAGTACGGTCCGCCCGCTCATGACCCCCTGGGCGGACGACACTCGTCGCCGCGCGGCGGTCCTTCCGTGACGTCTACCTTGGAGGCACCGTCATGGGCTCGTACGCCCTTCCGAGATCCGCTCTCCGCCGGCCGCTGCGCGCGCTGCTGCCGGCCCTGCTCGTCGGCGCCATGGCCGCGTCCGGCGCACTCGTCGCACCCTCGGACGCCCAGGCGGCCGAGAGCACGCTCGGCGCCGCCGCCGCGCAGAGCGGCCGCTACTTCGGCACCGCCATCGCCTCGGGCAAGCTCGGCGACTCGGCGTACACCTCGATCGCGTCCCGCGAGTTCAACATGGTGACGGCCGAGAACGAGATGAAGATCGACGCGACCGAGCCGCAGCGCGGCCAGTTCAACTTCGGCTCCGCCGACCGCGTCTACAACTGGGCCGTGCAGAACGGCAAGAAGGTGCGCGGGCACACCCTGGCCTGGCACTCCCAGCAGCCCGGCTGGATGCAGAGCCTCAGCGGCAGCGCGCTGCGCCAGGCGATGATCGACCACATCAACGGCGTGATGGCCCACTACAAGGGCAAGATCGCCCAGTGGGACGTCGTCAACGAGGCGTTCGCGGACGGCGGTTCGGGCGCACGGCGCGACTCCAACCTCCAGCGCACCGGCAACGACTGGATCGAGGTCGCCTTCCGCACCGCGCGCGCCGCCGACCCGTCCGCCAAGCTCTGCTACAACGACTACAACGTCGAGAACTGGACGTGGGCGAAGACCCAGGCCATGTACAACATGGTCAAGGACTTCAAGCAGCGCGGTGTGCCCATCGACTGCGTCGGCTTCCAGTCGCACTTCAACAGCGGCAGCCCGTACGACAGCAACTTCCGCACCACTCTCCAGAGCTTCGCGGCCCTCGGTGTGGACGTGGCCATCACCGAGCTGGACATCCAGGGCGCCTCGCCCACCACGTACGCCAACGTGGTGAAGGACTGCCTGGCCGTCTCGCGCTGCCTCGGCATCACCGTCTGGGGCGTTCGCGACACCGACTCCTGGCGCTCCGGCGACACCCCGCTGCTGTTCGACGGCAACGGCAACAAGAAGTCCGCCTACTCCGCCGTCCTGGACGCGCTCAACGGCGGCTCGACCACCACGCCGCCCGACGACGGCGGCAACGAGGGCGACGGTGTGATCAAGGGCGTCGCCTCCGGCCGCTGCCTGGACGTCCCCAACGCCAGTACCGCGGACGGCACCGAGGTGCAGCTGTGGGACTGCGGCAACGCCACCAACCAGCAGTGGACGTACACCTCGGCGGGTGAGCTGAGGGTGTACGGCAACAAGTGCCTGGACGCCGCCGGCACCGCCAACGGCGCGAAGATCCAGATCTACAGCTGCTGGGGCGGCGACAACCAGAAGTGGCGCCTCAACTCGGACGGCTCCATCGTCGGCGTCCAGTCCGGCCTCTGCCTCGACGCGGTCGGCGCCGGCACCGCCAACGGCACCCGCATCCAGCTCTACTCCTGCTGGAACGGCGCCAACCAACACTGGACCGTATCGTCCTGATCCGGGCTCCCCGCACCACCCGCAGGGCCGCCGCCACCCACGCGACGGCCCTCGCGGCGTCGTTCCGCACGGCGCTCTAGTCGAACTGCGAGCCGAAGAGGAGGTAGCGGAGGGCCGCGTAGGGGTTGAGGACTGCCTCGGCGACCTCGCCGGCCCGCAGGAACATGCCGCCCCAGCCGTGGTCGTACTTCCACTCGCCGAGTTTCATCCCGGCGAACGTACCGACGATGCCGCCCACGGGGGCGCCGATCAGGCCGCCCGCTCCGCCGATGGGGGCGGTGCCGATGGTGCTCACCGCGCCCAGACCGACCCAGCCGGCGAAGAAGCCGCCGACGCCCCAGTCGCGGATGGTCTTCTCCCGGTCGGTGAGCTCGCGCTCCTCACCCAGCTCGGGGTCGAAGACGCGGTCTCCGGACGGACCCATGCCGCGGAAGCCGCCACCCAGACCGCCGATGGGCCGCAGGGGCTGGTAGGCGGCGACCGTACGCTGGGGAGCGGCCGGCGAGCCGGGTCCGGGCGGCGTGGGCGCCGTCAGCGACTGGGCGCAGGCCCCGCCGATCCACCGGGACATGCCGAGGGAGAAGCCGAGGTAGCTCTGCTGGGCGCGGGCGACGATGACGGAAGGGGATTCCGCGGGCTGATTCGCCGAGAGACCGCCGAAGACCTTGGTGGGCTGCGAAGCCGCCGGCGCGGAGGTTGCCAGGACTTCGTCCTCCAGGGCCTGGAGCAGCGCCTCGTCCTGCCAGTGGAAGCCTCCCGACAGCATGACGGCCGCCTCCCGCGCCTCGCCGCCGCCGGTGGAGAGCCGGATGAGGGCCTCGGCCTCCACGGCTCGCCGGATGAAGGGGTCCGCGCCGGTCGAAGGTCTGCGGACGGGCACCGCCGGGGTGCTGGTGCGCAGGGCCCGGAGCATGGAGCGGTGGATGACCTCGGGGCGTACGGCGGACGTGGTGAGGGTGCCGTGCACCCGCGCCACGTTCTGGTTCACCGCGTTGATGGCGGCCTCGACGCAGGCGTCGTCCGGCAGCGGCAGGGTGTGGGCCTCGGCGTCGAACTGGACCGCCGCGGCCGCGGACGCCGTCAGCTGACCGCTGAGCCTGGCGTCGCCGAGCCGTGCGGCCTGCTCCACCAGTTCCTTGCGCATGTCCGTGATGCCGGCCAGCAGTTCGTCGGCCTGATCCTGGTCGGTCTCGGCGACTCTGGCCACCATGGCCAGATCCGGGTCGGTCAGTACGGGCAGCACCGGGGACGACGAGAGCACCAGGTCCACCGCGGTCTCGGCGGTGAGGCCATCGGCGCTGCCCAACGCGGTGGTCAGGGGGGAGATCAGGAGACCGGCTCGGACCGCGGTCTCCAGCAGGAGTTCCGGCGGAGGCGTGGGGTAGCTCTTGGAAACGATGAAGCTCTTCGATCCGATGGTGCCGTCACTGGACTCCAGGGCCACCGACGTTCTCCTTCCGGAACAGGCGACGACGCGATCATGGCTGTGCGTTCGTGACCGCATCAATGACCCGACGAGACTATGCAGCACTCGGGCAGAGCATGCTGTTGGTTCGCATTTGATGAAAAATTGATCGATTTCGATCACTGAGCCGGGCCGGGGCTCGGGCGGCGGGTGCCCGGTCTTCCGGGCCGGTCGCCGGTCGCCGGTCGCCGGTCGCCGGTCGCCGGGCGCGCGGGGATGGTCACCGCGCGCCCGGCCTCATGGGTGGCTCAGGTGTTCATGCCCGCGCCGGACCACTGCTGGTTGGTGTGGCTGGGGGCGCAGGTCCAGATGCCGAGGCGGGCGCCGTTGCCGGTGGCCCAGCCGAGCGCGTCCAGGCACTTGCCGGAGTGGACGCTGCGCAGCAGCCCGTTCGGAAGCTTCTCCCAGCGCTGGTTGGCCGCGCCGTGGCAGGTGTTGAGGCCCAGGAGCGAGCCGTCCTCGGTCTTCGCGTACTGCACGTCGAGGCAGCGGCCCATGGCCCGGATCGTGCCGTCCGCGTGGATCGTCCACGCCTGGGCCTCGGTGCCGTTGCAGTCGTAGAGCTGGATCGGCGCGCCGTCCGCCTTGCTGGCGCCCTTGACGTCGACGCACTTGCCGGAGTGGACGCCGACGATCGGGCCGCCGACGATCGGCGGCATGGGAACGCAGTACATGACCACGGTCGCCAGGTACATGTTGCCGTTGTACTGGAACTGCGTCGGACCAGCCGGTACGCATCCCTGGTAGCGAGCCTGCTTGGCGATGCTCAGCGTGTAGCCGATCGCGTTGGCTTCCGCCATGGCCGGGGAGACGCCCCAGTCCTGCCCCTGGAAGTACCTTCCGTCCGCCGCGACGCCGGCGGGCGCCGTGTCCGGGGCCGGCGCCGCGGTGGCCGTTCCCGTCAGCATCAGGGCGGAGGTGAGTATCGCCGCCAGTAACGCGACGACTGCTCTGGCTGTTCTCACAGTGATTCCCTTCGAAGCGAATGGGACAGAACCCGGTCCACAACGGACATACAAGTGTGCGGCACTTGATCGGGCGGCAGCAGCTAAGCAGACATTCACCCCCAGGTCCGGACCGTCCCCCGTAATGGCTTGAAAGGGGAGTTGTGGCTGTTCCGGCCCTCTTGCGCCGTGTCGCACGACCGGTGGAACCCGAGCCCCGGCCGGCGCCGCCCGTTGTGTGCGTGGGGTCGCTCAGGCGTTGCCGTCGGTCGTGCGTGGGCCGCGGAAGCGAGCCTTCTTCGCACGGTTGCCGCAAATGTTCATCGAGCACCAGCGGCGGTTGCGGCCCTGGCTGGTGTCGACGTAGAGGCCCCGGCAATCGGGGTTCTGGCAGGACTTCACCCGGTCGCGCTGGGGGCCGCCGAGAAGGGTGACCGCTTCGTGGGCGACGCGGCTGAGCGCGCCGCGCACATGGTGTCCGGTGACGGGCTGCCAGCGCAGCCCGGTCGAGGTGAGTTCCGGGCAGAGCTGCTCGTCGCGCAGGAGCCGGTTGAGCACCCCTCGATCCGGCTCGGCCGTCGGCTCGTTCCGGGCGATGGCGGTGCCGATGCGGTGGATCGCCTCGCGGAGCCGCCGGGCCAGGTCGAGGTCCGCGGGGGTGGCGTGTTCGCTGCCGACGGCGATGTCGTTGGCGGCGAGCCAGTCGTCCAGCCGTGCCGGATCGGGCAGCCGCTCGACCGGGGTGCCGTGCCGGTCACTGAGCGTGGCGGTGAAGCGGAACGCGAGTTGCTCGTTGTCGAGCCGGAACGCGGGGCGGCTCGCGGCGGTGGTGCTCTCAGCAGTGGTGCTCGCGGCGACGGTGCTGCTCGCGGCGGTGGCGCTCGGGGCGTGGCCGCTCTGGGTGGCGCGATCGGTCATGGAACCACTTTAGGTGGTTCCGCCATGGAGCGAGAGAGGTATGGTGGAACCGCTTCAAGTGGTTCCAGTGTGGAAGGCGGATGTGATGACCGATGCGATGACCGATGTGACTGTGGTCGGTACCGGCGGTATGGGGGCGGCGATCGCCCGGAATCTGGTGCGGGCCGGGTACCGGGTGGCGGCGTGGAACCGGGACCCCGCCCGGCTCGCGCCCCTGGTGGACGCCGGGGTGGTGGGGCTGGACCGGCCGGGCGAGGTGTTCTCCTCGCCGGTGGTGTTCTCGGTGCTCGCCGACGACGCGGCGGTGAGGGAGGTGTTCTTCGACAGCGGCCTGCTCGACGCCGCTCCCTCGGGGGCGGTCCATGTGAACCTCGCGACGATCAGCCCGGTGCTGGCGGAGGAGGCGGCGGCGATCCACGCGGACAAGGGGGTCGGGTACGTGGCTGCGCCGATGTTCGGCGGGGTGCCGGTCGCCGTGGCCGGCAAGCTCAACATCGTCACCGCCGGGGCGCCCCAACCGGTCGAGCGGGTACGTCCGTTGCTGGAGGCGGTCAGCGCCCGGGTCTGGCCGGTCGGCGACTCGCCGAAGCGGGCGAACGTGGTCAAGCTCGCCGGCCAGGTGCTCATCGCCTCGGCGATCCAGTCGATGGCCGAAGCCGTCGCCATGGGGGAGCGGGGCGGCGTCGACGCCAAGACGCTGGTGGAGCTGTTCACTTCGACGATCACACCGGGGCCGGTGTACACCAACTACGGCGGGCTCATAGCTCGCCGGACCTACGCCCCGGCCGGGTTCACCCCGGCACTGGGACGCAAGGACGTCGACCTCGCCCGAGGCCAGGCCGCGTCGACCGGGCTCCGGCTCCCGGTGGCCGACCTGCTCTCCGGCCTGCTCACGGACGCGATCGAGGCCGGGCACGGGCAGGACGACTGGGCCTCACTGGCCGACGTACAGCGCCACCGCGACCTCGGCGAGGCCGGACGGTGACAACGGGAACACCGGTGACCACGGGAACACACGCGACCACCACGGCCGAACACGCTCCACCCGCGCGCCTGCCGTGGGCGGCGCTGCTGGCGCTGGCCGCGGCGGGATTCCTCGCCATCTTCACCGAGACCATCCCCGCCGGACTCCTCCGGCAACTCTCGGCAGGGCTGGGGATCTCCGAACCCGCAGCGGGGCAACTGGTCACGTTGTACGCGATCGGGTCGGTGCTCGCCGCGATCCCGCTCGTGGCCGCGACCCGACGGGTGAGCCGGAAGAAGGTGCTGCTGGCCGCGGTGCTCACCCTGCTGGTGTTCAACACCGTGACCGCGATCGCGCCCGCGTACCCGCTGATCCTGGCGGCCCGGTTCATCGCCGGTGCGGCCGCCGCGCTGGTGTGGGGTGTGCTGGCCGGGTACGCACGCCGCCTCGTCCCGCCGGCGCAGCAAGGACGCGCGCTCACCGTCACCGGGATCGGCCAGCCCATCGCGCTGGCCGCCGGAGTGCCGCTGGGAGCCTTCGCCGGCTCGCTCGTGGACTGGCGGTGGGTGTTCGCCGCGATCTCGCTGGCCGCGGCCGGCCTGGCCGTGTGGATCGGCACCGCCGTGCCCGATGTGCCCGGCCAGGCACCGTCGGCGCATCTGCCGCTGCGGCGCGTGGTGCTGCTCCCCGGCATCAGGGCGGTGCTGGTCGTCGCACTCGTGTGGGTGCTCGCGCACAACATCCTCTACACCTATATCGCGCCGCTGCTCGCCCCGACCGGACTGCGGCTCGACGTCGGCCTCGCGATCTTCGGTATCGCCTCCTTCCTCGGGATCACCGCCACCGGCCTGGTCATCGACCGGGCACTGCGGGCGACCGTGCTCGGTGCGCTCGTCCTCATGGCGACGGCCGGCCTCGCCCTGGCCGCCCCGACGCTCCTCGGAGCCGTGCTGATCGCGGTGGCGATCGCGATCTGGGGCCTCGGCTTCGGCGGCGCGCCCGCGCTGCTGCAGACGGCCCTGGCCGACCGGGCCGGCGAGCACACCGACGCCGCCCAGTCCGTATTCGTGACCGTGTTCAACCTGGCGGTGGCCGGTGGCGGCATCGTCGGCGGAGCGATCCTGGCGGGCCGCGCGGGTGCCCCCGCCCTGGCCTGGACCGCGCTCGGATTGACCATCGTGGCGTTCCTCGTGGTCGTCGCCCATGCGCGGGCGTTCCCGGCCACCCGCGCGGAGGGGTGACGGCCGCCTGGAACCGGCGGCCGATACGAAGGGCTACGTCCGGTTCTCGGCGCGAGGCGGCCGGGGCCGGGCGGTCGCCCAGGCGAGATAGGTGCCGGCGTCGGCGACGAGCTGCTCGTCGGTGACGCGGCCGATGCCGCTGAGGAAGTGTCCGCCGAGGTAGTTCATGCCGACGCGGACGGCGATGGCCTCGAAGGCGGCCGTGAGCTCGTCGAGGGTGCGGTGGTAGCGGCCGGTCCGGGTGTAGTCCTCGGCGGTCGACCAGGTGGAGACGGCGACGCCGAGCTCCTTGCCCTCCAGGGCATGGCCGCCGGGGCCGTACGCCCAGCCGCGCTCCAGGACCTGTTCGAGCCAGTGGTGAAGGATTCCCGGAGCGCTGTACCAGTGGATCGGGTACTGCAGGATGATCCGCTCATGGGCGGCCAGCAGCGACTGTGCGGCCGACACGTCGATCCGGCCCTCGACGGGACCGGCGCCGAGTACGTGGACGTCGACGGCACCGCTCGCGCCCAGGGCGTCGGCCCATGCGCGGTTCACGCGGGAGCGGGCGAGGTTCGGGTGGGCGACGACGACGAGGGGGCGGGGCATGGTCATTCTCCCTCCGCAGCGGCTGCGGTGCGTTGGTGTCCCGCACGTCGTCCGACGGCGGCGAGTGCGGCGAGTGCGGTGAGGGCCGCGGCGGCGAGGACGGCGCCGAACAGTGCGACGGCGGTGGGGAGTCCGAAGGCGTCGGACGCGTATCCGGTCAGGACCGCGAGAACGCCGGCGGGGACGTAGCCGCCGATGTTCAGTACGGCGTTCGACTCGGCGCGCTTGTCGGCGGGGACATGCGCGGCGATCAGCGACAGACCGGCGAGCTGGCCGAGCCCCTGGGCCGCCCCGGCCAGCAGGAACCCGGAGATCGCGAGCACCGCGGTCGGCGCGACCGTGACGGCGAGCACCACGAGAACCGACGCGGCGACCGCGGCGACGGAACTGAGCACGAGATGCGTACGGGTGGTCAGCCGGGCCAGCGCGAATTGCACACCGGTGGCAGCGAGGAACATGGCACACACGACCGCGCCGGCGGCCAACGTGCCGGACACACCGACCGAATTCAGCACGGTCGGCCCCAACGACAGGACGAACGAGGTGGCGGCGAGCCCCGGCCCGAACGCCCCGATGCCCCGCCGTAGTTCGCGACGGTTCCGCCGTGGCGGCGAGGGCCAAACGAACAGACGGGCCCCACTGCGCGCGACCGGCCGCCGCGGAGGCGGCGCGGCCGGACGCTTCAGTGGCAGCGCGATCGCCACGGCGAGCGCGGCCAGTTCGACACCCAGCACGACGGAGAACACGAGCGTCTGGGGCCGACGTGACGCGGCGGCCAGCCCGCCGGCGAGCAGCGGGCCGAGGCCGGCGCCGAAGACCATCGAGACGGAGGCGATGAGCGAGCCGGTGCGCCTCCGGCGAGCGGGGGCGAGGTCGACGACGGCGGCCATGCCCGCCGTGACCGCCGCGCCCACGGCGACCCCTGCCAGCAGGCGTGCGGCCAGGAGCCACACCACGTCCTGCGCCCCGAGGAACAGCACCGACGAGACCACCGCGGCCACCAGCCCCGGCACCAGTACGGCCTTCCTGCCGAAGCGGTCCGCCAGTCGGCCCGCCACCACGAGGGACGCGATGAGGCCGACCATGTAGGCGGCGAAAACCACGGTGAGCAGGCCGGAGTCGAAGCCCCACACGGACTGCCAGTGGGCGTAGAGCGGCGTGGCCGCGTTCGACAGCAGGAACACCCCGGTCACGGTCGCGGCGGCGGTCAGCGACCACCCCGGACCGCCCCTCCCGGAACCGGGCGCACACTCCGTGGGCGGACGATCCACCCCCGCGCTCGACGGTTCGAATATACTCGTACTGGTTCGCATGAAGGCGAACCTAGACTCCAGTACGAGAAAAGTCGAACTGCCATGACTGAGCTTCCGGCGGGCACCCTCGCCCCGACCTACCTCACCGCCTCGGAACCGGGCGATCTGCCTCCGCGGCTCCCCGAACCGGGTGTGGACGAGATCCGGCTGGAGAGGGTCTTCGCCGTACTCTCCGAGCCCCTGCGGCTCACGATCGTGCAGCGGCTGCTCCGGGAGGCCGAGGAGTTCGACCACACCTGCGGCTGGTTCGGCTTCAGCCGCCCGAAATCCACCCTCACGCACCACTTCAAGTCCCTGCGCGAAGCGGGCGTCATCAGCCAGCGCCAATACGGCCTGGAGCGCCGCTCCCGCGTCCGGCTGAAGGACCTCGACACGCGGTTCCCCGGACTGATCGACATGATCCTGACCTGGACCCCGGCCGAGTAACGGCGGAAGTCGTACGGGTATCGGGCCGCCGCGCCCGACGAGACCGGCCGACCGCCGCGCGGACCGTCATGGTGACGGTGATCACGGCCGCTGTTCGCCGGATGAAATCCCTGGGTAACCCCGCCAGGACACGCGACTCGTTGTATGGTAGGGAAACTGCCCTTGACCTGCAAGAACGCAGGCAGGGAGCCGATCTGTGGGAGTGTCCCGATGCTGCGCACCATGTTCAAGTCCAAGATTCACCGTGCCACCGTGACCCAGGCCGACCTACATTACGTCGGTTCCGTCACCGTGGATGCCGAGCTCATGGAGGCAGCGGATCTGCTTCCCGGCGAGCTGGTGCACATCGTGGACATCGACAACGGGTCCCGGCTGGAGACGTACGTCATCGAGGGCGAGCGCGGTTCCGGAGTGATCGGGATCAACGGGGCCGCCGCCCACTTGGTACACCCGGGTGACCTGGTGATCCTCATCAGCTACGCGCAGGTCGAGGATGCCGAGGCGCGGGCCCTCGTGCCGCGTATCGTGCACGTGGACGCGGACAACCGCATCGTCGCACTCGGTGCCGACGCCTCCGCGCCCGTGCCGGGCAGCGACACCGAGCGCAGCCCGCACGCGGTGCCCGCGGCGCGCTGAGGCGTCCCTCTCCAGCGAGACCCAGGGAGCAATCCGCCATGGCAGAGCAGACCGGGCCCGAGATCCGTGACGACCGGGCGGCGGGCAGGCTGTCCGCGTACGAGGACGGCGAGGCCGTCGGCGTCGTCGCGTACTTCGTGATGGACGGTGAGCCCGCCGGGCTCGTCGCCGTCCACACGGTCGTCGAGCCCGGACACGAGGGCAAGGGCATCGCCGGCGCCCTGGTCAGGGAGTTCTACGCCATGGCCGGGCGCGAGGGCGTGCCCGTCGTACCGCTGTGCCCGTACGCCGCCAAGTGGGCCTCGCGCCACCCCGACGAGGCCCCCGAGGCGCCCGAGGAGCTGGTGGAGCGCGCGAAGACGCAGCTCGCCTCGCACCCCGAGCTGTACTGACGCCTCGCACCCCGAGCCGTACCGAACCGGAAGAGGTGCGCCGCCCGTGCTGCCCGTGACCCTCGCGCTGCTGCACACCTCGCCGGTCCACGTCCCCGTCTTCGACGCCCTGCGTGACACCGACCACCCGCACATCGCGCTGCGCCACGCCGTACGCGAGGACCTGCTCGCCGGGGCCGTCGCCGCAGGGCCCGAAGCGGTCGCGGCCTGCGTGGCGGCGGTGGTCGCGGAACTGGCCGCCGAGGGCGCCGCGGCCGTGCTGTGCACCTGTTCCACCATCGGCGCGGCGGCCGAGGCGGCCGGGGCCGCGTGCGGCGTCCCGGTCCTCCGCGTCGACCGGCCCATGGCGGCGGCCGCCGTCCGGGCGGGCCGGGTGACCGTCCTCGCCACCCTCGCCGCCACCCTGGCCCCGACCCGCGCGCTGCTCGCCGAGGAGGCGGAGGCGGCCGGTCTGCCCGGAGCCGACGTACGCACCGTGCTCGTGGAGGGGGCCTGGGAACGGTTCGCGGCCGGTGACCACGACGGCTGTCTGGACCTGGTGGCCGCCGCAGTGGACGCGGTGACCGAAGCCGACGTCATCGTCCTCGCCCAGGGCTCCATGGCCGCCGCGACCGGGCGCACC
The DNA here is from genome assembly GCF_036346595.1 of Streptomyces sp. NBC_00525. GTDB lineage: Bacteria > Actinomycetota > Actinomycetes > Streptomycetales > Streptomycetaceae > Streptomyces. The sequence goes on from NZ_CP107834.1 coordinate 6,338,607, forward strand.
ACCACCGTGCTCCCGGTCCTGTCCAGCCCGCGCCCCGGCCTGACGGCCGCCGTGGCCATGGCCACGGCCACGCGCGGGGCGCGCTGAGCGGACGGCGCACGACGCGCTGCCGCAACTTCCCGCCGCCCATACGTATGGCCCCGCCGGGCGCGGGCAGCCGCTCCGGGAGACGGTGGAGGGGAGGTCCGCTTCGGGACACACCCCGAGATCCACCCCCGAAGTCCACCCCGTGATCCAGCCCGAAGTCCACCCCGATCGATCGGAGGCTCGAGATGACTCATCCGTTCCCCGACCCCGTGCCGCCGGCGCCGACCCCGGGACCGTTGCCGGGGCCCACGCCGCCCGCACCGACCCCGCCCGCCCCCACGCCTCCCGCGCCGAATCCGCCCGCACCGCCCGGCCCCGCGCCCGACCCGATTCCGCAGCCGCCGTCGCCGAACCCCGACCCGGTGCCGCCACCGGAGCCGGAGCCGTCCCCGGTCGGCTGAGCGGCGGCGGTCAGGCGCCCGACCAGCCGGTCACGCCCGGCGAGGCCGCTCCCGGGCGCCCCGGAGCCAGCAGTGCGTCGGCGTGCGCGAGGCCGCTCTCGGCCGACACGGAGTCCAGCGTCTGGGCGTCGCGTACCGGCGCGAACCGCACCTCCGGCTCCCCGCGCCCGCCCGTACCGGCCAGCTCGAACCCGTACACCGCCGGACGCGGCAGGCTGTTGTACGACCACGGGGTGGAGAAGTAGTACGCGCCCGTGTCGTACAGCACCACGAAGTCACCCGACCGCAGCTCGGGCAGCGGCCGGGCGTGCGCGACGACGTCGCCGGCGAAGCAGCACGGGCCCGCGACGTCCTGGACCACCGGAGGACCGTCCTTGGGCCGCCCCTCGGAGTCGAAGGCGCCCACCCGCAGCGGCCAGGCCTCCGGCATGAAGACCGTACGGGTGGCCGTCTGGGCGCCCGCGTGCGTGAGCGCGACACGCCGGCCGCCCGCCTCCTTCGTGTACTCGACCAGCGCGCCGATGAACCCGTTCTTCGCGAGCAGCGACCGGCCGAACTCGGTGACCAGCTCGTACCGGCCGTCGAAGAGGCCGGGCACGGCGGCCCGCAGCGCGGCCGCGTACGCGGCGAACGTGGGGCGGACCTCGTCGTCGGCGAAGTTCACCGGGAGGCCGCCACCGATGTCGAGGCCGGTGACCTGGCGGCGGCCCAGCGTCGCGTTGATCTCCTCGGCCAGCCGGTACGTCTCGCCGATCCCGGCCGCGATCAGCTCCAGCGAGCAGCCCTGCGAGCCGACATGGGCGTGCAGCCGGGTCAGCCAGGGGTGCGCGGCGAACGCCTTCACCACCCGTTCGCGCGCGCCGGGGTCGCGCAGCGCCACGCCGAACTTCGACGTGGCCGTGGCCGTGCTCATCGCGCCGATGGAACCGCCCCCGACCTGCGGGTTGACCCGGAGACCGATCGCGGACACCGCGTCCGCGGGCCGCAGCGAGGCGATCCGGTCCACCTCGTCGAGGTTGTCGGCGTTGATCGCCACGCCGACCGCCAGCGCACGGCGGATCTCGTCCCGCGTCTTGGCGGGCGAGTCGAGCACGATCAGCGAGGGAGCGAAACCGGCGTCCAGCGCGAGCCGCAGCTCACCCGGGCTCGCGACCTCGCAGCCCATCCCGCACCGGGCCAGCAGCCGCAGCACGGGCACGAGCGAGGACGCCTTCGCCGCGAATGTGTGCAGCACGGCGGGCACACCGGGAAACGCCTCGTGCAGGGCCGCGACCGACGCGCGCACGCCGTCCGTGTCGATGAAACCGGCGACCGGCGCGGTCTCACCGAGCAGACCGGCGGCCACGGCGTGGCGGACCACCGCCGCGACACGCGCGGACGGGGTGAGGGAGGGGACGAGGGCGGAGGATGACGGCTGCATGCTCATGGAGCCAGAGTCGGCGATGGCTGCCCCCAGGTCTCTGTCCGGAAGGCCAAGAACGGTGCGCCGGCTTGGCCGCCAGGCCAACCGCCGTACGCACAGACCGCAACCTACCCGCTCAGCCGCACGGCGAGGGTGACCAGCAGCCGGGTGTCGGGGTCGTCCAGATCCACCCCGTACCGCTCCCGCGCGCGCCGCAGCCGGTAGCGCAGCGTGTTGGGGTGCACGACCAGCCGCGCCGCCGCCCGCGCGACATCGCCCGACGCGTCGAGAAAGGCCGCCAGCGAACGCACCAGCTCACCGCCGGCCGCCAGGTCAGTCCGTACGAGGTCGTGCACAGGACCGCGCCCCGCCTCCCACACCGGCCGGGCGGCGTCCAGGACGCGGGCGACGTCCAGCGAGGGGCCCACGGCCGCCGCGTCCGCCGCCCGCAGCGGGCTCCCCGCGCCCACCCGCTCGCGCAGCACCCGGACGATCAGCAGCGCCTCCTCGCACGAGCCCCGCACCCCGGCCGCACCGGCGGCCACCGGACCCGCCCCGGCCAGCAACCCGGTGTCCCGGCCCGGACCGGCCAGCTCCCGCGCCAGCGCCACAACGCCTCGCTCCGCAACCCCGCGCTCCGCCGCACCGGGCTCCGCACCCCGCTCCGCGCCCGCGTCCACCGGCAGCAGCACCAGCAGCCGTCCGCCGTCGCGCAACACCCGCACGGACGGGCGGTACGTGGCCGCCTGGAGCGCCGCCACATCCAGCGCGCGACCGTCCGGAGCGGACGCGGCAACCGGCGGCCCGGCGTCGGAGCGCCCGGCGGCCAGGGGCTCGGCGACCACGACCGCGCACGCCGCGTCCGGCGACAACCCCAGGGACCAGGCGTGCGTACGGGCGTCCCCGTCCCCGTACAGCAGGCCGCGCAGGGCGAGTTCGCTGCGGCGGGCGGCGCCGCTCTCGCGCAGCCTGCGGCGCACCAGCAGAGGCGCGGCGACCTCGGCCGCCCGGCGCAGCGCGGCCGGCGCGTCCGGGCGCAGCGGGCGCCCGTCACCGGCCACCCAGATCGAGCCGAGGACCTCCGGGCCGCTGCGCACGGCGATGATCAGGCGTTCGGGTCCCTCGGCGTCGGCCGCGCGGTGGATCACGTCGCGGGACGTCCACAGCGTCCGGAGCATGCCGCTGCGCCGCAGCTCCGCGACCCGCCACTCGGGCACCCGGCCGCCCAGGATGGTGGACCGGCGCAGCGCGTCGGCGTCCGGCCCGGTCGCGGAGTGGGCCAGCACCCGCAGGCGCGTGTCCTCGATGGTGATCGAACCGCCGGTGTACTCGGCGACCGCCGCCGCCAGCGCGCTCAGGCTCTCCGGGCCACCGGCCGCTGTCCACCCCGTGCCCCTGTCGTCGTCCCGGCCCGCCCGTACGCAGGCCAGCGCGGAACGCAGCAGCGCGGCGGTGTCCGTCCAGTCGGCCCACTCCGCACGGACGAGCAGGGCGACCCCGGCCTCCTCGGCGGCGGCGACCACCTGCGGTGCGGCGGCCACCCCCTCCACCGCGCGCAGCACCACACCGGTCGCGCCCCGCCGCGCCGCCTCGCGGACGGGCCCGGCGGCCTCCGGTGCGGAGGCGGGCGGTCCGGTCACCAGGACCAGGCAGCCGTCCAGCGGCCGGGCCGGGCCCTCGTCGCCCACCGCCACGCCCCGGACCCCGATGTCACGGCCGGCGGGCGCGAGCAGCAGCCGCAGGCTTCCGCCGTCGTCGAAGGCGAGGACCTCGCGCAGCGCGACGGAGGGCTCCGGCGGGAGGGACGCACGGCTCGTCATGGCAGCCGAGCATACGAGCGCGCCGGGGCGCGGGGCAGAGTGCGCGTGCCCTTAGCGGTACGAGGCCCCATCCGTACCCGGTCCCGCCCGTATCCGGCCCCACCCGTACCCGGCTCTCACTCGTCGGCGAGGTCCGTGCGGCTGCACGCCAGGACGCCCGCCGTGCCCGCCAGACGCGCCGTCAGCACATCGGGGTCGCCGCGCCCCTGCACGCTCAGCGCCACCTCGACCGTCCGCTCGGCATCGTGCTGCGTACGCCGGCGCCGGTACAGATGCGAGCTGTCGGCGGACAGCGTGGTCAGCTCGGAGACGGCGAACCCCGTCTCCGTACAGTGGTTGACCAGGTCCCGCAGCGCGCCGAGCCCCTCGGTGTACGTGATGCGGTATCCGATGGAGGCGTTGCGCAGCGCGGGGAGCCGGTGAGCCAGGGGGCGTACCCCGTACGACACCAGGAAGTACGCGAGAGTGGCGAGCGCCGCGAGCACCGGCAGACCCGCACCGGCCGCGCAGCCCACGGCGGCGGTCAGCCAGATCGAGGCGGCCGTGGTGAGGCCCCGCACGGAGCCCCGGTGGACGAAGATGACCCCGCCGCCGATGAAGCCGAGCCCGGAGACGATCTGGGCCGCGACCCGCGACGGGTCCAGTTCCACCTGGCCGGTGACCAGGACGTCGGAGAAGCCGAACTTGCTGACCAGGGTGAACAGGGCGGCCCCGAGCCCGACGATGGTGTACGTGCGCAGGCCGGCCGCCTTCTGGCGGATCTCGCGCTCGATCCCGATCGCGCTCGACAGGACGAACGCGATGCCGAACTGGGCCGCGTGCGTCCAGTTCTGGCCGAACGGTTCGTTGATGTCGAGTGCCATGCGGCCTCCGGGTGCGGCGGGCCTGTCCGGCGGATCACGGGCGGACGGATACCACCGTACCCGGCGATTCGGGCACGACCGGGAAGCGGCGTGGCGGTGGCGGGCGCGCCGGGACGCCGGAGGGTGGCGGCTCCCGTGCCACTCGGGAACCGCCGCCCTCCGCCATCAGCGGCTACGGGTTGACGCAGCCGATCGAGCCGACCGGGAAGTCGTTACCGGTCGATGTCGCCGTGAATCCGAAGGTGACACTGCCGTCCGCCGGGATCGTCCGGTTGTAGTCGGCGTTCCTGACCGTCAGCGTGCCGTCGGACCCGGTGCTGAGGACACCGCTCCACACACTGCTGATCGTGGTGCCCGCGCCGGGCTTCCACCGCACGGCCCAGCCGTCGAGCGCCGCCGAGTCGTGGTTCATGACCTCGACGGAGCCCTGGAAGCCGCCGTTCCAGGAGTTGGTCACGCTGTAGACCGCCATGCACCCGGTGTGCGGCTCGGTGGGGTCGGTCGGGTCCGGCGTGGGGTCCGTCGGGTCGGGCGTCGGGTCGGTCGGGTTCGGCGTGGGGTCGGTCGGGTCCGGGGTCGGAGTGGTGCCCGAGCCGCGGATGCCGGTGACCTCGCCGTTGCCGCCGTCGAAGACGATGTCGGAGCAGGAGAAGAAGTTCTCCTGGCTGTCCGAGCGCACCCACTGGATGAACATCACCGCGTCACCCGAGCGGCCGGAGGGCAGCGTCAGGTCCCAGTAGTAGTGACCGCCATCGGTGCCCGGCGAGCCCACCTGCGGCGGGTTGGTCACCGTCTGCACCAACTCCAGGTCGTCCCAGCCCAGTTCGGTGGTGGGGGAGTAGCCGGGCCTGGAGATGTACACCCGGAACGAACCGGGGTGCGCCGCCCAGTTGCTGTGGTCGACCTCGATCGTGGCGCCCGAGGTCAGGTGCGTACGCGGCCAGTCGCCGCGCGGCGCGTTGTAGCCGGAGAAGTCGTACGGCGAACGGTCACCGGCGCTGCACAGGGTGCCGTTCGGTACGTAACCCTCGCCCCGGCCGCCCGCGTTGGAGTCGAGCACGGCGAACCAGTTGTACAGGGACGTCGCACCGCTCTCCGCGAGCGCGGCCTTGCAGGCCGGGTTGGTGGGGTCGAGGGCGCCCGTGCTCGTCTTGGCGTCCAGCCAGCAGAGGTAGGTGCGCGATCCCGGCGTCATGGTCACACCGTGCGCCTGCGCGCTGCCCTGGCTGAGCAGCGTGAAGGCGATGCCGCCGAGCAGTGTGGCCAACGCCGCTACCAGCGAGGCGAGTTGGGTTCTGCGTCTTGCCATGGTGTCTCCTTCTGCGGGGAGCGGGGGCGATCGTCGTACGGACTTGCGTCAGGAGGGTGCGTGCGCCGCGTCGCGCGGGGGAATCGGCGGGTGGGCCGGTGAGGGGTGCGAGTGGGAGCGCTCCCATGTGTGCATTGGTAGGGGACTGTAGTCACCAGTCGTGTCCCTGACAACCCTTGGGGTCGGCCGGGTGCGCGGAACGTGCGACGCACCCGCCGGGTCCGCCGTCCCGTCCGCGGCGCCCCGCGCCGCCCCTCACCCCGAGGCGCGCACCATCAACCGGGTCCGGAGGATCACGTGGTGCCAGGCCACCTTGGGCCGGCTCATCTCCTCCAGGAGCAGGCGCACCATCGCCCGGCCGATCTCCTCCATCGGCTGGCGGACCGTGGTCAGCGGGGGGTCGGTCTGCCCGGCCAGTTCGAAGTCGTCGAACCCCACCACCGCCACGTCGTCCGGCACCCGCAGACCCGCCGTGTGCAGGGCGGCCAGCGCGCCGGCGGCCATGCTGTCCGACGCGGCGAACACCGCGTCGATCTCCGGGTGCCGCTCCAGCAGCGCGGCCATCGCGCGCCGCCCGCTCGCCTCGGTGAAGTCGCCCTGCTCGACCAGGGACGGCGACTGGGCGAAGTCCGCCTCGCGCAGGGCCTCCCGGTAGCCGCGCAACCGGCACTGCGCGACGTACATCTCGGGCGGTCCGGCGATCGCGGCGACGGTCCGCCGCCCGCCGCGCACCAGATGGCCGACCGCCTCCCGTGCCCCGCCAACGTTGTCGGCGTCCACATAGGTGACGCGTTCGTCGTCCGACCGCCGGCCCAGCAGGACCGTGGGCACTCCGGCGTCGGCGAGCATGTCCGGAAGCCGGTCCCCGGCCGGTACGGACATCAGCAGCACCCCGTCCACCCGGCCGCCGCGTACGTACTCCAGCAGCCGGCGGCGCTCGCTGTCCCTGCGGACGAGGGTGAGCAGCAACTGCACGCCGCGTTCGTCCAGGGCGTCCCCGACGGCGCGGGCGATCTCCGAGAAGAACGGTTCGCCGAACAGCTGCCAGTCCGTCTTCGTCATCACCAGCGCGACGGCGCCCGCCCGCTGCCCGGCCAGCGAGCGGGCGGCCAGGTTGGGGACGTAGCCCAGCTCGTCGATGGCGCGCTGCACCGCGCGGCGGGTGGACTCGCGGACCCCCGAGGCGTTGTTGATGACGCGGGAGACGGTGCCCCGGCCCACCCCGGCGAGCGCCGCCACCTCTTCCAGCGTCGGTGTGCCTGAACCCCTGTTCAGCATGGACCACCCCCAAGAGCCACCGATCCTACGGCCCGGCGGGTGGACGATCGTACGTCTGGCGCAATTACGGTGCCCCGACCGCGCTCTGACGGCACATCATGTCTGGGAGCGCTCCCAGATTTATTTGTGCATGACAGTGTCGAATCCCTATGCGCGGGCTCCCGCGCCGTGTACGGTCTCGGGCCGATGGGTTCTGGGAGCGCTCCCATTCGGATGTTCCTCAGTTGTTCCCCTTCGAACGAGGAGAAATGCTGTGAAACGCTTCATGGCTCTGCTGGCGACCGGTGCGACGGTCCTCGGCCTGACGGCCCTGGCCAGCCCGCCGGCCGCGGCGGCCACCGGATGCAAGGTGGAGTACACGGTCGCCAGCCAGTGGCAGGGCGGCTTCCAGGGCGGGGTGAAGGTCACCAACCTCGGTGACCCGGTGAGCGGTTGGCAGCTCAAGTTCACCCTGCCGGACTCCGGCCAGAAGGTGGTCCAGGGCTGGAACGCCACCTGGTCCCAGTCCGGCTCCACGGTCACCGCCGCCCCCGTCGACTGGAACCGCACCCTGGCCACCGGCGGCTCGACCGACCTCGGCTTCGTGGGTTCCTTCACGGGCTCCAACCCGCAGCCCACCAACTTCACCCTGAACGGTGTCGCGTGCACGGGCTCCGTCGGCGGCGGGGGAGACGACGACGATCCGCCCACCACGGGCAACGGCACCCCGGTCGAGGTCAACGGCCAGCTCCGCGTGTGCGGGGTGAACCTGTGCAACCAGTACAACCGGCCCATCCAGCTGCGCGGCATGAGCACCCACGGCCTCCAGTGGTTCAGCCAGTGCTACAACAACGCGTCCCTGGACGCGCTGGCCGATGACTGGAAGGCCGACCTGCTGCGTACCGCGATGTACGTGCAGGAGGACGGCTACGAGACCGACCCGGCCGGCTTCACCAACCGGGTCAACAGCCTCGTCGACATGGCCGAGGCGCGCGGGATGTACGCCCTGATCGACTTCCACACCCTCACGCCGGGCGACCCCAACTACAACCTCTCCCGCGCCAAGACCTTCTTCGCGTCCGTCGCCGCCCGCAACGCCGCGAAGAAGAACGTCATCTACGAGATCGCCAACGAGCCCAACGGGGTGGGCTGGTCGGGCATCAAGAGCTACGCCGAGCAGGTCATCCCGGTGATCCGCGCCGCCGACCCGGACGCGATCGTCATCGTCGGCACCCGCGGCTGGTCCTCGCTCGGTGTCTCGGACGGCTCCAACGAGAGCGAGATCATCAACAACCCGGTCAACGCGACCAACATCATGTACGCGTTCCACTTCTACGCGGCGAGCCACAAGGACAACTACCGCGCCACGGTGAGCCGTGCGGCCTCGCAGCTCCCGCTGTTCGTCTCGGAGTTCGGCACGGTGAGCGCCACCGGTGGCGGCACCCTGGACCGGTCGAGCACCACGGCCTGGCTGGACCTGCTCGACCAGCTGAAGATCAGCTACGCCAACTGGACGTACTCCGACGCCAACGAGAGCAGTGCCGCCTTCAAGCCCGGCACCTGTGACGGCGGCGACTACAGCAGCAGCGGCGTCCTGACCGAGTCGGGCGCACTGCTCAAGGCCCGGATCAGCACCCCCGACAACTTCCCCGTCGGCTGATCCGGCACCGGTTCGGAGCCCGCGGTGGCCACGGTTCGCCGTGGTCACCGCGGGCACCTGTGTATATTCGGCCAAGCTAGGAGTCCTAGGAAACAAGCAGATCGGCAGGGGTGGCCATGGCGCGCGCGGGGCTCACGACCGACCGGGTCGTGAAGGCTGCGGCCGACCTGGCGGACTCGACCGGCTTCGACCAGGTGACCATCTCCGCGCTGGCACGGGGCTTCGGCGTCAAGGACGCCAGCCTCTACTCGCACGTCAGGAACCTCGCGGACCTGCGCACCCGGGTCGCCCTGCTGGCCGCCGAGGAGTTCATCGACCGCATCGAGGCGGCGGTGGCCGGCCGGGCCGGCAAGGACGCGCTCATCGCGTTCGCCGACGCCTACCGCACCTTCGCCCTGGAGCATCCGGGCCGCTACGCCGCGACCCGGTTCCGGGTCGACCCCGCGATCGTGGCCGAGTCCCCCGCGTACCACCGCACCCTGCGCACCACCTCCGCGATGCTGCGTGCCTACGGCCTGACCGACTCTGCCCTGACCGACGCGGTCCGCCTGCTCCGCAGCACCTTTCACGGCTTCACCACCCTGGAAGCCACCGGCGGCTTCGAGGCCCCCCGCCCCGTACAAACATCCTGGAAACACGCGGTGGAGGGTTTGCACTACCTGCTCACCCACTGGGCCGAGGCGACACGGGAAGCGCAATAGCCGGGTCCGGGCGGCGCATACGTGCGCATGGGGTGTCGTCATGTCACTGGGTCGCATAGTCCTCCTGTCCGGCCGTTCGGTGCGGTTCACCGAGCTGCGGATGTCTTCGACCTACGGCGGGATGCTGGAGGGCTACCCGTGCAAGCGCGTCAACGACCTGAAGGTCGGTTGGTTCCAGCGGCAGGCCGAAAGCGCGTTTCCCTCCCTGCCGGTGCATCTCGTTCCGCCGTCCCGTGAGTACCCGGAGGAGACCCCCGGTGCTTTCGGGCCCGTTGAGGTGCTGCCTTCCGTGTCCTGGAGCTGTAGACACATGGGCGCGAAGCCCCGACACCAACGGATTCAGAATGACGCGGCTGCTGAGCGGAGCCGAGTCTCTGGTATCGGTGCCGTTGAGGAACTGCGCGTACGTCTCCGAGCCGGTTCGCTCGTACGTCGTGCCCAGCCTGCGTGGCTGGCCGAACACGGGTTACGGATACGGGCCAACACGATGCCGCGGGCCTGTCCGTCGCCACGGCAGAGGGACAGCTACCGTAGGCCGATGCCGCAGACACCGCACCGTGCCGCGCTCCTCATCATCGACATGCAGCGCGACATGAGGCCCATCATGCACCGGCCCGACCAAACCGTCGGAACCATCGCGGGGCTCGGTTCCCGGGCGCGTGCTGCGAATGTTCCCGTCATCACGGTTCAGCAGCGAGGGTGCGGCGATGCCTTGCCCGGACTGGCACCGCAGAGCGGAGAGCCGGTGGTGACGAAGACCTGTGCAGACGCCTTCTTGGGCACCGATCTCGACGAGACGCTGGTCCGGCTCGGTGTGACAGAGGTCCTGGTCACTGGCTTCGCCACCGAGAACTGCGTGGAGACGACCGCCCGCCAGGCCCTCAGTCACGGCTACGACCTCGTACTCGTGGCGGACGGGCACACCACATCGGTTCGCTCCCAGCCGACCGACTTCATCCCTCCGGACCAGTCGATCGCCCATCACAACGAAATCTACCGGCACATCGACTTTCCTGATCGCAGCGTTCGGGTTCTGTCTGCTGCAAAGATCGACTTCGTAGCGCCAGAGCTGGACGCATCCGAGGGGTCATGAGGCCAGTAGACGGCTCGCTCGTGAAGCTCCCTCCTTTCCGCCGGTCGGGCACGTCCGCCTCGGCTACGCACGAGCCTCGACCGCCTGGCAGTTCCTCGACGCGCAGTTCGACTACCTCGCCGAGGAGACGCCCTGAGCGCTCAAGATCATCCCGTTGCCCCTCTGACGCGCATCTCGGTCACACCTCTGGGAGGGTTCGTTGCTGTGCGGATCAGTTCGGCGTAGCGGTGGCCGCTGGATTTGATCGTGCGGCGTTGGGTCGCGTAGTCGACGTGGACCAGGCCGAAGCGTTTGTCGTAGCCGTAGGCCCACTCGAAGTTGTCCAGGAGCGACCAGGCGAAGTAGCCGGCCAGCGGGGCGCCCTTGCGGACGGCGCGGGCGCAAGCGGCCAGATGCTCCTCCAGGTACCGCGTGCGCTCCGGGTCGTGGACCGAGCCGTCGGGGAGGACGACGTCCTGGTAGGCGGCGCCGTTCTCGGTGACGTAGAGGCGCTCGACGCCGTACTCCCGCGTGAGGCGCAGCAGCAACTGCTCCAGGCCCTGCGCGTGGACCTCCCAGTCCATGTGGGTGTGGCGGGAACCGGGGAGGTACACCTGTTTGGCGTGCGGGACCGGGCCGGCCGGGTCGGCGGTCACCACCTGGCGGAAGTAGTAGTTCACGCCCAGCCAGTCCAGCGGAGCCGAGATCAGCTCCATGTCGCCTTCCCGGACCGGGAGTTCGACGCCGTACAGGTCCACCATGTCCGCTGGGTAGCCGCGGCCCAGGATCGGGTCGAGCCACCAGCGGTTGGTGTGGCCGTCACCGCGCACCGCCGCCGCCCGGTCCGCCTCGCGGTCGGTGGCGGGTTCGACCGGGCTGAGGTTGTTGACGATGCCGACCCGGGCGTCGGGGGAGAGGCCGCGGATCGCCCGGACCGCGAGGCCATGGCCCAGGTGCAGGTGGTACGAGGCCCGGACGGCGGCGGTCAGGTCGGTGAGACCCGGCGCCATCGTGCCCTCCAGGTGGCCGATCCACGCCGAGCAGAGGGGTTCGTTGAGCGTGGCCCAGTCCTTGACGCGGTCCCCGAGCCGGTCCACCACGACGGCCGCGTACGCCGCGAAGTGCTCGGCGGTCTCCCGTACCGTCCAGCCGCCCCGGTCCTGGAGCGCCTGCGGCAGGTCCCAGTGGTAGAGCGTGGCGAACGGGGTGATCCCGGCATCGAGGAGCCCGTCCACCAGCCGGTCGTAGAAGTCGAGCCCTGCCGCATTGACCGGTCCGTCGCCGCCGGGCACGATCCGCGGCCAGGCGAGCGAGAAGCGGTACGCGCGGGCGCCGACCTCCTTGATCAGGGCGATGTCCTCGGGCACCCGGTGGTAGTGGTCGCAGGCCACGTCCCCGGTGTCCCCGCCGGCCACCTTGCCCGGTGTGTGGGAGAAGGTGTCCCAGATGGACGGGGCGCGGCCGTCCTCGGCGACGGCTCCCTCGATCTGGTACGCCGCCGTGGCGACGCCCCAGGTGAAGTCGGCCGGCAGGGCGCTGAGGTCGTTCACGGACTTCCTTTCCGGAGCGGTCACTTGACGGCTCCCGCGGTGAGGCCGGCCACCAGATAGCGCTGGAGGAGCAGGAAGCCGGCGACGATCGGGACGCTGACGACGAGGGAGGCGGCCATGACCTGGTTCCAGTACACGTCGTTCTGGGTGGCGTAGCCCTGGAGGCCGACGGCCAGCGTGCGGGTGGTGTCGTTGGTCATGACGGAGGCGAACAGGACCTCGCCCCAGGCCGTCATGAACGCGTACACGGCGACGGCGACGATGCCGGGCACCGCGGCCGGGACCACCACCCGGAACAGGGCGCGCAGCGGCCCGCAGCCGTCGACCAGGGCGGCTTCGTCGAGATCGCGGGGGATCGAGTCGAAGTAGCCGATGAGCATCCAGATGGAGAACGGCAGCGAGAACGTCAGATACGTGAGGATCAGTCCGCCGCGCGAGCCGTACAGGGCGACCCCCGTGCTGTTGCCGATGTTGACGAAGATGAGGAACAGCGGGAGCAGGAAGAGGATGCCGGGGAACATCTGGGTGGAGAGCACCGTGACGGTGAAGACCCGTTTGCCGCGGAAGCGGTAGCGGCTCACCGCGTACGCCGAGAACACGGCGATGACCACCGACAGGATCGTCGCCGCGCCCGCCACGATCAGTGAGTTGACGAAGTAGCGGGCCAGCGGGACGGTCCGCCAGATGTCGGAGTACGGCTGGAGGGTCAGCCCGGACGGAATCCAGTGGAACTTCCCGGACACGTCCTGGAGCGGCTTGAGCGAGCTGCTGACCATCACATAGACGGGCAGCAGGGCGAAGGCGGCCAGGAAGGTGAGGACGGCCCGGCGGGTCCACAGGAAGGACGGCGGCGCGGCCATCGGGGACCGGTGGCGCGAGCGCGCCCCGGTCTTCGCCGGCCGCACCGGCGGCTGGGCGTGGCTAGGCATCGGCGCCCTTCCTTCCGCGTGAGGTGAGGAGCAGGTAGACGGCCGTCACGACGAGCAGGAACAGCAGCAGGAGCACGGACATCGCCGAGCCGGTCCCGAAGTTCCAGGTGACGAACGAGGACTGGTAGATGTGGATCGAGATGAGGTCGGCGCTTTCCGGGGCGGCCTTCCCGAAGAGCACGTACGGCGTGTTGAAGTCGTTGAACGTCCACAGGAACAGCACGAGCACCAGCACCTGGTTGACCGGGCGGAGCGAGGGCAGGGTCACCTTGCGGATCTGCTGCCAGATGCCCGCGCCGTCGATCGAGGCGGCCTCGTACAGCTCGCGCGGGATGTTCTGGAGCCCGGCCATCACGATGAGGAAGGCGAAGGGCCAGCCCTTCCATACCGAGACGATGATCAGGGCGTAGATGCTGTTGTCGCCGATCAGCCAGAACGAAGGCTGGTCGGTGAGCCCGAGCTGGTCGTGGAGCACGTGGTTGATCAGGCCGTTGTCGCGCTGGACCATGAACGCCCAGGTGATGACGGCCGCGTACACGGGCAGGGCGTACGGGACGAGGAAGACGGCCCGCAGGAGGCCCCTGCCGCGGAAGTTCTCCTGGAGCATGATCGCCGCGGCGACCCCGAACAGCCAGGCCAGGCCGACGGCGAAGAACGTGAAGACGCAGGTGACGAGGAACGAGTGGAGCAGCGCCTCGCCGATCGGGGCGTTGAAATCGACGGCGATCTCGTAGTTGTCGAATCCGTTCCAGGGCGCCCCGCCCCAGTCGTTGATGTAGAACTGCGTGAACTGGCGGAAGCTCATCACGATGCCGATGAGCATCGGAATCACATGGACGAGGAGTTCGAGCAGGACGGCCGGCAGGAGCAGGAGATAGGGCAGTCCGCCCTGGCGGACCCGGTCGGGGATGCGCGGCAGTCTGCGGCGCGCATCCCCGGTGCCCCGGCTCGTCCCCCTGTCCGACGTTTTCGTCGGGCCGTCGGTGGTCACGGTGGCGGTCATGGAGGGTGCCTTACTGCTGCATCGTCTGCTGGGCCTTTTCCAGGCGCGCCTTGACGGATTCGGTGGTCACGGGGCGGCCGGCCGCCGCGTCGGCCCACAGTTCCTTGACGGCGGTGCCGACCGCGGTCTCGAACTGCGATTCGTTGGGCACCTGCGGCAGCGGGGCGGCGCTCTTGGCCAGCGTGTCGCGCAGGACGGAGAGGCCGGGCGCCGCGAACGCCTCGTCGGCCTGGGCGGCCTTGACCGGCGGGATCGAGCCGTAGGTCTTGTTGAGCAGCTTCTGTTCGGCGTCGCTGGTCATGAACTTCACGAACTTCTTGGCGCCGTCCAGGTTGTCGGTGTTCTTGAACACCGCCATGTTGATGCCGGCGACCATGGAGTTGACGTTCTTGCCCTGGCCGGGGGTGCCGGAGGGTACGGGGACGGGCGCCGCGCCCCAGTCCTCGGGATTCATGCCCTGGGAGGCGAAGGTGGAGGCGGCGGCCTGCCACAGCACCATCGCGGTCCTGCCCTTGGCGAAGTCGGTGAGCGACTGGTTCTGGGCGTACTCCGCGTTGCCGGGAGCGACGATCTTGTCCTTGGCCATCAGGTCGATGTACTGCTTCACGGCCGCGACCGCGCCGTCCGAGGTGAAGGTCGGCTTGCCCGCCGCGTCGAAGAAGTCGGCTCCGTGCTGCTGCCCGAGGACGAAGACCTGGTGGATGTTGTTGGAGAGGTTGGAGCCCTCGGCGCCCAGTCCCCACGTGCCGTTCTTCGACAGCTTCTTGCCCGCCGCGACCAGTTCGTCCCAGGTGGCCGGGGGCTTGTCGATGCCGGCCTCGGCGAAGCTCTTCTTGTTGTAGTAGAGGGCGTACGCGAGTGAGTACAGCGGCACCGCCGCCGGGTCCTGGCCCGGCGCACCGGCCGAGGCGACCGCCGATTCGACGAACCGGTCGCGCCCGCCGATCGCGTCGAAGTTCTCCTTGTTCCAGGGGAGCAGCGCGCCCGTGGCCTGGAGCGAGGCCGACCAGGTGTTGCCGATGTTCAGCACGTCCGGGCCCTGGCCGGAGGTGGTGGCGGCGAGGATGCGGTTCAGCAGGTCGGCCCAGGGCACGACCTCCAGCTCGACCTTGATCCCGGTCTGCTTCTCGAACTTCTTCAGCTCGGCGGTGAGGATCTTCTTGTCCGCCTCGATGCTGGGGCCCTGGTTGGAGGCCCAGTACGTGAGGGTCTTCGGCGCGTCGTTGCTGCCGCCCGAGGACGAACCGCCCCCGCAGCCGGTGACGCCGGCGGCTATGGAGATCGCGAGGGTGACGGCTGCCGCGGCTCTGATGGTGCGCATGCGGGATGGCCCCTTTCCGGGGAGGAAGGACGTGTCCGTGTTCCGCGTTCGGGAACCCGGTGCCCTTCACGGCTTAATTTATGACGTGATTTAAGAGGTGAGAGAAGGTCGCGTCAAGTCCCGGCGTCGCGGTATGTTGCGGGCAGGGAAGGAGCCACATGGCTGAGCGCAACAGACGGACCGTGCGTGACCTGCGACGGGGCAACCGGGCGCGGGTGTTGCAACGGTTGTATTTCGACGGCCCGCTGAGCCGGCAGGAGCTCGGTCCCGCCACCGGGCTGAGCGCGGGTTCGATCAGCAACGTCGTCTCGGAACTCGTCGCGGAGCGACTCCTGGAGGAGGCCGGCGTCGTCGACTCGGACGGCGGACGCCCGCGCACCCTGCTGCGCGTCGCCCCCGGCGGCGGCCTCCTCGTCGGCGTCGACATCGGCGAGACCCGCATCCGGGTGGAGCTCTTCGACCTCTCCCTGACCGAACTCGCCCGCACCGAACGGCTGCTCGCCCAGCACGGCTACGACGTCGACCGCATCGTCGGCCATGTCCGCAGCGGCGTCGCCGACGTACTGCGGGACGCCGGCGCGGACCCGCACCGGCTCCTCGGCATCGGCATCGGGGTCCCCGGCATCATCGAGCGCGACGCGCCGGACGGCGTCGTCGGCGATGTGGGCTCCGTCGTCCACGGCCAGACCATCGACTGGAGCGCCGTCCCCTTCGAGCGACTGCTCCGGGACGCGGTGCGGGTGCCGCCCGAGGTCCCGTTCTTCATCGACAACGGCGCCAAGACGCTCGGCCAGGCCGAGATGTGGTTCGGCGGCGGCCGGGGCGCGGGAGCCTCCGCCATCGCGCTCATCGGCTCCGGCGTCGGCGCCTGCGTCAACCACGGCGACCTCCTGGACGAGGACCGCAGCAGCCAGGCCCTGGAGTGGGGCCACACCACGGTGCAGCTGCGCGGCCGCCGCTGCCGCTGCGGCTCGATCGGCTGCCTGGAGGCGTACGCGGGCGCCGAGGCGATGCGCGAGCGCTGGCACGAGGCGGGCGGCCCGCTGCCCGCCGACGCCGACGACGAGACCGCCCTCGCCGCGCTGCTCGCCGCCGCCTACCCGGTGGCCGGCGAGCCGGACCCGGTGGCGGTCGCGGTGCTGGACGAGACCGCCGAGTGCCTGGGCGCGGCGCTGGGCGACCTGATCAACCTCTTCCTGCCCGAGCGCATCCTGCTCGGCGGCTGGGCGGGGCTCCTGATCGGCCCGCATCTGCTGCCCGACATCCGCCGGTACGCGCGGGAGTACGCGCTCCAGCACGCGGCGGCCCGGACCACCATCGAGATGGGCCGCCTCGGCCCGGACGCGGTCACCGTCGGCGCGGCGACGCTCCCCCTGGCCGACTTCCTGGCCCGCGGCGGCAGCCGCCCCGCCCCGGCACCGCACCCGGCCGCCGCCGCCCCGGCACCGCGCACCCCGGCGGAGTCCGTACGCCGCAGGAGCCGGCCGGGCACGCCACCGGAGCGGGGGGCCTGAAGCGACCGGGGGAGGGGTAGGCGCCGGGCGGCGGCGCGGGGCCGGACCCGTACCGTACGAGCGGCTCCGGAAGGCGGGTGCGGGGCGCCGGGCCCGGACCGTACGAGCGGCCCCGCAGGGCGGGTGCGCCGGCGCACCCTACGCCGAGTCGCGCACCACCAGGGACGGTTCGAAGATCACCGACGTCGCGGCCCCCTCCGGCTTCGCGAGCCGTTCGATCAGCAGCCGGGCCATCTCCGCCGCCATCGCCTCCACCGGCTGGCGGATCGTGGTCAGCGGCGGACGGCAGGCCGACGCCGCGCCGCTGTCGTCGAAGCCGATCACCGCGACATCCTCCGGCACCCGCCTGCCGCGCTCCCGCAGCACATGGCAGGCACCCGTCGCCATCAGGTCGTTGGCCGCGAACACCCCGTCCAGGTCCGGGTGTTCGGCCAGCAGGCGCTCCATCGCGCTCTCGCCGCTCTCCTGCGTGAACCGGCCCTCGGCGATCGCGATGTACGGATGCCCGTGCTGCTCCATCGTGTCCCGGAAACCGGCCAGCCGTTCCTGTACTGCGGGCACGTCGAGCGGGCCGGTGATGGTCGCGACGCGGTGGCGCCCCAGTGACAGCAGATGTTCGGCGGCCAGCCGTGCCCCGTCCCGGTGGGCGAGGTCCACATAGCTGATCCGGGTCGCGCGGGCGGGCCGTGCGTAGAGGACGGCCGGCAATCCCGCGTCCATCAGCATGCCCGGCAGCGGGTCCTCCGCGTGCGTCGAGACGACCAGCGCGCCGTCCGCGCTGCCCTGGCGCAGGAACGCCACCACGTCCTCGCGCGCCCGTGACGTCTCGGCGAACATCAGGACCGGGTGCATGCCGCGCGGGCGCAGATAGTCGACGACCCCGGTCACCACCCGCCCGAAGAACGGGTCGGCGAAGACCTGCCCGGTGAAGGACGGCCCCTCACCGTCCTCCGTCCCATCCGTCGAAGCCGCTGCGGCCGCGTCCGCAGGGGCCGCCGCTTCCTCCGTCTCCCTCTCCGGGCCGCCGCCACCCGCGCCGGACACGACCAGCGCGATGGCGTCCGTGCGCCGGGTCACCAGCGAGCGCGCCGCGCGGTTGGGGGCGTAGCCCGTTGCGGCGACCGCCCGGCGCACGGTCTCCTGGATCACCGGGTCGACGTTCCGCACGCCGTTGATCACGCGGGAGACGGTGGCGCGGGACACCCCGGCCGCCCTCGCCACGTCCTCAAGGGTGGGTGCTCCGGCCGGTCGCAGATCATCCGTCATGAGCGCATTTATAGCATCAGTGGAGAGCGCTCTCCGTTGTGCGCCGAACCGTTATCGCATCCTTTCCCGGCCGAGATCCGGGCCGTCTCCGCCGACCGGCCGCACCGCCCGCCCGGCCTGGTCCGGACCAGGCCGGGCGGAGCCCCTAGGATGCTTGTGATCTTCATTCCGGGGGGAAACATGAAATCCGTACGCTCCGTCGGCGTCTGTGCCCTGCTGGCTCTCCTGGCGGCCTGCGGCGGCAACACGCCGGCTCCGGAACCGAGCCCCTCCGCACCGCCACCGGTGTCCCTGGATCTGAAGTCGGTCAGCGCACCGGAGGACACCGAGCTCGGACTGGCGCTCGATCTGTCCAACGAGGGGCGCGAGCTGCGGGAAGTCGTTGTGCGGGTGCGCGTCGGCTCGCTCCGCGGCGGTGACCCCGCGCCGAAGATGAAGGAGAAGAAGGAAGGCGGGGGATGGCGGAGTGTGGCGCTCGAGAAGGACGGGAAGGGCTTCACCGGTACGTACCGGATCGACCTCCCGCGCGGTGACACGCTCAGGTTCGTCGGCATCACCCCGCGCGTGAAGCCCCGGATCGAAGGGGACGAACTGCCGGTGGACGTCACCGTGCTCGACGGTTCCCGCACACTCGCGCGCGAACGGCACGCAGTGCGGCCGGCCACCCTGGCGCTGATCAGCGACACCCCGGACAAGCAGCCCGCGCCACTGGGCCGGGGCACCTGGACGGAAGTCACGTACACCGTCGTCAACCACTCGCTCACGGCCTACCCGCAGGCGAAGGTGCGGGCGGATTTCATGGCCTGTACGGTCCATGCGCCCGTACCGCAGCCGTGCTCGGGAGCGGAAGCGCACGGCGTCTCCGAGGATCTGCGTGTCCAGTACTACGACGGTGCCCGCTGGAAGGATGTGTCCGCGTCGGACGGCGCCAGCCTTCTCGCCGGCGTGTTCATGCCGCTGGGTGAGTTGCCCGCCGACTCCGAGCGCGCCTTCCGGCTCAGGTTCACCGGAACCGGCGAGCTGGACGGCGAGAGCGCGCTGCTCACGCTTGACGCATGGGTCGTCGGGCAGGCCGCCGGAGCGTCGAAGGGCTCCATGGACCAGGCCCCGAATGTGACCTTCGCGCTGCGCTGACCCTGCGGGGAGCGCTTTCGGCAGCGGTGGCCGAAACGTACCGTGGTCTTGTCATCACCCGCTGTTTGCACATAAGTTGACCGCTTGCGACATGTCCTACAGCCAGTGGGGGAGCCACGTCATGGCCGCGACCGGACGGCACCGCAGATACCAGCCGAGCCGCATCAACCGCGCTTCGCTCACCGTCACGGCAGGAGGCGCGGGTCTCGCGCTCCCGCTGCTCGCGGCCGCGCCCGCGGGCGCCGCCTCGGCGGACGTGTGGGAGAAGGTCGCCGCGTGCGAGTCCACGGGCAACTGGCACATCAACAACGGCAACGGCTACTTCGGCGGCCTCCAGTTCACCCGCTCGACCTGGGCGGCGTACGGCGGCACCGAATACGCTCCGCGCGCCGACCTCGCCACCAGGGACCAGCAGATCGCCGTGGCCGAAAAGGTCCTGGAGAGCCAGGGCCCCGGCGCCTGGCCGGTCTGCTCCGACAGGGCGGGCCTCACCCGGGGCGGCGACTCGCCCGACATCAGCCCGCAGAGCGAGCACACGGCCCGCGTGACGACGCCCGCGAAACCGGGCACCTCGACGAGTTCCCGTACGCCGCAGACCAAGCGGACGACCGCCGCGGCCACGCCCACCACGGTGCCGGGCGTGCGCGAGTCGTACACCGTGACGCCCGGCGACTCGCTCTCCGGCATCGTCGCCGATCAGCACCTCAAGG
Source organism: Streptomyces sp. NBC_00525 (assembly GCF_036346595.1). GTDB lineage: Bacteria > Actinomycetota > Actinomycetes > Streptomycetales > Streptomycetaceae > Streptomyces. The sequence continues at coordinate 6,358,606 of NZ_CP107834.1, forward strand.
GCGGCTGGCAGCGGCTGTACGAGGCGAACCGCGCGGTCGTCGGCGACGATCCGGACCTGATATTCCCCGGCCAGCGGCTGACCCTCGACGGGAAGGCCAGGGCCACCGCCAAGCCCGCTCCGAGAACGACCCCCAAGGCCGAACCGAAGCCGACCCGCGAAGCCACGGCGCACCAGCAGCGGCAGAAGCCGCAGACCAAGCCGCAGCCCAGGAAGACCCAGCCGCAGAAGGCCGACTCCCGCAAGACCGAGTCCCACGCCAAGTCGGAGTCCCGGGCGAAGACCGAGACGCCCAAGAAGACTCAGCCGCAGAAGACCGAGTCGCACAAGACGCCGGCGCACAAGCCGCAGCCCCGCAAGACCGAGCACGTGCAGAAGCACAGCTCGCTCACCGCCCCCGTCGCGGCCGGCACCGGCACGCCGTACCACCAGTCGGGCGCGTCCTGGTCCAGCGGCTACCACACCGGCGTCGACTTCCCCGTGCCCACCGGTACGTCCGTGAAGGCGATGGCCTCCGGCAAGGTCGTCTCGGCCGGCTGGGCGGGGTCGTACGGCTATCAGATCGTCATCCGGCACAGCGACGGCAAGTACAGCCAGTACGCGCACCTGTCCTCGCTGCTCGTACGCGGGGGCCAGCAGGTCAGCGGCGGTCAGCGGATCGCCCGTTCCGGCGCCACCGGCAACGTCACGGGACCGCATCTGCACTTCGAGGTCCGTACCGGCCCCGGCTACGGCTCCGACATCGACCCGCTGGCCTATCTCAGGGCGGGCGGCGTCAAGGTCTGAACGCCGCCGCCTCCGTCACCGGTGTCCCCGGCGGCGGAGGCGGCGCCCGAGGGCGTGGCGGCCCGGTGCCCGGCGCCCGGCGGGCGGCCGAACTCCACCCGGCGGCCCAGCCGTTCCAGCGGCATCCACAGGGGCAGCGCCGGATGCGGCAGGGTGCCCGCCGGGGCCGGCAGGTCGGCGGGCCCGGCGAGCTCAGTGGCCTTCGCGCCCACGGCGGCCGGCAGCACGGCACGGAACGACGGCAGCTCGGGCGCGGCGCCATCCACCACCCCGGCGTCCTCCGCCGGCTCGGCGTCCGCCGCCACCGGGACCGCGGCCTCCCGCGGCTCCGACGCCAGACGCTCCGCGCCCATCCGCTCCGTGGTCAGCATGATCAGCCCGCCGGCCGCGAGCACTCCGCAGGCCAGCGCGAGCACCGTGCCCATGGCGCCGTGCCGGAACTGCTCACCGAACAGCGTGATGCCGACGGCCGCCGCCACCACCGGGTTCACCACCGTCACCGTGGCCAGCGGGGCCGTGAGCCCGGCCCCCCGGTACGCCGCCTGGGACAGCAGCAGACCGGCGCCCGCCAGAGCGGCGATCACCAGCAGGGTCGGCAGTCCGGAACCCACGGAACCGGCCGTCCACTCCATGGCCACGGTCTTCGTGTACACCGACGCGATCCCGAACGCGACACCCGCCGCCCCGGCCAGCACCACACTGCGCACCACCGGCCGGCGCATCGCCCGCGACAGCAGGACCAGCGCCGCCACCGCGCCGAAGGTCACGACGGCCAGCATCAGCCGCTGCGGCCCGCCCAGACTGTGCGCGTCGGCGCTGCCCGTCAGCGCCAGCAGTCCGGCCAGCCCCACCGTCGCCATCACCGCGCCGCGCCACGCCGTCGCCCCGGCCCTGCGGCGTACGAACAGGGCGGCCATCGGCAGCGCGAAGACGATCGTGAGCGCCCCCAGCGGCTGGACGAGGCTGAGCGGCCCGTACGCCAGCGCCACCACGTGCAGCACGGCACCCAGGCCGTTCAGGCTGACCGCCGCCCACCACACCCGGTCGCGCAGCGGGGCGAGCGAGCGGCCGTCGGAGGCCGTGGCCACCCGCTCCTGGACGATCGCCCCGGCCGCGTAGGCGACCGCGGAGACCAGTGACAGCAGCACGGACAGCGCAAGGGAACTCATGTACACCACGATCCCCTTTTCCAGCCGCCGCGTCGTCGTCCCTGAGACGGCGATCCGGCGTACTGCTTTGGTAGTACGGAAGCGGTTCGGGTGTCCTCCTCCTGACGGTAGTCCTCATCGCCGCCGACGTCAGAAGGATCACTTCCGGCGCCGGCGGCCGGGCCCGCGTCAGGCGGGAAGAGCGGGATCGATCGCCTCGGCGACGCTCGGGAACACCGGGACCGCGCTGCCGAGTCCCAGGACGGAGATGAGCCGCTCCATGAACACGGAGGGCGCGGCGAGCCGCAGCCGGGGACCGAGAGCCGTCTGCCCCTGGAGCAGCACGTTCACCGTCGTGGAGTCGGCGAAGCTCACCTCGGCGAGATCGACGACGACCGGTGCGATGCCCTCCCGCGACGCGTTCTCCAGCGCCGCGCCGAGAAGACCGACGTTGTCGATGTCGAGGTCACCGGATACCGAGAGCACCAACGCTCCGCGTTCGTGCCGTGGGACGATCTGCATGGCGCGGCCGGCGCTGGGCGGTGGAAGCACGTTCACCTCGTGATGCACTGGACGGCGGGGGGCCGCCGCACGGAACGGACGATGGGATGCGGCTCCGTCCCTGTTCGCGGCGGGAACGCTCAACGATAGAAGTAACAGTTGCCATTTGACAACATTCTCCGTGGGGCAACAATCTGTACCGAACGATCAACGTGAGCGCCCGGTCGAACGGCGCCTTCGGAACGCGGAAGCAGGGGCGTGCATGAAGCTAGGCGCTGTCCGCGACATCGTCGCGGAGCCGGGCGACGGCATTTCCCTCGCCCCCGATCCGCTGCGCCGCCGCCGACCGGAAGGCGGTGAGCCCCACGGCGAGAGCCGCCACCTCGGAGGGCTGCATCCGCTCCAGCACAGCGGTCAGTTCCCGGGTGCGAATCACCCGGTACTCCTCGAGAAGCTCCCGGCCCTGCCGGGTCAGCCGGAGTTCGACCTCCCGGCGGCTCGTCGGACTCGGGTCCCGCTGCACCAGGCCCATGGCCTCCATCCGGTCGCAGAGCCGGCTCACCGAGGGCGCGCGCGAGCCGAGCGCCTCGCCCAGCGACCGCAGATTGCTCCCTTCCTGCTGCTCGATGACGAGCAGCGCGCGAAGCTGGGAGGGGGAGACCCCACCGAACGTCGCGGCCTCCTGGCCGCGCCCCCACAACACCTCCAGAAGCTCGGAAGCGGCACAGACCTCCTCGGACACCTGTGCAGGGCGGTGAGGGAGTCCGGTGCGGTGGGGCATTCTTCCACTCTGTCACCCATAGCGTGCTCCTGTCAGCCTGGCTCCGCTTCCGCCACCCACCGAAGAATGGGCGAAACAGCGTGACTGCCCCCACGGACATCGAACGAGCGCTCCGCGCGGCGCCGCCGTACGCCCTGGTGGAGACGGTGCGCGACATCCTCGTGACGTCCTACGGCGCGCTCACGGTCCAACTGCTCCTGGCCGACTACGGGATGACCGTGCTCAGCCCGGTCGACCCGGCCGACGGGCCCGCCCAGCCGCTCTCCCTGCACAACAGCACGCCGGGCCGCGCGTTCGGCAGCCAGCGCCCGCACCAGGGCAGGACCGGCCCGGACGACGCGGCCGACCACCACTTCCCGGTCACCGTCCGCGGCGAACGCCTCGGCATCCTCACCGTCCGGCTGCCCTCCGCGCGCTCCACCCCGCAGGTCATGGACGACCTCGTCCATGTGGCCGATCTCCTCGGGCACGAGATCGTCGTCGCCGAACGCGACACCGACCACTACCAGCGGGCCCGGCGCACCACCCGCCTCACCCTCGCCGCCGAGATGCAGTGGCAGCTCCTCCCGGCACGGTCCTTCACCGCCGCCGAGTACGCCATAGGCGCCCAGCTCGAACCCGCCTACGCCATCCACGGCGACAACTTCGACTGGGCGGCGGAGGGCGACCGGCTCAGCGTCGCCGTGACCAACGGCATGGGCGAGGGCATCCGCGCATCCCTGCTCACCAACCTCGCCGTGAACGCGCTGCGCAACGCCCGCAGGGCCGGGATCGGCATCGCCGACCAGGCCGCCCTGGCCGACCAGGCCATCTACGACCAGCACCGCGGCGCCGCCCACGTCTCCACCCTGCTCCTCCGCTTCGACCTGCCCACGGGATCGGTCGAGGCCGTGGACGCGGGCTCCCCGCAGCTGTGGCGGCTGCGCGGCCGCACCGTCACCCGGGTCGACCTCGACGCCCAGCTCCCGCTCGGCATGTTCGAGGAGTCGCAGTACGTCGTCCAGCACCTCCGGGCCCGGCCCGGCGACCGGCTGCTGCTCGTCAGCGACGGGGTGTACGACGCGGTCTCACCGCTCGGCGAGACCTTCGCGGAACGGGGCCTGCCCAGGGCCGTCCTCGCCACCCGGTTGCTGCCCGCGGCGGCCGTGCCCGGCGCGGTCCTGCGGGAACTCGCGGAACACCGGGCGTCGGACACCCTCGACGACGCCCTGGTCATGTGCATCGACTGGTTCGGCCGGCCGGACACCCGGGACTGAGCCCGCCGCCGGCCACGGCCCCGGAGCAGCCGGAGCGCCCCGGCCGGCTCAGCTGCTCAGGGTGAACTCGGCGCGGATGCGCTTGCCCACCGGCACCCGCTCGGCCGTGACGCGATCGCACAGGGCCACCACGATCTCCATGCCGTGCCCGCCGAGACGGCTCGGGTCGGGGGCGTAGAAGACGGGCAGCGCGCTGCTGCTGTCGTACACCGTGATGCTGATCCGCTCCGCCGTGCCCTCCAGCTCCAGCAGATACGGGCCGTGGCTGTAGCGGTCTGCGTTGGTCACCAGCTCGCTGACGGCGAGCATCAGGTCGTTACGGGTGTGGGTGCCCAGCACCGCCATCCACTCGGACACCAGCCGGGCCAGAAAGCGGTCGGCCAGTGCCCGCGCCTGGGAGATGCACCCCGGTTCGCCGTCGAACACCTCGGCGCTGTGCAATGCCTCCGTGGGCGGACAACTCCGCGTGGAGTCGTCCGGCCGGGAGATCGCCTGTTCGTTCATGTGCTCCAGCCAGGGCGCAGCGGGGAGGTCTCAGACCTCTTTCCTGTGATCGTGTACCCGCGTCGGGAGATCCCACTCCCGTGCGTCATCAGCGAATATTACGCGCGACCCGGAAGCCGCACCACGGTGACGAAGAAGTCGTCGATCTGGCGGACGGCCGCGATGAACTGGTCCAGGTCGACGGGCTTGGTCACATAGGCGTTGGCGTGCAGCTTGTAACTGCGCAGGATGTCCTCCTCGGCCGACGACGTCGTCAGCACGACGACCGGGATCAGCGCCAGTTCGGGGTCCTGCTTGATCTGCTCCAGCACCTGGCGGCCGTCGTACTTCGGCAGGTTCAGGTCGAGCAGGATCAGGTCCGGGCGCGGGGCCCCGGTGTGGGCGCCCCGGCGGTAGAGGAAGTCCAGGGCCTCCTCGCCGTCGCGCACCACATGGAGGGTGTTGCGGATCTTGTTGTCCTCGAACGCCTCGCGCGTCATCAGCTCGTCGCCCGGGTCGTCCTCGACGAGCAGGACCTCGATGGGCTCTACGGGGGTGTTCACGTGGCGTCTCCGGAAGTCTCGGTGGGGGGTGCGTCGTCGGCGGTGGTCTCCGCGGGCGCGGGGTCGGCGGGCAGCGAGAAGTGGACCCGCGCCCCCCGGCGGGACTCCGGATCGAGCCAGATCCGGCCGCCGTGGAACTCGACGATCTTGCGGCACAGGGCGAGGCCGATGCCCGTCCCGTCGTACTCGTCGCGGCCGTGCAGCCGCTGGAAGATGACGAAGACCTTCTCGGCGAACTCGGGCGCGATCCCGATCCCGTTGTCCGCCACGGTGAAGTGCCAGTCGTCCCCGTCCCGCTCGCAGCCGACCGTGATCACGGACGGCTCGCCGGGCCGGCGGAACTTCACGGCGTTCCCGATCAGGTTCTGCCACACCATCGCGAGCGTCGTGGGGTCACCGGTGATCTCGGGCAGCGGGGTCTCCCGCACGACCGCGGTCCCCGACTCCTCGAGCACCAGCGCCAGATTCGCCAGCGCCCGGTCCAGGGCCCCGTCCAGATCGACCGGGGTCCAGCCGTCGTGCACCCGGCCGACCCGCGAGAACGTCAGCAGGTCGTTGATGAGCACCTGCATACGCTTGGCGCCGTCCACCGCGAAGTCGATGTACTGCTTGCCGCGGCCGTCCAACTCGTTCCCGTACCGCTTGTCCAGCAGCTGGCAGAACGAGGCCACCTTGCGCAGCGGCTCCTGGAGGTCGTGCGAGGCGACGTACGCGAACTGTTCCAGCTCCGAGTTGGACCTGCGCAGCTCCACCGTCTGCTGCGCGAGCACGTCCTCGCGCTCCTGCGCCGCGTCCAGCTCCGCCACCAGCCGGCTGCGCATGTCCTCGACGGCCGCGGCCACCGCCCGTACGTCGGACGGCCCCCGCACCTCGATCCGCTGCCGCCGGTAGCGGCCGGAGCGGACCCGGCGGGACGCCTCGGCCAGGGCGTTCAGCGGCCGGCCCACGGTGCGCTGCAACAGCACGCTGAGCGAGACCACGCACAGCGCGAACACGACCAGCAGCGCGACGAGCACCCGGTCGCGGGTGTGCCGGGCGTCGTCCAGCTGACCGCGCACCCGGTCGCGCGCCGAGTCCAGATGGGCCTGCTGCGTGCCGTACAGCCGCCGCAGCTCGTCGAAGGCGGTCTTGCTCCCGGTGACCCTGGCGGACGAGCGCGCCCCGGGGCCGTCCTTCCGCACCTGGGCGATCAGCGGGTCCGCGTGCACCCGGCGCCACTCCGAGGCGGCCGCCGCGATCCGGTCCAGGTCGCGGGCGTAGGGCTGGTCGTCGCCCACGGCGGAGCGGACGCGGGCCAGCCGCTCCTTCTCCTCCTTCTTGCCCGCGGCGAACGGCTCCAGGAACGAGACGTCCCCGGTCAGCGCGAAGCCGCGCACCCCGGTCTCCTGGTTGAGCAGCGCGCTCTGCAACTCGAAGGAGGCGGCACGGGCCGGCTGGATGCGGTCCACCAGCTCGGTGGTCCGGTCCGAGATCCGGGCCAGCACCAGGCCGCCCGCGACCACACAGCCGCAGACCACGAGGACGAAGGCGCCCAGGACCAGATGGACCCAGTTCTGGACCGACAGCCGCGCCCACCGTCCGGCGGGCCGTGCGGCGGTGTCCGGTATCTCACTGCTCATGCGCGACGCTTCTCCACCCCAGATGCAGTACGGCGACGTCGTCGGCGAGACCCCCGTGCGGCGCGGCCGCCTCCGAGGCCCCGGCGACCAGCGCGTCGACGAAGGGACGGGCGGGCAGTCCGGCCAGCTCGCGGGCCATGTCGAGCAGCCCCTCCTCGCCCAGCCGGGTGTGCGGCCCGGTGCGCCCCTCGAAGAGGCCGTCGGTGAACAGGACGAGCCCCGCGCCGGGCGTCAGCTCCACATCGGTGACGGACCACTGGCCGTGACCGGGGAGCAGCCCGAGCGCCATGCCGCCCTCGGGCTCCACCCACTCGACCTCGGTGCCGCGGCGCAGCAGCAGGCCCGGATGACCGGCCCGCACCACGCTGACCCGGTCGCCGCCGGGCGGGAAGGCCAGCGAGGTGACCGTCGTGAAGACATGGGGGTCGGAGCGCTCGGCGACCAGGATCGACTCCAGCAGTCCGAGCTGCTGGAGGGCGTCGGTGCCGCACAGGACGGCGGTGCGCCAGGCGACCCGCAGGCACACCCCGAGCGCCGCCTCCGCCGCGCCGTGCCCCGACACGTCCCCGATGACCGCCCACACCGTGCCGTCGGCCGTCTGGACCACGTCGTAGAAGTCACCGCTGAGCAGCCCGTGCGCGCGGCCCGGCTCGTAGCGGGCCACGGCCTGGAAGCCGTCGTCCTTCAGCAGCGGGACCGGCAGCAGCCCGCGCTCCAGGCGGGCGTTCTCCTGCGCCATCAGCTGGTTGGCGCGCAGCGCGGACGCGGCCCGCTCGACCTGCTTGCGCTGGAGGGCGTACCGGATGGCGCGGGCGAGGGCCTGCGGATCGAGCAGCCCCTTGGTGAGGTAGTCCTGCGCGCCGGTGGCGACGGCGGCCAGCCCCGCGTCGGCCTCCGCGAGGCCGGTGAGCACCACGATCGCGGCGTCCGGGGACGTCTCGACGATCTGGGTGACGGCGCGCAGCCCGTGCACGTCGGGCAGGTGCAGGTCGAGCAGCACGCAGACGGGCGCCCGGTGCGAGCGCAGGAAGGCCAGCGCCTCGGACAGGGTCTTGCACCAGGTCAGCGTCGGGTCCAGCTCGCCGTCGGCGAGCATCTCCTCGACCAGCAGCGCGTCACCCGCGTCGTCCTCGACCAGCAGAATCGTGCCGCTGACGTCCCACACGGAATCCCGGCCGTCCGGCGCGGACGCCGTCTGGAGGGGAAAGGCTCCCGGTATGGGTGGTCGGGCCGGGGCGCCCATGCGCATCTCAGCCACGTTTCACCCTCTCCTCACCCCGAGCGGACCGCCCGCCGGTGAACCCGCAGCATATGTGAGCGGACGACGCCGCTCCGACGACGGGCGTCGTGCGGCGCTCCTTCGGCCACACTCCGCCGGTGCGTGGCCGATTCGCGAGGGTGAGGAAGCGTCCGGGCCGGGCAGGCGCGTACCCGGCCCGGAGGGGGATCAGGCTTCGACGGACATTCCCGCCCGCAGCCGCTTGACGATCCGGGCCAGCAGCCGGGACACATGCATCTGCGAGACGCCCAGCTCCGCGCCGATCTGCGCCTGTGTCATCTCCTCGCCGAAGCGCATCTGGACGATGCGGCGCTCGCGCCCGTCCAGCTTCTCCAGCAGCGGCGCCAGCGTGTGCAGGTTCTCGACGGTCTCCATACCGGGGTCGGCCTCGCCGAGCACATCGGCGAGCGAGCGCTGCTCGTTGCCGGAGTCGGTCTCCGCCGTGGGCGTGTCGAGCGAACCGGCCGAATACCCGTTGGCCGCGACCAGCCCCTCGATGACCTCTTCCTCGGACAGGTCGAGATGGCCGGCCAGCTCGGCCACCGTCGGATCGCGGTCGAGCCGCGCCGACAGCTCCTCCTTCGCCTTCGCGAGGTCCACCCGCAGCTCCTGGAGCCGGCGCGGGACGTGCACCGCCCAGGTGGTGTCCCGGAAGAAGCGCTTGATCTCGCCGACGATGTAGGGGACGGCGAATGTGGCGAACTCCACCTCGCGCGAGAGGTCGAAGCGGTCGATGGCCTTGATCAGGCCGATGGTGCCGACCTGGATGATGTCCTCGGTGTCGTCGCCGCCCCGGTTGCGGAAGCGCGAGGCCGCGTAGCGCACGAGCGAGAGATTCATCTCGATGAGGGTGTTGCGCGCGTACTGGTACTCGTGCGTCCCCTCCTCCAGCGTCTGCAGCCGGTCCAGGAACATCTTCGACAGGGCGCGGGCGTCCTTCGGGGAAACCTTTCCGGTGTCCTCGATCCACGGCAGCTCCGCAGTGTCCGCACCGAGCGGTGCGCCGTCCTGCTCCATGAGCGTGCACGCCTCGCCGGGGACCGCGCCGGTCTGCTCCCTCGTGGTCGCCATGATGTGTCGCCCCTCCTTGTCGCCGAGTGCTTCGCACACCGCCTGCCCCGGATGCGCCGGAGCATGCGCGACGGACCGAGACTTTTTCGCACCCGCCGTATCCGACCCCCGTGCCACCCGAATGGAGCAGGTCGCGGATCATGGCAGACTTGACCGGGGCGTTCGGCCCGCAGTGAGGCCGGCGGCACGAGTACAGAGGAACGGCGATGACGGTGACAGAGGACGGCCCCGAGATCGTGGCCGGGACCGAGGAGTTCGGTCCCGGTATCGACCCCGAGCGGCTCGCCGTCTGCCTGAGCGTGCTCGACGAGCTCGACACCATTGAGATCGATCACCCGGACGCCATCGCGGTGCGCCGGGCGACGGCCGGTGTCTACCGGACCGTGAAGCAGCGCCGCCGCCAGGAGCGGCGCGCCGCCAAGACCGCGCACGACAAGGCGGTGACCGAGGCCACCGCCACGGGTTCGGCCGAACGCATCGACGACGAGACGCAGGGCGTCCTGCCCTCGTCGTCCGCGGCCGGCGAGATCGCGGGCATCCTCCAGCGCCCCCGGTCCTGCTACGTGTGCAAGACGCGGTACGTGGAGGTGGACGCGTTCTACCACCAGCTCTGCCAGGACTGCGCCCGCACCAACCGCGTCCGCCGCGACGCGCGCACCGACCTGACGGGGCGCCGGGCCCTGCTGACCGGCGGCCGCGCCAAGATCGGCATGTACATCGCGCTGCGGCTGCTGCGCGACGGGGCCCACACCACGATCACCACGCGCTTCCCCAACGACGCGATCCGCCGCTTCAAGGCGATGGAGGACAGCGCCGACTGGATGCACCGCCTCAAGATCGTCGGCATCGACCTGCGCGACCCGGCCCAGGTGGTGGCGCTCGCCGACTCGGTGGCCGCCGAGGGCCCGCTGGACATCCTGATCAACAACGCGGCGCAGACGGTCCGCCGCTCCCCGCAGGCGTACAGCGAACTGCTCGCGGCCGAGTCCGCCCCGCTGCCCGCCGGTGAGCTGCCCGCCGCCGAGGTGATCGGCACCTTCGGCAGCGGCAGCGTGGACCGGGTCGCCGCCCTGCCCGCCGCGCGCACGGAACTGCTCAGCGCCCAGGAGGTCACGGACCTGGCCCTGGTCAGCGGTTCCGCGTCGCCCGCCCGGATCGCGGCGGGCACCGCGATCGACGCGGGCGGTCTCGTACCGGACCTGCACCACACCAATAGCTGGATCCAGACAGTCGACGAGGTCGAGCCGATCGAACTGCTCGAAGTCCAGCTCTGCAACTCCACCGCGCCGTTCATCCTGATCAGCCGACTGCGCCCGGCCATGGCGGCCACGGCGGCCCCGTACTCCTACGTGGTCAACGTCTCCGCCATGGAAGGCGTGTTCGGCCGCGGCTACAAGGGCGCCGGGCACCCGCACACCAACATGGCCAAGGCCGCGCTGAACATGCTGACCCGCACCAGCGCGCAGGAGATGTACGAGAAGGACGGCATCCTGATGACCGCCGTCGACACCGGCTGGATCACCGACGAGCGACCGCACCCGGACAAGATGCGGCTGGCCGAGGAGGGTTTCCACGCTCCGCTCGACCTGGTGGACGGTGCCGCCCGCGTCTACGACCCGATCGTGCGCGGCGAGGCGGGCGAGGCGCTGTACGGCTGCTTCCTGAAGGACTACGCCCCCGCCAACTGGTAGGGGAGCGGGGCGCGGACGCCCCACCGTGCGAAGGCCCGGCCGGGATGTTTTCCTGGCCGGGTCTTTTCGTATGCGGTGGCTGAAAGTGACTCATAGCACACGTTCCATCGAGCGCGGATGCGCTCATTTGGTTACTCTGATGCGAACGGACGCCATCGAGGAGTCCACGAAACCCTCCTCGACCGTCCTGGGACAGGCTTGTCAACCAAGTCACCGTCCCGCCCCGTACCCGGCGCCACCGCGACCGAGCTGTTCCTGCCCCCGCCCCGCATGGGCGGCTGATTCCCGGCCATGAGAACCGGAGCGTCGGTGACGCCCCGGGGCCATGTGACACGAAGGAGTGCGCGGTGACGACACCGGAAATGACGAAGCAAGAGGAGCGACCGGCCGAACGGCCCGGAAAGCCGGGACGCGGCGACAAGCTCCAGAACATCGACGTCTGGGCCAGGTCCGCGCCGATCCGGCTGGCCGGCTACGAGGACGACCTCGCCGAGCCGCACATCCTGCCCGGCATCGACTGAGCCTCGCGACGGGCTGTGGCCCGCCCTCCCGGCCGGGGGGCGGGCCACAGCCCGTCGTCGTGCGCGCCGCCCCTCAGAACACCCCGCGCGCCACCGCCGCCCCGGCGAACGACAGCCCGAGACCGGCGCCGACGGTGAGCAGGAGATAGCTCGCCGCCAGGCCCAGCCGGCGGGCCGAGTTCAGGGTGAGCAGCTCGTAGGAGAACGTCGACCAGGTGGACAGGGCCCCGCAGAAGCCGGTGGCCAGCAGCAGGTTCAGCCGGGTGCCCAGGTCGCCGTCGGTCGCCGCCTCCGCGACGAACCCCAGGATCAGGGCCGCACCCGCGTTGGCCGCGAACGTGCCCCAGGGGAACACGCTGTGCAGGCGGAACTTCGCGTCGACGCCGAGGAGATAGCGCAGCGGCGCCCCCACCAGACCGCCGGCCAGGACGAGCAGCCAGTCGGTCATGACGCCTCGCCCCGCGCGCCGTAGGACCGGCCGAAGGCGAAGTGCGCCGCGAACGCCCCCGCCGTCACGGCCGCCAGCGCCGCCACCACCGTCAGCACCAGACAGCCGGTCGCATAGCCCGGCTGATGGTTCTCGAACAGCTGCCGCACATTGTCCGTGTAGTGCGAGAACGACGTGAAGCCGCCCAGCACGCCGGTGCCAAGGAGCGGGCTGATCAGCCGGGGAGCGCCGGGGAAGCGCAGTTTCAGGGTGACCATCAGGACCCCCATCAGAAAGCACCCCACCGTGTTCACCAGCAGGATCGTCCAGGGGAAGGCGTAGGTCCCGGTCGGCCACAGGCGCTCCGCGCCGTACCGGGCGGCGGCCCCCGCCGCCCCGCCCACCGCGACGGCCGCGACGACCGGGAGCTGTACGCCCGGATGGTGATCGGGGTGACTGCGCAGGTGCAACCGCATCTTCTGGGCCATGGTGCGAACGTACGGAGAGCGACCGGGAATTGGGGCCGTGACCTGCGGTGAACCCCTGCGGTGCACCCGAGCGGGCTAGGAGTACCGCTCTCGGCGCGAGCGCGCGCAGATTGTGTGACTTGATGGCATATGACGGATTCGATCGTGTCTCCGTCGTGCCCGAACCACGCAATCCGACGAGACGCTGGAGTACGCCTTGTCCCTCGCCGAGCCGGACATCGTCCGGCGGCTGGAGAGCCGCCAGCCGACCGCGTACCTCCTCGCCTCGATGCGGGGCGTCGGCCAGGTCGACTTCCAGGCCAACCTGTTCACCGGCGCCGCGATCCTCGCCGGCCTGTGGGTGGCGGGCTGGGAGACCGGCCTGTTCGCCACGCTCGGCACCCTGATCGCCACCGCCACCGCCTACGCGTTCGCCGTCGACCGCAGCAGCATCGCGCTCGGCATGCAGGGCTTCGCGGGCTGCCTGACCGGCATCGCCCTCGTCTCCTCGCTGGGCAACCACCCGGCCACCTATGTGCTGACCGCCGTGGGCGCCGTGCTGTGCGTCATCCTCATGGCGACCCTGGCCACCTTCCTCACCCCGTACGGGCTCACCCCCATGACGGCGCCCTTCTGCCTGGTCTCCGGCGTGATGGTGGTGGGCGCCCCCTCCTTCGACCGCGTCTGGCACGGCGCCCCGGCCGCCGTCGCCAGCACGACCAGCGGCGACACCGGCATCACCTGGAACGACCTGTGGCACGCCTTCTTCAACAACGTCTCGCAGGTCTTCCTCGTCGAGAGCTGGTACGTCGGCCTCATCATGCTCGCCGGACTCGCCCTGGCCGGACTGCGCGTCGTGCTCTACGCGGCGGCCGGCAGCATCGCCGGAATCGTCGCCGCCTGGCTGCTGGGCGCGCCGACCGACCTGATCGCCAACGGCATCTACGGCTACAACGCGGTGCTCGTCGGCATCGGCCTCGGCGCCGTCTTCATGGCCAACACCGTCTGGACCGCGGCCTACGCGATGTTCGGCGCGATGGTCAGCACCGGCCTCACCGCGTCACTGACCTCCTTCTTCAAACCGTTCGGCGGCCACACCTTCACCTGGCCGTTCATCCTCACCACCTGGACGCTGCTGGCTGCCGTGCCCCTGCTGCCGCGCCTGCGCCGCAGCGACTGACCGGCCGCCCCCGCGTTCACCCGCCCTCCGCACCGCACACCCGAGGAAGGTACCCACGATGAACCTCGCCCCCCGCGAGATCGACAAACTGCTCGTCTACGTCGTGGCCGACCTGGCCCGCAAACGCCAGGGCCGCGGCCTCAAGCTCAACTACAGCGAGTCGGTCGCGCTGATCACCGAGGCGATCCTCGAAGCGGCCCGCGACGGCAGGAGCGTCGCGGACTGCATGGAGCTGGGCCGCCACGTCGTGGGCGAGGACGACACCATGCCCGGTGTACGGGAGATGCTCGGCCTCCTCCAGGTCGAGGCGTCCTTCGTGGACGGCACCAAGCTGGTCTCCTGCCACGACCCCATCGGCGGCTGACCATGAACGGTCACGGTGCCGTCATCGCCGTCTGCGGCCACGAGGCCGACGGCGGCCGCGCGCTACGGGGACGGCTCGGCCCCGGCGTGAGCATCGTCGCCAACGGGCGCGCCCTTTTCCGCCGCGTCGCCGCCCACCTGCGCGCCGGCGAGCCCGTCGTCGTCGTGCCGATGACCCTGGGCCGCGAACCCGGACTGGTCGCGGACACCGCCCGCACCCTGCGCGCCGTCCCCGGCGCCGGTGACGGAGCCGTGCTGCTCGCCGAACCCTTCGGCACCGCCCAGCACCTCGTCGCCTGGTTGCGGGCCGCCGCCGGACGCGCCCCCGCCGACTCCGCGCTCCTGCTCACCGCCCCCTCCGGCGACCCCTTCGAGGACGCCGAGCTGTACCGCGTCGCCGCACTCGTACGCCGCTACGGACGCCACGGCCTCGTCGAGGTCGCGTTCGACGGCGGCGACCCGGACCCCGCCGAGGGCGTCCGGCGCTGCGCCCGGCTCGGCGCGGAGCGCGTGACGCTGCTGCCCGCGGCCTTCACGGAGACGGAGCTCCCCGGCACCCCGCCGGTGGCCGCGCGGAACGTCGGCCCCCTCGTGCCGGACCCGGCCCTGCGCCGGGTGCTGGACGAGCGGGTGACCGACGCCCGCAGGCGCTGGGCCGAGCACGGCGACGACGGGATCGCGACCGGCCTCACCGCCGCCGACCACCACGGCCACGCCCACACCCACCCGCCGGGCGAGGGCCACGACCACGACCACGGCCACGCACACGTCCACACCCACCAGCACGGGCCCGCGACCGCGCACCGCCATCACCACCACCCGTCCGCCGCCGACGCGGACCGAGGCATCAGGAGCATCGCATGACGTTTCGTCAGCAGTACCTGTACGGGGACGGCCCCGTCGAACTCAACGCGGGCCGCCGCACGGCCAAGGTCACCGTCAGCAACACCGGTGACCGGGCCGTCCAGGTCGGCTCGCACTACCACTTCTTCGAGGTGAACTCGGCGCTCTCCTTCGACCGCGAGGCCACCCTGGGCATGCACCTCAACATCGCCGCCGGCACCTCCGTACGGTTCGAGCCCGGCGGAACGCGCGAGGTCGAGCTGTGCGCGTACGCCGGAACCGGCCGGCTCACCGGCTTCAGCGGGCTGCTCAACGGCAGCCTCTCCTCCCACCCCGCCCGCGTCGAGGCCGTCCGCAGGGCCATCGAGCGCGGCTTCCAGGGCGCGCTGCGCGCGTCCGCAGCGGAGACCGGCGCCAAGGGCTCCAAGGACACCAAGGGCAGCAAGGAGTCCAAGGGGGACTCCAAGGGTGCCAAGGCCGCCAAGGACAAGAAGAAGGGTTCGCGCTGATGCCCATCCTGCCCCGCAAGCAGTACACCGACATGTTCGGTCCGACCGTCGGTGACCGCTTCCACCTCGCCGACACCAACCTCGTCGTCGAGGTCGAGAAGGACTACAGCGAGGGCCTGTACGGCGACGAGGTCGTCTACGGCGGCGGCAAGACCATGCGCGACGGCATGGCGTCCGACCCGCAGGCCACCGCCGCCCAGGGTGCGCTGGACACCGTCATCACCAACGTGGTCGTCATCGACCCCATGGTGGGCGTCGTCAAGTGCGACATCGGCATCAAGGACGGCTTCATCGTCGGCATCGGCAAGTCCGGAAACCCGCAGACCCAGAACAACGTGGACCCGGACCTGGTCATCGGGCCCGGCACCGAGGCCATCGCCGGCGAGCACCTGATCGCCACCGCGGGCGCCATCGACAGCCACGTCCACCTGATCGCCCCGCAACAGGCCGAACAGGCGCTGACCAACGGCATCACCACCCTCATCGGCGGCGGCACCGGCCCCACCGACGGCTCCAACGGCACCACCTGCACCCCCGGCCCGCACAACATCGGCCTGCTCCTCCAGGCGGCCGAGACCCTGCCGGTCAACCTCGGCATCATGGCCAAGGGCAACGGCAGTCTCCCCGGCGCCCTGGAGGAGCAGATCACCGGCGGCGCCTGCGCGCTCAAGGTCCACGAGGACTGGGGCTCCACCCCGGCCGTCATCGACAACGCGCTGACCGTCGCCGACGCCCACGACGTCCAGGTCGCCATCCACACCGACAGCCTCAACGAGGGCGGGTTCTTCGAGGACACCCGCTCCGCCATCGACGGCCGCGCCATCCACACCTTCCACAGCGAGGGCGCGGGCGGCGGGCACGCCCCCGACATCCTCCGGGTCACCGGCGAACCGAACGTGCTGCCCTCGTCGACCAACCCCACCCTCCCGTACACCAAGAACTCGGTGGACGAACTCCTCGACATGGTGATGGTCTGCCACCACCTCAGCCGCGACATCCCCGAGGACGTCTCCTTCGCCGACAGCCGGGTCCGCGCCGAGACGATCGCCGCCGAGTCGGTGCTGCACGACCTCGGCGTGATCAGCATGTTCTCCTCGGACTCCCAGGCCATGGGACGCATCGGCGAGTCCGTGACCCGCGCCTTCCAGACCGCGCACCACTGCAAGGACAAACTCGGGGTGCTGGAGGGCGACTCGGAGCGCAACGACAACCAGCGGGTGCTGCGCTACCTCGCCAAGCTCACCATCAACCCGGCCATCGCCTCCGGGATCTCCGACTACGTGGGCTCGATCGAGAAGGGCAAGCTCGCCGACATCGTGCTCTGGCCCATCCACTCCTTCGGCGCCAAACCCAAGATGGTCATCAAGGGCGGCCTCGTCTCCTGGGCGCAGATGGGCGACCCCAACGCCTCGCTGCCGACCCCGCAGCCGGTCATCTACCGGCCGATGTTCGGGCAGTACGGCAAGGCGCTGCAGTCCACCCACGCCACGTTCATGTCGCAGGCGGGCATCGCCGCAGGCGTCCCGGAGCGGCTGGGCCTGAACCGCAAGGTCCTACCCGTGCGCCGCACCCGCACCATCGGCAAGCACAACATGGTCCGCAACGACGTCCTGCCGGACATCCAGGTCGACCCGGAGACGTTCAAGGTCACGCTCAACGGCAAGGTCGCCACCATCGACCCGGCCGAGAAGCTGCCCCTGAACCACCTCTACTTCCTGGTCTAGGGCCGATGTACCGCAAGGAGGGCGACATCACGGGCGAACCCGGCCCCGCGGCGGCCACGACCGCCACGGGCCTGGGGCCGCTGCTGATCAGTCTCCAGCTGACCGACTCGGCGTTCCCCAGCGGGTTCTACACCCTCTCGCACAGCCTGGAGGGCTTCGCCCAGGCCGGCGCCGTCGACGCGGAGAGCCTGCCGGCGCTGCTGGCGGACCTGCTGCTGCACGGCGTCGGACCCGCCGACGCCACCGCGCTCGCCCTCGCCCACCGGGCGACCGCGGCGGGCGACCCCGAGGCCGTGGTCCGGATCGACGAGCACCTGTTCGCCACCAAACTGGGCCGCGAGATGCGCCAGGCCGCCACCCGGACCGGCCGCCAGCTCCTGGACCTGGGCCACGAGGTCTTCGGCCACCCGGAGATCGGCGACTACTACGACCGGGTGGTGCGCCGGGAGGCCCCCGGCACCCAGGCCGTGGCCGCGGGTGTCGTCTACGCGGCGACCGGCGTCCCGGTCCGGCAGGCCGTCGCCGCCGACCTGTTCGCGTTCTGCGTCAGCTTCGCGGGCGCCGCGCTGCGGCTGCGGCTGACCGATCACCGTACGACGCAGACCCTGATCAGGGGCGCGGTGCCGGTCATCGAGGCCACCGTCGAAGCGGCGCTGCGCCGGGAGCTGGACGACGTCGGCGCCACGGTCTTCGCCTCGGACGTCATGTCGGGCCGTCACGAACGCGCCGAGGCCCGGCTCTTCGCCAGCTGAACCCCCACGGGGGCCCCGCGTACCCCACGTACCCCCGCACCCCACACCCCTCCGCACCCCTCCGCACACCGAGGAGCACCATGGACGACAACGTACTGCGGGTCGGCATCGGCGGACCCGTCGGTTCCGGCAAGACCGCGCTCATCGAGGCGCTGGTGCCGGTACTGATCGCACACGGCCACCGCCCCGCCGTCATCACCAACGACATCTACACCCAGGAGGACGCCCAGCACGTCCGCCGCACCCTGGACGGCGTCCTGGAACCCGAGCGCGTCGTCGGCGTCGAGACGGGCGCCTGCCCGCACACCGCCGTCCGCGACGATCCGACGATGAACCTCGCGGCCGGCGCCGAGATGCTGGAGCGCTTCCCGGACACCGACACGCTGCTGTACGAGTCCGGCGGCGACAACCTCACCCTGACGTTCAGCCCGGCCCTGGTCGACCTGTTCATCTTCGTGCTCGACACGGCGGAGGGCGAGAAGATGCCCCGCAAGCGCGGCCCCGGCATCACCGACTCGGACCTCCTCGTCATCAACAAGATCGACATCGCGCAGTACGTGCGCACCGACATCAATGTCATGGAGGCCGACGCCCACCGCGTCCGGGGCGAGGGCCCCGTCGTCCTCACCGACTGCCTGACCGGCACCGGGGTGGACGAGATCGCCGGCTACCTCGCCTCGCGCCGCAAGGTGCTGATCTGACATGACGTTCGCCCCGCAGCGGCCGAAGGCCGGCCGGCTCACCGAGGAGTACTACACCGCCGTGCGCGTCCCCCCGGACGTCGCGGCCCTGGCCTCCGTCCCGGACACGCTGGCCCCCGGATCACCGGCCAAGGTCGGCATCCTCGACCTCGCCTTCGCCCTGCGGGGCGGGCGCACCGAACTCGTCGGGCGCTACCAGAAGACACCCCTGCAGATCATGCGGCCGCTGTGGATCGACCCCGCGCTGCCCGGCATGGCGTACGTCTACCTGATGGCGACCGGCGGCGGCGTCGCCCAGGCCGACCGCTACCGCATGGACTTCCGCTGCGGCCCGGACACCGAGGTCCACCTCACCACCCAGGCCGCCACCAAGATCTTCCGCATGGAGCACGACTACGCGACCCAGCGCGTGCACCTCACGGCCGACGCCGGCGCCTACGTCGAATACCTGCCCGATCCGCTGATCCCGTTCGCGGACGCGCGCTTCTACCAGACCACCGAGGTCACGGTGGCCCCCGGCGCCACCGTCCTCGTCGGCGACACCCTGACCGCCGGGCGGCTCGCGCGGGGCGAACGCCACGCGTACCGGATGCTCGCCACCGATCTGCGCATCCGCAGGCCCGACGGCACCCTGCTCGCCGTCGACATCCTGCGCCTGGCACCCGGCCGACCGGGCAGCGGCGGCGTCCTGGGGCCCGGAGTGTTCGCCGGGCACGACCACGTCGCCTCGCTCTTCGCCGTGACCGACCGCGTCCCCGCCGCCCGCCTCGCCGACACCCTGCACGAGGCGCTGGCCGGACTCGGCGTCCTGTACGGGGTGAGCGTGCTGCCCCGGGACTGCGGCGCCTGGGTGCGGCTCCTGGACGACAGCCCTGTCCGGGTCGCCGCCGCGCACGAGGCCGCCTGGCATGCCGTACGCCGGCTCCTCACCGGCCACCCGGCCCCCGACCTGCGCAAGCCGTAGCGCCTTCCGCCCCGCCCACCCCCACACGAGGGATCGCCGATGATCACCGCTCCCGCGCCCATGCCGGCCGCGTACGACTCCGGGGACACCGCCTGGCTGCTCGCCGCCACCGCGATGGTCCTGCTGATGACGCCCGGCCTGGCGTTCTTCTACGGCGGCATGGTGCGCACCCGCCATGTGCTCATGATGATCAAGATGAGCTTCGCCGCACTGGCCTTCGGCACCCTCGTCTGGTGGGTCATCGGCTACACCCTGGCGTTCGGGCCCGACGTCGGCGGCGCCGGACTCATCGGCAACCTGGACCACGTGTTCATGAAGGGCATCCAGCTGAACACGCTGACCGGGGCCATCCCCACGTACATCTACAGCACCTTCCAGATGGGCTTCGCCATCATCACCGTGGCGCTGATCAGCGGGTCCATCGCCGACCGCGCCACCATGCGGGGCTGGCTCGTCTTCGTCGTGCTGTGGCTGCTGATCGTCTACATCCCCATCGCGCACTGGGTGTTCGACAAGGACGGCTGGATCGTCGACCATCTCGGCGCCCTCGACTTCGCCGGCGGGCTGCCGGTGGAGCTGAACTCCGGAGTGGCCGGGCTCGCGGTGGCGCTCGTGCTGCGCGCGCCGCGCGACTTCGCCCGCCGCGAGGAGCGCCCCAACAACATTCCCCTGGTGGTCGTCGGCGTCGGGCTGCTGTGGTTCGGCTGGTTCGGCTTCAACTCCGGCTCCGCCCTCACCGACCAGGGCACGGCGGCCGCGGCCTTCATCAACACCCAGCTCGGCGCGGCCGGTGCCATGGTGACCTGGCCGCTGGTCGAGAAGTGGCGCACCGGCCGGGTGACCACCATGGGCGTCGTGTCGTCCGCCGTCGCGGGCATGGTCGCCATCACCCCGGCATGCGGCGAGATCAACACCCTGGGCGCGGTGATCACCGGCCTCGTCGTCGGCGCGGTGAGCGCGTACGCCATCACCCTGAAGTTCCGGTTCGGCGTGGACGACACCCTGGACGTGGTCGGGGTGCACGGGGTCGGCGGACTGATCGGGCTGATCATGGTCGGCCTCTTCGCCACGGCCCGGATCAGCGGCAAGGAGGGCCTGTTCTACGGCGGCGGCTGGGGCCTGCTGGGCAAACAGCTCGTCGCGATCCTGTCCGTGATCGCCTTCTCCTTCATCCTCACCTGGCTCATCGCCAAGGCGGTGGACCTGACCGTCGGCTTCCGCGCGAAGGAGGAGTACGCCATGGTGCCCGGCGAGGAGGCCGAGCGCGCCTACGACTTCCAGACCGCCGAACGCCTGGGCGCGCTGGTCTCCGGCAGGCGGGTGACGAGCGACGACGAACTGGTCCGCCAGATCAGCCGCCTGCTGAGGGCCCGCGCGGACGACAAGTAGCACCCGGTGGGACCCGTCCCGCCCGCGCCCGGTGGCTCACCGGCCCGGTGCCTCGCGGAGCCCGCGCTCCCGCGCGACGATCCGGCGGAGTGTGCGGCCGAGCCGGCGGGCGTACTGCTCCTGGAGGACCGGCACCAGCGGGCCGGCGAGCCGCGCGTACCAGCCTGCGGGGCGGCTGAACGCCGTCACCGTGAACGAGACCGTCCCGTCGTCCGCCAGTTCCGCCACGAACGACTCCTCGCCGCACTCGGGGTGCCCGGACAGCGTTCCGTAGCCGAAGCCGATGCGCTCGGGCCCGTACACGGTCCAGATCACCCGGCAGGGGGCCGTGAACCGCAGCGGTCCGACCCCCAGCGACACCCGGACGGACGCCTCCACCTCGGCGCGTGACGTGGACGCCTCGATCCGCGCGCCGGACTCGCGGTGCATGCGGAAACCCGTGATCGCCGCCCCGGCCGCCTCCAGATCGGCGCGGCCGTGCCCGATCGCGTCGCGGTGGTGCAGATGCTGGTATCCGGCCGGAAGCGGGCCGGTCCGGGTGGCTCCCGCCTCCGGGTAAGTGAGGTCGCTCATCAGTTGCCCTCTGCGTCGTCGGCGCCGCTCTCGTGGCTGTCGTCGCTCTCGTCGTCCGGCAAGTACGGGCACTCCCGCACGACTTGAACGCGTTCGAGCGTAGAGGGCCGCCGCACCGCGCCGGCGGGCGGCCCCGCCCTGCGGCCGGCTTGCGGGGCCGGGGGAAGTGCGGCAGACATGGATGGAGCGACCGGGGGGCCGGTGAGCAGGGAGGAGATCCGTTCGTGCACGTACGCATACGTCCGCGCCGCACCTCGTTCGCCCTGCTCTGCGCCGGCTTCCTGCTCGCCGCGGGCTGCGGCTCCGGGAGTGGTGGCCCCGCAGGGGAGCCGTTGGACGTCGTCCTCCAGCCCGCCGCCGACCCCGGCACCGCGCCCTTCACCGCGTCCACCGCGGGCGGCGCCGCCGCGTTCCCGGACGCCACCCGGTCCGGAGCGGTGCGCTCCCCGTCGCCGGGCGGCGGGACGAAGGCGCTCAGACGGGCCGGGTCGACGCCCGGCCTGTACGCCGGGACGCGTGCCGTGCCGTCCTGCGACGTCGAGGCCCAGATCCGGATGCTCGCCGTCGACCCGGCGCGGGAGGAGGCGTTCGCCCGCACGCTGGCGGTCGCGCCGGACCGGCTCGCCGGCTTTCTGCGCGGCCTGACGCCGGTCCAGCTGCGGGCCGACACGCTGGTCACCGGGCACGGCTTCCTGTCCGGCTCCGTGCTTACGTACCAGTCGGTGCTCCAGGCCGGCACCGCCGTCATGGTGGACAGCCGGGGCGTGCCCCGGGTGCGCTGTGTGTGCGGCAACCCGCTGGGCCCGCCGGACCGGGCGGCGGACGCGGCGACGGCTGCGGGGGAGGGGTGGGAGGGGTTCGACCCGGCGCGGACCGTGGTCGTCGAGCCGGCCGCGCGGCCCGTGGCGGAACTGGTGATCGCCGACGAGGCGCACCACAGCTGGATCGCCCGCCCGGCCGGTGACCAGGGCGCCGGTGACCGCGTCCCCGAAGTACCGCCGCCCTACGACCCGGGCACCGACATCACCGGCCCGCTGCCCGACGTACCGCCGCCGGACACGAGGACGCCGCGGCCGCCCACGGAGTCGGAGCGGCCCGAGGAACCTGCGGACCCGACGTCACCGTCCCCGAGCCGGTCGCCCGAGGACTGCCCGACGTCCGCGGCGCCCCCTCCCGAGGCGACGACACCGACGCCGCCCGGCGAACCGGCGGTGGCGGGCGACCCGCCCGTACGGACGCGGTCCGGCACCCTGCCCGCGCGGGCGCCCGGGGAAACGCGCTGCCCGGCGCCGACCGGTGAGCCCCCCGAGGTGCCGCCGGAGCCGGAGGAGCCGTCCATGAGCGACGAGCCGCCGACGTCCATCAGCCTGCCCCGCGGCCACGACCCGGGCGACGGCCCGGCCGCCCGTTGGTGAAGGAACGGGCCGCCGGACCGCCGCCGTGGGTCAGTTGCCGGCCTCGGAGGCGTCCAGCATGGCCTCGCGCTCCACGACCTTGACGCGCTCGCGCTCCTGCTCGGCCCCGAGTGCGCGCTCGTGCGCGTCCAGGCGGTACCAGCCCTCACGGGTGGTGTAGCGGACGCCCCGCTCCGCCAGGAAGGCGTCGACCGCCTCCGGCTCGGGGTGCGCCGGCGCGGGGAGCCGGCCGGCGGCGTGGTCCTCCAACAGGCAGGAGACCGTCTCGTTGGCGTCGCCCTTGGTGTGTCCGATGAGCCCCACCGGACCCCGCTTGATCCAGCCGGTGACGTACACCGATTCCATCGGCTCGCCGCCCTCGATGACCCGGCCCGCCTCGTGCGGCACGGTGCCGGAGGCGACGTCGAAGGGGAGCTTGGGCAGCTCGCTGGAGTAGTAGCCCACCGCCCGGTAGACGCTCTGCACGTCCCAGTCGCGGAAGGTGCCGGTGCCGCGGACGTTGCCGGTGCCGTCCAGCTCGGTGCGCTCGGTGCGCAGACCGGTGACCCGGCCGTCCTCGCCGACGATCTCCACCGGGGACTCGAAGAAGTGCAGGAACAGCTTGTGCGGCCGGTCGCCGACGTCGCGGATCGCCCAGTTCTCCAGCGTGGAGGCGACCATGTTGGCCTGCTTGTTCGCGCGCCGGGTCTCGATGGACCCCGCGTCGTAGTCGATGTCCTCGGGGTTGACGATGACCTCGATGTTCGGCGAGTGGTCCAGCTCCCGCAGCTCCATCGGGCTGAACTTGGCCTGTGCCGGTCCGCGCCGCCCGAAGACGTGCACCTCCAGCGCCTTGTTCGCCTTCAGGCCGTCGTAGACGTTGGCGGGGATCTCGGTGGGCAGCAGTTCGTCGGCGGTCTTGGCGAGGATGCGGGCCACGTCCAGGGCGACGTTGCCGACGCCGAGCACGGCGACCTTCTCGGCCTCCAGCGGCCAGGTGCGCGGGACGTCCGGGTGGCCGTCGTACCAGGAGACGAAGTCCGCGGCCCCGTACGAGCCGTCCAGGTCGTGGCCCGGAATGTCCAGGGCGCGGTCCGCGGCGGCGCCGGTGGAGAAGATCACCGCGTCGTAGAAGGCGCGCAGCTCGTCGAGGCCCAGGTCGTTCGGGTAGTCGACATTGCCGAAGAGGCGCAGCTGCGGCTTGTCCAGCACCTGGTGCAGCGCCTGCACGATGCCCTTGATGCGCGGGTGGTCCGGGGCGACGCCGTAACGGATCAGACCGAACGGGGCCGGCATTCGTTCGAACAGGTCGATGGAGACGCCCGGATCGGCGGCCGCGTCGGATTTCAGCAGCGCGTCCGCCGCGTAAATGCCGGCGGGGCCGGCTCCGACGATCGCGACGCGGACAGGGCGTGTCATGGCGAGCTGTTCCTTCGAACGGACGAGTAGGAGCGAGGCCGGGTGGTAAGGCAAGGCTTAGTCGACCCCCGCCGCACACGTTAGTCCCTGCTCAGGCCCGGTTTCGGGCCGGGGCGGCGTTACCGGTCGGTATTCGGACCCGCTTCCCGGCTGTCCGAACGGAAAACCCTTGCGGTAAGGCCTTTCCGGTCCTCGAAAAGTGTGTTCCATCGCACGTTCACCAGATGGACGGCTCACTCGAAGAATCGGGCAAATGGTGGCAGAGTGACGCACATGACTGATCGGGTAGCGGGTGCCCCGTCACTCCCCGACGACTGGCCCGCCCACCCGGACCTCAGCCTCGCCCTGAACCGAATGGGCAGCTTCGACTGGGATCTCGACAGCGGCCTCATGCATCTGGACCGCGCCGCCCTCGACGTGTTCGATCTGCGGGCCGACGAGTACGACAACCGGCCGCAGACGCTCGGGCTGCGGGTGCCGCCGGACGAGGGGGTCCGGCTGGACGCCATGGTGTCGGAGGCGCTCAAGAGCGGCCGCAGCAACTACGGGGCCTACTTCCGCGTCCAGTCCCGCGACGGCACCCTGCGCTGGGCGCACACCCAGGGCTTCGTACGGCGCGACGAGCGCGGCCGGCCGCACCGCATCATCGGCATCGTCAGGGACGCCGGTTCCGAACTCGCCGAAGCCTCCGCCCGCCGCGAACTGGACGAGGAACTGCGCCGCCGCACCAGCCTGGTGGACGCCACCACGGCCGCCCTGGCCCATGCCCGTACCGTCACGGACGTCATCGACGTCCTGAAGAACTCCGAGGGCCTCGCCCTGCTCGGCGCCACCAGCCTGGTCATGGGGCTGATCGAGGCCGGACGCATCCACCTCGTGGCGGACGGCCCCGAGGGCTCCTTCGTACCGGGCACGCGCTACACCCGGACGGACGAGCAGTACCCGATGAGCGACGTCGTGCGCACGCTGGGCCCCCGGTTCATCGATTCGGCCGCGGACTTCGCCGCCTCCTACCCCGACCTCTGGCGGCACATCAGCCACCTCGGCATCACCTCCGCCGCCTATCTCCCGCTGATCGCCCAGGCCCGCCCGATCGGCGCGCTCGGCCTGCTCTACAGCGACAAGGACGGCTTCACCGCCGACGAACGCAACCTGCTGCTCGCGCTCGGCAGCTCCATCGCCCAGAGCCTCCAGCGCGCCATGCTCTACGAGCAGGAGCACGACCTCGCCGAAGGACTCCAGCAGGCCATGCTGCCGCGCCGGATTCCGGACGTGCCCGGCGCCCGGATCGCCGTCCGCTACCGCTCGGCGCGGCTCGGCCGGGACATCGGCGGCGACTGGTACGACGTCATTCCGCTGCCCGGCGGCCGGGTCGGCGCCGTCATCGGGGACGTGCAGGGCCACGACACCCACGCGGCGGCCGTCATGGGCCAGTTGCGCATCGTGCTGCGCGCCTACGCCGCCGAGGGGCACAGCCCGGCCACCGTCATGGCACGGGCCTCCGTCTTCCTGCACGAGCTGGACACCGACCGCTTCGCGACCTGCACCTACGCCGAGGCCGACCTGACCACGGGAGTGGTCCAGCTGGTCCGCGCCGGGCATGTGGACCCGCTGGTGCGCGAGGCGGACGGCGGCTGCCACCGCGTGCCGTTCGAGGGCGGACTGCCCCTCGGGCTCTCCGCCGAGTTCGGCCGGCTCGAATACCCGGTCGCCACCCTCGAACTGGACCCCGGCCAGACCATGGTGCTGTTCACGGACGGCCTGGTGGAGCTGCCGGGCGCCGACCTCGACGAGGGCACCCAGCGGCTCACCTCCCTGGTCACCAACGGCCCCAAGGACCTGGAACAGCTCGCCGACCGGCTCTGCGCGTCGGTGGACGAGCGTGGCGGCGAGGACGACGTGGCGATCCTGCTGCTGTGCCGCCGGGCCGCCCAGGCCCCCCAGCCGGGCGGCCGGCTCCAGCAGCACGTCGCGCAGAACGACCCGGAGGCGCTGAGGTCGGCCCGCCACATGATCCGGGCGGCGGTCCGCGCCTGGGGCGGCCAGGACCGCGCCGACGAGGTCGAGCTGGCCGCCGACGAGCTGGTCACCAACGCCCTGATGCACACGGACGGCGGCGCCGTCGTCACCATCCGGGTGCTCACCGGTACCGAGCGGCGGCTCCGCGTGGACGTCGAGGACCGGTCCAGCGCGCTGCCCCGCCGCCGGGAGGCCGGTGAGGAAGGGGTCTCCGGGCGCGGACTGATGCTGGTCGACCAGCTGGCGGACGCCTGGGGCGTCGAGTCGCGGGGCACCGGCAAATGCGTCTGGAGCGAGTTCATCGTTCCGCCACGCGACTGACCCCGCCCCCGCCGTTCGCCCGTACGGGGGAGAAGTGACACGCAACTTGACTGTAACCGAACGTAACGTGTTGGTCCTTGACCGTGTCGGATCGCCGGGGATTGACTGCGACCTGGTCGGTCTCCCGTCCGCGAAGGGCATCGCGTGAAGGACCTTCCGCCGGACCTTCCGCGACGGGCCTTCCGCGACGGACATTCCGCGACGACATGAGGACCCGTTGGGCACTGAGCTACTGGCACCCCTCGATCTCGCCTTCTGGCACCTCGAGTCCGCTGCCCACCCCATGCACCTCGGCGCGCTCGCCGTCTTCGCCCCGCCGCCCGGCGCGGCCCCCGCCCCCGACGCGCTCCTCGCACTCCTGGGCGCCCGCGCCGCCGCGATCCCCCGCCTGCGCATGCGGGTACGCGACGTCCTGCTGCCGGTCGGCGGCGCCGCCTGGTCCACCGACCCGGACTTCGACGTGCACCACCACGTCGCGCGCGTACGGTTGCCCGCCGAGGACACCGCGCCCGGCGGCGCGGGCTTCATGGCGGCCACGACCCGGCTGGCCGGCGAACTGATGGAGCGGCCGCTGCGACGCGGACTGCCGCCCTGGGAGATGTACTTGATCGACGGGCCGGACGGCGGTCCGTTCGCCGTGCTCGTCAAGCTGCACCACGCCCTCGCGGACGGGATGCGGGCCGTCTCCATCGGCGCCGGCATCTTCGACCAGATCGCCTCCACGGCCACCGGCCGCCCCCGCACCGCCGTCCGGCCCCGGCCGGTGCCGCCCCGGTCCTGGATGCCGGGCCCGCGCCGGGTCGCCGGATTCGCCCTCGGCCGGATCGAGGACCTGGGCCGCGCCCTCGGCGTCGGCGCCTCGCTCGTCCGGGCCGGCCGGCTCGACCCGCGCGGCGCCCCCGCGCTGCGGGCGGGCTCCAGCGGGACGCGCCGGCTCGCCACGGCCGACCTGGACCTGGACGCCGTACGCCGCGTCCGCCGCGCGGCCGGGGGCACCGGGAACGACGTGCTCCTCGCCGTCGTGGCCGGCGCGCTGCGCCGCTGGATGCTGGAGCGCGGCGAGACCCCGCCGCGCGACGAGCCGCGCGCCCTGGTCCCCGTCTCCCGGCGCCGGCCGGGCACCGCGGCCCCGAGCGGCGGCAACCGGCTGTCCGCCTACCTGCTCGCCCTGCCCGTCTCACGCGCCGACCCGCTCGCACGGCTGCGCGCGGTGCGCGAGGCGATGGACCGCAACAAGGCGGCGGGCCCGCTGCGGGGCGCCGGGGCGGTCGCCGTACTGGCCGACCAGCTGCCCCCGCTGGCCCACCGTTTCGGCGCGCCGCTCGCCGGGAACGCCGCCCGGATGCTCTTCGACGTCCTGGTCACCAGCGTGCCGCTGCCGCGCTCACGGCTCTCGCTGGCCGGATGCCCGCTGAGCGCCCTGTACCCGATGGCGCCGCTGGCCCGCGGCCAGTCCATGGCCGTCGCGCTGACGACGTACGGGTCGCGCGTGCACATCGGCCTGGTGGGCGACGGCAAGGCGCTCCCCGACCTGGAGACACTCGCACGCTGCGCCGACGAGGAGCTGACGGCGCTGCTCACGGCGGTGGGCGAGGAGCGATGACCGGGCCATAGATCGGACAAGTGGACGGGGAATCTCCGAGGAATCGGCCCTGAAGGTGGTCCGCACGGTGTTGACGTGCCCAAGTGATCCGATGACTATTCGTTCATGGCAGCGATCAACGGAACGGGCGACGACAGGATGCCGCGCACCGGGCTGGGCGGCGGCACGGTGGAGATCACCGCCCTCTCCTTCGGCGCGGCCGCCCTCGGCAACCTCTTCCGCACGGTGGAACCGGAGCGCGCCGCCGCCACCGTGGACGCCGCCTGGGACATCGGCATCCGCTCCTTCGACACCGCGCCGCACTACGGACTCGGACTCTCCGAACGCCGCCTCGGCGCGGCCCTGCGCCTCCGCCCCCGAGACGCCTACACGCTCTCCACCAAGGTCGGCCGCCTCCTCGACCCGCTGCCGCCCGGCGCCCGGACCGCCGGGCCCGACGGGCTCTCCGAGGGCTTCGCCGTACCCGCGACCCACCGCCGCCGCTGGGACTTCAGCGCCGCCGGGGTCCGCCGCAGCATCGAGGACAGCCTGGACCGCCTCGGCCTCGACCGCATCGACATCGCCTACCTCCACGACCCCGACGACCACGCCGAGGCCGCCTTCCGCGAGGGCTACCCGGAACTGGAGCGGCTGCGCGCCGAAGGCGTCGTCCGGGCGATCGGCGCCGGCATGAACCGGACCGCCATGCTCACCCGCTTCGTCCGGGACACCGACGTGGACGTCGTCCTGTGCGCCGGCCGGCACACCCTTCTCGACCAGTCGGCCCTCGACGATCTGCTGCCGGCCGCCGCCGCCCGCGGCCGGAGCGTCGTCGTCGGCGGGGTGTTCAACTCCGGACTCCTCGCCGACCCCCGCCCCGGCGCCACCTACGACTACACCACCGCCCCGCCCGACCTCCTGGACCGCGCCCTGCGGATCGAGGCAGTGACCGAGGCCCACGGCGTGCCGCTGCGCGCCGCCGCCCTGCACTACCCGTTCCGCCACCCCGCCGTCGCCGGGGTGCTCATCGGCGCCCGCACCCCGGACGAGGTCCACGACGCCGCCGTACAACTGGAACGGGAGATCCCGGACGCGCTCTGGGCCGATCTGCGCGAGCGGAGCCTGCTGCCCGGCGACGGCGACGCGGACGGAACCGACCACGGCCCCCGGCCATGAACCCGCCCCGTGTCGTGGACGCCCACCACCACGTCTGGGACCTCTCCGTACGCGACCAGGACTGGATCACCGGCGAGGCGCTGGCCCCGCTGCGCCGCGACTTCACGCTCGCCGACCTGGAGCCCGAGGCCCGCGCGGCCGGGGTGAGCGCCACCGTGCTCGTGCAGACCGTCACCGACGCCGCCGAGACGCCCGAGCTCCTCGCCCTCGCCGCCGGCGCCGAACTGGTCGCCGGGGTCGTCGGCTGGAGCGACCTCACCGCACCCGGCATCGCCGACACCCTGGCCGCCCTGCGCGAACTGCCCGGCGGCGACCGGCTCGCCGGACTGCGCCACCAGGTCCAGGGCGAACCCGACCCCGACTGGCTGACCCGCCCCGACGTACTGCGCGGCCTGACCGCCGCGGCCGACGCCGGACTCGTCTACGACCTGGTGGTCCTCCCGCACCAGCTCCCCGCCGCCGTCCGGGCCGCAGCCGCGCTCCCCGGCCTCGTGTTCGTCCTCGACCACGCCGGCAAACCCCCCGTCGCCACCGGCCGCACCCGGCCCTGGGCCGACGACCTGCGCGCCCTCGCCGCCCTCCCCAACACCGTCTGCAAACTCTCCGGACTCGTCACCGAGGCCGATCCGCACACCTGGACCCCCGACGACCTGCGCCCCTACGCCGACACCGTCCTCGACGCCTTCGGACCCGGCCGCCTCATGTTCGGCTCCGACTGGCCGGTGTGCCGGCTCGCCGCCACGTACACCGAAGTCCTGGACACCGCCCGCGCCCTGCTCCACGGCCTCTCGGACGACGAGCGGGCCGCCGTCCTCGCCACCACCGCCGAACGCGTCTACGGCCTCCGATAGGCGCCGCCGACCCGGCTGCGGCAGGCTGGAGCCATGCCCGAACTGCCGGAAGTCGAAGCCCTGCGGCTCTTCCTCGACGACCACCTGGTCGGCAAGGAGATCGACCGCGTCCTGCCGCTCGCCATCAGCGTCCTGAAGACGTACGACCCGCCGCTCACCGCCCTGCACGGCGGCACGGTCACCGACGTACGGCGGCACGGCAAGTTCCTCGACATCGGCGTCGGACCGCTCCACCTGGTCACCCACCTCGCACGGGCCGGCTGGCTCCGCTGGAACGACCGCTTCCCCGACACCCCGCCGCGCCCCGGCAAGGGCCCGCTCGCCCTGCGTACCGTCCTCACCGGCGGCGACGGCTTCGACCTGACCGAGGCCGGCACCACCAAACGCCTCGCCGTCCACCTCGTCCACGACCCCGCCGAAGTACCCGGCGTCGCCCGCCTCGGGCCCGACCCGCTCGGACCGGCCTTCGACCGGGACGCCTTCGCCGCACTCCTCGACGGGGAACGCCGCCAGATCAAGGGCGCCCTGCGCGACCAGTCGCTCATCGCCGGCATCGGCAACGCCTACAGCGACGAGATCCTGCACGTCGCCAGGATGTCGCCGTTCAAGCTCACCGCGAACCTCACCGACGAGGAGATCACCCGGCTCCACGACGCCCTGCGCACCACCCTGGAGGACGCCGTCGCCCGCTCCGGAGGCGTCGAGGCCGGCCGCCTCAAGGCCGAGAAGAAGAGCGCCATGCGGGTCCACGGACGCACCGGACAGCCCTGCCCGGTCTGCGGCGACACCATCCGCGAGGTCTCCTTCAGCGACTCCTCGCTCCAGTACTGCCCGACCTGCCAGACCGGCGGCAAACCGCTCGCCGACCGCCGGCTGTCCCGACTGCTCAAATAACGCCCCGCCCGCACGGCACCCGCCCGCCTCCTTCCACCACCGCCCGGACGGCCAGGCCCTACACTCCGGCCTCATGCTCCGCGTACTCGCCGTCGACGACGAAGAACCCGCACTGGAGGAACTGCTCTACCTCCTGCGCGCCGACCCCCGCATCCGCAGCGCCGAAGGAGCCACCGGGGCCACCGAGGCACTGCGCCGCATCGGCGGCGCCGTGGACGCCGGACCCGACGACCCCGCCGCCATCGACGTCGTCTTCCTCGACATCCACATGGCCGGCCTCACCGGCCTCGACGTCGCCCAGCTCCTCGCCGGCTTCGCATCCCCGCCGCTCATCGTCTTCGTCACCGCCCACGAGGGCTTCGCCGTGCACGCCTTCGACCTCAAGGCCGTGGACTACGTCCTCAAACCCGTACGCCGCGAACGCCTCGCCGAGGCCGTCCGCCGGGTCGCCGAACAGGTCGGGGAGCGCTCCGCCCCCGTCCACGACACCGCGCAGGACCAGATCCCCGTCGAGCTGGGCGGCGTCATCCGGTTCGTCCCGGTCGACGACATCGCCTACGCCGAGGCCCAGGGCGACTACGCCCGGCTGCACACCGCGACCGGCAGCCACCTCGTCCGCGTCCCCCTCACCACCCTGGAGGAGCGCTGGCGCAGCCGCGGCTTCGTCCGCATCCACCGCCGCCACCTCGTGGCCCTCGGACGCATCGACGAACTGCGCCTGGACGCGGGCAGCATGAGCGTGCGCATCGGCACCGCGGAACTCGCCGTCAGCCGCCGCCACACCCGCGCCCTGCGCGATCTGCTGATGCGGCGGACCGGCCGCTGACCAGCGGCGACCGCCCCCCGGAACCCCTTCCCAGCGGGGCCGGGTGCCGCCTACACTCCGGCCCCATGTCCGCAGAGCCCACACCCCGGCGCGAAGTGGTGACGGGGGAGCCCCGGCGGGTGCGCCCGCTGCCGCGCTACCGCACCCAGTCGGAGATCGACGAGCAGACCGCACTCGGCGGTGCCTACGTCCGCTCCCTGATGCGCGGGCAACTGCGGGCCGGGCTCACCGCCTTCGCCGTCCTCGCCGTCGTCGTGGGCACCCTGCCCCTCGTCTTCGAGGCCCTGCACAGCTCCGCCGTCGTCTGGGCGGTCCTCGGCTTCGCCGCCTACCCGCCGCTCACCCTGCTCGCCTGGTGGTACGTGCGCCGCGCCGAACGCAACGAGAGCGACTTCGCCCGGCTCGTGGAAGGCCGCTCCGCCCCGTGAGCCGCACGTACGCGGTGGCGGCCGTCGCCGTCGTCGTCCTGGCCACCGTCCTCGTCGGCGGGTTCGGGCTGCGGATCTCCCGCACCACCTCCGACTTCTACGTCGCCTCGCGCACCGTACGCCCCCGGCTCAACGCCGCCGCGATCAGCGGCGAATACCTCTCCGCCGCCTCCTTCCTCGGCATCGCCGGACTCGTGCTCGTCCACGGCCCCGACATGCTCTGGTACCCGGTCGGCTACACCGCCGGCTATCTGGTCCTGCTGGTCTTCGTCGCGGCCCCGCTGCGCCGCTCGGGGGCGTACACACTGCCCGACTTCGCCGAAGGCCGCCTGGAGTCCCTGCACGTACGCCGGCTCGTCAGCGTGCTCGTCGTCGGCGCCGGCTGGCTCTACCTCGTCCCCCAGCTCCAGGGCGCCGGCCTCACCCTCAAGATCCTTACCGGGGCGCCCGGCTGGCTCGGCGACGTGCTCGTGGCCTCCGTCGTCGTCCTCGCCGTCGCCGCCGGCGGCATGCGCTCCATCACCTTCGTCCAGGTCTTCCAGTACTGGCTCAAGCTGACCGCGCTCCTCGTCCCCGCGATCTTCCTGGTCCTGGCCTGGCAGGGCGACGGACAGCCCCGCATCACCTTCGACGAACACCTCTCCGCCTTCCGCGCCGACCACCCCCTGTACGCCACCTACGGCCTCATCGTCGCCACCTTCCTCGGCACCATGGGCCTGCCGCACGTCGTCGTCCGCTTCTACACCAGCCCCAACGGCCGCGACGCCCGCCGCACCACCGTCGCCGTCCTCGCCCTCATCGGCGTCTTCTACCTCCTGCCACCCGTCTACGGCGCGCTGGGCCGGCTGTACGCCCCCGAGCTGATCCACGGCGGCGACGCGGACGCCGCCGTCCTCCTGCTGCCCGGCCGGGTCATCGGCGGACTCGGCGGCGACCTGCTCGGGGCCCTCGTCGCCGGCGGCGCCTTCGCCGCGTTCCTGTCCACCGCATCCGGCCTCACCATGGCCGTCGCCGGGGTCATCACCCAGGACGTGCTCCCCTCGCGCGGCGTCCGGCACTTCCGGCTGGCCACCGTCCTCGCCATCTCCGTGCCCCTGGCCGGCTCCCTGCTGGTCAGCCGCGTCCCCGTCGCCGACTCCGTCGGCATGGCCTTCGCCGTCTCCGCCTCCTCCTTCTGCCCGCTCCTCGTCCTCGGCATCTGGTGGCGCGGGCTCACCCCGCCCGGAGCCGTCGCCGGACTCCTCCTCGGCGGCGGCTCCGCACTGCTGTCCGTCGCCATCACCTTCAGCG
The DNA here is from genome assembly GCF_036346595.1 of Streptomyces sp. NBC_00525. Taxonomy (GTDB): domain Bacteria; phylum Actinomycetota; class Actinomycetes; order Streptomycetales; family Streptomycetaceae; genus Streptomyces. The sequence goes on from NZ_CP107834.1 coordinate 6,392,396, forward strand.
GCGCCGTCCGCCCGCCCGGCTGGCCGCACGCCCTGCTCGCCTGGCCCGCCGTCTGGTCCGTGCCGGTCGGCTTCCTCGCGATGATCCTGGTCTCGCTCGCCACCCCGAACCGGATACCCGCCGGCACCAACGCCGCCATGACCCGCTACCACCTGCCCGAAACGCTCACCTCCGGGAGGCACCGGTGACCGGTGCCGGAATCGCCGCCGTCCTCGTCCTCGCCACGCTGCTCCTCGGCGGCGCCTTCCTGCTCGGCCGCCGCACCGCCCCGCCGCCGCGCACCAGCGACGTCGGCACGCCCGTCGAGCACGCCACCTTCGAGACCCTGCACACCGCGTCCCTGGCCGCGCCCCCGCTGCGCGCCGGACTCACCGAGGACAGCGCCCGCCGGTCGGCCCGCCGGCTGCGCTCCCTGCTCGGCACCGACGCGCTGTGCCTCACCGACCGCGACGGGGTCCTCGTGTGGGACGGCGAGGGCGAGCACCACGGACGGCACATCATGGAGCAGGTCGCCGGGGTCCTGGAGACGGGCCGCGACACCGCCTTCCGCAGCGGCTGCGACGACGTGGACTGCCCGCTGAACTGGGCCGTCGCCGTCCCCCTCACCGTCGACAACCGGGTCCTGGGCACCCTCGTCGCCTACGCCTCCCGCGAATCGGCCGTCCTGGCCCGAGCGGCCGGCGAGGTCGCCCGCTGGGTCTGCGTCCAGCTCGAACTCGCCGAACTCGACCGCTCACGCACCCGGCTCATCGAGGCCGAGATCAGGGCCCTGCGCGCCCAGATCTCCCCGCACTTCATCTTCAACTCGCTGGCCGCCATCGCCTCCTTCGTCCGCACCGACCCGGAGAAGGCCCGCGAACTGCTCCTGGAGTTCGCCGACTTCACGCGCTACTCGTTCCGCAGCCACGGCGACTTCACCACCCTCGCCGACGAACTGCACTCCATCGACCAGTACCTCGCCCTGGTCCGTGCCCGCTTCGGCGACCGGCTCTCCGTCACCCTCCAGGTCGCCCCCGAGGTCCTGCCCGTCGCCCTGCCCTTCCTGTGCCTCCAGCCCCTCGTCGAGAACGCCGTCAAACACGGCCTCGAAGGCGCCGTCACTTCCAGCCGCATCACCATCAGCGCCCTGGACGCCGGCTCCGAGGCCGAGGTCGTCATCGAGGACGACGGCACCGGCATGGACCCCCAGCGGCTGCGGCACATCCTGCGCGGCGAGGGCGGGCGCTCCACCGGCATCGGCCTGCTGAACGTCGACGAACGGCTCCGCCAGGTGTACGGGGACGACTACGGGCTCGTCATCGAGACGGGCATCGGCGCCGGCATGCGGATCACCGTACGGCTACCCAAGTACCGCGCCGGGGTCCACGGCACCTGAGCACCGGAGGCCCGGACCACCCGGCCGCGCCCCCTCAGTACAGGTGCACCGCCAGATGCCCCAGCGGAAGGCCCAGCTGCCAGGCCGGCGTCCACACCTGCGCGCCCTCCTCGGCCTCCCCGTCCGGACCGTCCGCCGCCTCCCAGGGCAGCGGGCCGATCGCCTCCAGGTCGGCGGCCAGCAGCTCCGTCTCCTCCAGCCACCGCCACGCCGACCGCGCCAGCGCCACGTCCGCGTCCGTCGCGCCCGCGACCGGTGCGCCGAGCCGGTCGCACACCCAGGGGCGCCACGGAGCCCCGTGCGCGGTGAGCAGCCGCAGCTCGTCCACCCGGGCCGCCGGCAGCGCCCCGGCCACCGCACCGTCCAGCAGGAAGATGGTCAGCGCCAGCGCGTCCCGGCCCGCCCGGTACTCCAGCGTCGCCGGCTCCATCAGATCGCCGGTGCGCAGCAACTCGTCGGCGAGGTACTCCGCGTACATCCAGGCCATCGGTACCGGCAGCTCGTCCGCGCCGGACCCCTCATGACGTTCCGGAGGCATCCCGTATCGCCTCATTCCCTCGTTCTCGGGACCGTACGGCCGGCAGGCTCCCGGCCGGTTCCCCACGCAGCATTGAACCGGGGGAGCGCGCCCCGCGTGGCCAGAAGGGAAGTATCCGCCGCGCCCGATGCGTCACACACTCGGGTACGCACCGCCCTGCCGGAGTAGCCGGGCAGGCGGCGGGAGAGGAGCCGGAGCGCGTAGTGCGACCGCGACTTGACCGTGCCCGCCGGAATCCCCAGCACCTCGGCGGTCTCGCCCACGCTCAGCCCCCGGAAGTAGATCTGCACCAGCACCGACCGGTGCTCCGGGCTCAGGGCGCGCACCGCCTCGCGCACATCGAGCGCCGCGACCGCGGACTCCGCGGTGTCCGAACCCGCCGGGGCGCACTCCAGGACCACATCGCTGACCTCGGCGGGCCGGGCCAGCCGGGAGCGCCGGGCGTCGATCGCCAGGCGGCGCGCCACGGTGAACAGCCAGGGCCGCATCGACTCGTACGGGCCGTCGAACGCCTCCGGGTGCTGCCAGGCCCGTACGAGCGTCTCCTGGAGCAGGTCCTCGGCGCGCTGCCGGTCGCCGAAGGTCAGCCCGAGGAGGAAGTGGAACACGGCGGGTCCGTGATCACGCTGGAGCTCCGCGAGCGCCCGCTCATCGGTCGTCGTCGTGGTCATGGTGAACGCCCTTCCCGCCAGGTCCTGCCGCCTCGTTGCCGACCTGGCGTATACGAGCGCATTCAGGCCACGAGGAACAGGACGAGGGCGGTGCCGTGCGACGAACGGTCGCACCGAGCGGCGAGTGGTGCGGTGAACGGTCGGGCACCTCCGGCGAGCGGACGGGCACCTCCGGAGGGCGGCTACGGCACCACGGTGACCGGCCAGCGGCCCGCCTTCACCAGGCGGACGGCCACCGAACCGATGAAGCGGTGCCCCGCCGACTCCGAGGCGCCCACCACGACGGCGTCCGCCTTCAGCTCGTCGGCCGCGGTCACCAGACCGTTGTACGGGTCACCGCGGAAGGTGTGGAACTCCCAGCGGACGTCCCATATGTCCTTCAGCCGCTCGGTCGCCGCCCGGATCTCGCTCACCAGCCCCTCGGCGACCTCCACCGTCGCATCGCCGACCGGGGCCCCGAGCGCGGCACCCGCCGCCAGGACCGGCTGGACGTACACCAGCGCCAGCCTGGCCCGCTGACGCCGGGCGAGACCGGCCGCGTACGCCGCCGCGCGCATCGAGGACTCGGAGCCGTCGATGCCCGCGACGATCACCTTCGGCCCGTCCGTGCCGCGTTCGAACCGGTGGGAGTGCTGATCCGTCACACCGGCGAGGCTATCGGCCCGCCCCCGCGCGACGCGGCGCGGGTCAGCGGGTCTCCACCAGGCGGGCGAAGACCACGACGTTCCCGTCGTAGCCGCCGGCCTTGGTGTAGCCGCCGCCGCAGGTGATGACCCGCAGCTCCGGCTGCCCGGTGTCGCCGTACACCCGGGCGCCGGGGAAGTCGTTCTTGGCGAAGACCTCGACGCCGTACACCTCGAAGACCGCCACCCGGTCGTCGCTGCGCTCGATCTCGACGCGGTCGCCCTTGTTCAGCGAGCCGAGCCCGTAGAAGACGGCGGGCCCCGCCTTGTTGTCCACATGGCCGACGACGACGGCGGTGCCGGCCTGTCCGGGCGCGATGCCGTTCTGGTACCAGCCGGCCAGATTGGGGTCCTCGGGCGGCGGGGTCTCGATCCAGCCGTCCGGGTCGAGGTTCACATCGATGACCGGCGCGTCGACCTGGATGGCGGGGACGACCACCCGGTCGACGGGGGCGTACGGGAGGGGCTTGAGGGCCGGGTTCGCCACCGGCGCGGCCGGGGCGTCCTTCTGGTGGCCCACCGAGGCGGCGGCCACGGGCTGCGGCGGGCCGGGGGAGAGGTCGGCCCCGTTGCGCATCAGCGCGAGGCCGGTGAGCATCGCCAGGGCGAGCGCGCCCCAGGGCGAGTGCCTGATCCGTTCCGGTCGCCAGTTGTCCCGGCCCATGGTTCTCCCTTCGTCGCGACGAGCAGAACGCTAGGCGTGGTGCGACCGGGCGGCGATCAGAGAAGGGCGAACGGGTGGCGGCGGTCCACCCGGATGCTTATCGGAGTAGCGCGCGGACAAAACTTCTGACGGCCCGTGACCTGCGCCTCCGTCAGCTGTACGGTCCCGTGCACGGCGTGTCGGATCACCGGTGTGGAGCAGCGCCGAAATGCGGTGGATCAAGGTTCTGGTGAGGGTTCGTCATGGGAGGCGTTCTCGTCGATCCATCCCGGCGCACCGAGCACCGGGGCGCTTCCCGGTGGAGGTTCGAACGATGCGTGCTACACGCGCTCTCGTCGTCGCCGCGGCGGCCGTCGCGGCGCTCGGCATCGGCAGCCCGATGGCGGCCGCCGGTGGGGACGTCGGGAACAACCAGAACAACGGCAACACCCAGAACAACGGCACCAACCAGAACAACCAGAACAACTGGAACGACCGCGACGGCTGGAACAACGGCAACAACAACGGCAACGGGAACGGCGACAACAACGGCAACAACAACGGGAACGGCAACAACAACGGGCGGAACAACGGCCCGAACAACGTGACCGTGGACCCCGAGCGCGTGCACCAGGGCGCGGCCATGCAGGTCAGCGCCGAGGGCTGCGGCCGGGGCGGCAGCGTCTCGTCCAACGCGTTCCGCACCACCCGGCTCTCCGCCGGCCGGGTCGGCCACGCCCGGGTCCGCGTCTTCGACGACGCGACGCCCGGCACGTACAACCTGACGGTCCGCTGCGACGGCACCGACCGGACGGCCGGCCACCGCTTCACCGTGCTCGACAGCCGCGGCGCCCAGGGCGGGCTCGGCGGTTCCATGGCCGCCACCCCGGCGGAGATGGGCGTCGGCGCCGGCCTCGTCGCCTCGGCGGCCCTCGGCGGAGGCATGTACTTCATGCGCCGCCGGAAGGCGGGCCATGGGGCGGCCTGACCGCGAGGACGCCCCCGCCGGACCGATAACCGAAGTCGCCCCGAGTCCTGTGCCAGGACTCGGGGCGACTCTCGTGGGCCGCACGCGCCGCACCGGTCAGTGCGAGCGGCTCTCCCTGCGGCGGCGCGCGAAGAACACGACACCGGCTCCGGCGGCCACGGCGAGCGCGGTGCCCGCCACGATCTCACCGGAGTTCATGCTGTCGATGCTGCCGCCGAGACCGCCCTGCACCCCGGCCGGCGAGGCCGAGGCGGCCGCCGTGCTGGTCGAGCTGGTGGTGGGCGAGCCCGTGGCCGCGCCGATGGTGAGGTTCACCTTGGCCGTGGAGCTGGGCGAGGTGTTGCAGATGAACGTCACCTCGTAGGCGGCGCCCGGCTTGGCGTCCCAGTCGACGGTGGCCTGGCTGCTGCCGTTCATCGGAATGGTGACGGTGTCGAACACCCCCGAGGACGCCGTGGCCGTCGTGGAGCACCCCCGCGCCGCGAGGGTGACCTTGCCGCCGGGCGCGACCGCGGACGGCGTGACGGTGTATCCGTTCCCGCCGCCCGAGGGGCCGCCCGCCACCGCGGCGTACGCGGTCGCGGCCGGGGCTGCCAGGGCGAGCGCCGCCGCGCCGAGCAGAGCGACGGGGGCGACACGTATTGCGCGCATGGTGAATCCTCCGGGTCCCCGAGGAGCAGCTGCGGAACGGATTTCCACAAAGTGTCAGAAATGCACCTCGAACGCCGCCCACGCTAGAAGTGGTGCATTTCGCCCGCGATCGCAGTCCGGCGAATGGGGCACCGCTGTCCCTCGTGCGGCGCACCCCGCCGGACGGCCGCGTCCGCTATCCGCCCGCGGCCCCGGGGAAGAGGTCGAGGAAGGGCGCGGCCGTCGCCGAGAAGCCCCGTCCGAAGGGTGAGTCGAAGTCCCAGATCAGGAAGAGGAGGAAGGCGATCAGCACACTGAAGAGGCCGGCCAGCAGCAGTTCACGGAAGGTGCGCCTGATCTGCAGCGTGAAGATCAGGCCCACGGTCACCACCGCGCCGATGATCAGCCCGAACCACACCACCCCCGGCATCGTCGCCCCGGCGCTCTGCCCGCGCGCGCTGCGGGCGTCGTCCGCGGCGGCCACCTGGTCGACCAGCGGCTGGTACGCCTGCCCCTCGTGGTCCGTCCGCGGCTGGTAGTCCGTGACGTCCGCGCGCACCTTGGCCAGCAGTTCCGCGCCCCGGTCGCTGAGCGTCCCGTCCTCGGTCATGGTCCGCCACTCGTCGTGCACCACGAAGGTCACGTACGTGTCCACGTCGGCCCGGATGCGGTCCCGCACCTCCGCCGGATAGACGGACGAGCGCGCGCTGACCTCGTGCAGCGCCTGCGCCTCCTGGCGTACGTACTCCTGGGCGGCGCCGCGGCCCTCCCAGACGCCCGCGATGGCGAGCCCCAGCACGATCGCGTAGATCACCCCGATCATCATCGTCATGTACTCGATGACGTCGGGGGTCTCCGAAGGATCGTCGTTGTCCGGGAGTCTGCGGTTGCTGAGGACGGCGATGGTGAGGACGACGGCGGTCGCCGCGACCAGGGCGAGGGCGAGAACTAGCCATTCCGACATGAGCGTCTCCGGGGTTCATCGGGAACGGGGCCGCAGCACGGCGACGGCGAATACGGCGGGAGCGGTGATCAGCAGGGTGCTGGTGACCAGGGAGGTGTGGCGCGTCGGCTTCCGGTGCGCCGGCGGGCGGTACGAGGGAAGCGCCACGCGGACCGAGGGCGAGGGCCGCACGGACGGCGGGGGCGTGGTGGAGGGCTTCGGCGCCGGCACGGGCTCCGGCTCCGGCCTCGGCGCGGGCGGCGCCGGGGGCGTCGGGGCCGGGGGAGCCGGGGAGGGCGGGGGCGGCGGTGCCGGCGCGGGCCTGTGCACGGGAGGCGGCGGGGGCGGCGTCGGCTTCGGCGGCGGCGGAGAGGGCTCCGGTGTCGGGGTCGGGGTGGGCGTCGGGGTCGGCGACGGCGGGGGAGTGTGCGGCGGCGGCGGAGAGTGCGTATGGGTGTGCGTGGGCGTGGGGTGCGGGGTCGGGAAGCAGTCGTGGTCACCGCTGACGACCACGTACCGGCCGCCCTCGCCGTCATCGACGTACGCGTATGCGCAGCTGTCGGCGATCGCCGGGGTGGGCGCGGTCAGCAGCCAGGTGAGCGCGAGGGCCGCGGCCAACCGCCAGATGAGTGATCCGTACACGACCGGGAGCATGTTCCGGGCCGCGCGGCGACACGCCGTGGCTCCTCCGGATTCGCCCGATGGAGGGGATTGGATGCGCAGGAGGTTTGGAACGGTCGGGAATGGTGTCGATGCGCCTCGAAGGGCTGCTTCCTGAGAATGGCCGATTATCGACCATCTTGCAGGGAACGACTTCGACGCGAGTCTCGTCGGAGCCGGGCATTCCGCGATGCGGTGCGGCGCCGGAGCCGCGGCGGCGGCCCTCTTGGGGCCCCGGCTCTCCGGGGGTGCGCGGCCTCCGGGTGCCAACGGCCAAGGCTCCCACGGCACATGATGCGCCGGTTCCGGGATGAAGAGTTCAGCGATTCGTCAAAGTAGTCCGGGAGTGAACTATTCGAACCTTTCCGTTCGTCGAATGTGACGGGCAGCGACGAGTCGGTTGCACATGCCATGGGAGTGTGACCAATAACGGACGGCCAATTTCCGTTTCCGCTCGCTCTCTTGGCGGTCGATCAGTAGCCTCTGGTTCACACTGACCATGAACATGGCCGGATCGTCGTGGCGACTTGTTGGAGACATCGATGGAGCGTCCCGCCTGGGCACCGCAAGGCATTGACATTTCGGTGCCGAGCGTGTCCCGAATGTATGACTTCTATCTGGGCGGCTCGCACAATTTCGAGGTGGACCGGGAAGCCGCCCGCAAGGCCATGGAGTTCATGCCGGGACTTCCCAAGGTGATGCAGGCGAACCGGGCCTTTATGCGACGCGCCGTGCGCTACGCGCTGAGCGAGGGCGTCGACCAGTTCCTCGACATCGGCTCCGGGATACCCACCTTCGGCAATGTCCACGAGGTCGCCCAGGGCCTCGACCCCGCCGCCAAGGTCGCCTACGTCGACCACGACCCGGTCGCCGTCGCGCACAGCCAGGCCGTCCTCGCCGGGAACGAGGGTGCGACCATCGCCGCTGCCGACCTGCGCAGGCCCCAGGAGATCCGGGACAGTCCCGAAGTCGCCAAACTCCTCGACTTCGACCGGCCGGTAGCACTGCTGCTCGTCGCCGTACTCCACTTCATCGAGGACTCCGACGACCCGCAGGCCGCCGTCGCGGCGCTGCGCGACATGCTCGCCCCCGGCAGCCTCCTGGTCGTCACCCACGCCGCCTACGAGGGCATCCCGCTGACCCGCGAGGAGGCCGGCGGCGCGGTCGGCGTGTACCGCGACATCCGCAACCCGCTCGTCATGCGCACCCGCGACGAGGTCGCCCGCTTCTTCGACGGCTACGAGCTGGTCGAACCCGGACTGGTCGCCATGCCGGAATGGCGCCCCGAGAGCCCCGCCGCCCCCGAGAACGAGGACCCATACGCCTTCTCGGGCATCGCGGGAGTGGGACGCAAGGCGTGAGCATTCCCGCCCAGTCGGCCGGAGTCCCGGACGCGGCCCCCGACGGCCCGGAGGACCGGCTCCGGAGGTTCGCCACCATCTGGAGCCGGGCCATCTTCCCCTCGACGGCCACCTCCCTGACCCGCCCCGAGTTCGAGCAGCACCTGCTGCCGCTCGCCCGCACCCTCAACGAGACCCTGCACGCCCGCCCGTTCGACGCGGCGGCGGCCACCGGCGTGGGCGGCGAACTCGTCGCGGCCCACTGCACAGACCCCGACGCGCTCAGCTCCACGCTCGGCGTCGTCGACTCCTACCTGGTGCTCTACTGCGGCAACAACGGTCCGGTGCCCCTGGCCACCGAGGAGAGCCGCTCCCGCTGCGCCCGCATCCAGCACGCCGTCGCCGCCGGCTTCACCCAGGCCCTGCGCGAACGCACCCTGTCCGAACAGGAGGCCATCGCCCGCTCGGCGCTCGCCGCCCGCTCGCACGCCGAACAGGCCCTGCACGCCACCGAGGCACGCTTCCGGGCCGTCTTCAAGGACGCGGCGATCGGCATCGGGATCGCCGACCTCGACGGCAACGTGCTGGAGATCAACGACACCCTCACCCGGATGTTCGGCGGCCTGGAGAACCACGTCCTCAGCCACCGCGTCAACGAGTGGGTCCACCCCGAGGACTCCCCGCAGGTCTGGAAGTACTACAACGAGCTGGTACGCGGCGAACGCGAGCACTACCGGGTCGAGAAGCCGTACTACCGCAACGACGGCACCGTCCTGTGGACCAATCTGACGGTGTCGCTGCTGCGCGACGCCGAGGGCAGGCCCGAGTACCAGCTGGCCCTGCTGGAGGACACCACCGAGCGCCGGCTCCTCAACCTCCGGCTGCGCTACGAGGCCACCCACGACGCGCTCACCGGACTGCCCAACCGGACGCTCTTCTTCGAGCGGCTGGAGAAAGCGCTCTCAGCGGGCGACGGCAGCCGCTTCGGGCTCTGCTACCTCGATCTCGACGGTTTCAAGGCCATCAACGACAGCCTCGGCCACGCCGCCGGCGACCGGCTGCTCGTCGAGGTCGCCGACCGCCTCCAGACCTGCGCCACCGCCCCCGGCGAAATGGTCGCCCGGCTCGGCGGCGACGAGTTCGTCGCCCTGACGACCAGCTTCGACAGCCCCGCCGAGGTGGACGAACTCGCCTGCCGCATCCTCGGCGTCCTCGGCACCCCGATCCGGCTCGACGGGCGCGAACTCACCGTGCGCGGCTCGATCGGCGTCGTCGAGGGACCCGCCGGGGAACGCAGCGCCGCCGAGGTGCTGCGCAGCGCCGACATCACCATGTACCGCGCCAAGTCGGCCGGCGGCAACCGCTTCGAGCTGGCCGACGCCGAGGCCGACGCCCGCGCCATCACCCGGCACGGCCTCACCACGGCCCTGCCGGCCGCCCTGGAACGCGGCGAGTTCTTCATCGAGTACCAGCCGCTCGTCCACCTCGACGACGGCACGGTGCACGGCGCGGAGGCCCTGGTGCGCTGGTGCCACCCCCAGCACGGTGTGCTCGGACCCGACCGGTTCATCGCGCTCGCCGAGCACACCGGACTCATCGTCCCGCTGGGCCGCTGGGTGCTGGAAGAATCGGTCCGCCAGGCCAACTTCTGGCAGGAGCGGCACACCGACGGCGGCCCGCTGCGCATCAACGTCAACCTCTCCCCGGCCCAGCTGCACCACCCGCGACTGGTCGCCGAGACCGTCGAGGTTCTGGAGCGCTCCGGGCTCGAAGCGGGCGCCCTGTGCCTGGAGGTGACCGAGTCGGCGCTCATCGGGGCCGACGAGGACCTGCTCAAGCCGCTGCGCCAACTGGCCGAGATGGGCGTGGACATCGCCCTGGACGACTTCGGCACCGGCTACTCCAACCTCGCCAACCTGCGCAGGCTGCCGGTGAGCGTGCTCAAGCTGGACCGCTCCTTCACCCAGGGCATGCAGCACCTTCCGGCGGACCCGGTGGACCTCAAGATCGTCGAGGGCATCGTCTCGCTCGCACACAGCCTGGACCTCGCGGTCACCGTGGAGGGCGTCGAGACGGGCGCCCAGGCCGAGCAGCTGCGGCAGCTCGGCTGCGACACGGCCCAGGGCTGGTACTACGCCCGGCCGGGCGCCCCGGACCGCATCCACTCGCTGCTGCTGGCCGACGCGGTGTGAACCGGGCGGGCGCACCCGGCACCCCGCGTCACGGGGCCGCCGGGTCCGCCCGCCCCGCCAGCAGGACCCGCTGGAACTCACGGGCCGCGCGCGGCGGGTCCACGTCGCTGCGGTGCGCCAGCGCGATCGTGCGGCGCAGCCCCGGGCGGGCCAGCGGCGTCGTCCGCAGGTCGAGCCCGGCGCGGGTGGCGATCATGTTCGGGACGACCGCGACGCCCAGGCCCGCCCGGACGAAGCCGAGCACCGCGTCCATCTCGCCGCCCTCCACCGTGAACGACGGCTCGAAGCCCTCCGCCCGGCAGGCGGCCACCGTCAGCTCCCGCAGGTCGTAGCCGTGCCGGAACATCACCAGCGGCTCGTCCCGGAGATCCGCGATCCGGACCCGGCCGCCCCTGCCCGGCCGCGGCCGGTGCGCCGACGAGACCACCACCAGGTCCTCCCGGAGCAGCTCCACCGTGGTCAGCGCCGGGGACGCGGCCGGCAGCGGCAGCACCACCAGGGCCAGATCCAGCGCCCCGCGCGCCAGCTCCCGCACCAGGTCGTGCGAACCGCCCTCCTCCAGCAGCAGCCGGATGCCCGGATGCAGATCGTGGAAGGCGCGCAGCACCTCCGGCAGCAGACCCGTGCACACACTCGGCGTGGCCCCCAGCCGCACCCGGCCCCGGCGCAGCTGCGCCAGCTCCTGCACCTCGTGCCGGGCGGTCTCCGCGTCGGCCAGGATGCGCCGGGCCAGCGGCAGCAGTGCCTCGCCGGCCGCCGTCAGCGTGATGTTGCCGCGCGCCCGGCTGAACAGCTTGGCGCCCAGATCGTTCTCCAGGGCCCGGATCTGCTGGGAGAGCGACGGCTGCGAGACGTGCACCCGCTCGGCGGCGTGGGTGAAGTGCCGGGCCTCGGCGACGGCCACGAAATACGTGAGCTGCTGGAGCTGCATCACCCCACGCTACCCCGTTGCATAGCCTGAGCCTATGGAGATCAGCCGTTCCATGTCTTGGACTGATCGGGCCCTTCGCCCCTAGCGTCGTGTCCATGGCATTGGCAACCCGGACGGACCGACGGCCGTCCATGACGCGTACGCTCTGGGGCTCGACCGTCGGCAAGAAGGCGATCATGGCCGTGAGCGGCCTGGTGATGCTCCTCTACCTGGTCGCCCACATGTTCGGAAACCTGAAGATCTTCTTCGGTTCCGACGAGTTCAACGGCTACGCGCGCTGGCTGCGGACCATGGGCGCTCCGGTCCTGCACCACGAGTGGGCGCTGTGGATCGTGCGTGTGGTGCTCCTCGCCGCCGTCGTGCTGCACGCCGTCTCCGCGTACCAGCTCAGCCGGCGCGACCTGCGGGCGCGGCCCGAACGGTACGTCCACCGCAGGCCGCGCGCGAGCTACGCCACCCGCACCATGCGCTACGGCGGCGTCATCCTCGGGCTGTTCATCGTCTGGCACATCCTGGACCTGACGACCGGCACCGTGCACTCGGGCGGCTTCCGGTCCGGCCACCCGTACCAGAACGTCATCGACACCTTCTCGACCTGGTACGGCAACGTCATCTACATCGTCGCGATGCTCGCCCTCGGACTCCACATCCGGCACGGGTTCTGGAGCGCCGCGCAGACCCTCGGCGCGGGCCGCGCGAGCCGCGACCGTGTCCTGAAGACCCTCGCCGACGTCCTCGCGCTGGTGCTGACGGCGGGCTTCGTCTCCGTCCCCGTCGCCGTCATGACCGGAGTGGTGAGCTGACATGAACGACTACCTCCACTACACCACCGGCGAACCCGTCGCCGACACCAAGGCACCCGACGGACCCATCGCCGAGTGCTGGGACAACCGCCGCTTCCGGGCGAAGCTGGTCAGCCCCACCAACCGGCGCAAGCAGACCGTCATCGTGGTCGGCACCGGCCTGGCCGGCGGCTCGGCCGGCGCGACCCTGGCCGAACAGGGCTACCACGTCGTCCAGTTCTGCTTCCAGGACTCGCCCCGCCGCGCCCACTCGGTCGCCGCGCAGGGCGGCATCAACGCGGCCAAGAACTACCGCAACGACGGCGACTCGGTGTACCGCCTCTTCTACGACACCGTGAAGGGCGGCGATTTCCGCTCCCGCGAGACCAATGTGTACCGGCTCGCCCAGATCTCCGTCGAGATCATCGACCAGTGCGTCGCACAGGGCGTCCCCTTCGCCCGCGAGTACGGCGGACTCCTCGACAACCGCTCCTTCGGCGGCGTCCAGGTCTCCCGCACCTTCTACGCGCGCGGCCAGACCGGGCAGCAACTGCTCCTGGGCGCCTACCAGGCGCTGTCCCGACAGATCGCCGCGGGCAACGTCGAGATGCACCCCCGTACCGAGATGCTCGACCTGATCGTGGTGGACGGCCGGGCCCGGGGCATCGTCGCCCGCGACCTGCTCACCGGGAAGATCGACACCTACTTCGCGGACGCCGTCGTCCTGGCCAGCGGCGGCTACGGCAACGTCTTCTACCTGTCGACCAACGCGATGAACTCCAACGCCACCGCCGCCTGGCGGGCCCACCGGCGCGGCGCCCTCTTCGCGAACCCCTGCTTCACCCAGATCCACCCCACCTGCATCCCGCGCACCGGCGACCACCAGTCCAAGCTCACCCTGATGAGCGAGTCGCTGCGCAACGACGGCCGCATCTGGGTGCCCAAGGCCAAGGGCGACACCCGCCCCGCCAAGGACATCCCCGAGGACGAGCGCGACTACTACCTGGAGCGCGTCTACCCGGCCTTCGGCAACCTCGTGCCCCGCGACATCGCATCCCGCGCCGCGAAGAACGTCTGCGACGAGGGGCGCGGCGTCGGCCCCGGCGGCCAGGGCGTCTACCTCGACTTCGCGGACGCCATCAGGAGGATGGGCCGGGCCGGGGTCGCCGAGAAGTACGGCAACCTCTTCGACATGTACGAGCGGATCACCGCGGAGAACCCGTACGAGACCCCGATGCGGATCTACCCGGCCGTGCACTACACGATGGGCGGGCTCTGGGTCGACTACGACCTCCAGACCACCGTGCCCGGTCTCTTCGCGATCGGCGAGGCCAACTTCTCCGACCACGGCGCCAACCGGCTCGGCGCGTCCGCGCTGATGCAGGGCCTCGCCGACGGCTACTTCGTGCTGCCGGCCACCATCAACGACTACCTCGCCCGCAACCCGCACCGCGAGGACGTCGACGCCGCGCACCCGGCGGTGGAGGAGGTCGTCGCCGAGACGGAGGACCGGCTCAACCTGCTGCTCTCCGTGGACGGCGACCGCACCCCGGACTCCTTCCACCGGGAGATCGGCGAACTCATGTGGGAGTACTGCGGGATGGCCCGCACCGACGAGGGGCTGCGCACCGCGCTGGCCCGCATCCCGCAGATCCGCGAGGAGTTCTGGCGGCGCATCAAGGTCCCCGGCACCGGCGACGAGCTCAACCAGTCGCTGGAGAAGGCCAACCGGATCGTCGACTACCTGGAGCTCGCCGAGCTGATGTGCCTCGACGCCCTGCACCGCGCCGAGTCCTGCGGGGGGCACTTCCGGGAGGAGTCCCAGACCCCGGACGGCGAGGCCGCCCGGCGCGACGAGGAGTTCTCCTACGGCGCCGCCTGGGAGTTCACCGGCACCGGCGAGGCCCCCGTCCTGCACAAGGAAGACTTCGTCTTCGAGTACGTCCACCCCACCCAGCGGAGCTACGCATGAAGCTCACCCTGCGCGTCTGGCGCCAGAAGAACGCCGAGACCCCCGGCGCCATGTCCACGTACGAGGTGGACGGCATCTCGCGCGACATGTCGTTCCTGGAGATGCTCGACACCCTCAACGAGGAGCTGATCCTCGCCGGTGACGACCCCGTCGCCTTCGACCACGACTGCCGCGAGGGCATCTGCGGCGCGTGCAGCCTCGTCATCAACGGTGACGCCCACGGCCCGGAGCGCACCACCACCTGCCAGCTCCACATGCGGGCCTTCGACGACGGCGACACCATCGACATCGAGCCCTGGCGCGCGGCCGCCTTCCCGGTCGTCAAGGACCTGGTGGTGGACCGTTCCGCCTTCGACCGCATCATCCAGGCCGGCGGCTACATCTCCGCCCCGACCGGCACCGCCCCCGACGCGCACGCCACGCCGGTGCCCAAGCCGGACGCGGACTTCGCCTTCGAGCACGCCGAGTGCATCGGCTGCGGCGCCTGCGTCGCGGCGTGCCCCAACGGGTCGGCGATGCTCTTCACCTCGGCGAAGATCAACCATCTGAACGTGCTGCCGCAGGGTGCTCCCGAGCGGGAGACGCGGGTGCTCGACATGGTGGAGCAGATGGACAGCGAGGGCTTCGGCGGCTGCACCCTGACCGGGGAGTGCGCCACCGCCTGCCCCAAGGGCATCCCGCTGCCGTCGATCTCGGCGATGAACAAGGAGTGGCTGCGGGCCACCCGCAAGGCGCGCCGCTGACCGGACCGCCTACGGCCTGCGGGCCCCGGGGACGACGTGTCCCCGGAGCCCGCAGGCCGTCATGTGTGCCGGGTCAGGACTTGGTGACCGAGAGGTCGTCCGCGTAGACCGTCCCCTGGCCGTACCAGCCGTGCAGGTAGACCGTCACCGAACCGGTCGAACCGGTGGTGAAGGACAGCGACTGCTTGCCGTAGGAGCTCGACAGGCCCCAGGTGCTGGCCGACGCGTCGCCCCGCACCCCGAGGTAGGCGTAGTTCCCCTGGATGTAGCCCTGGAGGGAGTACGTCGTGTTGGGGGACAGGGTCAGCGTCTGCGCGCACTCACCGGTCTGCGACGAGGTGGCCGCGACGGCCAGCGCGTGCGAACCGCCGTGCACCGGCGAGGACACGACCGCGCCACCGGGCTGGCAGGTCCAGGGACCCAGCGCACCGGTCTCGAAGTCACCGTTCACCAGCGCGCCCGTGCCGCCCTTGCCGGGCACGGTCAGGGCCAGCGTGGCCGAGTGGCTGAGCGTGCCGGAGGTGCCGGTCACCTTGACGTTGTACGTGCCGGGGGCCACCGACGCCGACGCGCTGAGCGTGAGCGTGGCGGAGCCGCCGGCGGTCACCGAGGTCGGGCTGAGCGTCGCGGTCACCCCGGCCGGGGCACCGCTCGTGGTCAGCGCGACCGTCTGGGCGACGCCCGAGGTCACCGCGGTCTTGACGGTGGCGGTCACGGACTTGCCCGGCTCGACCGTCGCCGAGGAGGGGGTCACACCCACCGAGTAGTCGTCGGTCGCCGGACCGCCGCCGCCGTCACGGGTGAACGGCGCGAAGGTGTGGGTGAAGTACCAGGTGTCCTGCGCGATGCCGGAGCAGGTGTCGCTGCCGCCGGTGCCGGGGCAGCCGCCGTTGTCGCGCTGGAGCGCCCAGAAGGACAGGGTGCCCACGCCCTTGTCGACGGCCCAGTCGTAGACGACGGGCGCGTTGGCCGTGGTGAAGGTCTCGGCCGGCCCGAAGTCGTCGATGCCGGGCATCTCGATGATGCCGGTCATGTTCCACAGCTGGGTGTCGGTCTTCGACGGGTACAGGGAGGCCAGCTGGCCCTTCAGACCGGTGATCGCGGTCTTGGTGTCCTGCGCCATGTCGTGCGAGGCGTTGTCGTAGTAGTCGAACGTCATCAGGTTGACGACATCGACCTTGGCGCCGTTGGACACCGCGTTCCGCAGCACCGCGAGGCCGCTCTCGGCGAGACCGTGCGTGGTGGTCGGCAGGGTGTACGAGATCTGGAGCGGGCGCCCGCTGGCGGCGGCCCAGTCCTGGACCTTCTTGATCGCCTTGTTGCGGCGGTCGATGCCGCCGCTGTTGGTCAGCGAGTTGTCCTCGATGTCCATGTCGAGCCGGGTCACGTCGTAGGTCGTGATGACCTTCTCGTACGCGGCGGCGATCGAGTCGACGCTGGTGCAGCTGTCGGCGATCTCGGTGCCGGTGTTGTCGGCCGTGTAGCCGCCGAACGACGGGATCACGTCGCCGCCGCGCGACCGCATCGTGGCGAAGTCGGCGCCGAACTCCGACTGGTCGATCGGCATGCTGGAATCGCCGTTCCAGTACGGGGTGCAGGAGCCCTTGGTCGCGGCCTGGATGAAGGCCATCGTCAGGTACTTGGCACCGGACGCCTGGGCGAGCGCGGCCGGGCTGTCGCCGTTCCACGCCTCGAAGTACGGGGCGAAGACGTGCGCGGGCATGGGGGTGGCGGCGGCGGTGGCGGCCTGCGCTCCGGCGCCCGATCCGAGGACCAGACCTGCGGACGCGACTGCGGTGGCCAAGGCGCTCAGGACGGCGCCGACTGTTCTTGGACGTCTCATGGGGCAGCTCCCAGCGGGGGTGGGACAACGGGCGGTTGCACGGCTCCGCCGCGCCCGGGGAGGGGCGCGGCGTTCCTGTGAGTCCCGGCCGGGGGTCACATGCCGCACGGCGCCGAAGGCCGCGTGGCATGCCCATGATTGGTATGGACCAGCTAACTGTCAACGTTCTTTACTGTTTCATGGACGGGCCGTCGGACGCCCACCGATCGAACCGCCAACCCGCCCCCCGCCCACCCGACTTGACGCCGCCCCGGCGCTCAGGAAAGCCCCAGGGCCGCCCGCAGGTACCCCGCCGTACGGCTCTCCGGCACCCCCGCCACCTCCACCGGCGGCCCCGCCGCCACGACGCGGCCGCCCCGGTCCCCACCGCCCGGACCGAGGTCGATCACCCAGTCCGCGCCCGCCACCACGGCCATGTCGTGCTCCACGACCACCACCGTGGACCCGGCGTCCACCAGCCCGTGCAACTGCCGCATCAGCACCTCGACATCGGCCGGGTGCAGCCCCGTCGTCGGCTCGTCCAGCAGGTACAGCGTGCCGCCGCGCCGGACCCGCTGGAGCTCCGCCGCCAGCTTGATCCGCTGCGCCTCGCCGCCGGACAGCTCCGTCGCCGGCTGCCCGAGCCGCAGATAGCCGAGGCCCACGTCGAGCAGCGTCCCCAGACTGCGCGCCGCGGCCGGCGAGTCCGCGAAGAACCCGGCCGCCGACTCCACGGTCAGGTCCAGCACCTGGGCGATGTTCAGCCCGCGCAGCGTCACCTCCAGCGTCTCCGGGTTGTACCGCGCGCCGCGGCAGTCCGGGCAGGGCGCGTACGTGCTCGGCAGGAACAGCAGCTCCACCGAGACGAACCCCTCGCCCTGACAGGTCTCGCACCGCCCGCCCGCCACATTGAACGAGAACCGCCCGGCCCGGTACCCCCGCTCCCGCGCCGTCGGCGTGGCCGCGAACAGCTTGCGCACCACGTCGAACAGACCGGTGTACGTGGCCAGGTTGGACCGGGGCGTACGGCCGATCGGCCGCTGGTCCACCTGGACGAGCCGGTCCACCGCCGCCAGGCCCTCCGCCCGCGCGTACCCGCTCACCGGCCGCTCCGGCCCGTCGTCGCCGGCGGCGGCCCGGTCGGCGAGCGCGCCCGCCAGCACCTGCCCCACCAGCGTCGACTTGCCGGACCCGGAGACCCCGGTGACCGCCGTGAACACCCCCAGCGGGAACGCCGCGTCCACCCCGCGCACGTTGTGCCGGTCCACCCCGAGCAGCCGCAGCCACCCCGCCGGGGCACGCACCTCGCGCGGCGGGGGCGTCGCGTCGGGGAACAGGAAGCGGCGGGTGGCCGACTCCTCGACGCGGGCCAGCCCGGCGGGCGGCCCGCTGTGCAGCACCCGGCCACCGTGCTCCCCGGCCAGCGGCCCGACGTCGACGAGCCAGTCCGCCCGCCGCACCACGTCGAGCTGGTGCTCCACCACGAAGACCGTGTTGCCTGCCTCCTTCAGCCGCCCCAGCACCGCCAGCAGCGCTTCGGTGTCCGCCGGGTGCAGCCCCGCCGACGGCTCGTCCAGGACGTACACCACCCCGAACAGACCCGCCCGCAGCTGCGTCGCGAGGCGCAGCCGCTGGAGCTCGCCCGAGGAGAGCGTGGGCGCCGTGCGGTCCAGGCTCAGATAGCCGAGGCCCAACTCGGTGACGGTCGAGATCCGGGCCAGCAGGTCCGCCGTCAGCACCCGCGCGGTCCCGTCGCCGCCCGCCTGCGCGAGCAGGTCCGCGAGGTCGGTGAGCGCCAGCCCGGCGAGCTGCGCGATCGTCCGGCCCGCGAAGGTGACGGCCATCGCTTCCGGACGCAGCCGGGAGCCCCCGCAGGCCGGGCAGGGCTCACTGGTCAGGAAACGCTCGGCCTTCGCCCGGAGCGAGGCGCTTTTCGAGTCGGCGAAGGTGTGCATCACATAGCGCCGCGCGCTCATGTACGTGCCCTGGTAGGGGCGCTGGATGCGGCCGGCCTCCCGTACCGGGTGGACGGTCACCACCGGCTGCTCGTCGGTGAACAGAATCCACTCCCGGTCGGCCGGGTCCAGCTCCCGCCACGGCCGGTCCACGTCGTGGCCGAGGGCGTCCAGCACATCGCGCAGGTTCTTGCCCTGCCAGGCCCCCGGCCAGGCCGCGATCGCGCCCTCCCGGATCGACAGACCGGGGTCAGGCACCAGCGACTCCTCGCTGGTGCGGTGGACCAGCCCCAGGCCGTGGCAGCGCGGACAGGCCCCGGCGGCGGTGTTCGGCGAGAACGCGTCCGAGTCCAGCCGTTCGGCCCCCGCCGGATAGTCCCCGGCGCGCGAGAACAGCATCCGCAGCGAGTTGGACAGTGTCGTGACCGTGCCGACCGACGACCGCGCACCCGGCGCCGACCTGCGCTGTTCCAGCGAGACGGCGGGCGGCAGCCCGGTGACCTCGCCCACCGCCGGGGCGCCCACCTGGTGGATCAGCCGCCGGGCGTACGGGGCGACGGACTCGAAGTAGCGGCGCTGGGCCTCCGCGTAGATCGTGCCGAAGGCCAGCGACGACTTCCCCGAGCCGGAGACGCCGGTGAAGACGGTGAGGGTGTCGCGGGGGATGTCGACGTCGGCGTTCCGCAGATTGTGCTCGCGGGCGCCTCGGACCCGGACGTACGGGTCGTGGGGCGAGGTCATGGGGGAGGGGGTCACTCCTGCGCTCGGTGCCGGACTTCCCGCCCGGCCGGTGGTCGTGCCGGTTGGCCGGACGGGGCGGCGCCTTGATTTGCTGACCGCATGGGAAACGACGTCCGGCCGGTGGCCGTGTTCGATCTTGACGGTACGCTCGCCGACACCACGCACCGGCAGCACTTCCTGGAGGGCCGCCGCGACTGGGCCGCCTTCTTCGCCGCGGCGGCCGACGACCCGCCGCTGGACGAGGGCGTACGGCTGGCGCTGCGCACGGCCGAGGAGTGCGAGATCGTCTATCTGACCGGGCGGCCCGAGCGCTGCCGCAAGGACACCCTGGCCTGGCTGGCCCGGTACGGGCTGCCCGAGGGGACGCTGCGCATGCGGCGCAACGACGACCGCCGGCCGGCCCGCCGGACCAAGCTGGAGATCCTGGAGCGGCTTGGGCGCGACCGTACGGTACGCGTGCTGGTCGACGACGACGAGCTGGTCTGCGACGCCGCCGAGCTGGCCGGATTCACCGTGGTGCGCGCCCGCTGGACGCCGGCCTCGCCCGCGCTGAGGGACGCGCAGGAACGGGAGGGGCGCACCTGACCGGAGCGGGCTCGGCCCGGACGTGCCGGACGGTCCGCGTCACTTCGGGTCGTCGAGCCGGAAGCCCACTTTCAGTCCCACCTGGTAGTGCGCGATTCGGCCATCCTCGATCTGCCCACGCACCTGTGTGATCTCGAACCAGTCGAGATTGTGCAACGTTTCCGAGGCCCTCGCGACGCCGTTGCGGATGGCTTCGTCGACGCCCTCCTGGGAGGTTCCTACGATTTCAGTGACGCGATAGGTGTGATTTGGCATGGTTTGTCTCCTCTCGTCCCTACCAAGGTGCCCTACCTCGGCCCGGTTCGCGAGGGGTCGAAGAGGTCACGCATGTCCAGAACGGCCCTTGACCAAACTATTGGTACATACCAAAATCCAGCCACGCCCGTGCGAGCGCAGCCCGCAGTCCCCCACTCGGGTCCGCATATTTCGTCCTGCCGTTCCGCAGAAGGTGAATCCGTGAAAAACCGCATGCTCGTCGGAGCTGTCGCCCTTGTTTCCACCGTTGCGCTGGGTGGGTGCGGCTTGATCCCCGGCTCGGGCGGCTCCGGTGACAAGAAGGTCACGATCTGGCTGATGAAGAACAGTGTGACCGCGGACTTTTTGGAGCGTTTCAAGAAGTCGTACGAGGAGGAGCACTCGTCGATCGAGCTGGAGTTCAAGATCCAGGAATGGAGTGGCATCGGCCCCAAGGTCATGGAAGCTCTCGACGGCAAGGACACGCCCGATGTGATCGAGGTCGGCAACACCCAGGTCGCCCAGTACGCCGAGAGCGGCAACCTGCGCGACCTGACCCTCGAATCGATGCGTGACCTGGGAAGCGAGGACTGGCTGCCCGGTCTCGCCGAGCCGGGGAGCATCGACGGCGTCCAGTACGGAATCCCGTGGTACGCGGCCAACCGCGTGGTGATCTACAACAAGGACCTCTTCGAGGCCGCGGGCATCGAGGACGTGCCGAAGACGCGCGCGCAGTGGATCGAGGACTCGCAGAAACTCAACCGCGACGGAATCCAGGGCATGTATCTGCCCGGCCAGAACTGGTACGTGCTCGCCGGGTTCATCTGGGACGAGGGAGGGGAACTCGCCAGCGACAAGGAGGGCGAGTGGCAGGGCACTCTCCACACGCCCGCCGCCCTCAAGGGCATGGAGTTCTATTCGAAGCTCCAGGCGCTGGGTGACGGTCCCATGGACAGCGACGAGGAAAAGCCCCCGCAGGTCGAGGTGTTCGCCGAGGGGAATGTCGCACAGATCATCTCCACGCCCAGCAGTGTGCCTTTGATCCTGAAGCAGAACCCCGAACTCAAGGGGAAGCTGGGCTACTTCCCGATTCCCGGTAAGACCGCGAAGACGCCCGGCTCGGTGTTCACCGGCGGCTCCGACCTCATCGTGCCGCAGAAGGCCGACCAGCGTGCCGCCGGCTACGAGGTGATCAAGGCCCTGGCCGGGGCCAAGTGGCAGCAGGACCTGGCCAAGACCATGAAGTACGTGCCCAACAAGCCCGCCCTCGCGAAGGTCATCGAGGGCGACGAGAGCACCGCGGCGATGGCCGCCGGTGCCGCCGAGGGCCACGCGACCCCCAACTCGCCGCAGTGGGCCGCCGTCGAGGTCGACAACCCGATCAAGCCCTACATGACGGCGGTCCTCCAGGGCGGCGACCCCGCCACCGAGGCGAAGGCCGCGTCCGAGAAGATCACCGGGCTGCTCGCCGGCAGCTGATCCACCGCTCGACCAACCGCGGGGCGGGTCCGAACCACCGGACCCGCCCCGCGCCGCACCCATCGGTCACGTGGGCGGTCCCCTGCGGACTCAGTCCACCGCGGACAGGGACAGCGCGAATCGGTCCTCCGCGTCCGTCCACCAGTGCGTGAGCCGGAGCCCCGCACCGGCCAGCTCCCGGCGCACCCCGTCCTCGCGGAACTTCGCCGACACCTCCGTACGCAGCTCCTCACCCGCCTCGAACGGCACCACCAGATCCAGTTCCGGGATCTTCACCGTCAGCGAGCGGCGGGCCCGCAGCCGCATCTCGATCCACTCCTCCTTCGGGTTCCACCGGGCCACATGCGCGAAGTCGTGCGGCACGAAGTCCGCCCCCAGCTCCCGGTCCACGACCGACAGCACGTTCCGGTTGAACTCCGCCGTCACCCCGGCCGCGTCGTCGTACGCCGCGACCAGCACCTCCTCGTCCTTCACCAGATCCGTGCCCAGCAGCAGCGTGTCGCCCGGTGCCAGCAGCTCGCGCACCGACCGCAGGAACACCGCCCGCTCGTCCGGCAGCAGATTGCCGAGCGTGCCGCCCAGGAACGCCACCAGCCGGGGCCCGGGCGTCTCGGGCAGGGTGAGTCCGGCGGTGAAGTCGGCGATCAGCGCGTGCACGGACAGCTGGGGCCGCTCTTCGAGCAGGGCGTCCGCCGCGCCGCGCAGCGCGCTCTCGCTGACGTCCACCGGCACATAGGTGTGCAGCCCCGGCAGCGCGTCCAGCAGATGACGGGTCTTCTCCGACGAGCCGGAACCCAGCTCCACCAGGGTGCGGGCCCCGGACGCGGCGGCGATCTCCCCGGCGCGCTCGATCAGGATCTCCCGCTCGGCGCGCGTCGGGTAGTACTCGGGCAGCCGGGTGATCTCCTCGAACAGCTCGCTGCCCCGGGCGTCGTAGAACCACTTGGGCGGCAGCGTCTTCGGGCGCCGGGTCAGGCCGTGCAGCACATCGGCGCGCAGCGCCGCGTCCGTCGCGTCCTCCGGCAGGGTGCGGGTCAGCAGGAAGGGACTCACGGGCAGGGCTCCTTCAGCGGGGTGAGCAGGACTTCTCCGGCGGTCGCGGTGAGCAGGGTGCGGTCGGCCACCTCGTACCAGCGGGGATCGTCGTCGTACGGCTCCGAGGCGACCACCGTGTGCCGCCCCGGCTCGGTCAGGTGCCACAGCGTGTCGCCCCAGGTGGTCGCCACCAGGCCGCGGCCGTCGGTGAGCAGCAGGTTGAGCCGGGAGCCCGGCGCCGCCTCCGCCACCTCCAGCACGGTGTCCGCCACCGCTCGGTCCAGCGTGTCGCCCGCCGCCAGCCGGTGCCGCACCAGCGCCCACACCAGCGCGGAGTCGCTGCGGGCGGTGAGCCGCAGCAGCGAGGCCGGGGGCAGGGTGGCGGCGACGGACTCCATCGAGCCCGGCCAGCCCTTCACCGCGCCGTTGTGGCTGAACAGCACCCGGTCCGCGGCGAACGGCGCGGCGGCCGCCTCCCCGTCCGGGTCCGCCCCGGTCGCGTCCCGGACCGCCGCCAGCAGCGCGCCGCTGCGCACCACCCTGGCCAGATCGGCGAAGGTCTCATCGCCCCACACCGGCCCCTGGCGCCGGTAGCGGCCCGGAACCGGGTCCCCGTCCGCGTACCAGCCGACCCCGAAACCGTCCGCGTTGACCGTCCCGTACCGCTGCCGGCGCGGCTCCCAGGACTGCCGCACCAGCGAGTGCGGCGGCCGCGACAGCACCTCGCCCAGGGCGACCGGCGGCCCCAGGTAGGCGATGTGCCGGCACATCAGAGGTCCCTCGCGGTGCGGAAGCCCGAGAAGATCTGCCGCCTCACCGGCAGGTCCCAGTTGCGGAACGTGCCCCGGCAGGCCACCGCGTCCACCGCGAACGAACCACCCCGCAGCACCTTGTGCTCCGGGCCGAAGAACACCTCCGAGTACTCGCGGTACGGGAACGGCGCGAACCCCGGATACGGCAGGAAGTCGCTCGCCGTCCACTCCCACACATCGCCGATCAGCTGCCCGGCACCGCACGGCGCCCGCCCGGCCGGATACGCCCCGGCGGGCGCCGGCCGCAGATGGCGCTGTCCCAGATTGGCCCGCTCCGGCGTCGGGTCCTCGTCGCCCCACGGATAGCGCCGCGAACGCCCCGAGACGCGGTCGTGGCGGGCCGCCTTCTCCCACTCCGCCTCCGTCGGCAGCCGCCGCCCCGCCCAGCGCGCGTACGCGTCGGCCTCGTACCAGCTGACGTGCAGCACCGGCTCGTCGTCCGGCACCGGCTCCGTCACCCCGAACCGGCGGCGCAGCCACTGCCCGCCGTCCCGGTGCCAGAACAGCGGGGCGGTCAGCTCGTGCTCGCGGACCATCGCCCAGCCCTCCGGCGCCCACCAGCGCCGCTCGCCGTAGCCGCCGTCCTCGATGAACGCCCGGTACGCGCCGCACGTCACCGGGGCCGTGTCGATGCAGAACCCGGGGACGTCCCTGCGGTGCGCGGGGCGCTCGTTGTCCAGCGCCCATGGCTCCGTCGACGTGCCCATGGTGAACGGGCCGCCGGGCACCAGCACCTCGGACGGCAGCGCCGGTGCGTCCGCGGCCCCCGGCGGCTCCGGCGCCGCCAGCACCGCAGGGCCCGACCGCAGCTGATGGGTGATGAGCATCGTCTCGTCGTGCTGCTGCTCGTGCTGCGCGATCATCCCGAACGCGAAACCGGACCTGAGCAGCGCGGACCCGTCACCCAGCGGGGCGGACTCCAGCACGTCCAGCGCCCTGCCGCGCACCTCCAGGGCGTACGCGCGTGCCTCGCCCGGCGCGAGCAGCGGCAGCGAGGGCCGGGTGGCGCGCGGATGCTCGAACGCGTCGTACAGCCCGTCGATCTCCGGACGCATCGCCTCCCGCCCGGCGACCTGGCGCAGCAGCCACAACTCCTCCTGGTTGCCGATGTGCGCCAGGTCCCAGACCAGCGGCGACATCAGCGGCGAGTGCTGGGCGGTCAGCTCGTGGTCGTCCACACTGTCGGTCAGCAGCGCCGTGCGGTTCCGGGCGGTCAGCAGCGCGGCGAGCGCCCGCCCGCGCAGCGCCTCGTCGTCCCCGGTGTACGGGGGAGCGGGGGATTCGGTCATGACAGGGTCCCCTTCGGATGGACCGGGCGGCGCGCCCCGCCCGTGGTGAGCAGGTCCCGCAGGTCGTCCGCCGGGCACCGGCCCCGGACGACATAGCGGTCGTGGAAGGCGGCGACCGCGTCCCGCACGGCCGGGCCCGCACCCAGCCGGGGCAGCGCCTCCCGGGCGAGCCGGAAGCAGACGTCCGCCACCCGGCGCAGCTCCGGGTCGGCCAGTCCGTCGCGGGCCGCCGAGGTCCACAGCGGATTGCGCGGGGCGGCGCCGGTCCCGGCCGTCTCGGCCAGCGGCTTGACGGTCCGGTACACCGTCTCGGCGGCCTCCGGGTCGTCGAACAGGGCGGTCGTGACGGCCAGCGGCACGATCCAGCCGTCCTCGCCGGGCTGTGCGTCGATCATGCGCAGTTCCAGATGGCCGCGCGGGCGCACCGGCGGGAACAGCGTGGTCAGGTGGTAGTCGAGGTCGTCCCGCTCCGCCGGCCGGGGCGATCCGGTCCGCAGCCACTCCCGGAAGGTGAGCCCGTCCGGCACGGCCCACGGCCCCTCGCCCCGTACACACAGCACGGGCGTGTCCAGGACGTGCGAGGCCCAGGCGTCCCGAGGCGGCAGCAGCCCGTCCGGGGCCAGCGTGCGACGCGGGTCCAGGACGGCCCACAGCGACTGCCGGGCCGACCGCCAGGGCACCGGCCGGCCCTCCCGGTACGGCGAGTTGGCGAACACCGCCACCAGCACCGCCCCCAGCAGATGGGCCAGCTGCCACCGCCGCGCGTACCCGAGCGGGCCCGGTTCCGCCTCACCGGCGTCCAGGCAGACCTGCACGGACGCGGTGGTGCACATCATGGCGCGGCCGGCCGGTCCCCACCGGTCCAGCGCCTGCTCCATGGCCTCGTAGCGGGGTTCGCGCAGGAGCCGGCGCGGCGACTGCCAGGGATCGACGCCCAGACCGGCCGGGACGAGGCCGAGGCCGTCCAGCGCGGTCCGTACGGCGGCGAGATCGGCGGCGGTGTCCTCGACACACGCCATCAGGGAAGCGGCGGGGCGCGAGCTGAGCTCCAGCTGGCCGCCGGGTTCGAAGGTGAGCGCCGCGCTCAGGGGCAGCGCCCGGACGGCCGATGCGGCCGCTTCCAGAAGGTGGGGCGGTACGGGACGGTGCGGGTGGTCGCGGTGGTGCAGGAGCCATTCGAGTTCCACGCCCACCGTGCGCGGCGGCCCCGTCTTGAAGCAGATGCCGCGCAGTAACTCCTCCGCCCCGTCCTCGTCGAGAGGAGGAGCGAGACCGGGCGGACCATGGCCGCCGGGTGTGTCGGATGACATGCCGGGCCTCCTAGTGCCGGTGCGTCCGTCCTACCCAAACCGCTGCAAACAGATCGCACAAGAGTGCCTTGTGCGCCGGATTTCGGATCGAATCCGATACGACAGGGCGCCGCTGATGCCCCGTATGCACCATAAGGGGGCCGGGCCGCGCGCGCCGCCCCCGGCACGTCCAAGAAACCGTCACCGCCAGCCGTAGCGCTCCCGCAGCCGCCCCACCACCAGGTCGAACCTGCCCCGGTCCAGCGCGCACGCCTCACGCCGCATCCCGTCCTCGTGCACCCGCAGCACCCGGTCCAGGTCCACCCAGGACGGGCGGCCCGAACTGTCCCAGGGGCCCGCGCCCAGGGCCACCCACTCCCGGTCCAGATCGTGCTGCTTGCTGGACAGCTGCACCGCCAGCAGCGTGCCCGCCGCCTCCCGCGCGACCACCAGGACCGGACGGTCCTTGCCGCGCCCGTCGTTCTCCTCGAAGGGAACCCACGTCCAGACGATCTCCCCGGGGTCGGGCGCGCCGTCCCGGTCGGGCGCGTACGAGGTCCGGACCGGGCCCACGTCGCGCGGGTCTGCCTCCGACGTGGCCGCGGAACCGATCCGTCCGGGAAGACCGTCCTGGCTGCCGCTGAAGTTCCTGATCGTCATCGCCACACCCTAGGGGGTTCTCGCGCACAGCCTGCGCGCCGGGCCGTGGCGCGGGTCTGGGAGACTGCCCGGAGCCATGATTCAGTTACCCCAGCAGCCCTCCGAAGGCCCCGTCCCGACCAGCGCCGACGTGGCGCGGCTCGCAGGCGTCTCGCGGGCCACCGTGTCCTACGTCCTCAACAACAACACGCAGGTGCGGATCAGTGATCAGACCCGCCGCCGGGTACGGGAGGCCGCCGACGAACTCGGCTACGTCCCCCACGCGGCGGCCCGCACCCTGCGCGCGGGCCACTCCCGCATGGTGCTCCTGCCCACCGGCCATCTGCCGACCGGGCCGCTGCACCTGCGCTTCCTGCGCGAACTGGAGGCGGGCCTGCGCCGCCTCGACTACACCGTCGTCCAGTACGGCTCGCTCGGTCTCGGCGCCGACGACGCCGCCCGCGCCTGGGCGGAACTGCGCCCGGCCGCCGTCATCGTGCCCGGCTCCGTCCCGCTCGCCCCGCGCGGCATAGCCGTCCTCCGGCGCTCCGGAGCCAAGGCGGTCATCACCCTGGGCCCCCAGCCCGTCGAGGGCGCCCACGCGCTGATCATGGACCAGCGCGAGGTCGGCGGCTGCGCGGTGCGCCATCTGCTGGAACGCGGCAGGCGCCGCATCGGCGTGGTGATGCCCGAGGACCCCGGCACCGCCCTGTTCGCGGCCCCGCGCCTGGCCGGCGCCCGGGAGGCCGCGCTGAGCGCAGGCGCCACCGTCGAACCGCTGCCGCTTCGGTACGACGAGGAGTCAGCGGCCGCGCTCGCCGCCCGCTGGCCCTCGCTCGGCCTGGACGCCGTGTTCGCCTACGACGACACGTACGCGATGCTCCTGATGCGGGCGCTCCAGGACGCCGGGATCGACGTGCCGGGCGCGGCGGCCGTGGTCGGCGCGGACGACTCCATGATCGGCCGGCTGCTCCGGCCGCGGCTCAGCAGCGTACGCATGGAACTGGCGACCGCACAGCCGCTCGCGGACCTGGTGGACCGCTTCGTACGGCACCCCAGGACCCCGCCCGAACGGCACGACCTGCTGCGCGCCCGC
Organism: Streptomyces sp. NBC_00525; assembly: GCF_036346595.1. GTDB lineage: Bacteria > Actinomycetota > Actinomycetes > Streptomycetales > Streptomycetaceae > Streptomyces. Next base: position 6,420,463 of record NZ_CP107834.1, read on the forward strand.
ACCGTACGGCGGGAATCCAGCTGAACGGCCGAACCGGGCCCGACGACCCGCGCGACGCACGTCCCGCGCCCGGGCCCTGTCCGGTCCCCACCCCGTGCCGGAACCCCGGACAGGACCTAGCGTCATTGCCATGAGCCATCCGCAGAGTTACGAAATCCTCATCGTCCCCGCGTTCACCGACGACAAGGCCCCCGCGGCCGGGGGCGGCGACACGGGGGCCAGCGTCAGGGGAGCGGCAGCGGCCAGGGGCTCCGGTGCGCCGGGCCCCGGCGCCGCCATCCGCTCGGCCGTCGTCACCGCCACGGGTGAGACCGGCGAGACCGGCTACCCCCGGTACGCGGGCGACGGCATGGTCGCCGACATCGACCCCCGGACACGCGCGGTCGAGGGCCTGCTCGTCGACGGCTCGGAGCTCGACTACGGCCTCGTGGCCCGGCTCGCCGAACAGGACGCGGACACGGGCGTGGACGCGGGCGCGGGCACCTGACCCGCCCCGCACCACGCGCGGGCGGGGCGGCTACTGCTGCCCGGCGGCCCCGCCGTTCTTCTCGGCCTCGATGGACTTGCGGACCTCGTCCATGTCCAGCTTCCGCGCCTGCCCGATGACGTCCTCCAGGGCCGTCGCGGGCAGCGCGCCCGGCTGCGCGAAGACGGCCACATTGTCCCGGACGATCATCAGCGTCGGAATCGAACGGATGTCGAACGCCGCCGCCAGCTCCTGCTGCGCCTCCGTGTCCACCTTGGCGAAAACCAGGTCCGTGTGGCGCTCGGACGCCGCGTCGTAGACGGGTGCGAACTGCCGGCACGGACCGCACCAGGAAGCCCAGAAGTCGATCAGAACGAAGTCGTTGTCGCTGACGACCTGGTCGAAGTTTTCCTTGGTGAGCTCAACGGTGCTCATGCGTTGCTACCTCTTCCTTGCCCGTATGAGACGTGTCCGGCACAACGGTGCCCGTACGCGTGCTATTCCGCCTCTGCCCATGTGGCCGACGCCCACACCCATGACCAGAATGGGCCGCATGACACATGCACCGGAGCCTGTCGCGTACGACGTCGTGGTCATCGGAGCCGGACCGGTGGGTGAGAACGTGGCCGACCGGGCCCGCGCCGCCGGGCTGACCACCGCCGTCGTCGAGTCCGAACTGATCGGCGGCGAGTGTTCCTACTGGGCCTGCATGCCCAGCAAGGCCCTGCTGCGCCCCGTCGTGGCCCGCGCCGACGCCCGCCGCGTCCCCGGCCTCGACGACGCCGTCCGGGGTCCGCTGGACGCCTCGGCGGTCCTCGCCCACCGGGACGAGTACGCCTCCCACTGGAAGGACGACGGCCAGGTCGCCTGGCTCGACGGGATCGGCGCCGACATCTTCCGGGGCCGCGGCCGGCTCACCGGGCCCAAGCAGGTCACCGTCACCGCGCCGGACGGCACCGAGCACCGGCTCACCGCCCGGCACGCCGTGGCCGTCTGCACCGGCAGCCGCGCCGTGGTGCCCGGCCTGCCCGGCATCGACGACGCCCGCCCCTGGACCAGCCGGGAGGCCACCAGCGCCAAGGAGGTGCCCGGCCGGCTCGCGATCGTCGGCGGAGGCGTCGTCGGCGTCGAGATGGCCACCGTCTGGGCCGGACTCGGCTCCGAGGTCACCCTGCTCGTACGCGGCAAGGGGCTGCTGCCCCGGATGGAACCCTTCGCCGGCGAACTGGTCGCCGAGGCGCTCACGGAGGCCGGGGCCGACATCCGTACGGGCGTCTCCGCCACCGCCGTACGCCGTCCGGCCCCCGACGGGCCGGTCACCGTCGAACTCGACAACGGCGAGAGCGTCGAGGCCGACGAGATCCTCTTCGCCACCGGCCGCGCCCCGCGCACCGACGACCTGGGCCTGGAGACGGTGGGCCTGGAACCCGGCTCCTGGCTCACCGTCGACGACACCTGCCGCGTCGAGGGCTCGGACTGGCTCTACGCCGCAGGCGACGTCAACCACCGCGCGCTGCTGACCCACCAGGGCAAGTACCAGGCGCGCATCACGGGCGACGCGATCGCCGCCCGCGCCCTGGGCAAGCCCCTGGACACCGCCCGCTGGGGCGCCCACGCGGCCACCGCCGACCACGCCGCCGTCCCCCAGGTCGTCTTCACCGACCCGGAGGCCGCGTCGGTGGGCCTCTCCCTCGCCGAGGCCGAACAGGCCGGCCACCGCGTCCGCGCCGTCGACTACGACCTGGCCTCGGTGGCCGGTTCGGGCCTGTACGCGGACGGCTACCGGGGCCGCGCCCGCATGATCGTGGACCTGGACCGGGAGATCCTGCTGGGCGTCACCTTCGTCGGCCCCGGCACCGCGGAACTGCTCCACTCGGCGACGATGGCGGTGGCCGGTGAGATCCCGGTCTCCCGCCTGTGGCACGCGGTCCCGTCGTACCCGACGATCAGCGAGGTGTGGCTGAGGCTGCTGGAGACGTACCGGGGGTAGGGGCCGCCGCTCCCCAGGGACGGCGGACGTGCTTCACGTTCCGCCGTCCGGTGCGAGGGGCCGGCCGCAGCGCAGGTTCCACCGGCCCGCCCGCCCGCTCAGCTCCGTCAGCGTGAGCGGGGCGACGTCGAGGCGCCAGAACGCCTGCGGCGGCAGCGCGAGCGCGTAAACCACGGCCGCGCGCACCAGGGACGGCTCGGTGACCGCCAGCACCCGGCCCGCACCGTTCAGCGAGTCGAGCCACGCCCCCGCACGGGCGCACAGGTCGAGCAGCGACTCACCGCCGTGCGGGGCCGCCACCGGATCGGCCAGCCAGGCGGCGACCGCGTCCGGCTCCCGTGCGCTCACCTCGTCCAGCCGCTCACCTGCCCACCGCCCCAACTCCCACTCCCGCAACGCGGGTTCACATACCGCGCGCAGCCCCAACGCCTCCGCCGTCCCGGCGCACCGCCCGGACGGGCCGCACAACACCCGGTCCGCGTCCGGCACATGGGCCGCCGCGCTCCGGGCCGCACGCAGACCCGACTCGTCCGGCGCGGCGTCGCCGGCGAACCGGGCCTCGCGCAGCGCCGCGTTCATCGCCGGTGGGACCAGCATCACCCGTACCGTCATCCCCGCCCCCCAACTCCCCGAACAGTGGCCGCACGTCAGGGCCCACCATGGCATCCGGGGCACCCGGCCGACCGTACGCGCCGTGGCGGCACCCGGTGTCCAGGGGGTATGGTCGCGGCGACATGACGAGGGTGTGACGGAAGTCCGGTGAGAATCCGGCACGGTCGCGCCACTGTGTACCCGCCCTGCTGCGGGGAGTCAGACCCGGCACCTTCGTCTCAGGCACCACGAACGGGACGCGTGTTCCCACAGGAGGTTCTGCCATGGCACAGAGTGCTGCCCACACCACCGGCGCATCGGCCATCACCCCCGTCTCCGCGAAGACTCTGGCCCCCTGGGCGGTCTTCTTCGGCATCCTCATGCTGGTCCTGCTCTACTTCGTCGGCGCCGAACAGGGCGCCACCTCGCTCATCTCGGGCACCGGCGTCCACGAGTGGGTCCACGACGGCCGCCACCTTCTCGGCTTCCCCTGCCACTGACCCACCGGCCGATCCAGGGGAATCCCACATGAACTCCATATCCGTCAGAGCCCTGCTGGTCCGCGGCATGCTGGCCGGCCTCGTCGCGGGCGCGCTCGCGATGCTCGTGGCCTACTTCCTCGGCGAGTCCCGCGTGGACGCCGCCATCGCCCTCGAAGAGGCGGCCCACAGCGCCCACGGCCACGACCACGGCGCGGGCGAGGAACTCGTCAGCCGGGGCGTCCAGTCCACCGCCGGCCTCGCCACCGGCGTCCTCGTGTTCGGCGTGGCCGTGGGCGGCATCGCCGCGCTCGTCTTCTGCTACGCCCTGGGCCGCGTGGGCCGGTTCGGCCCGCGCGCCACGGCCGCGCTGATCGCGGGCGCCGCGCTGCTCAGCGTGTACGTCGTGCCGTTCCTGAAGTACCCGGCCAACCCGCCGGCCGTCGGCGACCCCGACACCATCGGCCGGCGCACCGCGCTGTTCTTCCTGATGGTCGCCCTCAGCGTGCTGCTGGCCGTCGCCGCCGTCATCGTCGGCAAGCGGCTGGCACCCCGCCTGGGCAACTGGAACGCGACGGTGGCCGCAGCGGCCGGCTACGTACTGCTGATCGGTCTCGCCTACGCGTTCCTGCCGTCGTTCAACGAGGTCGGCACGGACTTCCCGGCCACGCTGCTGTGGCAGTTCCGGCTGGCCACACTCGCCGTGCAGGCCACGCTCTGGACCGCGTTCGGCCTGGTCTTCGGCCATCTCACGGAACGGCTGCTGGTGCCGAGGGCGGGTGCGCCCGAGGCCGCCCGGGCGGCAGCCGCCGTGGGCTGACAGCCGTACGTACGCAGGCCCGCCGGGCGGTCACCGGTGGGCCTGCGGCCAGTCGACGAGGTAGTACCGGAGCGCGTCGTCCTCGGCCACGAGGCGCATCCCGGCCGCCGTCATCACGTGCTGGGAGGCGACGTTGTCGACATCGGCGTCCCCGAGCACCCTGGCGGCGCCCTGCTGCCGGGCGAACCGGATCAGCGCCCGCAGCGCCTCGGAGGCGTACCCCTTGCCCCGCGCGGACTCCACGAGCCCGTACCCGATGGTGACGCCGCCGTGCTCGTCGGGCGCTCCGTGGAAGCCCATTCCACCGATGACGGCCTCGTCCGTGCGGAGCCGTATCTCGTACGACCCGAAGGGGCTCGGATCGCCGGTGTCCGCGCAGGCGGCGAGGAGGCGCGCGGCGGCCCGCAGGTCACCGGGGGAGGGGTAGCCGGGCGCCCAGCGCACCCCGTCGCCGGGCGTGCCGGCGATCAATTGCCCCGCGTCGGCGGGGGTCATCTCGCGCAGGGAGAGGCGCGGAGTCTCGAGAACGTTCATGAGGACGTGAGGTATCACGGCCGGAAGGGGCGCGGCACCTGAATATGGGGACGCGCTCCTTCATGGCGCGCCGGGCGGGCGGGCGCGGCCCTGCCCCGCCCGCCCGGCGCGGCGCGCGTACGGGCAGGCCCGCGAACGCGTCCGCGGCGGCTACGCCGCCGCTCCGTTACGGCGGCTAGGCGCTCCGGTCCGCTACGGGCTCGTCGTCCTCCGCAGGACCGAAGTCGCCCGACAGTGCCGCGGCCAGCCGCAGCTGGGTGTCCGCCTCGGCCTGGCGGCCCTGCCGCTCCAGCGTGCGGCCGAGCATGAGCCGCGCGTAGCCCTCCACGGGGTCGCGTTCCAGCACCGCCCGCAGCTCCGCCTCCGCCCGCCCGAGGCTCGCGGAGTGGTAGTAGGCACGCGCGAGGAGCAGGCGCGGAGCGACCTGCTCCGGGACCTCCTCGACGAGTCCGCCGAGGATGCGCGCGGCCGTCGTGTACTCCTTCGCGTCGAAGAAGAAGCCCGCCCGCTCCCAGCGCTCGGCGGCGGTGCCGAACTCGTAGTAGCTGTCGCTCATGACGCCTCCTGGGATCGCGCGGCGGCCGGGCGGTTCCCGGCGGTGTCCGATCCGCACAACACCCACAGGTGGTTTAACATTCCACTAACTGTCCGGCGTGGGCAACGCCCACCCCCCACCCGCAGCGGAATAGGTTGAGTGCCATGAGCAATCTCGATCGCCAGGCCGTCCCCACCGTCTGCGGAGGGCGCGGCTTCGTCGTGGCCGAACCCGTACGCGAACTCCTCGCCCCGCGCACGGTACGGCTGGGGGAGTCCACCGAGGTGCGCAGGCTGCTGCCGAACCTGGGCCGCCGGATGGTCGGCGCCTGGGCATTCGTGGACCACTACGGCCCCGACGACATCGCCGACGAACCCGGTATGCAGGTGCCGCCGCACCCCCACATGGGCTTGCAGACGGTGAGCTGGCTGCACGAGGGGGAGGTGCTGCACCGGGACAGCCTCGGCAGCCTCCAGACCGTGCGCCCGCGCGAACTCGGGCTGATGACGTCCGGGCGGGCGATCAGCCACTCGGAGGAGAGCCCCAAGCAGCACGCCCGCCTGCTCCACGGCGCCCAGCTCTGGGTGGCGCTCCCCGAGGCGCACCGCTTCGTGGAGCCGCACTTCCAGCACCACAGCGACCTGCCCGTGGTCACCGCGCCCGGCCTCACCGCCACCGTGATCCTCGGCGAACTCGACGGTGCCGTCTCGCCGGGCACCGCGTACACCCCGATCGTCGGCGCCGACCTCGCCCTGGCGCGCGGCACCGAGACCCGGCTGCCCCTGGACCCCGACTTCGAGTACGCCGTGCTGTCGATGTCCGGCGAGGCGGAGGTGGACGGCGTCCCCGTCCTGCCGGGCTCGATGCTCTACCTCGGCTGCGGTCGCACCGAACTCCCGCTGCGCGCCGCATCGGACGCCGGCCTGATGCTCCTGGGCGGCGAGCCGTTCGAGGAGGAACTGGTCATGTGGTGGAACTTCGTGGGCCGCACCCAGGAGGAGATCGCCCGAGCCCGCGAGGACTGGATGACCGGCACCCGCTTCGGCACGGTCCACGGCTACGACGGCCCCCCGATCCCGGCCCCGGCACTGCCCGACGTACCGCTGAAGGCACGGGGACGGGTGCGCTGAACCGCGCGTGCGCGGAAGGACGGGGCCGGGACCACGTTCGTCGAGTACGGCCGGGGCGTACGGAATATCAGCCCGCCGTCACAGAGGAGGCGTCGGCGTTCGGCAGGTCTATGCGGACCGTACGGTCGCAGAGCCGCTCCACCTGCGCGGGGTCGTGGGAGACGAGCAGGACGGTCCGGTTGCCCCGCAGTGCCGCCACGGACTCCTCGACGGTGTCGCGGCTCCGCTCGTCCAGGGCGCTGGTCGGCTCGTCGAGCAGGAGAGCCGCCGGCTCAAGGGCCAAGGCACGGGCCAGGCACAGGCGCTGGCGCTGGCCGTTGGACAGGGTCTGGGCGGGCGTGTCCAGTCGGTCGGAAACCTCTCCCCACAGACCCGCCTCACGCAGTGCCTGCTCGACGCGCTCGCGCAGCTCCGTCCGGGACGCCCGCACCAGGTGGCGGAGGCCGAAGAGGGCGTTGTCCAGGATGCTGCCGCCGAAGACCACGGGGGTTTGCGGCACCAGGACGACGGTGCTGCGCAGGTCGGCGTCGCCCTTGCCGTACCGGACGGGACGGTCGAGGACCCGTACCTCGCCCCGGCGACGGAGTCCGTGGGGCAGGAGGTCGACCAGAGCGCGCAGCACAGTGGACTTGCCGGCGCCGGACGGACCGCACAGCCCGGTCGTTGACCCGGAGGCCAGCTCGAAGGTGACCGGGCCCACCAGATGCTTGGTGCCGCTGAAGATCTGCAGGTCGCGCACCGCGATGACGGGTTTGTCGACCGTGCGGGCCGTGGTCGTGAGACCGGGTGTCAGACCGTCCATCGTCGTGCTCCTTCGAAGCGGTTGCGCAGGAACACCGCGAGACCGAGGAGGGCTGCGGTGATGAGGACCAACACGAGGGCACTGCCCCATGCCTGGTCGACTGCCTCGGGGGCGCCCGAGTCCTGGGAGAGGGTGAAGATGTGCGTGGGCAGGGCCTGTATCGGAGCGTTGACGATGCCGCTCGGGACGGCGGGCGCCCCGAAGAAGACTGTGGCAGTGAAGATCAGGGGAGCGGTTTCACCTGCGGCCCGGGCGAGGCCGAGCAGGAGGCCGGTGAGCGTGGCCGGCCAGGTGTAGGGGATGACCACGGAGCGGACGTACTGGGAGCTGGTCAGGCCCAGCGCCAGTGCGGCTTCGGTGATTTCCGCCGGCATGCTTCGAATCCGGCCCGCTGTGGTGAGGGCGACGACCGGGACCACCACGGGCACCAGGACCATGGTGCCGGCCAGCCAGGAACGGCCCCACCCCATGGTTGTGCAGAAGAGGACGTACCCGGCGAGGCCCAGCAGGATGGTAGGGGTTCCGCCGACTGTTACGGTCAGTGTCTCCAGAACGCGGGTGGCTTTTGCCGAGGCCCTTGTGCCGATCACGATGCCCGCGCCGTAGCCGAGCGGCAGCGCGATCAGAGCTGTGGTCGCAAGGAGCAGAAGAGTGCCGAGTATCTGATCACGTATGCCACCCCCTGCCGCGCCCTCGGAGGCCGTGAACCAGAAGACGGGGTTGAGTGCCGCACCTCCACGGGCCAAGAGGATGCCGAGCATGCCGAGGAGAAGTGTGCCTGGCAGCAGCAGGGCGCCGAGCCGGACGACGGTGGTGAGCCGGTCCTTCGGAATGCGCAACCACGCGGAGGAACGCCGGGCACGTGGGGCGCGCGCGCCCCCCTTCGCGGAACCGCGGGTTCCCCAGACGGTGGCGACGGCGACCAGGACCAGCAGGATGACGCCGAGCGCGCACAGGGCCGCGAAGTAGGGACCGGAGGTGCCGGCGAGCATCGGTTCGGGGCCGGCCAGTTTGGTGGTGAGTGTCTGGCCGGGGCGAACGAGGAAGGAAAAGACATCCCCGAGGGACTCGGGAAGCCGGTCGTCGGCGCGGCCGATGACCAGGAAGACCGCGATGGCCTCACCCAACGCCCTGGCCAGGCCGAGGAGGACGCCGGCCCGCATGCCGGAGCGTGCCCGGGGCAGGACGGCTGACCTGATGACCTCCCGGCGGGTCAGGCCGAGGGAGTACGCGGCTTCCCGGTACCGGCCGGGTACGGCGGCCAGCGCGTCCACGCTGACCGCCGCGATCGTAGGCATGATCATCACGGCGAGGACGATGCCGGCGGCGAGCAGGCTGTCTCCGCCCGGAACGTTGCCGAGACCCGCCACGAACGGCCTGATGATCATGATGCCGATGAGGCCGTAGACGATGGAAGGCACCGCTGCCAGGAGTTCGATGCTCAGGCGCAGGGGTTTGGCGAGGCGGGGCGGAAGGTACTCGGACAGGGCGATGGCAGCCGCCCAGCCGACCGGGACGGCGAGGAGCAGTGCCAGAACGCACACGACAGCCGAGCCATAGATCATGGCCAGGCCGCCGAAGGTGAGGTTTCCCGGGCTCCAGGTGGATGAGGTGAGCAGTGCGGTCCAGTCGACGGTTCCGCTCGCGATGCCCGTGACCAGGTATCCGAGCAGGACCGTGAGCGTCAGGAGTACGGACAGGACGCCGCTGTAGGCCCAGCCCCAGACCCATCTCGCCCTTTTGCCGCGGTTGCTCCCGGAAGAAGACAGCGGCACCGAGGGACCGGGCGCCTGGGTGGGGCGCTCCAGAGTGAGGCCCATGCTCAGAGGCCCATCTGCTTGAGCGTGAGGTAGCCGTGCTGGGTCAACAGCTTCTGGCCGTTGGGCGAGAGGATGTAGTCGATGTACTGCTTGACGGTGCCCTCCGGCTTGCCGTTCGTAATCATGAACAGCGGGCGGGTCATCGGGTACGCCCCCGAAGCCACGTTTGCCAGCGAGGGGGCGACGCCCTCCAGCGGGACGGCGACCAGCTCGGGGTGACCGTCGATGAATCCGGTCGACAGCGGGGCGATGGAACCCCGAGTGGACTTCAACTTGTTGCGGGTCTCCAGGTTTCCGCCCACGATGGCGTAGTTCGCCGACTTGGGCGGGGCCGGCGGCTCCCCTTCGCCGTAGATGAACTTGTCAAGCACCTCACGAGTGCCGCGACCTGGCTCCTTGTCGTACACGAAAACCTGGAGGTCGGGGCCGCCGACCTCCTTCCAGTTGGTGATCTTGCCCTCGAACAGGCCCGCGACCTGCGCCTTGGACAGGCCCTTGACCCCGCCGTCGGCCACCTCCTTGGTGATGATGACACCGACAGCGTCGGCGCCGATCTGGGTGGTGACGAAGTCGGTGTCGGGATAGGCCTTCTTGTCCGTCTCGGACAGGGGCTTGGAACTGAGGGCGATGTTGATCTGGCCGGTGCCGAGTTGGGAGATCCCGCCGGCTGAGCCGCCCTGGGTGGCGACGGTGATGTTCAAGCCCTTGCTCTTCAGCGCCTCGGCCGCGTCCGAAGCCACCGGGGCGACAGTGGTCGAGCCACTGGCCTGGATGGCGTTCGAGCCGGCTTTCGCGGAGCCGGCGCAGCCGGTCAGGGCTGCAGAGAGGAGGAGACAGGCGGAGGCGAGGGAGGCGCCCTGACGGACGCGCCGTCCGGTGGACCGCACTGTTCTGCGGGAGGATTCAGAGATCGTGAAAGACATGGCGGTGCCTTTGCGGAGAGGGAGGGATGGTGATCAGGCATGAGCAGCGACGGCGCACCACTCCTACGCCCGGCGGGCCTTGGAGTGGTGCGGACACGGATGCCGGCGATGCCGCCGGTCCCGCCCTGCTCCTCGGACGGGTTGGGCGGCTCGCTGCGGACCATGGGGAGCTGCTGGGGAGGGGCTCACACGCCTGATTGATCGGCGTTCGATCCGTTCTTCTACGAAGGGCCCGAAACGCCGGGGGAATCTGCGGTCGTTCACCCGCTGACCCCGGGTGTGGACCGTGACGCCGTGGTCGAACGCTACCGCCTCAGAGGCTTCCTGGCGAGATCTGGCTGAGGGAAAGGATCGATGACCAGCGATCGAACTCGTGCCCTGGGTCGAGTCGACGAGTGCCTTCGCTTGATGGACGCCGTACGCAACTGGTCACGCTGTAGGTCGTATCGGGGTGACAAGCCCCAGCGGTGCCAGGGGCATCGGTTCGACCCCCCACGGCAATTCATCGATCTATTGACATACATCGTTCAAAGCTGGCAGGGTTCCGCCGTCGGTCGACAGCGTCGATACCGACCTGGGCTCTGACCCGGCCCCGTCTCGACCCGTCACGCTCCTTGATCACTCCCTGGGGGGAAGTGTGAGTAGTGCCCGTGTCCTGGTTGCCTCTGCGTTCGAGGCGGAGCTCCAGCCCTTGACGTCCGCGTGTGCGGCTGCCGCTTTGCAGCACTACGGCGCCGATGTCGTCGGCTGGGACGCGCACCTGCTTCCCGACGCCATTCCGGAGGGCCCCTTCGACCTGACGCTCGTCTCGGTCCAGCAGTTCGAAGGGCTTGAGCGGGGCATCGCCCTGGCCCGGAGGGTATCGGAGGCGTACGGCACCACAGTCGTGGTCTTCGGTCAGTATGCGCAGATGAACCACAGGGAGTTCCTCAAGGTTGCCGACGGCGTCGTCATGGAGGAGCCGGAACTCATCGGTGAGGAGCTGTCCCGACTCGCCGCCGGCACTCTCGCGCTCGACGCGGTTCCCGCTCTGATGACCGGTACCGGGATGCGACCCAAACCCCCGCGGCGGCGCATCTCTGTCACCAAGCCCGCCCGAGACCTGTTCCCGTCACTCGTGCACTACCCTGCGCACCACTCGCCCTTCGGTCTGATGGGTAACATCGAGGCCTCCCGAGGCTGCCACCACAAGTGCACCTACTGCTCCGTGTACGGCGCGTACGACGGTGGCGTCGCGGCCTACGACGCCGACAGCGTCCTGGCCGACGCCCTGCAGCTCGCTGAAGAGGGCGTTCGGCACTTCTGCTTCATCGACGCCGAGTTCTTCAATTCCCGCACCATCGGCATCGGCGTCGTCGAACGGCTTGTCGAGGCCATCGGTCCGATCACGTTCGAGTTCACCACACGTGTCGATCATGTTCTGGACTACACGAAGGAGCTGGAAAAGCTCGTCTCGCTCGGACTGCGCCGTGTCACCTGCGCCCTCGAGTTCCCCTCCAACCGCATCCTGCGCATCTTCGACAAGCACATCGACGTAGATCACATGCGCGAGGCGGTCGAAAAGGCGGAGCGTATCGGCTTCGAGCTGTACCCGACGTTCATCCCGTTCACCCCGTGGATCGAGTACGAGGAACTCATCGGCTTCGAGGACTGGCTTGTCGAGACGGGCCTGGCCCACGTCACCGACCCCACAGCCCTGCAGACTCGATTGCTGCTGTTCAAGGGTTCCCCTTTGCTTTCCTCGCCCTGGATGGAGGACATCGCCACCGTCGACCGCGGATTCTGGGTCGAGTGGACCCACCCCGACAAGCGCGTCGAGCAGCTCTGGCAGGAGCGCCGCACCGATGCCGAGGATGCCGGCAAGATCCGCTGCTGCGTGAAGTGCTGACCCACCCGCTCACAAGAAGAGGACACTGACATGGGTGGATCACCCCGCGTCGTCATTTCCACCGGCCAGGCACTCCCCGACATGGACTGGGCGGGAGAGCTCGCCGGGCTCACCGACTCATGGCCGTACCTCGGCCCCAGTTGGTTGCGGGCCACCGAGAAGGTACTCCCCGACGTTCAGCCCTGGCACACTCTCGCCCACCGTGCCCGTGGTGAACTGGCCCTTCTCCCCGGCTACATCCTCACCACCCCGCCGGTCGTCGACCATGAGCCGCGCACCTATCTCGGATGGCAGGCGCCCTCCGGCGAAGAGGTGTGCTGCGGCGCGGAGACCGACGCCGCACGGAGCGCCGAAGTCGACGAGCTGGGAACCGAGCCCTTCTTTCCGGCGCTCCTGCTCGGCTCCCCGCTGGGCTACCGCACCGAGGTCGCCTACAACTTCTGGACTCCCAGCCTGATGGGGGCCATCGTCGACAATCTCGTTCCCGCCGCATTCGAGGCCGGGATCCGCTGCATCGTCGCGCCCTGGATTCCTGGCCGACGTGGCAACGATGCCCTCGTCGACGCGCTCAACGCCGCCGGCGCCTCCAGTGCATTCTGGGGCTTCGAGGACTTCATGAGCCTCGACGCCCCGGACTGGGAAGGTCACCTCGCTGCCCTGCCGCTGAAGAAGCGCCAGCGAATCAAGGGTGACGTCCGTCGCGCCGAGGCCGCGGGCGTGACCATCGAGCGCGTCGACGGCACCGGCATCCGTCCCTATGTCGCCCGCATCGCCGAACTCACGTGCCTCAACCGGGAGAAGAACGGCGCCGGCGAAGAGCCCGAGCACATCGTCGGCATCCTCTCCGCGCTCATCGACGACGGCGCAGACGTCCGCGCATATCTCGGCTACAAGGGCGGCGCACTCGTCGCCACCTGCGTCACCATCCGCAAGAACCACCGGCTCTTCCCCAAGTGGGCCGGCTTCGACTACGCAGCGATCGGCGAGCGCAGCGGCATCTACTTCGCCCTCGTACTCGACGCACCCGTCCGCGATGCCTACGCAGAGGGGCTGCGCACCGTTGAATTCGGCGCCGGAGCCCACCAGGCGAAGGCCCTGCGCGGCTGCACCCCGCGCGAGGTCACCACCTCGATACTGCTCTCCGACCCAGCGCTGCGACCGCGGGCGAGAGCATGGCTCAACGCCTTCGGAAACAGCAGGCGCATCGCGTTCGGTGCGGCTTCTCCCGCTCCGGCTCAACCTGTGAACCTGCCCCTCCTGGACAGCTCCGGCGACAGTTGCTGCGGCTGACCTCGCCCGGCTCCACGACAAGGACAGAAGGACCACATGATCACCTTCATCCCCCTGACCGGGTTCCTCGGGGCGGGCAAGACCACGACCATGACCGCGGCCGCGCTGGCCCTCCAGGAGCGGGGCCGCAAGGTTGCGGTCATCACCAACGACCAGGGTGTCGAACTGGTGGACACCAAACTGGTGCGAAGCAAGCTCAACAGTGTCGCCGAGGTCACGGGCGGCTGCTTCTGTTGCAAATTCGAGGACCTCGTCGAGGCCGTCGTCGCGCTCGTCGCGTCCGACAGCGTCGACACCGTGATCGCGGAAGCCGTCGGTAGTTGTACCGACCTCCAAGCCACCGTCGTACGACCGCTGCGCCAGTACTACGGCGATGACATGGTTGTCGCACCCCTGACCACCGTGGTCGACCCCCTGCGCCACCTGGCCTTCGCCCGTGCCGCCGAGAGGGGCGAGCCGGAGTCGGACCTGTCGTACCTCTTCCGTCAACAGGTCACCGAGGCCGACGTCATCGCCGTGAACAAGCTGGACACCATCCGACCGGACCGGGCTGAGGAGCTGCTTGCCGCGCTCCGCGCGAGCAACCCCAAGGCGACTGTGGTCGGGTACTCGGCCACCTCCGGTGACCATCTGGAGACGCTGCTCGACGCCTGGCAGGCGCCGGCGACGAACGGGGACGTCGTCCTCGACATCGACTACGACCGCTATGCCGCCGCCGAAGCCCAGCTGGCCTGGATGAATCAGGAACTCGGGCTCACCGCCGCCGGGGACGCGTTCAACGCGACCGAGTGGGCCCGTACGGTCCTCCGAGAGCTGTCCGTATGGGCCGCGGAGCACGACGCCGTGATCGGTCACGCCAAGATCACCGTGGACACGACCGACGGCGACTTCGCCAAGCTCAGCCTCACCGAGTCCGGCGCGCAGCCCACTCTCGACCGCGCCGCCGACGCGTACGCCGCGGTGGGCCGGGCTGTAGTCAACGCCAGGGTCGCCTGCGAGCCCGATGCCTTGGACACGGCTGTCACCGAGGCCGTCAAGGCCGCCGACAAAGCCACCGCCGTCATTTCCTCCGCGACCACTCCGGTGTCGTTCAAACCCTCCTACCCACGTCCCGTGCACCGCCTCGCCCCCGCCGGCGCCTGATCGAGAAGGACCACCGTCATGAGTGACACCACCGCCGGCAGCTTGCAGGAAGAGGTCCGGGAGTACTACCGGTCCAAAGCGGCCGAGGCCGAGACCAGCGGCGCCTGCTGCTCGCCCGACCCCCGGACCTTCGGTCCCGCCGCCTATGACGAGATCGGTCCGGGCACCGCGCCGGACGCCGCTCTCCTCGCCAGCCTCGGCTGCGGCAACCCGAGTGCCGTCGCGGAACTGCGGGAGGGTGAGACTGTCCTCGATCTGGGATCGGGCGGCGGCCTGGACGTCATCCTCAGCGCCCGGAGAGTCGGCCCCGACGGCCGTGTCTTCGGCCTGGACTTCCTGGAGGAGATGCTCGCCCTCGCCGGCCGCAACGTCGCCGATGCGGAGATCGACAACGTCGTCCTCCTCAAGGGCACGATCGAGTCCATCCCGCTGCCCGCCGACACCATCGACGTGATCATTTCCAACTGCGTGATCAACTTGTCGCTGAACAAGCCCGCCGTCTTCGCGGAGATGGCCCGTGTCCTTGCTCCCGGCGGCCGCCTGGGCATCAGCGATGTAGTCGCCGAGGACCGGCTCAGCCCTGCGGAGCGGGCCGAGCGCGGTGGGCACAGTCAGTGCATCGCGGGGGCGCTCTCGGTCGCCGAGTACAAGGAACTCCTCGACGCGGTCGGCCTGAAGGACGCGGAGGTCGTGTTCACCCAAGAGGCGGCCGACGGCCTCCATGCTGCGATCATCCGCGCCCGCAAGCCGGTCGACAGCACCGTCGGTGCCCAGGAGTGCGATCCCGGCGGAACTTGCTGCTGAGTGTGCCGTCAGACAGGGGGCCGTGGCCCGAGCTCAGAGCTCGGGCCACGGCCCCCTGTGCTGGTGGTCGGACGGGCGATCTTCCGGGGCGTGTCGGCGACGTGGGTCGCGTCACCGAGCTCCGGCCGAGTGCCAGCTCCTGCCCGTCAGGTCCGCCAACGCGACGGGCAGGAGCTGGTGTTCGTGGGGAAACGGCCGACCGGTCACGCCTCCTTCGCCGCCTCGATCTCGGCGATGAGGCGCTCGACAAGGTCCTTGATCTCGTCACGGATCGGTCGGACAGCCTCCAGACCCTGGCCGGCCGGGTCCTTCAGGGTCCAGTCGAGGTACTTCTTGCCGGGGAAGACCGGGCAGGCGTCGCCGCAGCCCATGGTGATGACGTAGTCGGACGCCTGGACGGCTTGGGCCGTCAGCACCTTCGGCCGCTGGCCGCCGAGGTCGACGCCGACCTCGGCCATGGCCTCGACGACGGCTGGGTTGACCTGGTCGCCGGGAAGCGAACCGGCGGATCGGACCTCAACGCGGTCGCCGGCCAGGTGGCGCAGGAAACCGGCGGCCATCTGGGAGCGGCCCGCGTTGTGGACGCAGACGAAGAGCACGGACACGAGCGGAGCGGCGGTCATCGATTCGTCCTTGACAGCAAGAGGTCAGTCCCAGCTGGTATCAGCAATGAATGATGTGACACTATCAGTACATGATGACGTCAGTCGATACTGATCTGATCCGGGTTCTGGCCGATCCGCTCAGGCTCCGGATCGTGACCCTGCTCGCCCGCGAGACGCTGTGCACCACCCACCTCGTCGAGGAGACGGGTGCCAGACAGACCAACCTCTCCAACCACCTGCGCGTGCTGCGTGAGGCCGGGGTCGTGGAGACGGAGCCCTGCGGCCGGTTCACGTACTACTGCTTGAAACCGGACGTCATCGCCCAGCTCGCCGGTCAGTTCGCCGAATTGGCCGAGGCTGCCCGCAGCGGCGCCAAGAACAAGAGGGCCTGTCCGTGACCTCCACCACCCGAGCCCCCGCCCCGGCGGCGCCCTCCTCCGTCGCCGCGAAGCTGTCGACACTCGACCGCTTCCTCGCGGTCTGGATTCTTCTGGCCATGGCCCTCGGCCTCGGCCTCGGCCGACTGGTCCCCGGCCTGGACGATGCGCTGGCCGCGGTTGAGATCGGCGGCATTTCGCTGCCGATCGCCGCAGGCTTGCTGATCATGATGTACCCGGTCCTCGCGAAGGTCCGGTACGACCGGCTCGACGCCGTCACCGGCGACCGGAAGCTCTTGGTCTCCTCGCTCATCGTCAACTGGATCCTCGGCCCGGCGCTCATGTTCGCCCTCGCCTGGATCTTCCTGCCCGACCTGCCTGAGTACCGTACCGGTCTGATCATCGTCGGCCTGGCCCGCTGTATCGCCATGGTGGTCATCTGGAACGACCTGGCCTGCGGGGATCGTGAGGCCGCGGCGGTCCTCATCGCGCTGAACTCGGTCTTCCAAGTCGTCGCGTTCGGTGTTCTGGGCTGGTTCTACCTCGACCTGCTGCCCGGCCGGCTCGGCCTCGGCGAAGGTGAAACACTCGACATTTCCATGGCGAAGATCGGTCTGAACGTCCTCGTCTTCCTCGGCATCCCGCTGGTCGCCGGCTTCCTCACCCGCCGGATCGGTGAGCGACGAATGGGCTCGGACGCGTACGAGGCGAAGGTTCTGCCGAAGATCGGACCATGGGCGCTGTACGGCCTGCTCTTCACGATCGTCATCCTCTTCGCGCTTCAGGGCCGGACCATCACCTCGCAGCCGCTGGATGTCGCGAGGATCGCCCTCCCGCTTCTCGTCTACTTCGCCGTCATGTGGTTCGGTACCTTTGCGTTCGGCCGAGCCATTGGTCTGCCGTACGACCGCACGGCGACACTCGCGTTCACCGCCGCCGGGAACAACTTCGAACTCGCCATCGCCGTTGCCATCGCGACCTTCGGTGTCACCTCCGGCCAGGCTCTTTCCGGGGTCGTGGGTCCGCTCATCGAAGTGCCGGTCCTGGTCGCACTCGTATACGTGTCTTTGAGCCGGCGCAAGAAGTTCGAGCAGGTCCGGCAATAGCCTCACCGTGTCGCCACCCGTGCCTCGCCTCCGGCGAAGCACGGCACACCCGGACGAAGGGAAGCCGCAAGATGAGCGAGGTCCTCGACGTCATGGTGGTCGGCGGTGGCCAGGCGGGACTCGCCGTCGGATATCACCTGCGCCGCCTCGGGGGCCTCGACTTCTTGGTCCTGGACGCTCAGCCGACGCCGGGCGGGGCCTGGCAGCACACGTGGGAGTCGCTGCGCCTCTTCTCACCTGCTGCGTACTCGTCCCTGCCCGGTCGCATCATGCCGCCACAGCAGGGGGAGGAGTACCCCACCGCCGCGCACGTCGTCGACTACCTGACCGACTACGAACACCGGTATGAACTCCCCGTCCAGCGCTCTGTCCGTGTGGAAGCGGTCCGCCGCGACGGCGACCACCTGCGGGTGGAGACCGACTCCGGTGTGCGGCGCGCCCGCGCGGTCGTCAGTACCACCGGGACGTGGACACGACCGTTCCTCCCCGCGGTGGCGGGCCGCAACTCGTTCTCGGGACGGCAGCTTCATACCGTCGAGTACCGCACTCCCGAGGAATTCGCCGGTATGCGGGTCATCGTCGTCGGCGGCGGGAACTCCGGAGCCCAGATCGCCGCCGATCTCGTGCACCACGCTGAATTGACCTGGGTCACCCGGCGGCCCACGCGCTTCCTGGCCGACGACATCGACGGCCGTGCCCTCTTCGACCACGCCACTGCCCGTCGCCGTGCTTTCGACCAGGGTCTCGCCGACGGCGGGGGAGTCGCCTCACTCGGTGACATCGTCGCCGTGCCTCCTGTCCGCAGAGCTCGTGATACGGGCCTGCTCAAGGCCCGGCCGATGTTCGCGAGTGTGACGGCGAACGGTGTCGAGTGGGCTGACGGGACGCAGGCCGAGGCTGACGCGATCATCTGGTGCACGGGCTTCCGGCCGGCTCTCGCTCATCTCGCCCCGCTCGGGCTCCGGGGTTCGCGCGGACGGATTTCGATCCGGGGCACGGAGGCCGTGGGAGAGCCCCGGCTGCATCTCCTCGGGTACGGCGACTGGACCGGTCCCGCGTCAGCCACCCTTGTCGGCGTCGGCCGCCCCGCACGCGAGGCCGTAAGGGACATTGCGGCCCTGTTGGGTCGGGACGGGAGGCGAGGGTGAATGCGCGGTGAAGTCCTGGGGGATATCGGCGCCCGGATTCGCCGTGCGATCTTGTCGACTCGTATGGTGTCCGGGTGGCGACTCCGTTGGCAGGCATACCGATCGAGGACGTGAGCGGGGAGCGCTGTGTGCCCTCGTCCCCGGGGCGGTTGATCGACCGCGATGAAGTCGAGACGCTGACCGCTCAGTTGAAGGCGATGGCCGACCGGACCCGCCTCCAGATCGTCCACCTCATCGATCAGGCGCCGGCCGGGGAGCTCTGTGTGTGCGACCTGACCCAGTCGCTCGACCTGGCGCAGTCCACAGTGAGTCGGCACCTGAAAATCCTTACCACCGCGGGGCTGCTGCGCCGCGAGCAGCGGGGAACGTGGGCCTGGTTCTCCATCCGCAGGGACGCCCTGCGGCAGCTCAGGGAGCAGGCCTTCCCGCGAGGCGCCAACCGCTCCTCCTGCTGACGTACCGGACGTGACCCTGCCGGACGTGTCAACACCGGAGACACACCGCGTCGGGCGCACGGAAGCCTGCGATCGCCAGTTCATCGATCTATTGACATGTATCGCTCGATGCTGGCAAGGTTCCGGCCGTCGGCCGAAAGCGCCGTTGCCGATCAGGGCTTCACCCCGCTCCGGCGGCCGGATCCGGCCGACCACATGTCGACGCAAAGGTATCCGTCATGGCCGCCACGTCCCGCGCGCAACCGTGTACCTCTGAGGCTCCGGCCCTGCTTCTCATGGGGAGTGGCGACCGTCGCTACCGCGAGTACTTCGTGGCCGCCGTCTCGCGCCACTTCCGGCTGTGGCTTCTCGACGCCTACGAGCCCAGCTGGCAACTTGCTTATGTGGAGGGCACATCGGTCCTCGATACCCAAGACCTCGACGCCCTTCTCGCTGAGGCGCAGCAGGTCGTGCGCCGGCTCCCCGTCGCGGGGGTCTTCACCAACGACGAGTCTCTCGTGCACGTCGCGGCGCGCTTGGCCGAAGCCCTCGGGCTGCCCGGCAGCGCGCCCGACGCCGTACTCGCCTGCCGGGACAAGGCGACCACCCGTGCACGCCTGACGGCAGCCGGCGTGCCTCAGCCGGCCTGCACCCCGGTCTCCACGGCGGCCGAGGCGCGGTGCGCTGCCGACGCGACCGGCTACCCCGTCGTTGTCAAGGCACGCGGACTCGCCGGCAGCCTCGGCGTCGTCCGGGCCGACCACGGCGACGCCGTCGAAGCGGCCTTCGAAGCGGCCGGCTCCGCCGACTGGGCCGGCGTGCCCCGCTACGAGGCTGACGTGCTGGTCGAGGAGTACCTCACGGGTCCTGAGATCAGCGTCGACGCGATCGTCGTCGACGGTGTGTGCACTCCCATGATCGTGGCACGCAAGCAGACCGGCATGGACCCGTACTTCGAAGAGACCGGCCATACCGTCGACGCAGCTGATCCCCTTCTCCGGGACGCCGAACTCCTGGGTCAACTGCACCACATCCACAAGGCTTTGGGCTTTGAACGGGGCGCCACGCATACCGAGTTCAAGCTCACCCCCGAAGGGCCCCGCCTGGTCGAGATCAACGCGCGCCTCGGCGGCGATTTCATCCCGTTCATCGGGATGCTCGCCACCGGGACCGACCCGGCGGTCGCGGCCGCTCGGGTGGCAGCCGGACTCATCCCCGACACGGCGCCGAAGACGCAGCGGATCGCCGCCGTGAGGTTTCTCTATCCGGAGGCCGACTGCGAGGTGGTTGAGACGACTGTCCGCACCGATCTCTTCGGGCCGACGGTGCACAGCGCGGTCGCGACGGCCGGCCCCGGCACTCGGCTGGCACTGCCACCCCATGGGTACATGAACCGGTACGGCTATGTCGTCGCCGTCGGTGAGGAAGCCGCACAGGTGCTCACTGATGTGGAGGCCGCGCCCGCCCTGGTCGAACTGCGCTCGCGTCCTCTGACGGACTGACCGACTCCGCCTTCCCTGTCTCAAGGAGCCGCCTGTGAGCAAGCCTTCCTACCCGGCATCGTTGAGCTGGGACGAAAACGCGATCGTCACCCTCGACCAGCGCGCGCTGCCTCACGAGAGCCGGCTTCTGCGCCTGGCCACCGTGGATGATGTCATCACCGCCATCACGACCCTCGCGGTGAGGGGCGCCCCCTCGATCGGACTCGCGGGAGCCCTGGGCGTCGCGCTTTCGGCGTACGCCCACTGCCGGTCGGGCGTCACCGGCGCGGGGCGACAGGCTGTGCACGCCGACGCCCGGCGACTTGCCGCAGCCCGCCCGACGGCCGTCAACCTGTCCTGGGCGGTCGACCGAGCCCTCGGCAAGCTCGCCGATGGTCCGGACGCGGTTCTTGCCGAGGCCACCGCCATGATTGACGAGGACCGAGCGATCAACCGACGGATGGTCGCACACGCGGCCCAGGCCGTCCGGGATCGCTGCCCGCAGCGCCCCCTGCGGCTGCTTACCCACTGCAACACCGGCCGGCTCGCGACCGCAGCCGTGGGTACCGCCCTCGGGACCGTCCTCGCTCTCGCTGAAGCCGGAATGGTGACCGAGGTCCTCGTCGATGAAACCCGGCCACTCCTGCAGGGTGCCCGGCTGACCGCGTGGGAACTGGCAGCAGCCGGCGTGCCCCACCGTGTGTGCGTCGACAGCGCGGCCGCTGCGGCCATGAGCCGAGGACTCGTCGACTGCGTTCTTGTCGGAGCGGACCGCATCACGGAGCGAGGGGATGTGGCCAACAAGATCGGCACCTACGGGCTGGCGATCGCCGCTGCCCATCATGGGATTCCCTTCATCGTCGTCGCCCCCGAATCGTCGTGGGACAGGTCTGTCGTCGACGGTCGTGACATCCCCATCGAGGAACGGGACGCGGACGAGGTGACCACCTACGGCGGCCTTCGCACCACCCCCCGCGGCACACGTGCGTACAACCCTGCCTTCGACGTCACCCCGGCCCCCTTGGTCACCGCGATCGTCTCCGAGCACGGTGTTCGACACACATGTGAGGCGGTGGCATGAGCTACGCACCGTCTACCGCGGAGGCCGAGCGAACCGCACAGCACCTGGCAGACACATCCCGGAGTCTGTACGAGCGCGGATGGATGCCCGGCACATCCGGGAACATCTCCATGAGGCTGCCCGATGCTCCCAGCCGGGCGCTGATCACGGCGAGCGGCCGAGACAAAGGTGCGCTGACCGCTCGGGACGTGGTGGAGGTCGATGCCTTCAACGGCCGGGCGTCCCTTCCCGACCAGGATCTGCCCTCTGCGGAGACCTCCATCCATGCGGCCGTCTACCGCGTCACCGGAGCACGTGCCGTCCTCCACGTCCACTCCCCGTACGCCACTGTCGTCGCCCACCGCGCCGCGGTTGTGGACGCTGTCGCCTCGGTACGAGTGGAGCGTTTCGAACTGCTCAAGGGACTGGCACTGAAGGATCCGACCTGCACGGACCTGCCGGTGTTCCCCAACTGGGCCCAGGTCGACCGGATCGCCGACGATGTCGCTGCCCATCTCTCGGTTGGCCGGGATGGCCCGCCCGGGCTCCTCCTGGCCGATCACGGCATTACCACGTGGGGCGACTCGCTGCGGCAGGCGAAGAACCGGCTCGAGTGCCTGGAGGCGCTGTGTCAACTGCTCGTGATCTCCCAGTCCGAGCTTCAGGTCGCACATTCCTGAGAGCCACCGACGACAGGACCGCACCATGACATTGCTGCAGATCATGCCGGACGACGCGCCGGACACCGTTCTGTTTCGTACGCGGGATGAGGAGGCCATCGCACAAGCTCTGCGCGAAAGATCAATCTCCTTCACCCGCTGGCCGTCGCGTGTACAGGTGACGCCTCGGACATCGTCCGAGGAACTGCTCCACGCCTATCGGGCGGAGATCGGCGAGCTGTGTGCCGACCAGGGGCTGCGTCTCGTCGATGTCGCCCGCCTGCATCCCGAGGACGGCCCGGCATGGCAGGAGCGTGCGGCCAAAGCACGGTCGATGTTCCTCGACGAGCACCGTCACACCGAGGACGAGGTCCGGTTCTTCGCCCACGGAACCGGCTGTTTCTACCTGCACCTGGACGACCGCGTGTACGCCGTGGTGTGCGAGGCAGGTGACCTGCTGTCGGTTCCTGCCGGCACCCGGCACTGGTTCGACATGGGGCCCGTGCCGGACTTCTGCGCCATCAGGTTCTTCGAGAACGAGGACGGGTGGGTGGGCGACTTCACGCGGGAGCCCATTGCCGAAGGCTTCCCTCACCTCGATGCCCTGCTGGGAGAGCGTTGATGCCGGGCAGTCGGCAGGCCCGTGTGAGGGAACCGCGGGCCGTCGTCCTCGACATCGAGGGGACCACTGGCTCACTCAGCCATGTGCGTGACACCCTCTTCCCTTACGCGCGGGAGCGCATCGCTCCCTGGCTTGCCGCGCACCGTGCCACGGCAGCCTGGCGGCAGATCCTCGACGCGATCACCGACTACACCGGAACGGTCCACGAGGAGGCGAGCGCCCTGGCGCTCCTGGAGCAGTGGGCCGACGCGGACGTCAAGGCTCCGCCGTTGAAGACGTTGCAAGGGCTGATCTGGGCCGGGGGCTACGCGGCGGGCGAGCTGTATGGCCACGTCTACCCGGACGTGCCGCCCGCACTGCGGTACTGGAAGACCCGCGGTACAGGCCGCTTCATCTACTCCTCCGGGCCTGTGGCTGCCCAGCGGGACTGGTTCGGGCATACCAGGTACGGAGACTTGCGCCCGCTCCTCGATGGCTACTTCGACCTGACCACTATCGGCCCCAAGGCGGCAACAGGCTCCTACCGCCGGATCGCCGCGAACCTGGGCCATGCCTCCGCCGATCTGCTGTTCGTCAGTGATGTCGGCGCCGAGCTCGACGCCGCGGCCGAGGCCGGCTGGCGGACGGTCGCCATGCGCCGTTCAGGCGACGAACGCGCGGCAGTGACCGGCCATGAGGCAGTCACCTCGCTCGCTCCACTCATCTCCCGCCCGGGCCCCGACAGGAACGGCAGCACCACGGGAGCGTGAGTGGAGGGCGAGGAGAAGCACGGTCAGAGCAGGGGCAGAGTGACGAGGCCGATTCCCACGCTACCGATGAGGCCCACGCCGAGGTAGAAGACGAAGACCTTCGCCTTGACGACGCTCTTGACCGCCACCATGGCCGGGATCGTCGTGATGGCACCGCCGAGGAGGAACGTGACGCCTGCCGCCGCGACCATGCCCTGGTCCAGGAGACCCTCGACGACCGGGATGGCGCCGACGCCATTGAGGTAGAGCGGAACGCTGATGACCCCTGCGACCAGGACGGAGAGGAAGCCGTCGGTGCCGAGGATGCCCGACACGATGTCGGTGGACACGTATCGCACGATCAGAGCCTCGAGGACGATGGCCAGCAACAGCCACTTGCCCAGGATCAGGGAGTCGCTGACGATCTCCTTGAGGATCTCGCCGGCGCGGAGGTTCTTGATGTCGCGCCGTACCAGGACGCGCCACGGGGTGTCGTCGTCATCGGCGTCGTTCCGCGCCGCGCCGGAGCATCCACCGGCCGGGGGCTCGGGTTCATCAGCGGAGCCACCACAACCACCCGCAGGGCTGCCGCTGCTTCCAACGGTCACGGTCTCAGGCACGGCCGCCGCCTCCTGCGAGCAACGCGGCGCCGGAGCCTTCTGCTCCGCGGAATCGAGCAGAGGGTCGGCGAACCGGCCCCGCCGTTCCAGTGCCAGGACGATGAGACCCGCGCCGAAGCTCAAGACCAGGGCACCGACGAGGCGGGCGGTGGCGATGGGGATTCCGAGCTGCGCGGCGGAGAGCGCGTAGATCTCCGGATCCATGGACGGGGACGCGATCCAGAACGACATCACCGCTGAGAGCGGGACGCCGGCGATCAGGAAACGGCGGATCAAGGGGATCACGGTGAAGGAGCAGAAGGGGCTGAACGCTCCGATGGCCGTGACGACGGCAATCCCGAGGACGCCCCTGCGCCCCTGGGCGAAGCTGCGGCGCGCGACCACGTCGATCGACAGACGCTGTACCGCGATCCCGAGGACGATAGCGAAAAGGAACCACGGGAGATAGTGCAGCACCTCGAGCAGGATGAACAGGCCCAGGGCCCGCAATTCGTCCACAGGTGAACCTTTCTGAGATGGTGACACATGAGGGCAGCGGCGTCGCGAAGCGACGGGGAGGAGGCGGGGCAAGCCGCGCTTGAAGACTTGAGTGACATTCCTGATTTATCGAAGATCGATGATAGACGATTAAAGTTGATGGGGGCAATGGCTGGCGAGGGGTGCTTCGGCGTTGAGAGTGATCGTTCTGCGTCTTCGGCGTGGGGGTTGCTTCGTAAGGGGCGCTTGTTCCCAGGTCGAGCACAGGCGGATGCCTAGCGGGTGGCGTTCGTGTCGTCGCGTGTCAGCGGTTTCGATCGCTCGGAGGGCACCCTTGGGGGTCCCCTCCTGAGTGGAGGTGGACCTTGCCGTCACGGGAGGTCATCGATTAACATCGATAAATCATGAGCGGTACGATGAATGCCCAGCTGATCGATCGAACCACGGCCGAGTCCTACGCTGCTTGGTTCAAGGCCCTTTCCGATCCCACCCGTGTACAGATCCTCAACCTTCTGGCCCTGGCGGCTGCCCCGATGAGTGTCGGAGAGATCGTGGACCGGATGGGCGTCGGGCAGTCGACGGTGTCCCATCACCTGAAGTTGCTCGCCGACGTGCGGTTCGTCCTGCGTGAGCGTCAGGGGACGTCGATGCTTTACTCCATCAACGTGGCCTGCGTGGCCTGCTTTCCCAGTGCTGCCGACGCCGTCATGGGCCGCCCTGCGGCCTCGGCGTGAGAGGCGGTCCCTTGACCGTGTCGACCCCGCGAGCGCCCGGTTCGGCTCCGTATCCTGTCCGGATCGGTCTACTACCGCCCGGTACCGGGCGTCCTCGCCGCGCTGGGCGCGTTTCTCGCTGAAACCGAAGAGGCCGGAAGGGGAGGGCCCGCACCGGCGGCCCCCGTCTGCGACCTCAGTTGATGTGTGAGCTGCGACGCTCCACGAGGACGGTATCGCGCCAGACGCCCTGGTGGCGGCCGATGCGCTCACGCGTGCCGATGATCCGGAAGCCCGCACGGGTGTGGACGGCGAGACTGGCGGAGTTCTCGGGGAAGATGCCGGACTGGATGGTCCAGATTCCGGCCGCTTCGGTGGAGTCGATGAGCGCGTTCAGCAGCGCCGACGCGATGCCGCGTCGCCGCGCTCCGGGGTGCACGTAAACGGAGTGCTCGACGACGCCGGCGTATGCGCACCGATCGGAGACCTTGGTTACGGCCGTCCACCCCAGTACGCGGCCGGCCGCGTCGAGTGCGGCAAACCGGTGCTCGGGCAGCTTGACCTCGTTGAATTCCTCCCACGTGGGGGCGGCCTTCTCGAAGGTGGCGTTGCCCTCGTCGATGCCGGCCTGGTAGATCGCGATTACCTCGTCCGCGTGGTCGGCCGTGAGGGGGGTGATGGCGATGGTGCGGGGAGCCGATTCGGTCATGGGGCGAAGTCTCTCAGGTCGGGGCACTTCGCCCCGGCCCCGTCAGGCTGAGGAAGCCTTGGTGAGGAGGGCCCCCATGGCTGCGAGGACGGTGGGTTCGACACGGTAGTACACCCAGGTGCCGCGTCGTTCCGAGGAGAGCAATCCGGCTTGCTTCAGCTTCTTGAGATGGTGAGAGACCGTGGGCTGGGAGACGCCGACATCGGAGATGTCGCATACGCACGCCTCGCCACCGTCGTGCGAGGCGACGGCAGAGAACAGCCGCAGCCGGACCGGATCGCCCAGCGCCTTGAACATCAAGGCGGTTCGCTCGGCCTCTTCGGCGGTCAGTGGCCGCTCGCTCAGAGGGGGGCAGCAGGGCACCGTCTCGGGTTCCAGTACTGGGAGCATCTTCGCGTTTGGCATGAACCTATGTTGACACATGTCGAACCAGCTGTCTGGGCGATGGCTGCGTGATGCGGGTGCGGGTGATGCGCGGCGCGTAGCGCCGTGGCCTCGGCCCGCGAGCGATGCGTGTTCGGCCCTTACGGGTCGGCGGGCACCTCAAGCCGCTATTTCGAAAAATGCCTATGTTGACGTTCGTCGAATCAGGTGCCATGCTGAAGGCGCAAGGAATCGACAAACGTCGAATCAATGGCAGCGGGGATGAGCTCTGTCTCATTCATCCGCCCTTAGCCGGAGGAACATGATGTCCCGCGTACAGCTTGCCCTGCGCGTTCCCGATCTGGCGGCATCCGTCGCCTTCTACGCGAAGCTCTTCGGCACCGAGCCGGCCAAGCTCCGTGAGGGCTACGCCAACTTCGCCATCGCCGAACCGCCGCTCAAACTCGTCCTCATCGAAGGCGCCGACAACGAGGACACCCGTTTGGACCACCTCGGCGTGGAGGTCGATACCACCGAGGCGGTTCACGCTGCCACCGGTCGCCTCGGTGAGGCCGGGCTGCCGACGACGGAGGAGAACGACACCACTTGTTGCTACGCCCTCCAGGACAAGGTGTGGGTTCATGGCCCCGGCCGCGAACCGTGGGAGGTGTACGTCGTCAAGGCCGACGCCGGGACCATGACCAAGCAGCAGGGCAGCGCCTGCTGCTCCGACACGGCTGCCACCGACAGTGACACTTCGGAACGGGTCGCCGCCGGCGGTTGCTGCTGACTCCCGACCCGCACATGGGTGTGCCCCGCCTGACTGACGAACTGCTGGACACGGGGCACCTCGTGGGCACACGTGACCACCGTGGCCTCGGCTCGGGCCTGCGGGAACGCGTACGGTCCGCGCCCGGGCGGGCGAGGGGCCGGGGCGCGTGTGGCGGCCCGGCCCCTGCGGTGTCCGGTCAGGAGGTGTGCAGTTCCGCTCGGACTGTGCGGGCGGCGGCCACCAGGTTTTCCAGGGATGTGCGGGTTTCGGGCCAGGCGCGGGTCTTCAGGCCGCAGTCGGGGTTGACCCACAGGCGTTCGGCCGGGATGGCCGCCAGGCCGGTGCGCAGGAGGGTGGCGGCCTCCTCCGGGCTGGGGACGCGCGGTGAGTGGATGTCGTAGACACCGGGGCCGGCCTCGCGCGGGTAGCCGTGGGCGGCCAGTTCGCGGGCGACCTGCATGTGGGAGCGGGCGGCCTCCAGGCTGATGACGTCGGCGTCCAGGTCGTCGATGGCCTGGACGATGTCACCGAACTCGGCGTAGCACATATGGGTGTGGATCTGGGTGTCCGGCCGTACCCCGCTCGTGGTGAGCCGGAACGCCTCGGTCGCCCACGCCAGATAGGCCGCACGGTCGGCGGCGCGCAGCGGCAGCGTCTCGCGCAGCGCGGGCTCGTCCACCTGGATCACCGAAGTACCGCTCGCCTCCAGGTCGTTCACCTCGTCGCGCAGGGCGAGGGCGACCTGCCGGGCGGTCTCGGCGAGCGGCTGGTCGTCGCGGACGAACGACCAGGCGAGCATGGTGACCGGACCGGTGAGCATCCCCTTGACCGGCCGGTCGCTCAACGACTGGGCGTACGACGTCCAGCGGACCGTCATCGGCTCGGGGCGCGAGATGTCCCCGGCGAGGACCGGCGGACGCACGTACCGGGTGCCGTACGACTGCACCCAGCCGTGCTGCGTGGCGAGGTAGCCGGTCAGCTGCTCCGCGAAGTACTGCACCATGTCGTTGCGTTCGGGCTCGCCGTGCACCAGGACGTCGAGGCCGGTCTTCTCCTGGAAGGCGATGACCTCCCGGATCTCGGCCCGGACGCGCTCCTCGTAACGGGCCGTATCGATGCGGCCGGCCCGCAGGTCGGCGCGGGCCGTGCGCAACTCGCCGGTCTGCGGGAACGAGCCGATGGTCGTCGTCGGCAGCAGCGGCAGTCCGAGGTGGGCGCGCTGGGCGGCGGTCCGCTCGGCGTACGGCTGGGAGCGGCGGCCGTCCGCGTCCGTCACCGCCTTTGAACGGGCTCGTACGGCAGGGTTCCGGGTGATCGGGGAGGCCGTCCTGGAGGCCAGGGCGGCGCTGTTGGCGGAGAGCTCGGCGGTGACGCTGTCGGTGCCCAGGGTGAGTGCCCGGGCGAGGGTCACGATCTCCGTCGTCTTCTGCCGGGCGAAGGCGAGCCACCGCAGGACCTGTGGCTCGATGTCCCGCTCGACGGCGGCGTCCAGCGGGACGTGCAGCAGCGAACAGGAGGCGGCGACGTCGACGCGATCGGCCAGCCCGAGCAGCGTGCCGAGGGTGGCCAGTGACTGCCGCAGGTCGTTGATCCAGATGTTGCGTCCGTCCACGACACCGGCGACCAGGCGCTTGCCGGGCAGCCCGCCGACCGCGGCCAGCGCGTCCAGGTTCGCGGCGGCGGACCCCGTGAAGTCGAGCGCCAGGCCCTCGACGGGGGCGTGGGCCAGGACCGGCAGCGCCTCGCCCAGCCGGTCGAAGTAGGAGGCGACGAGCAGCTTCGGCCGGTCGGTGAGCGCGCCGAGGCCGCGGTAGACGCGCGCGGCGGCGTCGAGCTCGGCCGGGGTGCGGTCCTGGACGAGGGCGGGTTCGTCCAGCTGCACCCACTCGGCCCCGGCGGCGCGCAGATCCGCGAGCACCTCCGCGTACACCGGCAGCAGCCGGTCCAGCAGGGTCAGCGGCTCGAAGCCGGCGGGCGCTCCGGGCGCGGGCTTGGCCAGCAGAAGGTAGGTGAGGGGGCCGACCAGCACGGGCCGGGCGGTGTGGCCCTGGGACAGCGCCTCCTTGACCTCCGCGACCTGCCGGGCGGAGTCGGCCGTGAAGACGGTGTCGGGGCCGAGTTCGGGGACCAGGTAGTGGTAGTTCGTGTCGAACCACTTGGTCATCTCCAGCGGCGCCACCTCCTGCGTGCCCCGCGCCATGGCGAAGTAGCCGTCCAGCGCGTCGGCCGCGACGGCTTCGCGGTGGCGCTCGGGGACGGCCCCGACCATGACCGTGGTGTCCAGGACGTGGTCGTACAACGAGAAGGCACCGGTGGGCACTTCCCCGATGCCGGCCTCGACGAGCTGCCGCCAGGTGTCACGCCGGAGTTCTGCGGCGGTCTGCCGGAGGGCGTCGGCGGTGACGCGGCCCTTCCAGTAGCCCTCGACGGCCTTCTTGAGTTCCCGGCTCTGTCCCTGGCGGGGGTAGCCGTACACGGTGGCCCGTGCTGCCGCGGCTGCGGACTTCGCTGTCACGGAGATCTCCTTCGCGAGATGAATCCCTGAAATCCCGGCGACGGGACGAGAACGCGAAGGGAAGGACGAACCGGACGGCCACGGCCCCGCGCGGCACTGGCACGCGGTCGCTCCGTCTGGTGTGTACGCCGACCCGCCCTCGAGGTCACCGGAATGTCCGCGCACGGAACGGTCCGCACGCGGGCAGTTGGCAGGTCTTCGGACTCGCGGGCACACCCTCCGTACTGGAGGACACCTACTGGCCGTCGCTTCCCGAGCCCGTCCGGGCCCAGTGCGTATGACGGCGGTCGTTCCCGCTCACCGCTGCGGGGCAGTCCCGGATTCCCACCGGGTTCCCTCTTGCGACACCCCGCCTGGCGGACGGGGCGAACCAGCTGCTGTGGCCACCATACGCGGTGGCGGCGGCAGAGGAGACCCGCCTTCCGGCATCCGGAAGGCGGCGAGGAGCGTGAGCCGGGGACCGTGGCGCCCCGGGAAACCGTTCCCCGGGGCGCCACAGTCGCGATCAGACGCCGAAGGCGGCGGGGTACTGGATGGTGCCCGCCGGGACCGGCCGGGTGTCGTCCAGAGCCATCGCCATCATGGCCTCGTCGGGTACGTCGAACGGGGCGCGGATGCCGAAGCCCGAGGCCGGCGTGAAGCCGAACCGGGGGTAGTAGTCGGCGTGCCCCAGCACGAGGACGAGGTTCTCCTCCACGGTGCGCGCGGCGGCGGCCAGGGCGGCGCGGATGGCCGCGGAGCCTGCACCGGTGCGCTGGAACGAGGGGAGAACCGCGCACGGCGCCAGGGCGAGGGCGGGCTCACCGTCGACGTGGCAGCGAGTGAGCAGCGCGTACCCGGCCGGGGTGCCGTCGGGTGCCGCGGCCACCATCGACAGGCCGTCGATCCACGCCTGCGGGTCGGCGCGCAGGGCGTCGACGATCGCGGCCTCGGCGGCGGTGGGGAAGGCGGCGAGGAGGATGTCACGGACGGCGGGAACGTCGTCGGTGGTTTCGGGGCGAGCGATCCAGGTGTTCATGATTCCGTTCTCGGAGAGGTCGTGGGTGTGTGGGGCGGGCGGCGCGCAGTCGGGTACGCCTATATGCGCGCAGGCCGGGGTGTTCGAAGCCGGCCCGGTCACGGCGAGGGCGGGGCACAGGCCCGCCCGGACGTCCGGGCGCGGCGGAAGAGGGATGGGGACAACGTAAAGACCCTTGAACAGGGACCCCGTCGAGCATGAAGCTCCGCCCCATGAGCCGACATGCTCGGGCAGGGGAAAGCGTCAGGTCAGACGGCGGTCCGGGAGGTGAGGACGGTCCGGCGTGCGCTGCGCAGGGCAGCGTCCTTCGCGGCAGACATCAACTCACCCCTCCTTCTGATCAGGCAGTCGACTCGAGCGTCACTGCGCTCCGAGATTAACACAGCGCGCCCGGCGCCCACTTGAGCCGCTGCCTTCGGGGACTGCGACAGGCACATGGACGCGGCCGGCGACGGAGGACAGGGCCGCCCGATGGCAGCCTCGTCCTCCGTCCCCGGCCGCGAGCGACGACGTCTAGAGCGCCGGCCCCCTGGTGCGCGGCCGACGCCGCCGCAGGGGGCCGTACGGTACCGGGATCACCCCGCCCCGAGTCCGGCCAGTTCCGCACGCAGCTTCGTGATCGCGTCCTCGGCGACCTCGTAGGCGCTCGGCACGCCCGGAACCGGCGCGTCGTCCTCGGGAATCCAGAACTTCCGCCGGGTCAGCCGCAAGGAGTTCAGGAACTCCGGGATGGCGTTGAAGACCTCGATGAGCAGCGGGCCCTCGTACACGGGCAGGACGGGATCGAGGAACTCGCGCCAGGGAATCCAGCTGTCCGCGACCTCGCCGCGGTCCGGCGGGGAGACCTGGACGTAGTGCAGGCGCCGCTGGTCGGCGGAGTCCTGGATGTCGCTGAGGTAGGCCGCCGGCCCGCTGCTGCCGAGGACGACGTGGGAGCTGTCGACGCACACGCCGATGTGCGTGCTGCTTACACCGGCGAGGAAGTCGAGGACATCGCGCACCATGTTCGGCGCCGGTGTCTCCCAGTGGTCGACGGGCTCGATGCCGACCTTGACGCCCTGGTCCGCCGCGTACGCGCCGAGCTCCTCGAAGAGCGGCCGCGCGATGTCGTACCGGGGCCGGAGCCAGTCCTGCAGGGCGTCGCTCCACAGCGTTTCGCCGTTGACGGTGGGGAACACGTTGTACGGGAACAGGACGGGGCCCGCCATGATGTCGCCGCCCAGGGCCGCCGTGATGTCCACGCGGGACTTGAGGTAGGCGAGGGCCGCCTCCCGTTCCCCGGCGTCCAGCGAGGTGGGGTTGTAGGCCGGCGTCGTGGCCACGTTGGTGGTCAGGCCCACGTCCGTCAGGCCGGCCGCGTCGAGGGCCTTCCTGAGCTGCTCGTAGCGGGGCACGTCCTCCTGGGGGTGGCCCGAGGGGTTCGGGAAGACGGGCATGTCGAAGCCGGTGTACCCGTAGCTCCGCAGCTTCTCCATGTGCCGGACGACGACCTCGGTGTACTGGGGATCGTCCGGGTGCAGGTTGACCGTGAACATGAAGAAGCTGAGGTAGATGTCGCGCGCCTTCATCGCTACCACCCCAGGGTTTCGGTGAGGTAGGCGCGGGCCATCTTGGCGTACTTCAGCGGGCACGCCTGCGCCGGGTCCTGTTCGGCCTCGACGACCAGCCAGCCCTCGAAGCCGGCATTCCCCAGCGTGGTGAGGATGGGCTTGAAGTCGATCATGCCTTCGGAGTCGCCGGGGACGGTGAAGACGCCCTGCAGGATTCCCTCCTCGAAGGACAGGTGGTCGCTCTTCACCTTCTCGGCCACCGACTGGCGGACGTTCTTGAGGTGGACGTGCTTGATCCGCTGCTTGTGCTTCTCCGCGGTCGTGAGCGGGTTGTCGCCCGCGAGCTGCAGATGCCCGGTGTCGAACAGCAGGTTCACATACTTCGGGTCGGTGTCCGTCATCAGCTTGTCGATGTCCGCGGCCGACTGCACACCCGTGCCCATGTGGTGGTGGTAGCAGAGCCGCATCCCGCTGTCCGCGGCCAGTTTGCCGATCTCGTTCAGCCCGCTGGTGAGAGGACCCCAGTCCGCTTCGGTGAAGTGGGGGCGGTGCGTGAACACCGGGATGGGCTGGAGGTGGGACGACTGTCCGAACTCCGCGACCACGATGTCGTGGCCGCCCACCTTCTTGAGGAACTCCAGCTGCCGCTTGAAGTTCTCGACGGTTCGGTCCCTCTCCCCGATGGTGAAGTAGGTGCTCACCCAGGGCTCGGACACCTGCAGGCCGCGCAGGTCGAGCGCTTCCTTGAGCGCGGTGGGGTCGTCCACCGGGTACTTGTGGCCGATGCTGCAGCCCTGGAATCCCGCGAGCGCCATCTCGCTCACACACTGTTCGAACGGGATGCCGATGTCGATCAGCGGAAAGTCGTCGTTCCACCACAGTGTCGGCGTCACGCCGAGCGATACCTTGTCGGGGCCCAGGTTCGGGACGGTGCCGGTCATTGCGTTTCCTTTGCTCAGAAGTTCTCGAACGTGGGCGGGGTGGCCCACGATCCGTAGCCCGGCGCCTTCGCGCCGGACGGGTGGGCGCCGATCGCCCGCCACAGCAGCCCCTCGGTGTAGGCGTCGGGGGAGACGACGAACAGGGGGATGCGTTCGTCGCCGGCCCGCGCGTACTGGCCCTCTGGCCGCCGCTCTCCGGAGGCGGCCGCCGGGGACAGGTCCGTCTCGGGTTGGCTGTCATCCGGTACGGCGGGCTTCGCCCCGCTCCGGCCGGGTGCCGTCCAGGCCGCCACGTCCATTCGCCCCGTGAGTTCCGGGCCGTACCAGACGCCGACGTACCAGAGTTTGATGATGCTTTTCACCAGGGGATCGGACGGGTCGGCAGCGATCGCCCTCTCGATCGCGTCCGGCCCTTCCTGATTCACGACCGCGTCGTAATATGCCTCCGCCTGGCCGGTCCCCCATAGGTCGAACTCGCTGAACCCGGTCATCGTCGCGGAGAACTTCACGAATGCGCGCAGTTCCTCGTCCGTGGTCGTTGCCTCTGTCATGCTGCTTCCTCCTTCGACGGCCTAGATCTCGAAAGTCGGACCGGCGTTCAATCCCGATTCCCCCGAGAGCGGGTTGCGGATGAGCCGGTTCATCGTGTCGCGGATGCGGAACATCTCCCAGACCGCCTTGAGCAGCAGATCGGGCCGGCCGTTGTAGGCCAGATTGATGTTCCTCAGAAAGGCGGCGTAGGACTGGTTGAATTCCTTGGCGGCCGTGTGGATTTCCGGGTCTCCCTCGAGATCCGCCAGCTTGACGTCCGGCTTCACCGGATAGACGGCAGTCCAGTCGACGTGCAGGTCCGGGCCGGAGGGCGCGCCCGGCTCGTCGCCCTTCTGGTAGAACTTTCCCTTTTCCAGTTGCTGGAACCTGTAGTAGTGGGCGATCTCGTCCTGGCTGTCGTAGATGCCGCCGTGCAGCCCCTCGCCCTGTTCCGCGACGAGGGTGAGCGCCGCCACTGCGGAGTCGCGCCCGGTCACCTCGATCACGTCGCCGCCGCCCGAGTAGAAGTACTCGGGGGTCACCTGGCGAGCGGGATCACCGGTGAAGATCGTCGTCCCCGCCGTCCGGGCCTGGTCCTCCAGGTAATTGATGCCCCGCATGATCTCCTCGTAGAACTCACCGATGCTCAGAAAGCGCTGGGTGGGTTCTCCGGGGACCAGGCCGAGGATCGTGCCGGACTGCTCGAATTCCGCCATCTTCTCCGAGGGGGGCGCCGCACCGTCGGACGTGAGTCCGAGCGCCGCCCAGTCCACCGGTACGAGCCGGCTCTCCTCGTCGGGCGCCTGCGCGGGCTTCTCGATCTTCAGGAAGGTGTCGAGAGCATCCGGCGAGAACGGCAGGAGATGCACCTGGAAGTAGTCCGGACCGCACGGCAAGTACGTCGGGTAGTCCGGTACGAATCCGGACTTGGTGAGGTCCGGTGTCCCGCCCACGGCGTTCAGGACGTTCGCGACCAGCGTGAGGTGCAGCATCTCCTCGACGGCCACGACCCTGATGACGTGCCAGGCGTCCGCGTTCCTGCCCGGCTGCAGCGAGTAGAGGGCGGTCAGATAGGGCGGGAGCGTCGCGTGCTCCAACTGAAGCCCCTTGTAGAGGTATTCGTGCAGCTCCTCAATGGTCTTGATCTTGGATTCCTGGGACGGGTCCGGCTCTGGAACGGACATGTTCCCCCAATCGTGGGCGGTGGCGGTGGGCATGCGGAGAGGCGGTCGCGGCCGGTGGTGTGTCCGGCCCGCAGGGGTGTGGGCCGGCTAGCCGCGGACGGTGGCCGGTGCCTTCGCGGCACGCAGATACCTGACGATGTGCGTCGAGCTGCGGTAGGCGAGCGCCGCCATGGTCAGGCTGATGTTGGACGTCCCGATCGAGGGCAGACTGCCGGGCCCGACGAGATACAGGTTGTCGTGGTCCCACGACTGCTGGGTGTGGTCGACCACCGAGGTCGTCGGGTCGGTGCCCATGATGTGGGTGCCCGCGAGGTGGTTGCCGCCGACGATGTTGTACCACTGTCCGTCGTGCTCGACGGCGCTGTAGCGGTCCTTGTCGTACGCGGTCATCTCCTCGGCGCCGAGCCTCTTGAAGATGTCGGACGCGAGCTTGCGGGCGTACGCGGCGCCCCGCATGGTGTACGGCGGGATCTTGAGGGAGACGACCGGTTTCAGGTTGCCGAGGGCATCCTTGTACCGCTCGTCCACGGTGACCGTGTTGCTCCTCTCGGGCAGCAGATCGATCATGAAGGCCAGCAGAAGCTGCCGGGAGATCCGGTTCCCGAGCGTCCGGCGCAACTCCTTCCCGTTCAGCCCCTGTTTGTCGACGAGTTCGACCAGGTCCGTGTAGGGCGAGCCGGTCGCCCACCCCCAGCCGTCGTTGTGGATGTCCACGCCGAATCCTGCCTGGGTGCCGCGGAAGCGCCCGCCGCGCAGATCGGTGATCCCGCTCGTGCAGGACGTGCCCCGCATCGTGCCGGCCGGCTCGGGCAGCAGACCCCAGGACAGCAGGTACGCGTGGTCCATCAGGTTGCAGCCGATCAGTTTGCTGCGGCTCATGCGCTGCATGTCGGAGGCCAGCATCAGCCGGGCGTTCTCGATGGCGTGCGCGCAGAGAACGTAGACGGTGCCCTTCACCGTGTACGTGTCGTAGCTTTCGGAGTCGAGCGAGTGGTAGTTCTTGATGGTGATCCCGGTCACCCGCCGGTCCTGCTCGTCGATCTCCACCTTGGAAGCGACGGCCTGCGTCACGATCGTGACGTTGCCCCTGCTGAGCGCCTTGGTGAGCGTCTTTCCCGCGTGGTACTTGGCCTGTACCGGGCAGATCGGCACACAGTTGGTGTTGCCCTGACAGCGCTCGCCCTCCTCCACCTGGCTCGTGCTCACCGCGCCGACCGGAACGAAGCCCTTGCCTCCGTCGTACGCGGCGTTCGGCACCCCGTTGCGGGCCTGCGGGAAACTCCGCACCCGGAGGGTGTAGTCGTCGTCCGCCAGGTTGACCCGCATCCCGTCCACACCCCGGGCGACCGTCTGGTCGAGGTAGGACGGCGGCATGCGGTGCATCGGGAACACGTATCCCTCGGGGAAGTGCATTCCCAGGTACGCCTGGTCCTCGACCTCGGCGGACACGCCCAACTCCGCCTCGGCCTGCCGGTAGTACGGCTCCAGGTCGTCATAGCTGAGCGGCCAGTTCAGCCCCTGGCCGTACTTGGTGCGCAGGTCGAAGTCCTCGGGGAGCATGCGCAGCGCCTTGCCCTCCCAGTGCATGGAGGTGCCGCCGAGGACGCGGGTGAAGGTGGTGTCCGAGCAGTACTTGTCCTCCTGCACCAGGTAGAAGTCGTCCCGTGGCGTGTCCGGACCCACCGGCATGGTGTCCGTGCTCCTGGGCATCCGGGCGTTCGGGTTGAACGGATACGGCGACTGGTTGTCCTTGACCACCGCGCCGTAGAACCGCGACAGATACGACTCGTACTCGGCGAGGTCCAGATCCTTGCCGGGGCCGGCTTCGACGATGAGCACCTTGTGGCCCGACTGGCTCAGTTGCTCGGCCACGATCGAACCCGCCATGCCGCCGCCGACGATGACGGCATCCCACTCCTCACTCGCGGCCTGGGCGGCACTGGTCTGCGTCGCGGCACCGGCCGGGAAGATCACCGGGTCTGCGTCGTCGTAGGACGTCATTGATTCCCCTTGTCGATTCTGGGGGTGGCCTCACCCCGATTACGGGCAGGAACAGCCCGGTGAAAAAAGTCCCACCAGCCGCCGGGGCGGATGGTGATCGAACGGCCGTCGAGGCCCGCCACTGCCGCTGTCCGAAGTGAGGAGAGCCGGCTCGGAATTCGATATCGAGCGGGCGAACCAGGAAGAGCCGGCAGGTCGATGCCCACCGATGAGCCGATGGGGAGCACGGGAAGGGCCTCGGCACGAGGTTTGCATATGACGCGGTCACCCACGCCACCGGAGCGGGCGTTTCGCAGGGAAACCCATCGATCGGGGGTAAACGACGAGTCGGAGTCAACTCACCGCATTGACAAGTCGGTTGAGCCTAAGAAATTTTGTCCCCCAGCGGCTTCGTGTGCTTGTCCATATTTCAGCCGTTGACGTTCCGACCCGCGCGGCCGAGGCCCGCACGATGGTGAGATGGGCGCATGCGACGTGAGGCGTGGAAAGTGGACCGGGGGCGGTACCCGGACGCGGTGACACCGTGGGAGCGGAGTGCGTGGCGCGAGGAAGCGCTCGGGTGGGCGGAGCGTGCGCTCGCCGCTCACGGGCTCCGCCCATCGGGCCCGCGCGAGGTGCGGCTGCGGCCGTGGTCCGTGTTGGTGCGGATGCCCGTCGAAGACCACGACGCCGTGTGGTTCAAGGCCAACCCGCCCGCGAGCGCCTTCGAGGCGGGACTCACCGAGGCGCTGGCCCGCTGGCTCCCGGAGCAGGTACTGAAGCCGCTGGCCGTGGCCGCCGACCGCGGCTGGTTCCTGCTTCCGGACGGTGGACCGCTCTTCAGGGACGTACTCGACGCCGGCACCGCCGGCCCCCGCAGCTGGGAGGACATGCTGCGCCAGTACGCGGACGTACAGCGCGCGTTGATCCCGTACACGGAGGAGATCGCGTCACTCGGCGTCCCCGACGCGCGTACGGCCGTGCTCCCCGAGGTCTTCGACAGGATCGTCGACGAGAACACGGCGCTGGGGCCCGGCGACCGTCAGGCACTGCGCGAGTCGCGTCCCCGGCTCGTGGACTGGTGCGCCGAGCTCGCGGGCGTGGGCATCGCCGACTCGCTCGACCACTCCGATCTGCACGACGGTCAGCTCTTCGCCCCGGCACCGGGCCGCTTCACCTTCTTCGACTGGGGCGACGCGGCGGTCACCCACCCCTTCTGCGGCCTGCTCGTGCCCGCCCGCCGAGCCCGCGAGGAGTACGGGCCCGAGGTGCTGCCGCGACTGCGCGACGCCTACCTGGAGCCGTGGACGGGGGCCGGGCGTACGGCCGCCGAACTGCGGCGCGCAGTCGGCCTGGCATGGCGGCTCGCCGCCATCGGCCGGGCCTGCGCCTGGGGCCGCCTCTTCCCGGGGGCCACCGGCGGCACCGGTGGTGGAGGGGGCGAGGAGAGCGCCGGCTGGCTGCGTGAACTCTTCACCGAGCCGCCGCTTTAGCGCCTGTCCGGCGGCCGGGACGAGCGGGCCCGCCCGGCCGCCGGGGGACCGGGTCAGGCGTGGCGGAGGCAGAGACTGCCCCACTGGAAACCGGCCCCGATTCCGGCCAGTACGTACGTGTCGCCCGGCAGCAGCGAGCCTTCGGCGACGGCCGTGTGGAGCGCGGTGAACAGGCCAGCCGAACCGGTGTTGCCGAGCCGGTCGATGGTGACGGTGGCGCGCTGCCGGGGGATGCCGAGCGTGGCCAGGGTCTCGGTGAGGATGTTCAGGTTCGCCTGGTGCAGGAAGAAGTGCCGGACCTCGTGGAGCGGCACCCCGGCCCGCTCGGCGGCGCGGGCGATGCTCTCCGGCAGGCGCGTCGTCGCCGCCTTCCACACCGCACGGCCGTCCATGGACAGGTAGTGGTCCCCGGCGGCGACGGTCGCCGCGCTGGCGGGCAGCTTGGAGCCCCCGGCGGGGATCTGGACGTCGTACGACAGCTGAGAGCCCAGGTCGTACGAGAGGAGGCCCGCTCCGGGGGTGTGCGACCGGGTGAGGACGACGGCCGCCGCGGCGTCGCCGAAGAAGACCCGGGTGGTGCGGTCGGCGGGATCGGTGATCCGGGACGCGCAGTCGGCCGCGAGGAGCAGGATCGTCCCGATCGACGGGTTCTGGAGCAGGTGCGCGGCGATGAGCATGGCCTGGATGCCGGAGGCGCACGCGGCCTGCGTGACGTCGAGGGACAGCGCGCGATGGGCCCCGAGGGCGTCCTTGACGATCAGCGCGGTGGAGACGAGCGGCTGGTCCCCGGTGTAGCTGGCGACGACGACCGCGTCCAGCCCTGCGGGGTCGACACCGGCGGCCTCCAGCGCGGGACGCGCGGCGGCGAGGCACATGTCGGAGGTCGCCAGGTCCGGAGCCAGCATGCGGCGCTCGCGGATGCCGGTACGGCTGGTGATCCACGCGTCGCTGGTGTCGAGCGTCCGGGTGAGGTCCTCGTTGGTGACGACCGTCGGCGGCAGATGCATCCCGGTCCCGGCGATCGCGAACGGCACGGACAGGCCGGCGCCCGTCTGATGGGACGGGGCGACGGCCCGGTCCAGGGCTACGGTCATGCCACGGCCCCCCGTTCGGACATGATCGCCGCATTCCGGGACATTCCCATATGCCGTGCCTTTCCTTAAAGGTTCGGAAAAAGAACCCGGGGGACGCCGGGCTCGTGG
Source organism: Streptomyces sp. NBC_00525 (assembly GCF_036346595.1). Lineage (GTDB taxonomy): Bacteria > Actinomycetota > Actinomycetes > Streptomycetales > Streptomycetaceae > Streptomyces. The sequence goes on from NZ_CP107834.1 coordinate 6,459,966, forward strand.
AATTCAAATGCCGCCGCATCGTCTCACGTCATTCGGAAGGGTGAGGTGCGGGTTAATCCGTGTGCGTGAGGAATTGATCGCCCGTTTGACGAACCGGGGATCAGGCTTCAGGTTTCGGGAAATCCGCGAGGGAATTCCGGCGGTGGTTTGCGGAGGGTCGGGACAGCGGCGAGAAGGGTCCGTGTGTACGAATGCCGCGGGGCGCGCAGGAGCGTTTCGGTGGGCGCGGTCTCCACGATGCGGCCATGCCGCATGACCGCCACGGCGTCCGACACATGGCAGACCGCCGGGAGGTTGTGGCCGATGAACAGCATGGACAGCCCGAGCCGCCGCTGCAGTTCGCGGATCGTGTTCAGCACGGACGCCTGCACCGACACATCGAGCGCCGAGGTGATCTCGTCGGCGATCAGCAGACCGGGCTCGACGGCCAGCGCACGGGCGAGCGCGACCCGCTGCCGCTGGCCGCCGGACAACTGCCGGGGCAGCCGCCCCGCCAGCCGGGGGTCCAGCCCCACCAGTTCCAGCAGTTCGGCCACCCGCCCGCCACGGGCCGCCCGGTCCAGCCTGCGGTACACCGTCGCCGCCTCCGCCAGCGCCCGACCCACCGTCATACGCGGATCGAGCGCGGTGTCCGGGTCCTGGAGGACCACCTGCACCCGGCGCCCGAGCCGCCGCCGCTCACGGACGGTACGGGCCCGCGCCTCCCGGCCGTCGATCAGGACCCGGCCCCCCTGCACGGGGACGAGACCGACGATCGCCCCGGCCAGGCTGGACTTCCCGGACCCCGACTCGCCCACGAGGCCCAGCGTGCTGCCCGCGGCGACCTCCAGCGACACCCCGTCCACCGCCGCGAACGAGCCCCGCGGCCCGGTACGGCGCACGGTGAGGTCACACACCCGAAGCTCCGTCACGACGCCTTCACCGCCTCCGGGACCGCAGACACGGGGAGCGGATACCAGCAGGCGACCCGATGCCCGCCGCCGAACTCGTCCAGCGGCGGGGCCTCCTCGGCGCAGCGTTCCCGGCGGCGCGGGCAGCGCGGCTCGAACGCACACCCCGGCGCCGGCACGAGCGGATCGGGCGGCGCACCCTCGACCGTCGGCAGCGGCCGGTCGCGGTCGGCGGCGAGGTCCGGGACCGAGGAGACCAGGGCTCGGGTGTAGGGGTGCCGGGTGCCGGCGGCCAGCCGGTCGGTGGGCAGCGCCTCGACGACGGTGCCCGCGTACATCACCAGCACCCGGTCGCAGAACTCGCCCACCAGCGCCACGTCATGGCTGATGAACAGGATTGCGGCGGAGGTGTCCCGGCGGATGTCGGTGAGCAGCCCGGTGATCTGCCGCTGCACGGTGACATCGAGGGCCGTGGTCGGCTCGTCGGCGATGATCAGGCCCGGCCGCACCATCAGCCCGGCGGCGATCATCACCCGTTGCCGCTGCCCGCCGGACAACTGATGGGGGCGGGCCCGCAGCACCTCGGGCGGCAGCGCCACCCGGCGCAGCGCCTCGACGGCCTCCGCGGCGGCCCGCGCCCGGCTCGCGCCCCGGTGCGCCCGGACGGCCTCGGTGAGCTGGGTGCCGATCCGCAGGGACGGGTTGAGGGCCGACGCCGGGTTCTGGAAGATCACTGACAGGCCCGTCGCCAGGTGCCGGTCCCGCTCCCTCGGCGTCAGGGCCGCGAGATCGGTCCCGTGGAGGCGCAGTGTGCGCCGGGCGACGCGGGCGCCGTACGGCAGCAGATCGGCGACGGCCAGCGCGGTGAGCGACTTGCCCGAGCCCGACTCGCCGACCAGGCCCACGATCTCGCCCGGCCGGAGCGAGAGGCTCACCCCGCGCACCGGCCGGATCGTGCCGCGCGGGGTCGGCAGCTCCACGGTGAGGCCGTCCACCTGGAGCACCGCCCCCTCCTCGGCGGGGCCGCTCGGCGCGGCCCTCGGCGCCGGGATGCGCGCCACCGGGCCGCGCCGGGCGGCGCTCCCGGCCAGGACCTCGCCGAGCAGCTGGAAGGCCAGGGCCGCGTAGAGGAGCGCGAGGCCCGGAGCGAGCGCGGGCAGCGGTTCGGCGTAGATCCGGTCGAGCCCCTGGCTGAGCAACTGCCCCCAGTCGTACGCCGGTGGCTGGACGCCCAGCCCGAGGAAGCTGAGCCCGGAGAGCGCGACCAGGGCCGTGCCGGCGGCCGTGGTGACGCTCAGCAGCAGCGGCTCGGCGATGTTGGGCAGCACATGGCGCCACAGCATCCGGTGCCGGCGCAGCCCGAGAACGCGGGCCGCCGCCAGATGGTCCGTGCCGGCGACGCCGGCGGCCAGCGTCTGGGCGAGCCGCGCGAACCCCGGTACGGCCGCCGCGGCGAGGGCCAGCACGGCGCCGGTCGTGCCCGCGCCGAACACCACCGCGAGGAACATCGCCACCAGCAGCGCCGGGAAGGCCAGCAGCAGGTTGATCAGCGCGGCGGTCAGCCGGCGGAAGCGCCGTCCCAGCACGGCGGTGGACGCCCCGAGGAGCACTCCGGCGCCCGCGCCGAGCAGCACCGACGCCAGGGCGAGCAGCAGCGAGGGCCGGGCCGCCGTCAGTACCCGGGCCAGCAGGTCCCGGCCGAGGCCGTCCGTGCCGATCGGGTGCGCCGCCGAGGGGCCCTGGAGGACGGCCGAGGGGTCCGGCCGGTCGGCCGCCGCCCCCCACAGCAGCGGTCCGGCCAGGGCGAGCACGGCGAGCGAGGCCAGCATGATCCCGGTGACCCAGGCCAGGGGCGAGCGGAGCAGGCGGGCGGGCAGGCTCATGGTCACATCTCCCGGATCGCCGAGCGGGGGTCGAGCAGGGCGAGCAGCACATCGACCAGGAGGCCGGCGAGCAGCACGGTGGTGCCGAGGACCAGCACCATGGCCTGGACCACCGGGTAGTCCTGGGCGACCACGGACTGGGCCATGGCGGAGCCGATGCCGGGCCAGGCGAAGACCTTCTCGACCAGCACGGTGCCCGCGATCAGACCGGGCAGCAGGCTGCCCGCGACGGTGAGCGCGGCGGTGGCCATGTTCGGTGCCGCGTGCCGCAGATAGCGGCGCGCGGACGAGAGCCGTTTGCTGCGGGCGGTACGCAGGTAGTCCTCGTCCAGCACCTTCAGCGCCTCCACCCTGACCAGGCGCAGCAGGACCGCCGCCGGGGTGAGGGCGAGCGCGACGACGGGCAGGACGAGGGATGCGGCGCCCGCCGCCCCGGCCACCGGCAGCAGTTGCAGGCCCACGGCGAGCAGCGCGGTGAGACCGGCGGCCAGCACGAAGTCCGGCACCCCGGTCAGACCCGCGGTGACCGTGGTGAAGACCAGCTCGGTGCGCGGGCGCCGGCCGTCGCGGGTGCGGACGGCCGCCAGCAGACCGCCGGGCAGGGCGACGGCGAGCGCGGTGAGGAAGGCGAGCCCGGCGATCTCCAGGGTGGCCGGGAGCCGGGTGCGGACCAGTTCCGCGACGGGGGTCCCGGTGACCAGTGAGGTGCCCAGGTCGCCGTGGAGGAGGCCGGTGAGGTAGTGCCGGTACTGGGACAGGAAGGGGGAGTCGAGCCCGAGGGCGTGTCTGCGGGCGGCCACCAGGTCGGGCGCCGCGTCGACGCCGAGCGCGGCCCGGACGGGATCGCCGGGGATGAGGCGGATCATGGCGAACGACGCGGTGAGCACGAGGGCCAGGGAGACGACGAGCCGGAGGCCGCGGCGGCCGAGGAAGACGGTCCAGGGGTGCCGCAGCAGCTGGGGTAAGGACATGGCGGGTTCCCGGGTCACTGGTGGAGGCGGATGCTCGTGGGCACGAGTTGGCCGCCGAACGTCGTGGCGAAGGTGGTGCGGTAGCCGTACACACCGCTGCGGCCCTCGGCGACGGGCAGCGCGTCGGCCGCGCGGAAGAGGGCGGCGGCGGCCCTGTTCCAGGTCTCGCAGCCAGAGGTACCGGTTCTGCGCAGGGCGCGGGTGACCAGCGCGTCGTACTCGGGATTGCGCACCCCCGCGAAGTTGAGGCCCCGGGCGGGGGCGGGGCCGGAGAAGAAGGGGATGAAGCCGGCCGGCAGGGCGAACCCGGGCGTGCTGCCGACCACCACGTCGAAGTCCGCGGTCTCGTACATGGCGTTGACCAGGGCGGGCAGGCTCTCGCCGACCAGATCGACGTCGGCGCCGAGCGCGGTCCACTGCCGGGCCATCAGTTCGGCGACGGAGACCAGGGTCGGGCCCAGGTCCGGGCTGGTGATCAGGCGGAGCCGTAGCGGCCGCCCGTCCCGGGTGAGCCGGCCGTCGGCGCCGCGGGTCCAGCCGGCGGCGCGCAGGGCGTCGGTCGCGTCCCCCGCGGGCAGGTTGGCGTCGGCGAGGTCGGCGTGGCATACGGCGCCGCGGGCCCCGAAGTCGGCCGCGGGGCTGCCGGTGCCGCCCACGGCGACGTTGGCGAGCCCCTCGCGGTCGAGGGCGGAGACCAGGGCGCGGCGCAGGGCCCGGTCGGCGAGGACCCGGCCGGGGCGCTGGTTGAAGAACGTCATCCCGGTCACCGTCGCCACCTCGGAGACGGCCAGCCCGCGTCCGGTGAGCCTGGCCCGGTCCGGACCGCTGACCTGCGCGATGTCGATGCCCCCGGTGATCAGCAGGTTCGCCGCCGTGGCGGCCTGCGGCACCACCGAGAGCCGGATGCGCGCGGGCTGGCCGGGCTCCGAGGTCGTCGCCCCGGCGGGCCCCCAGGCGTAGTCGTCGCGCACGGTGAACTCGTACGGCCCGCCGGGGGAGTAGCGGGTCAGTACGTACGGGCCGGTGCCCTGGCTGGTGCGTTCCAGTGCCTGCGGCCGGTCGAGGCCGGCGGGGCAGACGATCGGCAGCAGGCCGACGGTGCGGGTGAGGAACGGGAAGGGGGAGGCGGCGGACACGGACACCGTGCCTGTCGCGTCGTCGGCGCGCGCGGTGAACGGGACATTCGGCAGGATCGTGCGGGCGCCGGCGAGCCGGTGGGCGGGATCGGCCGCGTAGGTGAGCGCACGGGCCACGGCGGAGGCGGTGAGGGCGGTGCCGTCCGAGCAGGTGATGCCCCGGCGCAGGGTGAAGGACGCCTCGGTGGGCGTGGCCCGCCAGGTGGCGGCCAGACCGGTGACCAGGCCGCCGTCCGGGGCGAGGTTGACCAGTGAGTCGTAGGCGTAACGGGCCTGGGAGGCGCCGAAGGCCGAGTACGGGTCGAAGCTCGGCGTCTCGCTGGGCCCGGCGATCCTGACGGTGCCGCCGAGCACCGGGGGAGTGGTCGTCGAGGAGGAGGCGACTCCGCCGCAGCCGCTCAGCGCGAGCGCCGCGGCGGTGAGGGCGGCCGCCAGGGCGACCGGCGGGGTGCGTCGGGGCATGGGCGTCATGCTGCCACCGGTGCCGGCCCGGGAAACGCCCAACTTCCGTCCGTGGAAAGCGTGTTAGAAAGCGCGTTCGCGCACGTGGAGCCGCCTGGGCACGTGGCCGCGAGCAGCAGGGAGCGACACGTGCGGCCGATCCTGGTTCACCCGAATGAGTAACGCCGGGGCCCTCCCTTGGGAAAGATGATCTGATAAACATTCCGGCAGATGTTCGGCTGCGATCAATTCAGGACATGCGAAAAAGTCACCGACACTCACACGAGTGAACCCCCGGGAATCCATTTGGCTCAACCGGGCATGGTTCGACTACCGTGATCACGAGATAGGACGGCGTGTCCCGGTGAAGTCCCGGTGCCCGGGAAGGTGTCCGGGAATTCGATTTCGGTTCCTCCCGGATTCGAAACGGAAATGCCTCGTGTCCGCCCGGCCGCGCGCTGCTCCATTTCTCGTCGTGTCCGGGTTCCCTGTCATACGTATGCGTGGAGAGGATGGAGCATCATGCCGCCTGTAGTACCGCCCTTTCTGATCGGGCTCGTCGTCGCACCGCTGGCCAAGCGCCTGCTCAGGCCGCTGGTGGGCGGAGTCGTCAAGGCGTCCGTCGGGATCGCGATGGAGGTGAAGAAGGCAGCCCACGAGGCCGGGGAGAACATCCACGACCTCGCGGCCGAGGTGGCCGCCGACGTGATGGCCGCCCAGGTCGCCGCCGGTGACACCGAGAGCCGCTCCGTTCCCGGCCAGCACACCACCGGAAACAGCGGTAAGGGGGAGCGGAGGGCCCCCAAGATCCGCGCGACCGCCGAGAACGCCGCAGCCAAGACGCACTGACGGCCCCCGTGGACCCGCGGCCGCCACCGGACGCGTCCCGCCGACCCACCCGTCGGCGGACGCGTCGGAGTGGCGGCCGTTCCCTGGGCCGCACGCCCACAGCCGCCCCGTTCAAGATTTCCCGCTCCGTCGCCGTGATCCGCCGTACCCGCAACGGACCTCCGCGACCTCCGCGAACAAGGTGAACGTACACATGCCATCGCTTCTGGGTGCCGCCTCCGGATTCCGCTCCACGGAACCGGGCGCGAGCCCTCGCTCGGTCACACCGGGCCGCCAGCGCTGGGACGTCAGGCTTCTCGTCGGACGCCCCCGGACGGCCGAACTCCTCGCCGCAGCGCTGCGCCACATCCCCGGCATCACCGAGGCCCAGGCCAGCCCCGTCACCGGCGGAGTGCTCATCCGGCACGACGCGCGACTGCGCGCCGCGGACATCGGCGGGATCGTCCGCCGCACCGTCGCCCGGGTCGCGGAGGAAACGACCGCCGCGGCGCGACGGGCGACGGCGGCCCGGCCCGCCCCGCCCGTCGACACCGGCGCGGTCGTCCGGCCGGTGCTCGCCGTGGGCGGCGGCGTCGCGGCCGGCGCCGCCCTGCTCAAGGGCTCCACGCCGATCAGGCAACTGGCGGCCGTGGGCGGCGTGGCCGCGGCGACCGCGCTCGTGCTGCGCAGGACCTGGCGCAGAACCACCGAAGCGGCCCGCTCGGCGACCGGGCCCGACTCAGAACGGCACCCCCTGCTGGAGATCGTCGGCCCGCACCGCGGCCGCCTCTACCGCGCGGCCGCCCTGTCCGTCGCCTGCCAGGCGGCGGAACTGGCGCTCGGCACCTTCCTCGGCTGGACCGGCCTCGTTCTCATCAAGGGCGAAGCGGCCTTCCTGGCCCGCCTCGGCCTGGCCACCGCGTCCGCCCAGCTGTGGGGCCTGGCCGGACTGGTCGCCGCCGCCAGCGCCGCCGTGGCCGGACTCTCCTACGCCTCCAACCTCCAGTGGCGCCGGCTCGGCCAGGACATCGAACACGACTGGCGCAGCCGCACCTACCGGCACGTCCAGCACCTCGACCTGGCCCACCTGGAGGGCGAGCGCACCAGCAGGGTGGCCGGCGCCCTCACCAACGACGTCGGCCAACTGGGCGCCTTCTTCGCCGGACCCGCCAACGACGTGCTCCAACTCGGCACCAGCCTGGCCCTGCTGGCCCCGGCGTTCCTCCTGCTCGCCCCGCAGATCGCCTGGATCGCGTTCCTCCCGATCCCGGTCATCGCCTGGCTCTCCCTGCGCCACCAGGACCGGGCCGCCGCCGACTACGCCGTCACCGGCGAACGCCGCGCCCGGCTCGGCAGCCAGGTGATCAACTCGCTGGAGGCCGGCGCCACCGTCAAGAGCTTCTGCACCGAGGGCTACGAGGCCGCGCGCATCGACCGGCTCAGCGAAGACGTCCAGGAGAGCAGCCGGCAGACCGACCGCGGCACCATCCGCCACGGCGAGACGGTCCGCGCCTGCACCACCGCCTCCATGGCCGGCACCCTGCTGGTCGGCGGCCGCCACGTCCTCAACGGCAACCTCCGGTTCGAGGTGTTCAGCCCCCTCATCGGACTGCCCCAGATGCTGCTGATGCGGATGAGCCGGCTCGGCACCATCGCCGACCAGTACCAGCGCACCCTCGACTCCTACGAGCGCGTCCAGCGGCTGCGCGAACTGCCCGTCGAGGCCGACAGCGGCGACGCGGCCCTCGACCCCGCCGGGGTGCGGGGTGAGATCGTCCTCGACCGCGTCACCTTCGCCTACCCCGGCCGCGCGGCCGCCCTGGACGACCTCTCCCTGACCATCCCGGCCGGTCAGGTCACGGCCCTGGTGGGCGCCACCGGCTCGGGCAAGACGACCGTCGCCCGGCTGCTGATGCGCTTCCAGGACGCCGAGTCCGGCAGGGTCCTGCTCGACGGCCGGGACGTCCGCGACCTGCGACGGCACGACCTGCGCCACGCCATCGGATTCGTCGCCCAGGACCCCTTCCTGTTCGACGGAACCATCGCCGACAACATCCGCTACGGCAGCTTCGACGCCACGGACGGCGCCGTGGTGCGGGCCGCAGCCATGGCCGAGGCGCACCCCTTCATCGCCGCCCTGCCCCACGGCTACGACACGCTCATCGGCGAACGCGGCGCCGCCCTCTCCGGCGGCCAGCGACAGCGCATCGCCCTGGCCCGCGCCATCCTCAAGGACTCGCCGGTCGTCATCCTCGACGAGGCGACCTCCGCCGTGGACAACGAGACCGAGGCCGCCATCCAGCGCACGCTGCAGAGCTTCGCGGCCGAGCGGACGATGGTCGTCATCGCCCACCGCCTCTCCACGGTCCGCCACGCCGACCGCATCTACGTCATGGACCGGGGCGGCGTCGTCGCCGAACAGGGCACCCACGACGAACTCCTCGCCCAGCACGGACTCTACGCATCCCTCTGGCAGCTCCAGGCCGGCGAACTCGCCGCCTGACGCCACCGCCTGACGCCACCGCCTGACGCAGCCGCCCGACAAGGCTGCCCGACGCAGCCGCCTGACGCAGGAAAGAAATGCCCGGCCCCCGCCGACCGCGCCACGTCCCCCGCGGTCGGCGCGGTCGGCCCTGCGCGCACGCCACCCACATTCTCTGGAGGTACCCCCATGTCCCGTCGCGACGGCGACGCCCTTCCCCTGACCGCGGCCCAACGGGAGATCTGGCTCGCCGAGCAGAGTTCCCCGGAGCCGATCTCCGGTTACCGCGTCGGCGAGTGCATGGAGATCCACGGCCCGGTCGATCCGGAACTCTTCGACGCCGCGCTGCGCCGGGTGGTCGACGAAGTCGACGCCCTGCACGTGACCTTCGAGGACGACGGTGAGGGCCCGCGCCAGATCCTCCGCGCGAGCTGGGACTGGGCGCCCGCGCATCCGGACTTCACGACGGAGGCGGACCCCCGGGCGGCGGCCATGGAATGGATGCGGAAGGACCTCGCACGACCGCTGGACCTTGCCCGCGACCCGCTGTTCGGCCATGCGCTGATCCGCCTGTCCGCGACGGAATTCCTCTGGTACTTCAACTACCACCATGTGGTGCTGGACGCGATCAGCAGCTCCCTGGTACGGCAGCGGGTCGGCGACGTCTACACGGCCCTGGCCGAGGACGGCACGGTGCCGCCGTCACCGTTCGGCACCCTGCGCGACCTGGTCGACAGCGACACCGCCTACCGCGCATCCGCCGGCTTCGCGGCCGACCGCGCCTACTGGACCGAACGTTTCACCGACCTGCCCACCCCCACCCGGCTCACCGACAGCGCCGTGACCGACCCGCACCGGGCCCTGCGCGTGGCCGGCGAGCGGGAGCTCCGCAGCCCCGACGCCCTCCGGGCGGCAGCCGCGCGCGCCGGTGTCAGGTGGTCCCGGATCGTGATCGCGGCGACGGCCCTCTACGCCCACCGGATCAGCGGCGCCCAGGACGTGGTGCTCGCCCTCCCCGTCACCGCCCGCAGGGGCCAGGACCGCGATCTCATGTCGGTGCCCGGCACGATGTCCAACGTGGTGCCGCTCAGGCTGACCGTACGGCCGGACATGGTGTGGGGCGACCTCGTCGCGCAGGCGGCCCGCGAGGTCGAGTCCGCCGTCGCGCACGAGCGCTACCGCAGCGAGGACCTTCTGCGCGACCTCGGCGCATCGGGCGGCATCGGCACGGCGTTCCCGCTGATCGTCAACATCATGGCCTTCCACGCCCGCCCGAGCTTCGCCGGCCACCCGGCGTCGGTGCACCACTTCGTGTCGGGCTCGACCACCGACATGGCGCTCTGGCTGTTCGACTACCGCGACGGCAACCCTCCGCTCCTCCGGCTGCACGGCGCCCCCGACGCCTACGGCGACGACGACCTGGCCGCACACCAACTGCGGCTGCTCGCCCTGCTCGACACCGTCGCGGACCTCGCCCCGGACGAGGCCGTGGGCCGGGTCGAGCTGCTGACGGCGCGGGAGCGCGACGAGCTGACGGCCCTGGGCACCGGCCCGGTCGTGACGGCTCCCGCCCGCAGCCTGCCGGAGCTGTTCCGCGAGCACGCGCGCACGACCCCCGGCCTCGACGCCCTGGTCTGCGGCGACGTCGCGCTGACGTATGCGGAGCTGGACGCGCGGGCGAACCGGCTGGCGCATGCGCTGATGGCGCGGGGGGCGGGTCCGGAGCGGCTGGTGGCGGTGGCGCTGCCGAGGTCGGCCGAGCTGGTGGTGGCGATCCTGGCGGTGTTGAAGTCGGGGGCGGCGTATGTGCCGGTGGACCCGGAATACCCGGCGGCCCGGATCGCGTATCTGCTCGACGACGCCCGCCCGGCCCTGGTGATCACCGACACCCGCAGTACGGAACGCCTGCCCGACAGCGACCCGGCCGGGCGGCTGGTGCTGGACGCGCCGGAGACGGCGGCCCTGCTGGCAGCGTGCCCGGCCGACGACCCCATGGTGACGGTCGAGCCGAACCATCCCGCGTACGTCATCCACACCTCGGGCTCCACCGGCAGGCCCAAGGGCGTGACCGCCACCCACGGCGGCCTGTTCGACCTGCTCACCGACCACCGGCAGACGCTGTTCGCCCCGCTCCTCCGGGACCGGGACCGGGACCGGGGCCGGGGCCGGGACCTGGGCGGGGGCCTGGACGTGGACCGGGACCTGAAAGGGAATCAGAAGCGTGAGCGGCTGCGTGTCGCGCTGACCACCTCGGTGTCCTTCGACGCCTCCTGGAACCAGCTCATGGCCCTGTTCGCCGGTCATGAACTGCACGTCCTGGACCACGCCACCTGGACCGACCCCGAAACGTTCGTCCACTACGCGGCACGGCACAGGCTGGACTACGTCGAGGCCACCCCTTCCTACCTCCAGGACCTCGTGGCCCACGGGCTGCTGAGCGACCCGGAGCGCCGCCCCGCCCTCATCGGGGCCGGCGGCGAAGCCCTCCCCGAGCCCCTGTGGCAGCGGCTGCGGGCCGCCGAGGGGACCACGACCAGCTGCGTCAACCTGTACGGCCCCTCCGAGTGCACCGTCAACGCCGTCACCGCCCCCGTGGCGACGAGTCCCCGCCCGGTCATCGGCCGGCCCGTCACCAACGCCCGGCTCCACGTGCTCGACGGCGCGCTGCGCCCCGTCCCGGCCGGTGTGGCGGGCGAGTTGTACGTCGCGGGGCCCGGCCTGGTCCGTGGCTACTGGAACCGGCCGGGCCTGACCGCCGGGCGTTTCGTCGCCGACCCGTTCGGGCCGGCGGGGTCGCGGATGTACCGCACGGGTGACCTGGTCCGCTGGAACGCGGACGGGAACCTGGAGTTCCTGGGCCGCACCGACGACCAGGTGAAGGTGCGCGGATTCCGTATCGAACTCGGCGAGATCGAGGCCGTCCTCACCGAGCACCCCGACGTCGAGCGGACCGTCGTCACCGTACGCACCGACGACGAGCATCCCCGCCTCGTGGCCTACGTCGTCCCCGCCACGGGCCGGACCATCGGCACGGACACCCTCCGCACCCGGCTGCGGGAACGGCTGCCGGAGTACATGGTGCCCTCGGCGTTCGTCCTCCTCGACGCCCTGCCGCTCACCCCGAACAGCAAGCTCGACCGGCGCGCCCTCCCCGCCCCCGACCACCGGGCCACCGTCCCCGGCCGCGCCCCCCGTACCGCCGTCGAGCACCAGCTCGCCGGGCTGTTCGCCGAAGTCCTCGGCGTCACCGGAGCCGGGCTCGACGACAGCTTCTTCGACCTCGGCGGCCACTCCCTGCTCGCCACCCGGCTCATCGCACGGGCCAGGTCCGTCCTCGGCGTGGAACTGCGCCTCCGTGACCTGTTCGACGCGCCCACGGTGACGCGTCTGGCCGCCAGGGTCGACATCGCGGGCCGGGCCCGCCCGGCACTCGCACGGCGGGAGCGGCCCGAAACGGTACCGCTGTCCTTCGCCCAGCGCCGGCTGTGGTTCCTGCACCGGATGGAGGGCCCCAGCGCCACCTACACCATCCCGCTGACCCTGCGGCTGTCCGGCAGCCTGGACGCCCGCGCGCTGGAGGCCGCCCTCGCCGACGTCGTCGAGCGGCACGAGAGCCTGCGCACGGTCTTCCCCACCGTCGCCGGCGCCCCCTGCCAGCGGGTGCTGGACCCGGAGACGGCACGGCCCCGGCTCCGCATCACCGAGACCGCCGCGCACGAACTGCCCGACCGGCTGGCCGAGGCGGCACGTCAGGGCTTCGAACTGTCCGACGAGCCGCCCCTGCGCGCCGAACTCTTCCGGCTCGACCCCGAAGAGCACGTCCTGCTGCTGGCCGTGCACCACATCGCCGGCGACGGCTGGTCCACCGGACCGCTCGCCCGCGACCTGGCGACCGCCTACGCCGCCCGCGGCGAGGGCACGAAGCCCGAGTGGGCGCCCCTCCCCGTCCAGTACGCCGACTACACCCTCTGGCAACGGGAACTGCTGGGCGACGGCACCGACCCGGAGAGCCTCCTCGGCGGCCAGCTCGCCTACTGGCGCCAGCGCCTCGACGGCCTGCCCGACCAGATCGAGCTGCCCTTCGACCGGCCGCGGCCCGCCGCCATGTCCTACCGGGGCGCCCGCCTGCCGGTGCGCATCGACGCCGAGCTGCACCAGGGGCTGCGCACCCTCGCCCGCGACGGCGGAGCCAGCCTCTTCATGGTGCTCCAGGCCGGACTGGCCGCCCTGCTCGGCAAGCTCGGCGCCGGAACCGACGTCCCGATCGGCACCCCGGTCGCGGGCCGCACCGACGAAGCCCTGGACGACCTGGTCGGCTTCTTCGTCAACACCCTGGTCCTGCGCACCGACCTGTCCGGCGATCCCACGTTCACCGAACTCCTGGGCCGGGTGCGCTCCGAGGCGCTGGCCGCGTACGCCCACCAGGACGTGCCGTTCGAGCACCTGGTGGAGGCGCTCAACCCGACCAGGACGCTCGCGCACCACCCGCTGTTCCAGACCATGCTCACCCTGCGGAACGAGCCGTCCGGCGCCTTCGACCTGCCGGGGCTGCGCGTCACGTCCGACCTGGCCCCCACCGGGACCGCCAAGTGCGACCTGACCTTCGTCCTCGCCGAAGAACCCGGCGCGGACGGCCTGTCGGGCGTGGTGGAGTACAGCACCGACCTGTTCGACGCCGACACCGTCGTCGCCGTCGTCGAGCGCTGGCTGCGGCTGCTGCGCGTGGTCGCCGCCGCGCCCGACCGCCGCATCACCCAGGTGGACGTGCTGTCCGCCGACGAACTCGCGGCCCTGCTGCCGGCCGCCACCGCCCGGCCGGAGAACGAGCCGGGCAGCGCACTGCCCACCCTGTTCGAACGGCAGGTCCGTACCGACCCGGACGCGACCGCCCTCACGGACGGCGCGACCTCACTGACGTACGCGGAACTGAACGCCCGCGCCAACCGGCTGGCCCACGCCCTCATCCGCCGGGGCGTCCGGCCGGAGCAGCCGGTGGCGCTCGCCCTGCCGCGCTCGGCGGACCTCGTTGTCGCGGTCCTCGCGGTCCTCAAGGCCGGCGCCGCCTATGTGCCGGTGGACCCGGCCTACCCGGCCGCCCGCATCGACTACCTCCTCCGGGACACCCGACCGGCGCTCCTCGTGACGACCGGTCACGCCGGCGAACGGTTCGACGCGGCCGGCCCGGACCGGCTGCTGCTCGACACCGCCGACCTGACCGGACTGCCGGACACCGACCCGGACCTCGCCATCGACCCGGCCCACGCCGCCTACGTCATCCACACCTCCGGCTCCACCGGCAACCCCAAGGGCGTCGTGGTCCCGCACCGCAACGTGGTGCGCCTCTTCGACACCACCCGCGCCCTGTTCGCCTTCGGCGCCGACGACGTGTGGACCCTCTTCCACTCCTACGCCTTCGACTTCTCGGTCTGGGAGCTGTGGGGCCCGCTGCTGCACGGCGGCCGCCTGGTCGTCGTCGACCACGACACCAGCCGCTCGCCCGGCCGGTTCCTCGACCTCCTCGCCCGCGAACGCGTGACGGTGCTCAACCAGACGCCGTCCGCCTTCTACCAGCTGATGCGGGCCGACGCCGAGGACCCGGAGACCGGCCGCCGGCTCGCCCTGCGCACCGTCGTCTTCGGCGGCGAGGCGCTGGAACACGCCCGGCTGGCCGACTGGTACGAACGGCACCCGGCAAACGCGCCGCGCCTGGTCAACATGTACGGCATCACCGAGACCACCGTGCACGTCACCCATGCCGCGCTCGACCCCGGGGGCACGGCCGCCGGCGGGATCGGCGCCCCGCTCCCGGACCTGCGGGCCTACGTCCTGGACGACGGTCTGCGGCCGGTGGCTCCGGGCGTGCCCGGCGAACTGTACGTGGCCGGTCCCGGCCTCGCGCGCGGCTACCTGAACCGGCCCGGCCTGACCGCCGGACGGTTCGTCGCCGACCCGTTCGGACCGGCCGGTACGCGCATGTACCGCAGCGGCGACGTGGTCCGCCGGGCCGCCGACGGCAGCCTGCGCTACGTCGGCCGGGCCGACCAGCAGGTCAAGGTACGCGGCTTCCGCATCGAACTCGGCGAGATCGAGGCCACCCTCGCCGCCCACCCCGCCATCGCCCAGGTCGCCGTCCTGGCCCGCCGCGACCGGGCCGACGACACCCGCCTCGCCGCCTACCTCGTACCGGCCGCCGGAGCCGCACCGCACCCCGCCGAACTGCGGGAGCACCTGCGCGAGCGGCTGCCGGAGCACATGGTGCCCTCGGCGTTCGTCACGCTGGACGCCCTGCCGCTGACCGTCAACGGCAAGCTCGACCACCGGGCCCTGCCCGCCCCCGACCTCGCCCCGGCGACCGCGTCCCGCGCCCCGCGCACCGCGCGGGAACAGATCCTGTGCGCGCTGTTCGCCGAAGTCCTCGGGGTGCCCGCGGCCGGGGTCGACGACGGCTTCTTCGACCTGGGCGGACACTCCCTGCTGGCCACCCGGCTGGCCGCCCGCGTCCGTGCCACGCTCGGCGTCGAAATGCCGCTGCGCACCCTGTTCGAGGCGCCGACCCCGGCCGCGCTCGCCGCCGCCCTGGTGGCCGCCGGGCCCGCCCAGGCCGCCCTCGCCCCGCGCCCTCGCCCCGCGCTGATCCCGCTCTCCTTCGCGCAGCGCCGGCTCTGGTTCCTGCACCAGCTGGAGGCGTCCGGCACCAACTACCACATCTCCCTGGCCTGGCGGCTCTCCGGCGCACTGGACCGGGCCGCGCTGGCGGCCGCCGCGGCCGACGTCGTCGCCCGGCACGAGAGCCTGCGCACCGTCTTCCCGGCCGTGGACGGCGTCCCGCACCAGCAGATCCTGGACGCCGGGACGGCCGCACCGCGCCTGTCCGTGACCCGCATCACCGAAGCCGAAGTGCCCGCCCGGACGACGGCGGCCAAGGAACGGCGGTTCGACCTCGCTGTGGACGCACCCCTGCGCATCGAACTGTTCGAACTGGCCCCGGACGAGCATGTCTTCCAGCTGGTCCTCCACCACATCGCCGGGGACGGCTGGTCGCTCGGCCCCCTCACCCGAGAGCTGACCGACGCCTACACGGCCCGCCTGCGCGGCGAGGCGCCGCAGTGGACGCCGCTTCCCGTCCAGTACGCCGACTACACCCTGTGGCAGCACGAACTGCTCGGCGACTCCGCCGACCGGGACAGCCTGCTCGCCGGCCAGGCCGACTACTGGACCCGGCAACTGGCCGGGCTCCCCGACCTCATCGAGCTGCCCACCGACCGGCCCCGCCCGGCCGTCGCCTCGCACCGGGGCGGCTCCGTGCGCGCCGGCCTGGACGCCGAACTGCACCGCGGGCTGCGCGAGCTGGCCCGCGTCCACGGCACCAGTCTGTTCATGGTCCTCCAGGCAGGGCTCGCCGCCCTGCTCGGCAAGCTCGGCGCCGGCGACGACATCCCGGTCGGCAGCCCGGTCGCCGGCCGCACCGACCAGGCGCAGGACGACCTCGTCGGCTACTTCGTCAACACCCTGGTGTTCCGCACCGACACCTCCGGCGACCCCACCTTCGCCGAACTCCTGGACCGGGTCCGGGACACCGCCCTCGCCGGATACGCCCACCAGGACCTGCCGTTCGAATACCTGGTCGAGGTGCTGAACCCGGCCCGGTCGCTGGCCCACCACCCGCTCTTCCAGATCATGCTCGTCCTGCAGAACACGCCCCGAGCCGACTTCGCGCCGCCCGGACTGCGCGTCCGGGAGCTGCCCCAGACGTCGACCACCGCCAAACTCGACCTCGTCTTCACGATGTCCGAGCGGCACGCGGACGACGGCACCCCGCAGGGCATCGACGGCTCCGTCGAATACGCCGACGACCTCTACGACCCGGCCACCGTCGAGACGATGATCGCGCGCTGGGAGCGGCTGCTCCGCGCGGTGGTCGCCGATCCCCGGCTGCGGCTCGGCGGAATCGACCTGCTCACCTCGGACGAGCACGACGAGCTGACGGCCCTGGGCACCGGCCCGGTCGTGGCGGCTCCCTCCGGCAGCCTGCCGGAGCTGTTCCGGGCCCAGGTCCGCGCGACCCCGGACAGCCTCGCGCTGGTCGGGCCGGACGCGTCGCTGACGTATGCGGAGCTGGACGCGCGGTCGAACCGGCTGGCGCACGCGCTGATGGCGCGGGGGGCGGGTCCGGAGCGGCTGGTGGCGGTGGCGCTGCCGAGGTCGGCCGAGTTGGTGGTGGCGATCCTGGCGGTGCTGAAGTCGGGGGCGGCGTATGTGCCGGTGGACCCGGAGTATCCGGCGGCCCGGATCGCGTATCTGCTCGACGACGCCCGCCCGGTGCTGACGGTGACCTGCAACCGAGTCCTGGCGGCCCTGCCGGACGGGCCCTTCGACCGGCTGGTGCTCGACGCGCCGGAGACGGTGGCCCTGGTGGCGGGCTGTGCGGCGGACGACCCGAAGGTGACGGTCGAGCCGGACCACCCCGCGTACGTCATCTACACCTCGGGCTCCACCGGCAGGCCCAAGGGCGTGACCGCCACCCACGGCGCCGTGGTCAACCACTACGCCAACCAGCGCCCGCTGATCTCCCCGACCGGGGAACGGATGCGGCTCGGCCTGACCACCTCCGTATCGTTCGACGCCTCCTGCGACCAGCTGTTCGCCCTGTTCGCCGGCCATGAACTGCACGTCCTGGACGAGGCCACCTGGTCCGACCCGGCCGCCTACCTCGCCCATGCGACGCGAGTCGGGCTGGACGCCATCGGCGGCACCCCGTCCTATCTGCACGTCCTCGTCGACCACGGCCTGCTCGACCAGCCCGGATGGCGGCCCTCGTTCGTCGCCCTGGGCGGCGAGCCCGTCCCGGACCGGCTCTGGGAGCGGCTGCGCGCCGCCGAAGGGGTACGCGCCCTCAACTACTACGGGCCGTCCGAATGCACCGTGGACTGCGTCGTCGCATCCCTGGACGCGAGCCCGCGCCAGGTCATCGGCCGCCCCCTCGCCGGCTTCCGGCTCCATGTGCTCGACGGTGCGCTGCGCCCCGTCCCGGCCGGTGTGGCGGGCGAGTTGTACGTCGCGGGTCCCGGCCTGGTCCGCGGCTACTGGAACCGGCCGGGCCTGACCGCCGGTCGTTTCGTCGCGGACCCGCTCGGGCCGGCGGGGTCGCGGATGTACCGCACGGGTGACCTGGTCCGCTGGAACGCCGACGGGAACCTGGAGTTCCTGGGCCGCACCGACGACCAGGTGAAGGTACGCGGCTTCCGTATCGAACTCGGCGAGATCGAGGCCGTCCTCACCGAACACCCCGACATCGCGCGGGCCGCCGTCGTCGTCCGCCGGGACCCGGGCCAAGGCCCCCGCATCGTCGCCTACCCGCAACCCGCGACCGGCCGGGAGCCCCAGTCCGAAGCGCTCCGGACCCACCTCCGGGAGCGGCTGCCGGAGTACATGGTGCCCTCGGCATTCGTCCTGCTCGACGCCCTGCCGCTCACCCCGAACGGCAAGCTCGACCGGCGCGCCCTGCCGGAGCCCGCAGCCACCACGACCGCCGGACGCGCCCCGCACACCCCGCAGGAACAGGTGCTCGCCGGGCTGTTCGCGGAAGTCCTCGGCCTGCCGCAGGTCACGCTCGACGACGACTTCTTCGACCTCGGCGGCCACTCCCTGCTCGCCACCCGCCTGGTCGCCCGCGTCCGGGCGACGCTCGGCGTGGAGCTGGCCCTGCCCACCCTCTTCCGCACCCCGACCGTGGCCGGACTGGCCGCCGGCCTCGGCGGCGCCGACCGGGCCAGGCTCGCCCTCCAGCGCGCCGAGCGGCCCGCGACCGTGCCGCTGTCCTCCGCGCAGCGCAGGCTCTGGTTCCTGCGCCAGCTGGAGGGCGCCGACCCGGTCTACAACATGCCGCTCGCCTGGCGGCTCTCCGGACCGCTCGACCGGGCGGCCCTGACCGTCGCGCTCGGCGACCTCACGGACCGGCACGAAACTTTGCGCACCGTCTTCCCGGCCGCGGACGGCATCCCCCGCCAGCAGGTGCTGGCCGCCGGGGAGGCACACCCGGCCCTGCCGGTGACCCCGGCCGACGAAACCACCCTGCCGGAACGGCTCGCGGACGCCGCCGCGCACGGCTTCGACCTCGCCACCGAACCCCCGCTGCGCACGCACCTGTTCGAGCTCGCCGCCGACGACCACGTCCTGCTCCTGGTGATGCACCACATCGCCGGCGACGGCTGGTCGCTGGGCCCGCTGGCCACCGACCTCGCCACCGCCTACGAAGCCCGCCGCCGGGGCGAGGAGCCGCAGTGGGCGCCTCTTCCCGTGCAGTACGCCGACTACACGCTCTGGCAGCACGCCCTGCTCGGCGACCCCGGCGACCCGGACAGCGCGGCCGCCCGCCAGACGGCCCACTGGACGCGGGCGCTCGCCGGCCTGCCCGAGCAGATCCCGCTCCCCGCCGACCGCCACCGCCCCGCCGTCCCGACCTCCGCCGGCGGCCGGATCGCCGTCGAACTCGACGCGGAACTCCACGCCGGACTCCTCCGCCTCGGCCGGGAGCACGGCGCCAGCGTCTACATGGTGCTCCAGGCCGCCCTCGCCTCCCTGCTGCACAAGCTCGGCGCGGGCGACGACATCCCGGTCGGCAGCCTCATCGCCGGCCGCACCGACCAGGCCCTCGACGACCTCATCGGCTTCTTCGTCAACACCCTGGTCCTGCGCACCGACACCTCCGGCGACCCCACCTTCGTCGAACTGCTGGGCCGCGTCCGGGAGACCGCGCTCGCCGCCTACGCCCACCAGGACCTGCCCTTCGACCAGGTCGTGGAGGCCCTGAACCCGTCCCGGTCGCTCACCCGCCAGCCGCTGTTCCAGGTGCTCCTCGCCCTCCAGAACGTCCCCGGCACCGCGTTCGCGCTCAGCGGCCTTGCCACCGACGCCGTCCTGGTGCCGGCGCCGACGACCATGTTCGACCTCGGCTTCCATCTCCTGGAGCGCGGCGGCCCCGGCGGCCGCGCCGAAGGCATCGTGGGACGCGTCGAATACAGCACCGACCTGTTCGACCGGGCCACGGTGGAGGGGCTGGTCGCCCGCTGGCTGCGGCTGCTGACATCGGCCGTCGCCGAGCCGGAACGCCCGCTGAGCCGCATCGACGTCCTCACCGCCGAGGAACGCCACCACATCCTCGTCACCCTCAACGACACGGCCGCCCCGGTCCCCGGCACCACCCTGCCCGCCCTGTTCGAGGCGCGGGTCCGGGAGACGCCGCAGGCCCCGGCCGTGGTGTTCGAGGACACCATGCTGACCTACCGCGAGCTGAACCGGCGCGCCAACCGGCTGGCCCACGCGCTGATCGCGCGCGGCGTCGGCCCGGAGCAGGTCGTCGCCCTGCGGCTGCCGCGCTCCGCCGAGCTGGTGACCGCCGTCCTCGCGGTCCTCAAGACGGGCGCCGCCTATCTGCCGGTCGACCCGGACTACCCGGCCGCCCGCATCGCGTACATGCTGGACGACGCCCGCCCGGCCGTCGTCCTCGACGACCTCGCCGACGTCCAACCGGCCGGCCCGCACCCCGAGCACGACCCGGCCGTCCCGGTGGACGGCCGCCATCCCGCGTACGTCATCTACACCTCCGGCTCCACCGGCCGCCCCAAGGCCGTCACCATGCCCGCGGCCGCCCTGCTGAACCTGCTCACCTGGCACCACACGGCCGTGGGCGGCGGACCGGGCACCCGCACCGCGCAGTTCACCGCGATCAGCTTCGACGTCTCGGTGCAGGAAGTGCTCTCCGCGCTGCTGTACGGCAAGACCCTGGTGGTGCCCACCGAGGAACAGCGCCGCAGCGCCGAACTGTTCGCCCGCTGGCTGGACCGGCACCGCGTCGAGGAACTGTTCGCGCCGAACCTGGTCGTCGAGGCGCTGGCCGAGGCCGCCGACGAGGCCGGCCTCGACCTGCCTCGGCTGCGGCTGGTCGCCCAGGCCGGGGAGGCGATGCGGCTGAACGGCGCCGTCCGCCGCTTCCAGGAGCGCCGCCCCGGCCGGGTCCTGCACAACCACTACGGGCCCGCCGAAACACACGTGATCACCGCCTACACGCTCCAGGCCGACCCCGCCGACTGCCCGCTGCCCGTGCCCATCGGCCGGCCCGTCGCCAACTGCCGGGCGTATGTGCTGGACGCGGCCCTGAACCCGGTGGCCCCCGGAGTGCTCGGCGAGCTGTACCTCGCCGGGGCGGGCCTCGCCCGCGGCTACCTGAACCGACCGGGGCTCACCGCCGCCCGCTTCGTCGCCGACCCCTACGGGCCCGCAGGTACGCGCATGTACCGCACCGGCGACCTGGTCCGCCTGCGCCCCGACGGCGAGCTGGAGTACGCGGGCCGCGTCGACCAGCAGGTCAAGGTACGCGGCTTCCGCGTCGAGCCGGGCGAGATCGAGACCGCGCTGACCGCGCGCCAGGGTGTCGCCCGGGCCGCGGTGATCGCCAGGGAGGACCGGCTCGTCGCCTACGTCGTCCCCGCCGACCCGGTCGCGACGACCACGACGAACGGCGCCGCGCTGGCCGCGCATCTGCGCGAGCGGCTGCCGGACTACATGGTGCCGTCCGCCTTCGTCCTGCTCGACGCCCTGCCGCTCACCCCGAACGGAAAGCTGGACCGGGCGGCGCTGCCCGCGCCCGAGCCCGAGGCGGCCGGCGGGAGCCGGGCCCCGCGCACCCCGCAGGAGCAGATCCTGTGCGAACTGTTCGCCGAAGTGCTCGGCACCGGACACGTCGGCGCCGACGACGACTTCTTCGAACTGGGCGGCCACTCCCTGCTCGCCACCCGGCTGGTCTCACGCGTCCGGGCCACCCTCGGCGTCGAACTGGAGCTGCGCGCCCTGTTCCGCAGCCCCACCCCCGCCGGCATCGCGGCCGGGCTCCAGGACGCGGGCACCGCACGCCGGGCCCTCGTGCCCCGGCCCCGCCGCGAAATGCTGCCGCTGTCCTTCGCCCAGCGCCGGCTCTGGTTCCTCCAGCAGTTCGGAGCACCCAGCGCCACCTACCACATGCCGCTGGCCCTGCGGCTCTCCGGGGAACTCGACCGGGACGCGCTGAGCGCCGCCCTCGCCGACGTGGTCGCCCGGCACGAGACGCTGCGCACCGTCTTCCCGCAGACGGGCGGCATCCCCCACCAGCGCGTGCTGGACAGCACCGAGGCCCGGGTGCCGCTGACGGTACGCGCGGCCGGCGGCGCCGAGGTGCCCGCGCTGCTGCGCGAGTCGGCGGTCCGCGCCTTCGACCTGACCAGCGAGGTCCCGCTGCGCGCCGAGCTGTTCGCGGTCGCACCGGACGAGCACGTCCTGCTGCTGGTGATGCACCACATCGTCGGGGACGGCTGGTCCATGGGCCCGCTCGCCCGCGACCTGGCCGCCGCCTACACCCACCGGCTGGGCGGCGCCGCCCCGCAATGGCCGCCGCTGCCGGTGACCTACGCCGACTACACCCTGTGGCAGCACGAGATCCTGGGCGACGAGAACGACGCCGACAGCCTCTTCGCCCGACAGGTCGCCCACTGGAAGCAGACTCTGGCCGGACTGCCCGAACAACTGCGTCTGCCCGCCGACCGGCCGCGCCCCGCCGTCATGTCCTACGGCGGCGACGTACTGGAACTCCGCCTCGGCGCCGACCTGCACGCCTCGCTCACCGAGCTGGCCCGGCGATCCGGCGCGACCCTCTTCATGGTGTTGCAGGCGGGGTTGGCGGCGTTGTACACGCGGTTGGGTGCGGGTA
This sequence comes from Streptomyces sp. NBC_00525, assembly GCF_036346595.1. Taxonomy (GTDB): domain Bacteria; phylum Actinomycetota; class Actinomycetes; order Streptomycetales; family Streptomycetaceae; genus Streptomyces. Next base: position 6,482,335 of record NZ_CP107834.1, read on the forward strand.
CGGATGTGGCGATCGGGAGTCCGATCGCGGGTCGTACGGATGAGGCGCTGGACGATCTGGTCGGGTTCTTCGTCAATACGCTGGTGCTGCGTACGGATACGAGTGGTGATCCGAGTTTCTCGGAGTTGCTGGGGCGGGTGCGGGAGACGGCGCTGTCGGCGTACGCCCATCAGGACGTCCCCTTCGAGCACCTGGTGGAGGCGCTGAACCCGTCGCGGTCGCTGTCCCACCACCCCCTCTTCCAGACCGGACTGGTGGTCCAGAACGCACCGGGCGGAGGCTTCGCGCTCCCCGGCCTCCAGGTCTCCGGCATGGCCGTGCTCACCGGCACCGCCCGCCTCGACCTCACCTTCGGCATGGCGGAGGAATTCGGGCCGGACGGCGCCCCCGCCGGGCTCAGCGGCGCCATCGAGTACAGCACCGACCTCTTCGACCGCGCGACGGTCGAGGCGCTGGCCGCCCGCTGGACCAGGCTGCTGGCCGCGGCCGCCGCCGCACCCGACCGGCCGATCGGCGCCATCGACCTCCTCTCCGCCCGCGAACGCGCCGAACTGCTGCCCGCGGTGGCGGAGGACCCGGCCGGAGCGACCCTGCCCGAGCTGTTCGCGGCCCGCGTCGCCCGGACCCCCGACGCGGTCGCCCTGGTCCACGCCGGCACCGAGCTGACCTACGCCCGGCTCGACGCCCGCGCCAACCGTTTCGCGCATGCGTTGATCGCGCGGGGTGTGGGGCCTGAGCAGGTGGTGGCGGTCGCGCTGCCGCGTTCGGTGGAGTCGGTGGTCGCGGTGCTGGGTGTGCTGAAGGCGGGTGCGGCGTATCTGCCGGTCGATCCTTCGTATCCGAAGGCGCGCATCGCGTACATGCTCGAAGACGCCCGCCCGGCGCTGGTCGTCGACGACCCGGCGCAGGTGAGCGAGGGCGACTGGCCGGAGAGTGATCCGCAGGTCGCGCTCGATGTCCGCAACCCCGCGTACGTGATCTACACCTCCGGCTCCACCGGCCGCCCCAAGGGCGTCGTCGTGAGCCACGCCGGCGTGTCCCGGCTGGCGGCGACGCAGGCCGACCGGCTCGGCGCTGGACCGGGGAGCCGGGTGCTCCAGTTCGCCTCGCCCAGCTTCGACGCGTCCTTCTGGGACCTGACCGGCGCCCTGCTCACCGGCGCCGCCCTCGTCCTCGCCCCCGCCGAAGCCCCCCTGGAAGCCCTCACCGACGACCGCGTCCCCGTCACCCATGTGACCCTGCCGCCCTCCGCCCTGGCCGCCCTCGACGGCACCGCCCTCACCGCCACCACCCTCGTCGTCGCCGGCGAGGCGTGCCCGCCGGAGCTGGTGGAACGCTGGGCGCCCGGACGCCGCATGATCAACGCCTACGGGCCCACCGAGACCACCGTGTGCGCCACCATGAGCGACCCGCTCGCCCCCGGCACCGGCGTACCGCCGATCGGCCGGCCGGTCGCGGACTTCCGGGTGTACGCCCTGGACGACCGGCTGCGCCTCGTCCCACCGGGCGTCACCGGCGAGCTGTACGTGGCCGGGCCCGGCCTGGCACGCGGCTACCTCAACCGGCCCGGCCCGACGGCGGGCCGCTTCGTCGCCTGCCCGTTCGGGCCCGCAGGTACGCGCATGTACCGCACCGGCGACCTGGTGCGGCGCCGCCCGGACGGCGAGCTGGAGTACGCGGGCCGCGCCGACCAGCAGGTCAAGGTGCGCGGCTTCCGCGTCGAACCCGGCGAGATCGAGGCCGCGCTCGCCGAACACCCCGCCGTCGCCCGGGCAGCCGTCCTCGCCGCCGAGGACCGGCTCATCGGCTACGCGGCGGTCCGGGCAGGCCGGTCCGTGCGCCCCGCCGAACTGACCGCCCATCTGCGCGAGCGGCTCCCGGACTACCTGGTGCCGACCGCCCTCATGGTCCTGGACGCCCTGCCGCTCACCCCGAACGGCAAGCTGGACCGGGCCGCCCTGCCCGCCCCCGAGGCCGCACCCGCCGGCACCGGGCGCGCGCCGCGCACCCCGCAGGAGCAGATCCTCGCCGAACTGTTCGCCGAGGTGCTGGACGTCCCCCGGATCACGCTCGACGACGACTTCTTCGACCTCGGCGGCCACTCCCTGCTCGCCACCCGGCTGGTCGCCAGGGTCCGTACCGTGCTCGGCGCCGAGCTGGGGCTGCGCGCCCTCTTCCGGGCGCCCACGGTGGCGGGCCTGACCAAGGCGCTGACCGAGCCCGGCCGCGTCCGTCCGGCGCTGACCGCGCTCCCGCGGCCCGAAGCGGTGCCGCTGTCCTTCGCGCAGCGCCGCCTCTGGTTCCTGCACCGCATGGACGCCGAGGCCGCCACCTATCACATCCCGCTCGCCCTGGAGCTGACCGGAACACTCGACCGGGCCGCCCTCGACCGGGCACTCGCGGATGTGACGACCCGGCACGAATCGCTGCGCACGGTGTTCCCGGAGATCGACGGCGTACCCTGCCAGCGCGTGCTCGAACCGGCCGAGGTCCACCTGCGGGCCCGGACGTGCCGCACCTCCCGCGCCGAACTGCCGCAGCGGCTGGCCGAGTCCGCCCGGCAGCCCTTCGACCTGGCGGCAGAACCCCCGCTGCGCGCGCACCTCTTCGAGATCGCGCCCGACGAACACGTCCTGCTGCTGGTCATGCACCACATCGCTGCCGACGGCTGGTCCACCGGGCCCCTCGCCCGCGACCTCGCCGAGGCGTACGCCGCCCGCTGCACCGGCCGCCCGGCCGACCGGCCCGCCCTCCGCGTGCAGTACGCCGACTACACCCTGTGGCAGCGCGAACTCCTCGGCGACCCGGACGACCCGGACAGCCGCTTCGCCGAACAGCTCGACTACTGGAAGCGGCAGCTCACCGGCCTCCCCGAACTCCTCCGGCTCCCCACCGACCGGCCGCGCCCGGCCGTCGCCGGCCGGCAGGGCGACCACATCGGCCTGGAACTCGACCCCGCCCTGCACACCGCCCTGTCCAGGCTGGCCCGCTCCACCGGCACCAGTCTGTTCATGGTGTTGCAGGCGGGGTTGGCGGCGTTGTACACGCGGTTGGGTGCGGGTACGGATGTGGCGATCGGGAGTCCGATCGCGGGTCGTACGGATGAGGCGCTGGACGATCTGGTCGGGTTCTTCGTCAATACGCTGGTGTTGCGTACGGATACGAGTGGTGATCCGAGTTTCTCGGAGTTGCTGGGCCGGGTGCGGGAGACGGCGCTGTCGGCGTACGCGCATCAGGACGTGCCGTTCGAGCACCTGGTGGAGGCGCTGAACCCGTCGCGGTCACTCTCCCACCACCCCCTCTTCCAGACCGTCCTCGCCGTGCAGAACGCCCCCACGGGCCGGTTCTCGCTGCCCGGACTCGACGTCAGCACCTACGCGGTCGCGACCGGGACCGCCAAGTTCGACCTCGGCGTGAGCATGGTCGAGCGGTTCGGCCCGGACGGGGCCCCGGCCGGCATCGTCGGCGCCGTCGAGTACGCCACCGCCCTGTTCGACCGCTCGACGGTCGAGGCCCTGGTCCGGCGCTGGACGCACCTCCTGGAGGCCGTCACCGCCGACCCGGAGCAGCACATCGGCGCCATCGACCTGCTGGACGCCGACGAGCGGCACCGGATGCTCGACGGGGACAACGCGACCGCCCGCGACGTGGGCGCCCTGCCGCTGCCGAGGGCCTTCGCCGCCCAGGCCGCCGCCACCCCGGACGCCGTCGCACTCGTCTGCGGCGGAACGACCCTCACGTACCGCCGGCTCGACGCCCGTGCCAATCGCTTCGCGCATGCGTTGATCGCGCGGGGTGTGGGTCCTGAGCAGGTGGTGGCGGTGGCGCTGCCGCGTTCGGTGGAGTCGGTGGTGGCGGTGCTGGGTGTGCTGAAGGCGGGTGCGGCGTATCTGCCGGTCGATCCGGCGTATCCGAAGGCGCGCATCGCGTACATGCTGGACGACGCCCGCCCGGCGCTGGTCGTCGACGATCCGGCGCAGGTGGGGGAGGGCGACTGGCCGGAGAGTGATCCGCAGGTCGCGCTCGATGTCCGCAACCCCGCGTACGTGATCTACACCTCCGGCTCCACCGGCCGCCCCAAGGGCGTCGTCGTCGGACACGGCGGTCTCGCCAGCCTCGTCGCCGGTCAGATCGAGCGGTTCGCGATCGAGAGCGACAGCCGGGTCCTCCAGTTCGCCTCGCCCAGTTTCGACGCCTCGGTGTCCGAGATCTGCACGGCCCTGCTGCGGGGCGCCGCCCTCGTCCTGCCCACCGAGGCCGGACCGCTCGCCGCGCTCACCGACCCCGCCCTCGGCATCACCCACGCGACCGTTCCGCCGTCCGTGCTCGCCGCCGTGCCGGACGGAGCCGTGACCGCCTCGACGCTCGTCGTCGCCGGCGAGGCGTGCCCGCCGGAGCTGGTGGAACGCTGGGCGCCCGGACGCCGCATGATCAACGCGTACGGCCCCACCGAGACCACCGTGTGCGCCACCATGAGCGACCCGCTCGCCCCGGACGCGGGCGCACCGCCGATCGGCCGGCCCATCGCCAACGCCCGCGTCTACGTGCTCGACGACCGGCTGCGCCCCGTCCCGCCCGGCGTCACCGGCGAGCTGTACGTCGCGGGCGCCGGACTCGCACGCGGCTACCTCGACCGGCCCGGCCTGACGGCGGGCAGGTTCGTCGCCTGCCCGTTCGCCACCGGTGAGCGCATGTACCGCACCGGCGACCTCGTCCGCCGCCGGGGAGACGGCCAACTGGAGTACACCGGGCGCGCCGACGACCAGGTGAAGGTGCGTGGCTTCCGCGTCGAACCCGGCGAGATCGAGGCCGCGCTCGCCGAACACCCCGCCGTCGACCGGGCCGCCGTACTGGGCCGGGACGACCGGCTGGTCGGCTATGTCGTGCCCCACCGGGACACCGCACGCGACAGCGGGCTCGAAGCCGACCACGTCGGAGAGTGGCAGGACATCTACGACGCCCTGCCGATCGCCCCCGAGGAAGCCGCCTTCGGGCACAACTTCGTCGGCTGGAACAGCAGTTACGACACCCGGCCGATCCCCGTCGAACAGATGCGGGAGTGGCGCGACGCCACCGTGGAACGCATCCTCGCCCTGCGCCCCCGCCGGGTCCTGGAGGTCGGCGTCGGCACCGGGCTGCTGCTCTCGCAGATCGCACCCCACTGCGCGCACTACTGGGCGACCGACTTCTCCGCCACCGCGATCGACGCGCTCACCGCACAGGTCGCGCGCCAGGAACGGCTGGCCGGCCGCGTCACCCTCCAGACCCGCCCCGCCCACGACACCGCCGGACTGCCCGCCGGAGAGTTCGACACCATCGTCATCAACTCGGTCGTGCAGTACTTCCCGTCCCCCGACTACCTCGCCGACGTCATCGGCAAGCTGATGGGACTCCTCGCACCCGGCGGCGCCCTCTTCATCGGAGACGTCCGCAACCTGCGGCTGCTGCGCCCGTTCACCACCGCCGTCCAACTGCACCGCACCTCGGACGGCACTTCGGACGCCACTTCGGACGCCACCTCGCACGGCACCGACCTCGCGGCCGTCCGCCGTGCGGTGGAACAGGCCGTCAGGGTGGAGAAGGAACTCCTGGTCGACCCGGACTTCTTCGCCGTCCTCGGCGAGCGCACACCCGACATCGGCCTGGTGGCCGTGGAGGTCAAGCGCGGCCGCCACCACAACGAACTCACCCGCTACCGCTACGACGTGACCCTGCGCAAGACGCCGGCCGCACCGGAGACCCCGGACACGGCCGTCGAACTCGCCTGGGGACGGCAGATCGACGGGCCGGACAGGCTGCGCGCCCTGCTCGACGGGCAGCCGCCCGAGGTACTGCGGATCACCGGCGTACCCAACCGCCGCGTCGTACGGGAAGCCGCCCTGGCCCGCGCGGTACAGGACGGGGAGGCAGACCCGGGCGAGCTGCTGCGGCGGCTCCACGCCCCCGAGGACGACCACGGCCTTCCCGACCCGGAGGACTTCCACACCCTCGGGCAGGAGTACGGCCGCACCGTGACCGTCACCTGGTCCGCGACCGCCGCCGACGCCGTGGACGTCGTCCTCGCCGCACCCCGGGCCACCGGCGCCGCCCCGGCCGCCGCCTACCGGCCGGCCGGGACCGCCGGGCGGACCCTGGCCGCGCTGACCAACCGCCCGACCGGCAACCGCGGCACCGGAGCACTCCTCGGCGAACTCCGCGACTGGCTGCGCGGCCGGCTCCCCGACTATCTGGTCCCCTCCGCGTTCGTGGTCCTGGACGCACTGCCGCTCACCGCCAACGGCAAGCTGGACCGCCGCGCCCTGCCCGACCCCGACCTCGGCCCCGCCTTGGCCGGACGGGCTCCGCGCACCCCGCAGGAGCAGCTCCTCGCGGAACTGTTCGCGGAAGTCCTCGGGCTCGCCCGGGTCGGCGTGGACGACGACTTCTTCGACCTCGGCGGCCACTCGCTGCTCGCCACCCGCCTCGCCTCACGGGTCCGCGCCGTGCTCGGCGCGGAGCTGGAGGTCCGGGCCCTGTTCGAGACCCCCACCGCGGCCGGCCTCGCCGCCCGTCTGGACGGCGCCGGAGCGGCCAGGCCCGCCCTGACCGCGCTGCCCCGCCCCGAGCGGGTCGAGCTGTCCTTCGCGCAGCGCCGGCTCTGGTTCCTGCACCGGATGGACGGCCCCGGCGCCACGTACAACATGCCGCTCGCGCTCGGCTTGGACGGCGCTCTCGACCGGCCGGCCCTGCACGCCGCGCTCGCCGACGTGATCGCCCGCCACGAAAGCCTGCGGACCGTCTTCCGGGAGATCGACGGCGACCCGTACCAAGTGGTGCTGAGCGCCGAGGAGGCCCGCCCGGAGCTGCCCGTGACCGCCGTCGACGACAGCACGCTCGCCGCCCGGCTCGCCGGGACCGCACAGCGCGGTTTCGACCTCGCGGCGCAGCCGCCCGTCCGCGCCGAGCTGTACGCCCTCGCCCCCGACCGGCACGTCCTGCTGATCGTCGTCCACCACATCGCCGCCGACGGCTGGTCCATGGGGCCGCTCTCCGCCGACCTCGCCACCGCCTACGCGGCACGCTGCCGGGGCGAGGCACCCCGCTGGTCCCCGCTGCCCGTCCAGTACGCCGACTACACCCGCTGGCAGCGCGACCTCCTCGGCGACACCGCCGACCCGGACAGCCTGTTCGCCCGTCAGCTCGCCTACTGGAAGGCGGAACTGGCCGACCTCCCGCAGCAGCTCCAGCTCCCCGCCGACCGGCCCCGGCCGCCGGTGGCCTCCCAGCGGGGCGACCGCGTCGTCGTCGCCCTGGACGCCGAACTGCACCGGGCCCTGCGCGAACTGGCCACCGAACGCGGCGCCAGCATGTTCATGGTGCTGCAGGCCGGCCTCGCCGCCCTGCTCACCCGGCTCGGCGCCGGAACGGACATCCCGATCGGCAGCCCCATCGCCGGCCGGACCGACCAGGCACTGGACGAACTCGTCGGCTTCTTCGTCAACACCCTCGTCCTGCGCACCGACACCGGCGGCGACCCCGCCTTCGGCGAACTCCTCGGCCGGGTCCGGCAGAAGGCCCTGAGCGCCTACGACCACCAGGACGTGCCGTTCGAGTACCTGGTCGAGGTGGCCAACCCGGTGCGCTCGCTCGCCCACCACCCGCTGTTCCAGATCATGCTCGCCCTGCAGAACGCGCCCCTCGGCGACTTCACCCTGCCCGGCCTGCGCACCGGCCACCTGGAGGCGCCCACCGGCACCGCACGCGTCGACCTGACGTTCAGCCTGGCCGAGCGGTTCGGCCCGGACGGCGCCGCCGCCGGACTCGTCGGCGCGGTCGAGTACGCCACCGACCTCTTCGACGCCGCCACCGTGGAGCTGCTCTTCGAGCGCTGGGCCCGGCTGCTGCGGGCGGCGGTCACCGACCCGGACCTGCCGATCAGCCGCATCGACATCCTGTCCGACACCGAACGCCGGCAACTGCTGCACGCATTCAACGGGCCCGCCGCCCAACTGCCCGAGGACGCGGTGCCCGCGCTCTTCGCCCGCCAGACGCGCGCCACCCCGGACGCGGTCGCGGTCGTCGCGGACGGCACCGAACTGACCTACGCCGAACTCGACCGCCGGTCCGACCGGCTGGCCGGGGCACTGATCCGCCAGGGCGTACGGCCGGAGACCCCGGTCGCCGTCATGCTGGACCGGTCTGCCGACCTCGTCGTGACGATCCTGGCCGTCCTCAAGGCCGGCGGCGTCTACGTACCGCTCGACCCCCGCTTCCCCGCCTCCCGCATCGACCTCATCCTGCGGGAGAGCGGTGCCCCGCTGCTCCTCACCCCCGAGGTGCTCACCGCACTGCTCGCAACGGTGGACCGCGACCCGGACCCCGTGCGCGTCCCGTGCGACGCCCGTCAGCTGGCGTACATCATGTACACCTCCGGCTCGACCGGGCGCCCCAAGGGCGTCGCCGTCACCCACCGGGACGTCGTCGGCCTCGCCCGCACCCCCGAGTGGCGCGGCGGCGGACACGAACGGGTGCTGATGCACTCGCCGACCGCCTTCGACCTTTCCACGTACGAACTGTGGGTACCGCTGCTCAACGGCGGCCGCATCGTCGTCGCACCGCCCGAACGGCTCGACCTCGACCTCCTCCAGCACACCATCGCCACCCACGGGGTCACCGGACTCTGGCTGACCGCCGGGCTGTTCCGGCTCGTCGCGGAGGAACGCCCGGAACTGCTCACCGGCGTGCGCGAGGTGTGGACCGGCGGCGACGTCGTCTCCCCGGCCGCCGCGGCCCGCGTCCTCGCCGCCTGCCCCGGCATCGAGGTCGTCAACGGCTACGGACCCACCGAGGCCACCACCCTGGCCACCCGCCACGCCGTGCGCGAACTCCCCGAACACGCCGCGACCGTGCCCATCGGCGCACCCATGGCCAACATGCGCGCCTATGTGCTCGACGACCGGCTGCGCCCGCTGCCCGCCGGCCTCGTCGGCGAGCTGTACCTCGCCGGGACCGGCGTGGCCCGCGGCTACCTCGGCCGCCCCGGACTGACCGCCGAACGCTTCACCGCCGACCCGTACGGACCGGCCGGAAGCCGCATGTACCGCACCGGAGACCTCGCCTGGTGGCTGCCCGACGGCACCCTGGAGTTCGCCGGCCGCGCCGACCACCAGGTCAAACTGCGCGGACAGCGCATCGAGCCCGGCGAGATCGAGGCCGTCCTCGCGGACTGCCCCGGCGTCGCCCAGGCGGCCGTGGTCGCTCGCGAGGACCGGCCCGGCGACAAGCGGCTCGTCGCCTACCTGGTGCCCGCGCCCGGCGCCGCGCCCGAGACCGCCGAGCTGACCGGCCGGCTGCGCCGCGAACTGCCCGACTACATGGTCCCGGCCGCCTTCGTCACCGTGGACGCCCTGCCGCTGACCGCCAACGGCAAGCTGGACCGGGCCGCCCTGCCCGCCCCCGACTACCGGGAATCCGACACCGGACGCGGCCCCCGGACCCCGCAGGAGCAACTGCTGTGCGGTCTGTTCGCGGAGGTCCTGGGCCGCGAACGTGTCGGCATCGACGACAACTTCTTCGATCTCGGCGGCCACTCGCTGCTCGCCGCCCGGCTCGCCTCACGGGTCCGCGAAACCCTCGGCCTCGAACTGGGGCTGCGCCTGCTGTTCGAGGCGCCGACCGTGGCCGGACTCACCGAACGCCTCGCCATGAACGACCCGGACAACGCCCTGGACGTCCTGCTGCCGCTGCGCGCGACCGGGACGGCGACCCCCCTGTTCTGCGTCCACCCCGGCGGCGGCATCAGCTGGTCGTACAGCGGACTGCTCAACCACATCGGCCCGCAGCACCCCGTCTACGCGCTCCAGGCGCGCGGCCTCGGCCGGCCCGAACCGCTGCCCGCCTCCTACGAGGAGATGGCCGCCGACTACGCCGACCACATCCAGCGGGTCCAGCCGCACGGCCCCTACCTGCTCCTCGGCTGGTCCGCCGGCGGACTCATTGCCCACGCCGTCGCCTGCGAACTCCGGGCGCGCGGCGAACGCACCGCCCTGCTGGCCATCCTCGACGCCTACCCGGTCAACGACGTTCGGTTCGAGGAGGAGCCGGTGCCCACCGTGCGGGACGTGCTCGTCGGCGTCCTCGACGTCGACCCCGACGAACTGGACGACCGGGACATCACCTACGCCGAGGTCGCCGAAGTCCTCAACCGGCGCGGCAGCGCCCTGGCAGGGCTGAACGAACGGCAGGTCGAGGTCATCGTCCAGATCATGATCAACAACTCCCGGCTGGCGGTCGACTTCGTCCCCGGCGTCCACGACGGCGACCTCCTGCTGTTCAACTCCACGATCGACCGGGGCGACGACGACGCCGGACCACAGCTCTGGCGCCCGTACATCGCGGGCCGCATCGCATCCCACGAGATCACCACCCGCCACGACCAGATGACCCAGGCCGGTTCGCTGGCCCAGATCGGCCCGGTCCTCGCCGCCGCGATCGCCGAAGCCACCACCGAAACCACCCCCGCAACCACCCCCGAATCCCAGGAGGACTGACCCATGACCAACCCCTTCGACGACCAGGACGGCACCTTCCTCGTCCTCGTCAACCACGAGAACCAGCACTCGCTCTGGCCGCAGTTCGCCGACGTACCGGACGGCTGGACCGTCTCCCACGGCCCCGACACCCACGCCGCCTGCCTGGACCACATCGAGCGCACCTGGACCGACATGCGGCCCAAGAGCCTCGCCGACGCGATGGACGCCCAGCGGTAGCGAGAGCGACATGACCACCTCCACCGGCACACTCGACGGGGCTCGCACAGCCGCGGGCCCCGCCCGCCCCGACGACCTCGCCGCGGCACTCCTCACCCCCGAGGCCCGTCGCGACCCGTACCCCTTCTACGCGCACATGCGGACCACGGACCCGGTCCACCGCAGCCACCGGGGCGTCTGGTACCTCACCCGGTACGCCGACGTCGAGGCCGCGCTCGGCGACCTCCGGCTGTCCAACGACCGGGACAGGATGACCCGCGCCTACACCGCGCTCGGCGGCGACCTCAAGGCCCTCAGCCGGCTCACCGACCGGCTCGGCCGGGTGATGACCAACACCGACCCGCCCGACCACGCCCGGCTCCGCAAACTGGCCAACCGTGCCTTCACCGCCCGCCGCGTCGAGGCCCTGCGCGGCCGCGTCCAGGCCATCGTGGACCGGCTCGTCGACGAGGCCGTGGCCGCCGGCCCGGACCTGGACCTCATCGAGGCCGTCGCCTCTCCGCTGCCCATGTCCGTCGTCTGCGAACTCTTCGGCATCCCCGACGAGGACCGGCCGCGCGTCCAGAACTGGTTCCGCCGCTTCGGCCGGCTCAGCGAGGACATCGACAAGTCCGAAGCGGCGATCGACCAGTACGAGGAGTACCTGTCCGGGCTCATCCGGGAACGCCGGCACCGCCCCGGCGACGACCTCATCAGCGCCCTGGTCGCCACCCAGAGCCACGACGACCGGCTCACCGACTCCGAACTGCTCTCCACCTGCTTCGTCCTGATCACCGCGGGCGACGAGACCACCACCCACCTCATCGCCAACAGCGTGCTCGCCCTGCTGCGTCACCCCGACCAGCTCGCCCGGCTGCGCGCCGACCCCGCACTGGCCCGCGCCGCCGTCGAGGAACTCGCCCGCTACGACACCGTCACCCAGGCCATCGTCCGCGTCGTCGCCGAGGACCTGGAGATCGGCGGACGCACCCTGCGCGAGGGCGAACTCGTGTACCTCTTCCTCGGCGCCACCAACCGCGACCCCGCACGCTTCGAGAACCCCGACCGGCTCGACCTGACCCGCCCCGGCAACCGGCACCTCAGCTTCGGCCACGGCCCCCACTTCTGCCTCGGCGCCCCGCTGGCCAAGCTCCAGGCCGAAATCGCCATCGGCACCCTGGTGCGCCGGCTGCCCGGACTGCGGCTCACCGACGGCGCGGTCCTCGACTGGCGGCCCAACCCGCTGCAACGGCGCCTGTGCGCCCTCCCGCTCACCCACCGACCGTGAACGACCACGAAGGAGAAGTACCCACCATGGCCCGAGAGTTCGAGGTGTGCAGGGAACAGGACCTGCCCGCCGCACCCCAGCAGGTCTGGAACGCCGTGGCCACCGGCGCCGGCAACCTCGGCTGGCTCTACCCGATGGAGATCGAGCCGCGCATCGGCGGCCGCGTCACCCGGGGGGACGCCACGGTCGTCGCCTGGGAGCCGCCCCGCCACCTCGCCGTCCGGGCCACCCAGGACGACGGCTTCTCCAACACGCTCAGCTACCGCGTCGAACCCGCCGGCGACGGCACGAGCCACCTGCGGATGGGCATCCACTGGGTGCACACCGGCACCGTGGACGACGCCTGGCAGTGGGACGCCAAGACGGACGTCGCCACCAAGTACGTCGACTTCCACCAGCACGCGCTCGCCGAGTACCTGCGCCACTTCGCCGGCCGCCGCGCCGTCCACGTACCGGCGCAGCGCGCCGAACCCACCGCCGACCCGGCCGACTTCGCCGCCCTGCGCCGCCGCCTCGGCCTGGCCGAAGACGCCGCCGTCGGCGACCGGTTCACCCTCCGCGCACCCGGCCCGGAGCACCCGCCCGTGGAGGTGGTCGTGGACTGGCTCAGCGACGACTTCCTCGGCCTGCGCGGCCCGGACGCCCTGTACCGGTTCTTCAACGGCAGTACCTGGAACGTGCCGATCCGGCTCGCCCACCATCTGTTCGCCGACGACACCGACGAGGAACAGGCCACCCAGGCATGGACCGCCTGGCTGGACGACGCACACACCGGGGAGCGGTGATGGACACCTCCACGCAGACCCTGCTGTTCGCCGCCGAACTCGTCGAGGAGAACGGCACCTACTCACTCGTCGTCGAGGACCTGCGCAAGGGCACCGTGCAGACGACCCCGGTTCCCAAGTCCATGGTCGACAAACTGCCGGTCTACCTCGCGGCCCTCGCCGCCAAGTTGGGCCCGGTCCGGCCGCGCCGAGGCCGGTAGCCGCCGGTCCGCCGCCGGGCGCCTTGGCTATCGTCTGCCGCATGGATCATTCCGCCCTCCAGAAGGAGAGACCCATGACCGACAGCACACCCGCCGAAGGCGCCCCGGCGCCCGTCACCTTCATCACCGGCGGTTCCAGCGGCATCGGGGCGGAGAGCGTACGCAGGCTCCTCGGGCTCGGCCACCGGGTCGCCGCGACCGGCCGCAGCGCCGCGAAACTGGCCGCGCTCGCCGACGCCGCCGCCACGGCCGGGGCCGGCGAGCGGCTGCTCACCTTCCAGGGGGAGGCGGCGGACTGGGCGCACGTGTCGGAGGCGGTCGCCGAGACCGTGCGCGTTTTCGGCCGCCTCGACCACGCCGTCGCCAACGCCGGGTACTCCGCCGACGCCCATGTCGAGACCGGCGACCCGGAGAAGTGGCGGGGCATGGTGCTGACGAACGTGCTGGGGCCCGCCCTGCTCGTCCGGGCGGCGCTGCCGGCGCTCAAGGAGTCGCAGGGCCGGATCGTGCTCGTCGGCAGCGTGGCCGGCTTCAAGAACACGCCCGGCAACCTGTACTCGATGACCAAGTTCGCGGTGACCGGCCTCGCGGAGAACGTCCGCATGCTCACCACCGGCTACGGTGTCGGCACGACGCTGCTCGCGCCCGGCCGCGTCCTCACCCCGTTCTGGGACGAGCGCCCCGGCGGTGCGGCGGCGGCCGGACCGATGATCTCCGCGGAGCAGGTGGCGGACACGCTGGTCTGGGCGATCGATCAGCCGCGCGGCGTCGACGTGAACACGCTGGTGGTCCGGCCGATCGGCCAGGCGAACTGACGCGGAGCCCCCAGGGGGCGGTCAGCGCGCCGGCCGCCCTGCACCGGGGCATCGCGACGGAGGAGGCGGCCCGCCACGACTGAGGACACCCTCTGGTTCACTCGGCCCGCCCCCTTCGGAACATCGAACGGCGGCCGGCGGCCGGCGGCGCTGGAGCGCGCGCAGCGGCAGGGGACGTCGCGGCGCTACGCCGGCTGAGCGGACTCCTGGAGCGCCTGCCGGCGCACCTGCTCGCAGCACTGCGCGATCAGCCGCGAGACGTGCATCTGCGAGATGCCGAGCACCTCGGCGATCCGGTCCTGCGTCATGTCGCGGAAGAACCGCAGATAGAGGATGGTGCGCTCGCGTTCCGGCAGGCTGCGCAGCCCCGGCTTGACGGCCTCGCGGTCGACCGCTACGTCCAGCGCGTGGTCGCACAGGCCCAGCGTGTCGGCGATGCAGGACCCGTCCCCGGAACCCGGTGTCTCGGCGTCCAGGGACAGCGTGCGGTAGCTCTCCAGGGCCTCCAGCCCGGCCCGAACGTCCTCGGCGCACAGCCCCGTCCGGTCCGCGATCTCCTCCTCGCTCGGCTGATGACCGCCCGGCGTCTGGGCGAGGTCGCGGCGGGCCAGCCGTACCCGGTTGCGGAGGTCCTGGACCCGGCGCGGCACATGGACGTCCCAGGTGTGGTCCCGGAAGTGCCGCTTCAGCTCACCGACGACGGTCGGTATCGCATACGTCTCGAATGCCTTGCCGCGCGCCGGGTCGTAGCGGTCCACCGCCTTGACCAGCCCGATCGCCGCCACCTGGCGCAGATCGTCCAGCGGTTCCCCGCGGTCCCGGAAGCGCGCGGCCAGCCGGTGTGCCATGGGCAGCCAGGCGCAGACGGTCGCACGGCGCAGTTCGTCCCGCTCGGGGCCGTCGGGAAGGGCCCGCAGCCGGTGGAAGGCCGCCGTCCCCGGCGCCACCTCCCGGCCTCGCTCGGGCGCTGTCTGTCGGGCACCGGCCATCGTGTGTCACTCCCTCGGCATCGCCTGTCCGGACCACCGCGGGAGCCGCCGCCGGACAGGCCGCACCCGGAGCAGGGCTCCCACGGGCGCGCCTCCTGTCCGAAGCACGCCTGGCCTATTCCCGTACAAAGCCACCCCAAACATGCACCCGCCCGGCCGTACGTCAGCGGTCGGAGACGGTGAACAGCGCGCCCTCCGGGTCGCAGATCACATACGCCGTCTCCGGCAGCCCCTCCACGGGGGTCGCCTCGCCCCCGGCGGCCACGGCCTCCGCCGCCGTCCGCCGGCTGTCCGCCACCAGGAAGTCGATGACCCAGCGCGCCCGCAGCCGGGGGTCCGGGTCGTTCTCGACGCCTCCGCCGCGCACCGTCACCACGGTGTGCCCGCCGGCCCGCACCAGCACCCGGTCCTGCGCGTAGTCCACCGAGCACCGGCTGTGCGGCCGCGTCCAGTCGAAGACCTCCGCGTAGAAGATGGCCGCCTCGAACGCGTGGCGGGACTGGAGGTCCACCCGCGCCGGGGCGCGCGGACCGTCCGACCAGACGGGCGCGGGGCCCTCCCAGAAGCCGAAGGCCGCGCCCTCGCGGTCGGCGGCGATGGCCGCCCGCCCCTCGCCGAGCGGCAGCGGCCCCACGGCCAGCGTGGCGCCGCGCTCCCGGATGCGGCCGGCCGCCCGGTCCGCGTCCGGCACGGCGAAGTACGGAATCCAGGCCGGCGGCGGGGAGACGGCGCCCGGGCAGCGGCCGACCCCGGCCACCGCGCGGCCCTGCGCGCGGGCCAGGAGGAAGTCGCCGCCCAGGCTGCTGTCCCGGAACTCCCAGCCCATGACACGGGCGTAGAAGGTCCGCGCGGCATCGAGGTCGCGGCTGGCCAGGCTCACCCAGCAGGGCGCACCCGCCACAGGCGTGTTCCATTCCAGGCTCGGCATGCGGCGCTCCTTCGCCGGGGTTCCTCTTGCACGATGCGCCCCTGCCCCGGCGGGCGCACCCGGCCGGCCCCGCGCCCGCGCCCGATTCCGCACCGGCCCGCCGGGGGAGGCGGTCAGCTCGTCAGGACCTGCGGCGACACGACCTTGATCATCGCGTTGGCCCAGCGCTCCTGGCGCAGGGTCTGCGGGTGGCAGCGCCCGGCCAGGTCCAGCAGCTCCTGGTCGCGGGCGGCCTGCGCGGTCTGGGCCAGCAGCTCCCAGTCCACCGAGACGGCCGCCGCCCGCAGATACGTGTCGCGCAGGTCGCGCAGGAGCAGCAGGCCGGTCTCGGGGCGACGGCCGACGAGTTCGCCGCCCTTCTCCCGAAGCCAGGCCGCCGCGGCGGACTCCTCCTTCGGCTCCGCCGACAGCTCCACGCCGTGGTCGGCGGCCGCGTCCGCCAGCTCCCGTACGTGCTGCCGGGACCAGGCGGCCAGGTCGCGGGCGACATGGTGCACCTCGTGGTCGGTCGCGTGGGTGCTGGAGAGCCGCGCCAGCCGCAGCGCGAGCGCGTTCTCCCCGCGGTGCACCTCTTTCAGGACCAGGTCCAGCTTCATCGGATCTCCTCCGGGCGGCGCGGGGCGTGCGCCTCCTCGTCGGCCTCGCCGGGGCCGCCGCCCGTGGTCGGGGGCACGGCCGCGCCCGGCACGGGGGCCGAGGCGGTGGTGGTGGGCGCCGGGGCGGGGGAGCCGGTGGCGCCCAGCCGGCGCAGCCGGGCCGCGGCCGTCTTGAACAGCGGCTGCTTGGAGACCGGGTCCCACTCCGTGGGGGTCAGCTCGTTGCCGGCGCGCCCGTCGCCCTCGGGCTCGAACCCGCCGGGGGTGTCCCAGTAGCCGTAGTGGAACGGCAGGAACAGCACGCCTTCCCGGATGCCGCTGATCCGCGCGGCGGCCCGGACCGTGCCGCGCGGGGTGGCCACCTCCACCCGGTCGCCCTCCTCGATGCCGTGGGCGGCCGCGTCCCCGGCGGAGACCTCCACCCACACCTCGGGGGCGGCCTTCCGGAGCTGCGGGGCGCGTGCGGTCTTCGTCCGGGTGTGGAACTGGTACAGCGTCCGGCCGGTGACCAGCGAGAACGGATACTCCTCGCCGGGCGGCTCGTGCGGCGGCAGGTATGCGGCGGCTTTGACGACCGCCTTCGCCGACGGGTTCATCGCCCGGTACTCGGTCTCCTCCAGCGGCGCCCCGGTGACCAGGTCGCGCCCGTAGCTCTCGCAGTAGTCCGGGTCGCTCCAGAACGCGCCGTCCGCGTAGAGCCGCTCGGTGCCGTACGGGTGGCGCTCGTTGCACGGCCACTGGATGCCGCTTCCGCCGCGCAGCTTGGCGTACGTGAGCCCCGTGTAGTCGCAGGGGCGGCCCCGGCTGCACTCCTTCCAGCCCTCGAACGCGGCCTCCGGAGTGTCCCAGGGGACGAGCGGGCCGCCGTCCTTGTCGCGCAGTCCGAGCCGGCGTGCGAAGTCGCAGAAGATCTCCAGATCCGGCTTGGCCCGGCCGGGCGGCTCGACCGCCTTCTCCGACAGATGCACCGTACGGTCCGCGTTGGTGAACGTCCCCGTCTTCTCGCCCCACACAGCGGCCGGCAGCACCACGTCCGCGAGCTGCGCCGTCTCCGTCAGGAAGGCGTCCTGGACCACCAGGAACAGCCGCTCCTGGGCGAGCACCGACCGGATGCGCCGCAGCTCGGGCAGCGAGACGGCCGGATTGGTGCCGCTGACCCACAGCATCCGGATGGAGCCCTCCTCCACGTACCGGAACATCTGCATCGCGTGCGTGGGCGGCCCGTAGTGCGGCACCTGGAGCGGGTCGAGGTTCCACAGCCGGGCCAGCTCCGCCATGTGGGCGTCGTTCTCCCAGTTGCGGAACCCCGGCATGTCGCCGTTGGCGCCGCACTCGCGGGTGTTCTGCGCGGTCGGCTGGCCGTTCATCTGGAGGATTCCGCAGCCGGGCCTGCCGAGCATGCCCCGTACCAGGTGCACGTTGTTCACCTGCACGGACGCCGCGGTGGCCTGGTGGGACTGGTAGAAGCCCTGCAGCACCGTCGACAGCAGCCGCTCGGCCGTGCCCAGCAGCCGCGCCGCCTCCCGGACGCGTTCGGCCGGAACCCCGCAGATGTCCGCGACGTGCTCCGGCGTGTAGGCGTCCAGCCGCTTCGTCAGCTCCTCGAAGCCGACGACATTGCGGTCCAGGTAGTCCCGGTCCGTCCAGCCGTTCTCCACGATCTCCCGCAGCAGGCCGTTCATCAGGGCGACATTCGTCCCCGGCCGGGGCGCCAGATGCACGGTCGCCGCCCGCGCGACCGGGGTGGGGCGCGGGTCGACGCACAGGACGCGCGGCGGGTTCGGCCCGGCCAGCCGGTCCAGCACCCGCGCCCAGAGCACGGTCTGCGTCTCCGCCATGTTGTGGCCGAACAGCGCGATCGTGTCCGCGTGATCGATGTCGGTGTACGAACCGGGCTGCCCGTCGCAGCCGAACGACTCCTTCAGCGCCTCGGCGGCCGTCGACGTGCACAGCCGGGTGTTGCCGTCCAGATGGTTGGTGCCGATGCCGCCGCGCGCGATCAGCGTGAGGGTGTAGTACTCCTCCGCGAAGAGCTGCCCCGAGGTGTAGAAGCCCACCGCCGAGGGCCCCTGCTCGTCCAGCAGCTCACGGGTACGGCGCACCACCCTGTCCATCGCGGTGTCCCAGTCGCTCTCGACCAGCCGGCCGTCCTCGCGCACCAGCGGCCGGGTCAGCCGGTCGGGGGAGCCGTTGGCCTGCCAGCCGAACAGGTCCTTCGGGTCGAGCCGGCCGTGGTTGACCCGGTCCTGCGCCCGCCCGCGCACCCCGACGATCCGGCCGTCCTTCACCGCGATGTCCAGGCCGTCGCCGTTGGAGTGCAGGACGGCGGCCGACTGCACCCACCGCTCGACCTGGTCCTCGGTGACCCCGTCGGCCAGCCGCGTGTCCACCCGTACGGGCCATGGCTCACCCGGTCCGTACGGGGTCCGGGTGCCCCAGGGGCGGGCGATGCGATCCGTGCGTGCCATACGTACTCCTCGGGTTCGGCGGGTCAGCCCTTGCGCCCCTGGTCCTCCTCCTCGTCCGTCGTGTGGACGGCGGCCTCCTCGGCCGACGCCGCGCCGCCGTCGATGCCCACGTCGTCGGCGTAGACGTCGGTGCGCCGGCCGGGAACCTCGTCCGCCGGGCTCAGCCGGCCCGAACGGGTCTCGTAGGCCGGGTCCAGCGGTTCGCCCTCGCCGTCCGGCAGGTCGCCGATGTCGTCGCCGTCCGGCGGTTCGACGTCGTCGACCTCCTGTTCGAGGCGCTGGTCGAGGCTCTCGCCCCGGCGCTCCTCCTCGCCCGTCGTGCCGTACTTGTCCACGGCGAGGGGACGCTCGGGCGGGGAGTACCCCTCGTCGAGCTGTTCGTCGAGGCCCCGCTCGCCGAGCGCGTTCTCCAGGTCGAGGTCGTCATTCGGCGGGTCCTGGCCGTCGTTCTGCGGCTGGTAGACATCGTCGCCGCGTGCCTCTGTCGGCATGCTTCGTCCTTCCGTCGGAGGCGTCGGGACGGCGGGGCCGCCGTCACGGGGCGTCGCCCGGCCGGCGGCTCCGCCGTCCCGCGAGTGCCCTGCCGGGCACGGGGGAAACATCCCTCTTTGTCACCCTAGGTGTGCGGTCCGTCCGCGTCCTCCCGGACCTCTTTGCCCGGACCCGGCGCACCGCCACCGGCGCTTCCTCTCCGGCGCGTGCCCCGGACCCGACGCGCCACGCACGGCGGCCCGGAGCCCCGTCACAGCGCCGGAGTGAAGCGGTCCCAGGCCCGGTGACCTGCGAGAAGCTCGGCGACGGCGTCCAAAACCGTGGACGACGCCCCGCCCACCACCACACCGGGCGCGTCCGCCGCCAGCCCGGCCTTCTCCAGCACCGTCGCCCCGTCGCCCCAGGCCCCGACGGCCTTCCCGTGCCGGAACGCCTCGGTCACCAGGAGCAGCACGCGCGGGTCCACACCGGTCGCCCGCGCCGCGTCGTCGGTCTTGGCGTCGCGCGCCCCGTACGCGTCCGGGGCCGGGGCGGGCGCCCCCGCCAGCACGATCGCGTCGAACTCGATGGACCGGGCCGTGGCGAAGGTGCGCTGCGCGGTGACCGCGTCGTCGCCGGAACCCAGCTCACCGCCCGACGGCGCGACGACCAGGGGCACCATGCCGGCGCCCAGGACCGCGCCGCGCGCCTCGCGAACGGCCGCCAGGTCGCCCTCGCCGCCGGTGACGATGCCGACGACCCGGCCGTCCACCGGCCAGGTGCGGCCCAGCTGGGACAGGGCCGGGCTCGGCTCCGGCGAGGCCAGGGACACGGTCGCGCCGGGCGCCGGCAGGCCCAGGCCCTCGGCGACCTTCGCGCACAGCTCCGGGTCGATGTTGGCGAGCGACCGCAGCCCCCGCTCCTTCACCGCCCGGTCCCAGCACTTGCCCAGCTCGAAGGAGTACGCGGCGGCGATGTGCTCGCGCTCGGTCGGCGTCATGCTCAGCCAGAACAGCCGCGCCTGGCTGAAGTGGTCGTCGAACGAGGCCGCCGCGTCCCGCACCTTGCGCGCCGCGGGCACCTCCACCGGCACCTCGATGTAGGCACCCGTGTCCGCCCCGGCGGTGAACGGGCAGCCACCGTCCAGCGAGTTCGGCCGGTAGGGCGCCACGCCCCGGTGCACGGCCGTCTGATGCATGCCGTCGCGCAGCATGTCGTTGACCGGGGCGTGCGTACGGTTGATCGGCAGCTGCGCGAAGTTGGGCCCGCCCAGCCGGGTGATCTGCGTGTCCACGTACGAGAAGAGCCGGCCCTGCATCAGCGGGTCGTTGGTGACGTCGATGCCGGGCACCAGATGGCCGATGTGGAAGGCGACCTGCTCCGTCTCGGCGAAGTAGTTCGACGGGTTGGCGTTCAGCGTCATCAGCCCGATCGGCCGCACCGGCGCCAGCTCCTCCGGCACGATCTTCGTCGGGTCCAGCAGGTCGATGCCCTCGAACATCTGGTCCTCGGTGTCGGGGAACGTCTGCACCCCCAGCTCCCACTGGGGGAACGCGCCCGCCTCGATCGCGTCGGCCAGGTCCCGGCGGTGGAAGTCCGGGTCCATGCCCGCCGTGATCTGGGCCTCCTCCCACACCTGCGAGTGCACGCCCAGCTTCGGCTTCCAGTGGAACTTCACCAGCGTGGTCGCACCCTCCGCGTTGACCAGCCGGAACGTGTGGACGCCGAAGCCCTCCATCATCCGGTACGAACGCGGAATGCCCCGGTCCGACATGTTCCACAGCGTGTGGTGCGTCGCCTCGGTGTGCAGGGTGACGAAGTCCCAGAACGTGTCGTGCGCGCTCTGCGCCTGCGGGATCTCCCGGTCCGGGTGCGGCTTGCCCGCGTGGATGATGTCGGGGAACTTGATCGCGTCCTGGATGAAGAACACCGGCATGTTGTTGCCGACCAGGTCGAAGACGCCCTCGTCGGTGTAGAACTTCGTCGCGAAGCCGCGGGTGTCGCGCACGGTGTCGGCGGAGCCGCGCGAGCCGAGCACGGTGGAGAACCGCACGAAGACCGGGGTCTCGGCGCCCTCGGCGAGGAACGCGGCCTTCGTGATGCCCGCCGCCGCGCCGTACGCCCGGAACACGCCGTGCGCGGCGGCACCACGCGCGTGCACCACCCGCTCCGGGATGCGCTCGTGGTCGAAGTGGGTGATCTTCTCCCGCAGATGGTGGTCCTGGAGCAGCACCGGACCGCGCGGACCGGCCTTCAGCGAGTGATCGGTGTCGTACAGCCGCGCGCCCTGCGCCGTCGTCAGATACGCGCCGGACTGCGCCACCTTTTCCTGCGGGGCGTCGGTCGGCTGCCCGGTGGGGCCGTAGGTGTCGGGTCCGCGCTGGTCGTGCTTGGGCGGCAGCGGCCCGCGCGGCCGAGTCGGTTCGTCGACCCGGGCCGGCTCGGGGGCCGGCGCGCCGGGGATCTCGTTGCGCCCGCCGATGGCGTCCTGGACCTTTCCCGCGATCTTCTCCGCTGCGGCCGACACCGGGTTCTTCTTCTCGCTCACTGCGTTCCAATCTGGTGGGGGGACGTGCGGTGCCGTGCGCGGGAGGTCGGCACGCGCTGGGGACGGCATCGCCTGACCACGCGTACCCTCCGCCCGGCGGACGGACACCTGCGTTGCGCCATCCGGCCCGGCGGCCCGTTCCCCCGGCCGGCCGTCCGTAATCCGGGCACGCCGAAGGCCATTCCCGCGTACACCGAAGACCGCGCCCCCGTACGCTGGCGTCGCACATCTGAACGACATGGGGGGCGTGGTGCGCGGAAGACCTGCTGACAGTCCGGTGATCCCCGGGGTGGCCGGGCGGCCCTGGTGGGCGGCGAACGAACTGCTCGCGTTCCTGCTGGAGGTGGTGGCCCTCGGCTGCCTCTTCCGGTGGGGGTTCTCGCTGACGGACCGGCTGGTGCCCGGACTGCTGCTCGGCTGCGCCGTCCTGGCCGCGGCCGCCACGCTGTGGGGGCTGTTCGCCGCGCCGCGCGCCCGGTTCCGCCCGCCGCTCGCCGGGGTGCTGGCGGTGAAGGCCCTGGTGCTGGGCGGCAGCGCGCTCGCGCTGTACGGGGTCGGGCACCCGACCGCCGCCGCGGTGATGGGCGTCGTCGTGGTGGCGAACACGGCCCTGGCGGAGACCTTCCGCCGCCGGACCGCCCCCACCGGGTAGCCCGCCGGCCGGCCCCCGGGGGGCGCGGCCGGGCGGCCGGGCCGCGCAGTCGGTAGCGTGGACATAACGACGACCGGACGCCCAGGGGCCCGCACCACCACCGGCACCGTCCGACCCGGCCCCTGTCCGCCGTCCGGGAAGGGACGCCGCTCATGTGCAGATGGCTGGCCTACTCCGGCACGAGTGTCGTGCTCAGCGACCTCCTCTACAAGCCGGAGCACTCGCTCATCGACCAGAGCCTGCACTCCCGCATGGGGGTCGAGACGACCAACGGGGACGGTTTCGGCGTCGGCTGGTACGGGGAGAACGGCGACACCCCCGCGATCATCCGCGACACCGGCCCCGCCTGGAACAACCGCAACCTGCGGGAGATCGCGAGCCACATCAGATCGCCGCTGTTCTTCGCCCATGTCCGGGCGTCCACGGGATCGGCCATCCAGCAGACCAACTGCCATCCCTTCCGGCACGGCCGCTGGATGTGGATGCACAACGGAGCCATCGCCGACTACCACCGGCTGCGCCGCGACCTCTCCCTGGCACTCGACCCCGCCCTGTTCGCGGCCCTGGAGGGCTCGACGGACTCGGAGGTCATGTTCTACCTGGCGCTGACCCTCGGCCTCGACCAGGACGTGCCCGGCGCGGTGGCCCGCATGGCCGGGCTGATCGAACGCGTGGGGCACGAGGAAGGGGTCGAGTATCCGCTCCAGATGACCGTGGCGGTGTCCGACGGCGAACGGCTGTGGGCGTTCCGCTATTCGAGTCTCGGCGCCTCGCGCTCGCTGTTCTACAGCGACCGGGCGGAGACGGTGCGCGCGCTCCACCCGGACTGGGACTTCCTGCGGGGCGTGTCCGACAGCACCCGGCTGGTGGTCTCGGAACCGCTGAGCGGACTGCCCGGCGTGTGGAAGGAAGTACCGGAAAGCAGCTACGGGGTCGTGCAGCCGGGGACCGACGCCTTCCTCCCGTTCACGCCCGAGCCCGTCTGAACCGGCCCGTACGCCACGCGAAGAGCTGCCCGGCGCCCCGCCGGGCAGCTCTTCTACGGGCGTCAGGCGGCGAGCGCGGCGTCCACCTCCTTCAGGAACGGGCCCAGGTCGCCCGGATCGCGCGACGTGATCAGCTTCCAGCCCCCCGACTCGTCCGTGACGACCGGCTCGTCCACCCAGTCGCCGCCCGCGTTGCCCACATCGGTGCGCAGCGAGGCGTACGAGGTCAGCCGCTTCCCGGACACGCCACCCGTCTCCACCAGCACCCACGGACCGTGGCAGATCGCCGCGACGGGCCGCCCCGCCGAGGCGAACGCGCGCACGATGTCGCAGGCCGGTTCCTGGAGCCGCAGGGTGTCCGCGTTCAGCGTGCCGCCCGGCACGAGCAGCAGGTCGTAACCGGCCGGATCGGCCTCCTCCAGCGTGAGGTCCGGGCGCACCGTCCTGCCGGGGTCCTTGTCGCCGACCAGCGTCTCGATGTCGTCCTTCTTCAGCGCGGCGACATCGACGTGGACGCCGCGCTCGCGCAGATGGTCCAGCGGCACGACGAGTTCGTCCTGCTCCACGCCGTAGTTGGTCACGATGGCCAGAACCTTGCGCTTGCTGCCGTTGTCGCTCATCTTCCGCCGTCCTTCCGTACTGCGGGGGAACCTGCCCGGTGACGTCGCCGCCGGGCCGCAGTCTCTGGGTTCCCACTGCGCGGGCCCTCATTCCTCCCCGCCGGCCCCCGGCGTGGCGGCTCCGGCGACGGGCCCACATGGTGGAAGGGACGAGACCCGCGCGGCCCGCCGGCGGACGGTTGACGCCCCCGGACATGGGTACCCGGCCGCACGTCGGCGGACCGGGCCGCAGGGCCCGACCAGACGCACGAGGAGGCACCCCATGGCCGGTCGGACAGGCGGACCCGCGCTTCCCCGCGCCCGCGGCGCACTCTCCGCCGGGGTCATCGGCCATCTGCGGGGCGACGGCCCCCTGCCCGACCCCGCCCTGGCACAGGCGGCCGAGCCCTACGGGGACGACCTCCAGCTCGCCCTCTACCTCTGCTACGAACTCCACTACCGAGGCTTCGCCTCCGTGGACCCGGCCCTGGAATGGGACCCGGCGCTGCTGACCGTACGGGCCGCCCTGGAACGCCGCTTCGAGACCGCCCTGCGCCGGGACGCGCCGCCGGGCTCCGGCCTGGACGACACCCTGGACGGGCTGCTCGTCGAACCGGCCGACGGCACCGGCGTGTCGCACTTCCTCCAGGAGCACGCCACCCCGGACCGGCTGCGCGACTACGCCGTACAGCGCTCCCTCTACCACCTGAAGGAGGCCGACCCGCACGCCTGGGTGCTGCCCCGGCTCGGCGGACGCGCCAAGGCGGGCATGGCAGCCATCGAGTACGACGAGTTCGGCGCCGGCCGCCCCGAACGCGTCCACGCACAGCTCTTCGCCGACCTGATGGCGGACCTGGACCTGGAGCCGGCGTACGGCCACTACCTCGACCGGGGGCACGCCGAGATGCTCGCCCTGGTCAACCTGATGTCGCTGTTCGGCCTGCACCGGCGGCTGCGCGGCGCCCTCGTCGGGCACTTCGCGGCCGTCGAGATCACCTCCTCGCCCGCCTCGCGCCGGCTCGCCCTCGCCATGAAACGGGCCGGGGCCGGGCCCGCCGCCGAGTTCTTCTACACCGAGCACGTGGAGGCGGACGCCGTCCACGAACAGGTCGTCCGCCACGACGTCGTACGCGGACTGCTGGACGAGGAACCCGGCCTGGAGCCGGACGTCGTGTTCGGCATCGACACCACCGGCTTCCTGGAGGACCGGCTCGGCGCCCGCCTCCTGGGCGACTGGGGCGCCGCGGACGCCGCCTAACGGCCGGCCCGTACCTCGTCCAGGAGCCGCCGCAGCTCCCGCACACCGTCCCGGCCCCTGCCCCGTACGAGCTGTGCCGCCACGGCGTTCAGCTTGCGGTTCGTCCGCTGGGACAGCACCCGCAGCACACCGAAGGCGTCCTGCGCGTCGCAGTCCAGCATGTGCATCACGATGCCGCGTGCCTGGTCGATCACCGCACGCGACACCATCGCCGTCCGCAACTGCTCCGCCTCCGCCTCGGCACCCGCACACGCCCCGTCGCACAGCAGCTCCGCCACGACCCGCGCCGCCGACCCCCGGACCACCTCCGCGTCCGCCGCCGCGAGCCGCCACGGCCGGAACGCGTACAGGGTCACCGTCGCCGTCACCCCCTCCGCCGTGACCGGCACCGCCGCACAGGACCGCAGCCCCCGCTCCAGCGCCGCCACCCGGAACCCCGGCCACCGCGCCTCGGTGACGAGGTCCGGGGCCGCGACCGTTCGCAGCGAGCGGGTGGCCTCGGCGCAGGGTCCCTCACCCGTCTCCTCCTGGAGCGCGGCGAGGACGGCGAGATCGGGATGCGTGGCCGCGCCGTGGGCTTCCCCGCCCGCGAGCCGCAGAAACACGGCCGCACCCCGGCAGGTGTTCGAACAGCGCATCGCGTGTCCGCCGAGCCGGGCGAGCAGCGGCGCCACCGCCGCCGCGCCGGGCGCCACATCCACCCGCCGGGTGACGACCACCATCAGCCTCCCTGCCTGCGTGACGGAACCCCGCACGGACCCCGGCCGCGCCGTTCGGCGCCGCAGCACGGGCGATCGGCTAGCTTCGGCCCATGAGCCGCCCACCGGAACGCGAGAACGGTCGCGCGGCCCTCGCCGCCCGGCTGCGGGAACTGCGCGCGGCCCGGGACCATCCTCCCGCCGAATACCCGGTCCTGCTCGACGCGGCCCTGACGGAGCTGGAGCACGCCCTCGAAGCCCTGCGGGACGGACCGGAGCCGCCGGGGCCGCCCCGGACGCCCGGCGGCGATGCCGCGTACCCGTTCAAGGCCGTCTTCGACCGGCTGCCGTGGCCCGTCCTCCTGACCGACGCGCAGACCCTGGTGCACCGCCTGAACCCGGCCGCCGCCGAACTGACCGGCCTCCCTCCGGGGTACGCGGCGGGCCGGCCATTCGCCGGGCTCCTGCGCCCCGCCGACCGGGCGGCCCTGCGCGCGCACACGGCAGCCGTCGCGCGGGGCGAGGGCGACCGCAGCCTGCCTGTGCGCCTCCAGCGGCTGCCCGGCGGACCGCTGTACGCCACCCTCACCGGCCTCGACGCGCCGGGGGAGCGCGGACGGGACGTGCTCGTGACGCTCACCCCCGCGAGCGCGCCCCGCCCCGCCGCACCGCCCGCCGGCCCGGCCGACCCCGCCACCGTCGTGCGCCGGGCCGAACTCACCGGCCTCCTCGACCGCACCGATCGCGCGCTCCTGGCGGGCGACGACCCTGCGGTGGTCCTCGCCGAGGCGGCCGGCCTCCTGCGCGACGGGCTCGCCGACTGGGCGCTGCTCGACCTGGGGCCCCCGGCGGAGCCGGTGCGGGTGGCGGTGCACGGCCCCGCTGCGCCGGACGACACCGGACTGGAGAAGGCGTTCCTGCGGCAGGACCCGCGCGACTGCCCGGCGGCCGCCGAGGCCATGGGCCGTGCCGCGACGGTGGTCGAGCAGTCGACGGACGACCTGGCGCGGCTCGGCCCGGACGAGGACGGCACGCCGCTGACGGTCCGGGCCGACGTCTCCGCGCTGCTCTCCGCGGCCCTGGTCGCGCCCGACGGCTCGACGGTGCTCGGCGCGCTCACCCTGCTCCGCACCGGGGCCGGTGCGCCGTTCTCGCTGCTGGAGGCCGGCTGCGCCGAGATCGCGGCCGGGCACATGGCCGTCGTCGCCGGACGAAAAGCAGTCGCCGGTCGAAAAGCAGTCGCCGGTCGAAACGTCATCGACGGGGGAAATGGAAACCCCGGCCGGGGATGCCCGCGCCCGGAGGTGGCACACGGCGATGTGGAGGAGGGTTGAAGGGCCCTCCCGCGAACCAGCGGGGCGAGCGGCCGCCCCCCCCGGCCGATCGAGCATGGAGGACACGATGGTGCGGACAGTGGGTGTCGAGGAGGAGCTGCTGCTCGTCGACGAGCAGAACGGCGATCCCCGCTCTCTCTCGATGGCCGTCCTGGCCCTCGCGGAGCGGCGCGCCGAAGGCGACTCCGGCTTCGAACAGGAGCTGCACCGCCAGCAGGTGGAGTTCGCCACGGAGCCGCGCTCCGACATGCGGGAACTCGCGGACGAGATCCTGCGCCGGCGGGCGGAGGCGGCCCGCAGCGCCGCCGAGGCCGGGGGAGCGGTCGTCGCCCTCGCCACCGCCCCGCTGCCCGTCAACCCGTCCATCGGCGAGGGCGAACGCTACCGCTGGCTGGCCGACACCTACGGGCTGACCACGCAGGAGCAGCTGACCTGCGGATGCCATGTGCACGTCTCCGTGGAGTCGGACGAGGAGGGCGTCGGCGTACTGGACCGCATCCGGCCCTGGCTCGCCGTCCTGCTCGCCCTCAGCGCCAACTCGCCGTTCTGGCAGGGCCAGGACACCACGTACAGCAGCTACCGCAGCCGGGTGTGGGGCCGCTGGCCCTCCTCCGGGCCGGTGGAGGTCTTCGGCTCCGCGCGCCGCTACCACGACGAGGTCCAGGCGCTCGTGGACACCGGCGTCCTGCGCGACAAGGGGATGATCTACTTCGACGCCCGGCTCTCGCACCGGTACCCCACCGTCGAGGTCAGGGTCGCCGACGTGTGCCTGGACCCCGCCGACGCCGCGCTGCTCGCCACCCTGGTCCGGGCCCTGGTCGACACGGCGGCCCGTGCCTGGCGGGCGGGCGAGCCGCCGGAGCCGTACGGCGTCGGGCTGCTGCGCATGGCCGCCTGGCAGGCCGGCCGCTCCGGCCTGGAGGGGCCGCTGCTGCACCCGGCCACCATGCGCCCCGTGCCCGCGCCGGACGCGGTGCGCGCCCTGCGCGCCCATGTGCGGGACGCGCTGGAGGACAGCGGAGACCTGACGGCGGCCGCGGAGGGGGCCGAGCGGGTGCTGGAGCGGGGCACCGGGGCCCGCATCCAGCGCGACGCGCTCGCCCGTACCGGAAGCCTGCGCGACGCCGTCGCCGAGTGCGTCGTCAGGACGCGCGGCTGAGCGGCGCGAGGCGCCCGGCGGTACGCGGGGCCGTCAGGCGTCCTCGTCCGCGCACACCCGTACGGTGTGCAGCTCCGGGTCCGCCGGGTCCGGCAGGTTCATCCCCGCCTCCAGGCCGGTCAGGAGATAGCGCACGACGGGCCGGGTCAGCCGTTCGCCGGGCAGCACCACCGGGATGCCCGGCGGATAGGGCGTGATCATCTCGGCCGCGATCCGGCCCACGGCCCGTTCCACCGGCACGTCCTCGGTCTCGGTGAAGTAGGCGTCGCGGGGGAGCCGTGCCTGCTCCATCCGCAGCTCGGCCGGCGACGGCACGGCGACTTCGGGGCCGCGCGGCAGCGAGGGGGCCTGCCGGGCCAGGTCGCGCAGCGCGGTCGTGAGCCGTTTCGCCGTCTCCGCGTCGTCGCCGTGGGTGAGCTGGGCGCTGACCCGCCGGTGGTCCATCAGATGCGCGTCCAACTGGTGGTGTTCGCGCAGCCAGTCCGCCGCCCGGTAGCCGGAGATCCCGAGCCCGGCGATGTCGATGACGACCGGCAGCGGGTCGAACTCGGCGCCGGCGCCCGGTCCGCAGAAGTCGTCCCGGTCGTTGACGTGCATGCCGTCGATCGACTCGATCTCCTCGCGCACGGACGCGGCGAGGTCCAGCGCGTGCGACATCAGCGCGTGCCCCTCCCGCACCATCTGCCGCCGCCAGCCGTCCATACCGGCGTACAGCAGGACGGACGGGCTGGTCGTGCCCAGCAGATCCGCGCGCGAGGCCAGCGTGTCGTGGTCGATCAGATCGCCGCGCAGATGGAAGACCGAGCCCTGCTCCAGACCGCTGCCCATCTTGTGGATGCTGGTGACGCAGACGTCCGCGCCCGCGTCCATCGCCCACGTCGGCAGATCCGGATGGAACGGCAGATGCGCGCCCCACGCCTCGTCCACGACGAGCGGACGCCCGCGCCGGTGGCAGACCTCGGCGATGGCCCGCAGATCCGCGGCGACCCCGTACGGCGTGGGGCTGGTGACCAGTGCGCCGCGCGCGTCCGGATGCTCCTCGAAGGCCCGCTCGTACGCCTCGGCGGACGGCGGATGCGCGAGGTGGCGTTCGGTGTCCCACTGCGGCTCGACCCAGACCGGCCGGATGCCGGACAGGATCAGCCCGGAGACGACCGCCTTGTGCGCGTCCCGCCCCACCAGGAGCTTCTGGCCGTGGGCGGCGACGCTCAGCATCGCCGCCTTCACCGACAGGGAACTGCCGCACGTCGAGAAGAACGCGTGCTCCGCGTGGACGGCGTCGGCCATCAGATCCTCGGCCCGCTGCAGCACACCCGACTTCATCCGCCGGTCGTCGAGCCCGCCGCTGGCCAGCACGTCACCGAGGAACACGGCGTCGCCGAGCACCTCCCTGACCTCCGGCGCCGCACCCCGCGCCTGCTTGTGGCCGGGGGGAGTGAACCCCAGCTCCCCCCGCTGCCGATAGGCGGCCAGGGCGTCCAGGACCGGTGCTTCCTCATGATTCCTCGTCATACCTACCGCCTTTCCCGTCGTCCCGGATCGATCCGCTCGTCACCCGGAAGGGTTACGGGAGCGGGGTTCCGCCGGTCGCGTTCACGATTTCCCCGGTGATGAAACCCGCCCGGTCCGACGCCAGGAACACATACGCCGGAGCCATCTCGGCCGGCTGGGCGGGGCGCCCGAGCGGGCTCTGCTTCCCGAACTCGCGGGTGTCGGGCAGCGTCGCCGGAATCAGCGGCGTCCACACCGGGCCGGGGGCCACGGCGTTCACCCGGATGCCGTCGGGCGCCAGCATCTGCGCCAGACCGTGCGTGAAGGTCACGATGGCGCCCTTGGTCATGGCGTAGTCCAGCAGATGCGGACTCGGCCGGTA
This sequence comes from Streptomyces sp. NBC_00525, assembly GCF_036346595.1. Classification (GTDB taxonomy): domain Bacteria; phylum Actinomycetota; class Actinomycetes; order Streptomycetales; family Streptomycetaceae; genus Streptomyces. Next base: position 6,512,709 of record NZ_CP107834.1, read on the forward strand.
CGCCTGCACCGACGTGGTGTTGATGATCGAGCCGCCGGCCGGGATGTGCGGCAGCGCCATCTTGCACAGCCAGAACATCCCGTACAGGTTGGTGCGCAGCACCCGGTCGAACTGCTCCGTGGAGATGGCGGCGATGCCACCGGACTGGGCCATCTGGTACGCGGCGTTGTTGACGAGCACGTCGATGCGCCCGAACTCCTGCACCGCGCTGCCGATCAGGGCCCGGCACTGCTTCTCGTCCCGGATGTCGCACGCCTCCGTCAGCGCCTGCCGGCCGGCCTCCTCGACCAGCCGGGCCGTCTCCCGCGCCTCGTCCTCCTCGGGCCCGAGATGCGTGATCAGCACATCGGCCCCCTCACGGGCGAAGGCCAGCGCGACGGCCCGGCCGATCCCGGAGTCGCCCCCGGTGATGACGGCCCTGCGGCCCTCCAGGAGCCCGTGGCCCAGGTAGGAGTCCTCGCCGTGGTCCGGCGGCGGGTCCATGGGGCCGGTCCAGCCGGGATGCTCCTGCTCCTGCTGCGGGAAGTCGGGCTTCGGGTGGCGCTCGGTGGGGTCCTGGCCCGGTGCGGACTCGGTCATGGGGTCTTCCTCCGTCACTGATCGCGGAATGGGTGCTGCGGGCCGGGCCACCGCACGTCCTCGATGACGAACCCGCTGCGGGGCGCGGTCGGAATCCGGCCCAGCGGAATCGACAGGTCCTGCTCCGGCACCCGGTACGACAGGTCCGCCAGCGGCACCGCGAGCGCCGAAAGCACGGCGAGGGTGATGTCCTCACCCGGACAGCGGTGCCCGGTCGCCGGGTCCCCACCACCCTGCGGAACCAGCTCGTCCGGCCGCACGGGCGCGCCCCGGAAGCGGTCCGGGTCGAAGACGTACGGCCGGGGCCACAGGTCCGGGTCGTGGTTCTGGCCGTAGAGGTCGAGGAGCACCAGCGTGCCCGGCCGGATGGTGCGGCCCGCCCAGGTGAGCCGGTCGGCCGCCAGCCCGCCGACGAACGGCGCGAACGGGTAGAACCGCCGGACCTCCTGCGCGAAGGCCAGGGCGAACGCGGGATCGCCGCCCCGCAGCGCCACCCGGTGGCCGGGCCGGCGGTGCAGCGCGTGCGCGGCGAACACGGCGAACCAGGTGACCGCCACGGTCGGGCGCAGGATGTTGAGCACCTCGACGGCCGCCGTCCGGGCATCGAGGAGCGCGCCGCCGGCGTCGCGGTGGTGGACGACGGTGTGGAACGGGGTACCGCGCTCGCCGTCGCCCGCGGGCCGGCCGTCGCCGGAGTGCGAGGCGCGGACCGCGTGCCCGGCGCCGACCGCTGGGGCCGCCGCGTCGGCGCGTTCCGCCTCGACCAGCCGGGCCACCCGCCTCTCCTGGCGGCACCGGGCCCGCCGGGCACGCAGCCGGCGGGGCCCGGCGCTCGCGAACCCGTCCACCATGGCCACCAGATCGCGCGCCACGCCGTCCGCCCCGGCCTCCGGCAGCGGCACCCCGGCCCAGGCGTGCACGGCGCGCGTGAGCACCCCGGCCACCTCGTCGAACAGCACCACCCGGCCCCGGCCCGCCCAGCCGGCGGCGGCCCGCCGCCACTCCAGGCCGACGTGGTCGGTCAGGGCCCGCACGGCCGCCGGGTCGCTCAGCAGCCGGACGAACATGCCCTTGCGGACCCGGTGCGGCTCACCGTCCAGCGTGTGCACCGCGCCCTGCCCGAACAGGGTGTCGATGACCGGCTCGGGCAGCGCCCCGTGGCGGCGGATGTGCTTCTCGTCGTAGAAGAAGCGCACGGCCGCCGGGCCGTGCAGCGCGATCACCCGCCTGCCGAGCAGCCGGGTGCGGACCGGCGCGCCCCCGCCGCGCCGCCTGCGGTCGGGCAGCCACGCGTAGCCCTCCAGCAGCAGGGGCAGGGTGCTGTCGGCCATGAGGTCTCCGTAGAACATCCGTGGAACGGGGGCGGGAGGTGCGCGCGGTGGCGAGGCGGCCGGGGACGGGACGGGCCGGGCGCGCCCTTGTCGATCCTGGGCGCCCCCGGAGCGGCGCGCGACTCGGAGTCCGCTGGACGGCGCTGCGGCTGTGGTCCCAACCGGCAGCGCCTGCTCCCGCGTACGCCGGGAGCCTGGTGGCCGAGTACCCGCACCGGTCGCGGCCATGCGGGAACGGCCGGACCGCTTCCGGACGGCCGGCCCCGCGCCCCGGGGCCGAACCGGGCATTCCGGTTGAACCCGCGTTCTGCGGGAACCCGGCCCTCGGAAGACCGGGCGGGCCCGCCCGCACGACGACCGGGAGGAACCGAGCAGACATGGGACGGCATGCCGAAATCGTCCGCGCCCTGGCCATGAGGGCGACGGGGGCGAAACTCAGATCGGACGGCGCGGCCCTGGGCGACGAGGCCCTGAAGGCGGAGGGACGCCGGCGCGAGACCGCCGGACGGATCGCCCGGGCCGAGGCGAAGGCGGCCCGGCGCACGGCCCGCCACTGAACCGGCGCCCCGAACGCCGGCCGACCCCCTCACCCGACAGCGAGGAGACCACTCATGCGTGCACTGACCTGGCAGGCGAAGCGCGACGTCCGCGTCGAGACCGTTCCCGACCCGGTCATCCAGGACCCGACCGACATCATCATCCGGGTCACCTCCACGGGCATCTGCGGATCGGACCTCCACCTGTACGAAGTCCTCGGGCCCTACCTCGACCCCGGCGACATCCTGGGCCACGAGGCGATGGGCGTCGTCGAGGTCACCGGACCGGACGTGACCGCCGTGGCACGCGGCGACCGCGTCGTCATCCCGTTCAACGTCTCCTGCGGCACCTGCTTCATGTGCGCCCAGGGCCTGCACTCCCAGTGCGAAACCACCCAGGTCCGGGCGTACGGCACAGGCGCCGCGCTCTTCGGCTACACCAAGCTGTACGGGCAGGTGCCCGGCGGACAGGCCGAACTGCTGCGCGTACCCTTCGGCAACACCCTGCCCGTCAAGGTGCCCGAAGGGCCACCCGACGACCGCTTCGTCTATCTGTCGGACGTGCTGCCCACCGCCTGGCAGGCCGTCGAGTACGCCGCGATCCCGCCCGGCGGCAGCGTCACCGTCCTCGGACTCGGCCCCATCGGCGACATGGCGGCCCGCATCGCCCTCCACCGAGGCGCCGGCCTGGTCATCGGCGTGGACCTCGTCCACGAACGCCTCGCCCGCTCCGCCGCGCGCGGCGTCCAGGTCCTCGACCTCGGCCGCTACGGCAAGGACCTGCCGCAGGCCGTCCGGGACCTCACCGGCGGACGCGGCACCGACGCGGTCATCGACGCCGTCGGCATGGAGGCGCACACCACCGGCACGCCGATCGGCAAGGCCGGCCAGTGGGCGACCGGGCTGCTCCCCGACGCGGCGGCCCGCAAACTCATGGAACACGCGGGCATCGACCGCCTCTCCGCCCTCCTCACCGCGATCGACGCGGTGCGCAGGGGCGGCACCATCTCCGTCTCCGGCGTGTACGGCGGCGCCGCCGACCCGCTGCCCCTGCTCACCCTGTTCGACAAGCAGATCCAGTTGCGCATGGGACAGGCGAACGTGAAGCGCTGGGTGCCCGACATCCTCCCCCTGCTCGGGGACGACGACCCGCTGGGCGTCGACGGCTTCGCCACCCACCATCTGCCGCTGGAGGACGCGCCGAAGGCGTACGAGACGTTCCAGGCGAAGGCCGACGGCATGGTCAAGACGCTCCTGCGGCCCTGACCCCGGCGCACACCGCGCCGGGCCCGGCAACCGCGGCGCGACGGAAGGAGTCACCGTGAACGCATCGCAACGGCCGCGCGTCGTCGTCACGGGCGCGACCGGCAACGTCGGCACCAGCCTCGTCCGCGCCCTGGCACAGGACCCGGACATCGGCTCGGTCCTCGGACTGGCCCGGCGGCTGCCCGACCTCACCCTCCCCGGCGTCGAGTGGGGCCGGGTGGACCTCTCCCGCCCCGACAGCACCCACAGACTCGGCTCCCTGTTCACCGGCGCCGACGCCGTCGTCCACCTGGCCTGGCGCTTCCAGCCCACCCACGACCCCGTCGTCACCTGGCGCAGCAACGTCGAGGGCACCCTGCGGGTCATCGACGCCGTGCGCACGGCCGGCGTCCCCGCCCTGGTTCACGCCTCCTCCGTGGGCGCGTACTCGCCGGGCCCCAAGCGGGAGCCCGGAGTCGACGAGGGATGGCCGACCCACGGCTGGCCCGACGCCGCGTACTGCCGGGAGAAGGCCTACCTGGAACGCGTCCTGGACACCTTCGAGCTGCGCCATCCGCAGATCCGGGTGGTGCGGATGCGGCCCGGCTTCCTGTTCAAGGAGACCGCCGCACCCGAACAGCGCCGCATCTTCGGCGGCAAGTACCTCCCCGGCGTACTGCTCCGCCCCGACCTGCTGCCCTTCGTCCCCGACCTCGACGGGCTGCGGTTCCAGGTGCTGCACACCGACGACGCGGCCGAGGCGTACCGGCTGGCCGTCCTCGGCGAGGTGCGCGGCCCCTTCAACCTGGCCGCCGACACCGTCACCGACGCCCGTGCGCTCGGCGAACTCCTCGACGCGCGAGTGGTGCGCGCACCCGTCCCGCTGATACGCGGCGCGCTGGCGACCGCCTGGCACGCACGGGCGGTCCCGGCCTCGCCGCACCTCTTCGACGCGGTGCTGCGCCTGCCGGTCATGGACTGTGCCCGGGCGCACGAGGAGCTGGGCTGGCGGCCGCGCCACTCGGCGTCCGAGGCGCTGGCGGCCTTCCTGCGCGGCGTCGTACGGGGCGAGGGCGAGGCCACCGCGCCGCTGGCCGGCAGCCGGTGGAGCTGAGGGAGGGCGCCGGGGCGTACGCGCCCTTCGCCGGCGCGTTCGCCGGGTCGGGCGGGCGGTGCCACCATGGCAACCATGTCCCGCAAGGCGCTCATCGTCATCGACATGATCAACCCGTACGACCACGAGGACGCCGAACTCCTGCTGCCGTCCGCCGAGCGGGCCGTGCCCGTCATCGCGGACATGCTGAAGGCGGCACGGGACAGCGGCACGCTCGTGATCTACGCCAACGACAACTTCGGCGACTGGCGCTCGCACCACGGGGAGATCGTCGAGGCGGCCCTGGCGGGCGCCCGCCCCGACCTCGTCGAACCGCTGCTGCCCGACGAGAACGCGCTCTTCGTCGTCAAGGCCCGGCACTCCATCTTCTACGAGACGCCCCTGCCCTACCTGCTCCACCAGCTGGACGCCGGGCATCTCGTGCTGACCGGCCAGGTGACCGAGCAGTGCATCCTCTACTCCGCGCTGGACGCGCACATCCGCCACCTGGACCTGACCATCCCCGAGGACGGCGTCGCCCACATCCACGCCGACCTGGCCGACGCGGCCCTGCGGATGACCGAACGCAACATGGGCGCCCGCGTGTGCGCCTCCGAGGACATCGATCTGTGACACCGGCGGGGCACGCCGGCGGGAAGGGAACCCCATGACGCGCGCCGCGCTGTTCGACGTGGACGGCACCCTCGTGGACACCAACTACCTGCACGTCACCGCGTGGTGGGAGGCGTTCCGGCAGACCGGGCACACCGTGGCGATGCCCGCGATCCACCGGGCCATCGGCCTCGGCTCCGAGGACCTCGTCGCCCATCTGCTGGGACCGGGCCGCGACCGGGGCCAGGACGCGGACATCGCAGCCCGGCACTCCACGCTGTACGCCACCCACTTCGAACGCCTGGCCCCCGTCGAAGGCGCCGTCGACCTGCTGCGCGCCCTGGCCGGCCAGGGCTGGACCATCGTCCTGGCCACCTCCGCGTCCGGGCCCGAGCTCGCGGCCCTGCGGCGCGCCCTCGACGCCGACGACGTCATCTCCGGCACGGCCGCCTCCGACGACGTGGACACGGGCAAGCCCGCCCCGGACCCGATCCGCCACGCCCTGGACATCGCCGGGGCCGCCGGCGAGGAGGCCGTGTACATCGGGGACTCCGTCTGGGACATGAAGGCCGCGACCAGGGCCTCGGTGCCCGCCATCGGCCTGCTCTCGGGCGGCATTCCCGCGGCGGACCTGGAGGCGGCCGGCGCCGTCGAGATCCACGACACCCCCGCCGCCCTGCTGGGCCGCCTCGACACCAGCGTCCTCACGCGGATGCGGTCCTAGGGCGCCTTTCGCGCCCTGGCACCACGTTTCGTCCGCCGGGGATCGGTAACCCATCCCATATGGTGCAATTCGGATACACGATGATGACCGAGCAGTCGGGGCCGCGCGCCCTGGTCGCCGACGTGGTGGCGGCCGAGGAGGCGGGCTTCGACTTCTCCGTGACCTCCGACCACTACTTCCCCTGGCTCGCCTCCCAGGGCCACGCCCCGTACGCCTGGAGCGTGCTCGGGGCCGCCGCGCAGGCCACGACGCGCATCCCGCTGATGACGTACGTGACCTGTCCGACGACCCGCTACCACCCCGCCGTCGTGGCGCAGAAGGCCGCGACGCTGCAACTGCTCTCCGAAGGGCGCTTCCGGCTCGGGCTCGGGTCCGGCGAGAGCCTGAACGAACACGTGGTGGGCGGCGGCCGGCCGGACGCCCGGGTGCGCCTGGACAAGCTCGAAGAGGCGGTCGAGATCATCAAGGCGCTCCTGTCCGGCGGCTACGTCAACCACCACGGCGCCCACTTCGATGTGGAGAACGCCAAGCTGTGGGACCTGCCCGACGTGGCCGTCCCGCTCGGGGTCGCCGTCTCGGGCGACCGCTCCTGCGAGATCGCCGGCCGGCTGGCGGACCTCGTCATCGCCACCGAACCCAAGGAGGAGCTGCTCACCGACTTCGACCGGCACGGCGGCGGCGGAAAGCCCCGCGTGGGACAGATCCCCGTCTGCTACGACACCGACCGCGACGCGGCGGTGGAACGCGCCCACGACCAGTTCCGCTGGTGCGTCGGCGGCTGGAAGGTCAACTCCGAGCTGCCCGGCCCCTCCGCCTTCGAGCAGGCCACCCAGTACGTCCGGCCCGACGACATCGCGCACGCGGTGCCCTGCGGCGACGACGTGGGACAGTTCGTCGAAGCGGTCCGCCCCTTCGTCGACGCGGGGTTCACCGAGGTCGCCCTCGTCCAGATCGGCGGCGACCACCAGAAGCCGTTCATCGACTGGGCGCGGGAGAAACTGCTGCCGGCCCTGCGCGCCATGTGACGCCTGGTCACTTCCCGTCTCCGGAATCGGAGACGGAATCAGAGACGGAATCAGAGACGGAATCAGAGGCGGAATCAGAGGCGGAGGCGGAGTCGGCGGCGGAACGCCCGTTGGCCGACCTGGCCAGCGCCCAGGCGGGAAACACGAACCAGCAGACGAACGACCACAGCGCCATCCCGCCCACCAGCCACAGCGCCAGCTGGTTGTGCAGCGCCACGCGCATGATCAGCAGCAGCGCCGAGCACATCGTGCAGAACAGCAGCACCAGCCCGAGCAGGGTGAGCCGCGACGCCCACACCACGGTCTCCGGCTTCAGATGGCGACCGGTGAGCAGCCGGTGGAAGCAGACCGGCCCGATCAGCGCGGCGGCCGTCGCCGAACCCAGGAGCACGGTCACGACATAGATCGTCCGGTCCGCCTCCGGCAGCGTCGTGAAGCGGGGCTGGAACACCACGGCCAGCAGGAAGCCGAAGAGGATCTGCACACCCGTCTGGGCCACCCGCAGCTCCTGGAGCAGCTCCGTCCAGCGCCGGTCCGCCCTCTCCTCGGTCGTCTCGTCGCGCCCCTCGCGGGCGCCGTTCCCGCCCACGCCCACACGTCCGTTGTCCATCCGCGGTCTCCCTCCCATGCGCCGAAACCTCTGTGCGCGGGCCGTGAGGCCCGCGCACAGAGGTGTTCTCCGGCCACGCCCGCTCGTTCAGCGGCTGACGGCCTTGAGGAGCTGCTCCTTGTTCATCGTGGAGCGGCCCTCGATGTTCTTCTTCTTCGCCTCTTCGTACAGCTGGTCCTTCGTGCGACCCTGCGCGCCCTTGTGCGAGCGCTCACCGCCGCGCTGGGAGGCGGACTTGGGGTCGCGCGTCGACGTCCTGCTCGCCGTCTTCGACTCACCGGAACGGGCGCGCTCCTTGTTCACGGTGCGGGCGGCGATCTCCTTGGCGCGCTTCTCGGAGGTGCCGCGCTTCTCCGCGCTCTCCTTCACGTGCTCGTACTGGCGCTCACGCTTGGGGCTCGATCCTGCCGGCATGACGCAGTCCTCCTCGCTCTCGTCCTCGGCCCTCGGGGGTGTCCATCCGGGTTGCCGGAGGGGCCACGTCCGAAACATGGCACCGCCCCGGCGGCGGCGCCCACCGGACCGGGCGGTCGGGTGACGCCCCGCACCGCCCGTACCGCCGCCCGACCGGTTCCGCAGGGCTGATCGGGGCAGCCGCCGCGATGTCCGCACGTGAACCCGCCGACTTCGGGTACCGGGGTTCCTGCGAGCCCTCTGGCCGGCCGGGCCCGGGGCCCATGGACGAGGAGGAACCGGATGACCACGGGAGGGAACGCCCCGGCGGACGGGCAGCGCGGCAGGAGCACGGAAGCGGCGCCCGACCTCCGGTCCCTCCGCCGCGAACTGGACCGGCGCGTCGACGGCGAGGTCCGCTTCGACGCCGGCAGCCGGGGCGCCTACGCGACCGACGGCTCCAACTACCGCCAGGTCCCCCTCGGCGTCGTCGTCCCCCGCACCGTCGACGCGGGAGCCGAAGCGGTCGCCGTCTGCGCCCGGCACGGCGTACCCGTGCTCTCACGCGGCGGCGGCACCAGCCTCGCCGGACAGTGCACCAACGCCGCCGTGGTCATCGACTGGACGAAGTACTGCCACCGGCTGGAGTCCGTCGACGCGTCCGCACGCACCTGCGTGGTGGAGCCCGGCATCGTGCTCGACGAACTCAACCGCCGGCTGGCGGACCGGGGCCTGCGGTTCGGCCCCAAACCCTCCACGCACAGCCACTGCTCCCTCGGTGGAATGATCGGCAACAACTCCTGCGGCGCGTCCGCGCAGGCGTACGGCAAAACCGTCGACAACGTGCGCCGGCTGGAGATCCTCACCTACGACGGGCTGCGCTGCTGGGTCGGCCCCACCAGCGACGAGGAGTACGCCCGGATCGTCGAGCGGGGCGGCCGCCGCGCCGAGATCTACCAGGGGCTGCGCCGCGTCATCGACGCCCACCTGGCCGACGTCCGTCAGGGCTTCCCCGCCATCCCGCGCCGGGTCTCCGGCTACAACCTCGACTCGCTGCTGCCCGAGAAGGGCTTCGACCTGGCCCGCGCCCTCGTCGGCAGCGAGGGCACCCTCGTCACCGTGCTGCGCGCCGAACTCGACCTGGTGCCCGTACCGCCCCACGAGGCGATGCTCGTCCTCGGCTACCCCGACATCTGCGCGGCCGCCGACGACGTCCCCCGCCTGCTGGCACACAGTGCGCCGACCCAACTGGAGGCACTGGACGGCCGGATGGCACAGCTCATGCGCGAGGAGGACAGCCACGTGGCGTCGCTGGCCACCTTCCCGGAGGGCGACAGCTGGCTGCTCCTCCAGTTCAGCGGCGACACCCAGCAGGACGTCGACCGGCAGGCGCGCGACCTGCTGAAGGCGCTCGGCCGCGACGAGGACGACCCCACCGTGACCTTCTCCGACGACCCGCCGCGCGAACGCCGGATGCTCAAGGCGCGCGAGGCCGGGCTCGGCGTCACCGCCCGGCCACCGGACGGACGGGAGACCTGGGAGGGCTGGGAGGACTCCGCCGTACCGCCCGACCGGCTCGGCGACTACCTGCGCGACCTGAAGAAGCTCTTCGCCGAGTTCGACTACGACCACCCTTCCCTCTACGGCCACTTCGGACAGGGCTGCGTGCACACCCGCATCCCCTTCGCCCTCAAGACCGCCGACGGCGTCGACTCCTTCCGGCGGTTCCTGTTCCGGGCCGCCGACCTCGTCGCCTCCTACGGCGGCTCGCTCTCCGGCGAGCACGGGGACGGGCAGTCGCGCGGCGAACTGCTGCCCCGCATGTACGGGGAACGGCTCGTCGCCGCATTCGGCGAGGTCAAGGCGCTCCTCGACCCGGACAACCGGATGAACCCCGGGAAGGTCGTCGCCCCGTACCGCACCGACGAGAATCTGCGGCTCGGCCCGCACTGGCGGCCCGCGAACGACGCGACCCACTTCCACTACCCGCACGACGAGGGCTCCTTCAACCGGGCCGTGATGCGCTGCGTCGGCATCGGCAACTGCCGCTCCCACAGCGGCGGCGTGATGTGCCCCTCCTACCGGGCGACCGGCGAGGAGGAACACTCCACCCGCGGCCGGGCCCGGCTGCTCTTCGAAATGCTCGGCGGCCACCGCGACACCCCCGTCACCGACGGCTGGCGCTCCACCGAGGTCCGCGACGCGCTCGACCTCTGCCTCGCCTGCAAGGGCTGCAAGTCCGACTGCCCGGTGGGCGTGGACATGGCCACGTACAAGTCCGAGTTCCTGGCCCACCACTACGCGGGGCGGCTGCGGCCCACCGCGCACTACTCGCTGGGCTGGCTCCCCCTCTGGGCGCGGCTCTCCCGCCTCGCCCCGCGCCTGGTCAACGCGGCGCTCGACGCCCCCGGCCTCCGGCGCGTCGCCAAGCGCCTCGCCGGAATCGCCGCCGAACGGCAGCCACCCGCCTTCGCCGAGGAGTCGTTCGTCCAGTGGTGGCGGGCCCGCGGCACCCCGGAACCCGACCCGGCCGACCCCCGGACCGTGGTGCTGTGGCCGGACACCTTCACCAGCTCCTTCCACCCCGGCATCGCCCGCGCGGCCGTCCGCGTCCTGGAGGACGCCGGCTTCCGGGTCGCCGTCCCCGAGCGCGCCGTGTGCTGCGGGCTCACCTGGATCTCCACCGGCCAGCCCGCCACCGCCAAGAAGGTGCTGCGCCGGACCGCCGACGTGCTGCGCCCCTGGCTGGAGGCCGGCACCCCCATCGTCGGCCTGGAACCGTCCTGCACCGCCGTCTTCCGCTCCGACGCACCCGAACTGATGCCGCACGACCAGGACATCCAGCGCCTCGCCGGGCAGTTCCGCACCTTCGCCGAACTCCTCGTCAACGACGCCCCCGAGGACTGGCGGCCGCCCGTCCTGACCCGGCAGGCCACCGTACAGACCCACTGCCACCAGCACGCCGTCACCAAGTTCGACGCCGACCGCGAACTCATGCGCCGGGCCGGACTGGACGCCGACGTGCTGGACGAGGGCTGCTGCGGACTTGCAGGCAACTTCGGCTTCGAACACGGCCACTACGACCTGTCCATGCGGATCGGCGAGCAGGGCGTCCTGCCCGCCGTCCGGGGCGCAGCGCCCGACGCCCTGGTCGTCGCCGACGGATTCAGCTGCCGTACCCAGATCGAACAGGGCGCCACCGGCCGCCGCGCCATGCACCTGGCCGAAGCGCTCGCGCTCGCCCTCGACGGACCGCTGCCGGCCGACCACCCCGAGAAGGCCACCGCCCGGCCCGCCCGCCCGGACCCGGCCGCGAGCCGGCTGGTCACGGCCGCCGTACTCACCGCGCTCGGCACGGCCGCGTACACCGCACTGCGCCGCAACCGCAGCACGACGCACCACCGATAGGAGAAGAGAACATGGCGACCAAGGTCTCCGACTACATCCTGCAGCGCCTGCGCGAGTGGGACGTCGACCACGTCTTCGCCTACGCCGGCGACGGGATCAACGGATTGCTCGCCGCCTGGGGGCGGGCGGAGAACAAGCCGAAGTTCATCCAGGCCCGGCACGAGGAGATGGCCGCGTTCGAAGCCGTCGGCTACGCCAAGTTCTCCGGCAGGGCCGGCGTCTGCGCCGCCACCTCCGGCCCCGGCGCGATCCACCTCCTCAACGGCCTGTACGACGCCAAACTCGACCACGTCCCCGTCGTCGCGATCGTCGGCCAGACCAACCGCAGCGCCATGGGCGGCTCCTACCAGCAGGAAGTGGACCTGCTGAGCCTCTACAAGGACGTCGCGTCCGAGTTCTGCGAAATGGTCACCGTCCCCGAACAGCTGCCCAACGTCATCGACCGCGCCATGCGCACCGCGTACGCCAAGCGCACCGTGACCGCGGTCATCGTCCCGGCCGACGTCCAGGAACTGGACTACTCGCCGCCCACCCACGCGTTCAAGATGGTGCCCTCCAGCCTCGGTGCGAGCAGCTACGCGCCCGTCCCCGCCGAGGACGACATCGCCCGCGCCGCCGACGTGCTGAACGCCGGCGAGAAGGTGGCCATCCTGATCGGGCAGGGCGCGCGGGGCGCACGCGCCGAGGTCGAGCGGCTGGCCGAGGTGCTGGGCGCGGGCGTCGCCAAGGCACTGCTCGGCAAGGACGTCCTGCCCGACGACCTGCCGTACGTGACCGGCTCCATCGGACTCCTCGGCACCCGCCCCAGCTACGAACTGATGCAGGGCTGCGACACCCTGCTCGTGATCGGCTCCAGTTTCCCGTACACCCAGTTCCTGCCCGAACTCGACCAGGCCCGCGCGGTACAGATCGACATCGACCCCTTCATGATCGGACTGCGCTACCCGTTCGAGGTCAACCTCATCGGCGACGCCCGCGCCACGCTCGACGCCCTGCTCCCGCGCCTCAAGCGCAAGAAGCACGGCTCCTGGCGCAAGAAGATCGAGAAGGACACCGCCAAGTGGTGGGAGGTCATGCGCCGCCGCGCCGCCGTCGAAGCCGACCCCGCCAACCCCGAGTACGTCGTCCACGCGCTCGACGCCCTCCTCCCGGACAACGCCGTCGTGGCCGCCGACTCCGGCTCCGCAGCCAACTGGTACGCCCGCCACCTCCGCTTCCGGGGCTCCATGCGCGGCTCCCTCTCCGGCACGCTCGCCACCATGGGCCCCGGCGTGCCCTACGTCATCGGCGCCAAGTTCGCCCACCCCGACCGGCCCGCCATCGCACTGGTCGGGGACGGCGCGATGCAGATGAACGGCATGGCCGAGCTGATCACCATCGCCAAGTACTGGCAGGAGTGGAAGGACCCGCGCCTCGTCGTCGCCGTCCTCAACAACGAGGACCTCAACCAGGTCACCTGGGAGATGCGCGCCATGTCCGGCGCCCCGCAGTTCCTGCCCTCCCAGTCGCTGCCCGACGTCCGCTACGCCGACTTCGCCCGCTCCGTCGGCCTGGACGGGCAGCGTGTCGAGAAGCCGGAGCAGGTCGAGGACGCCTGGCACCGCGCCCTGGCCTGCGACCGGCCGTTCGTCATCGACTTCCGCACCGACCCCGCGGTCCCGCCCATCCCGCCGCACGCGAGCCTCGACCAGATCGAGGCGGCCGCCACCGCGATCCTCAAGGGCGACAGCGACCGCGCCGCCATGGTGCGCCAGGGCTTCAAGGCCAAGGTCCAGGAGATCCTGCCCGGCCACCACGAAGGGCGTTCGGGCAAGTGACCCCGCGCCCCGGCGGTGCGGACGCCCCCCTGGTCGACCGGGTCGAGACCGCCGTGTACACCGTGCCCACCGACGCCCCGGAGGGCGACGGCACCCTGGCCTGGGACGAAACCACCCTGATCCTGGTCACGGTGGGCTCCGGCCGGACGCACGGCCTCGGCTACACCTACGGGGCGCCCGCCACCGCCGCGGCCGTCGACCAGCTCCTCGCCGGCATCGTCACGGGCCGCAGCGCCTGGGACGTCCCCGCCGCCAACGAGGCCATGAGCCGGGCCGTCCGCAACGCCGGCCGCCCCGGCCTCGTCGCCCAGGCGCTGTCCGCCGTCGACATCGCCCTCTGGGACCTCAAGGCCCGCCTCCTGGACCTGCCGCTGACCCGGCTCCTCGGCGCCACCGTCCCCGAGGTCCCCGTCTACGGCAGCGGCGGCTTCACCCCGTACGACGACGCACGGCAGGACCGGCAACTGCGCGACTGGGCACAGACCCGGGGAATCCCGCGCGTCAAGATCAAGATCGGCGAGTCGTGGGGCCGCGAGGAGCGCCGCGACCTGCACCGGATCGCCGCCGCCCGCCGCAGCATCGGCGACACCGCCGAGCTGTACGTGGACGCCAACGGCGCCTACACCCGCAAACAGGCCATCCGCGTGGCGCGGGCCTTCGAGGAGTACGGCGTCACCTGGTACGAGGAACCCGTCTCCTCCGACGACCCCACCGGGCTCGCCCGGATCGGGGCCGCCACCACGGCCGATGTCGCCGCCGGCGAATACGGCTACGCCCTGCCCCACTTCTGGCACCTGGTCACCGCCGGCGCCGTGGACTGCCTCCAGGCCGACGCCACCCGCTGCGGCGGCATCACCGGCTGGCTGCGCGCCGCCGCCCTCGCGGAGGCCGCCGGACTCGACATCTCCGGGCACTGCGCACCGCACGTCCACGCCCACGCCGCCGCGGCCGTCCCCAACCTCCGCCATCTGGAGTGGTTCCACGACCACGTCCGCATCGAGGACATGTTCTTCGACGGCGCGCTCGACCCGGCCGGCGGCACCGTCCGCCCCGGCACCTCCGGCGCACCCGGCCACGGACTGGAACCCCGCACCGAGACCGCGGAACGCTACCGCGTCCGGTGACCGGCCGGACCGCACGAGGAGGCGCATGACCCGCCCGCACGCCCCGCACCACAACCCGCCGCCCCACGTACTGCGCGAGTACGCCCTGATCGCCGACGGGGAGCGCGGCGCGCTCATCGGCCCCCAGGGCGACATCGCCTGGCTGTGCGCCCCGCGCTGGGACTCCGGCGCGGTCTTCGCCGCCCTCATCGGAGGCCGCGGCCACTACACCGTCACCCCGCGCGCCCGCTTCGTCTGGGGCGGCTCCTACGAACCGGGCACCCTGATCTGGCGCAACCACTGGGTCACCGCGCACGGCGTCGTCGAGTGCCACGAGGCGCTGGCCTTCCCCGGCGACCCGCGCCGCGCCGTCCTGCTGCGCCGCGTCCACGCGGTGGAGGGCGACGCGCGGGTGACCGTGACCCTGGAACCGTACGCGGAGTACGGCGCCCACCCGCCGCGCGGCGTACGGCACGAGCGGCCCGGCGTCTGGAGCGGCCGCACCGGCCCCCTCCACTGGCGCTGGACCGGCGCCACCGACGCCCGCCCCGGAAGCGACGGCCGCCACACCACGGGGCTGGCGGCGGAGCTGACCGTACCGGCGGGCCGCCACCACGACCTGGTCCTCGAACTCTCCGCGGACCGGCCCGGCGAGGAGCCCGTGGACGCCGACCGGGTCTGGCACGCCACCCGTGACGCCTGGGCCCGCGCCGCCCAGCCGCTGCCCGACTGCCTCGCCCCCGACGACACCCGCCACGCCCACACCGTGCTGCGCGGGCTCACCGGCGCCTCCGGGGGCATGGTCGCCGCGGCCACCACCAGCCTCCCCGAACGCGCCGAGGCCGGCCGCAACTACGACTACCGCTACGTGTGGATGCGCGACCAGTGCTACGCCGGACAGGCCGCCGCCGCGGCCGGCGCACACCGGCTGCTCGACGACGCCGTACGCTTCGTCGCCGCCCGCCTCCACGAGGACGGCCCCCGCCTCGCCCCCGCCTACACCGTCACCGGCGCACCCGTGCCCGACCAGGAGACGCTGCCCCTCCCCGGCTATCCGGGCGGCGGCCACCGGATCGGCAACCACGTCAACCGGCAGTTCCAGCTCGACGCGTTCGGCGAGGCCCTGCTCCTGTTCGCCGCCGCCGCACGGGCCGGCCGGCTCGGACCGGACGGCCGGCGCGCCGCCGACATCGCCGTGGCCGCCGTCGAGGCCCGACACCAGGAGCCCGACGCCGGCATCTGGGAGCTGGACGACCGGGCCTGGACCCACAGCCGCCTCATCTGCGCGGCCGGACTGCGCGCCCTCGCCACGACCGTGAGGGGCCCGCAGGCCGCCTCCTGGGCCGGACTCGCGGACACCCTGACCGCCCGGACCGCCGCCACCAGCACCCATCCCACCGGCCGCTGGCAGCGCGCCCCCGACGACCCCGGGCTCGACGCCGCCCTGCTGCTGCCCGCCGTCCGGGGCGGCATCGGCGCCCGCGACCCGCGAACCGTCCGCACGCTCGACGCCTACCGGGCCGAGCTGACCCACGACTACTACGCGTACCGCTTCCGGCACGACGAACGGCCGCTGGCCGAGGCCGAGGGCGCGTTCCTGCTCTGCGGCCACCTCATGGCCCTGGCCGAGCACCAGCAGGGCAACGAGCGGGAGGCGGTGCGCTGGTTCGAACGCAACCGGGCGGCCTGCGGGCCGCCCGGCCTGTTCACCGAGGAGTACGACATCGGCCGGCGCCAGTTGCGCGGCAACCTCCCCCAGGCATTCGTCCACGCGCTGATGCTCGAAACCTCCGTCCGACTCGCCGCACCGGCCCCCACCGAAGGAGAGACATCGTGAGCCAGAGCGTCGTCATCACAGGAGCGAGCGCAGGCATCGGCCGGGCGGTGGCCCGCGCCTTCGGGGCGCGCGGGGCCGATGTGGCCCTGCTCGCCCGAGGACGGGCCGGTCTCGACGCGGCCGCCCGCGAGGTGGAGGAGGCCGGCGGGCGCGCGCTGGCCGTCCCCGTCGACGCGGCCGACCACCGCGCGGTCGAAGCCGCGGCGAACGAGGCCGTACAGGCCTTCGGCCGGATCGACGTCTGGGTCAACGTCGGCTTCGCCTCCGTCTTCGCCCCCTTCACCGAGATCGAGCCCGAGGAGTACGAACGGGTCACCCGGGTCACCTATCTCGGGTTCGTCAACGGCACCCGCGCCGCGCTCGCCCACATGCGGCCGCGCGACGCCGGGACCATCGTCCAGGTCGGCTCGGCGCTCGGCGAGCGGTCCATCCCGCTCCAGTCCGCTTACTGCGGCGCCAAGCACGCCATCAACGGCTTCACCTCCTCGCTGCGCACCGAACTCATGCACGAGGGCAGCAACGTCCGCGTCACCGTGGTGCAGATGCCGGCCGTCAACACCCCGCAGTTCTCCTGGGTCCTGTCCCGGATGCGCGGCAGGCCGCAGCCCGTCCCCCCGATCTACCAGCCGGAGGTCGCCGCCGACGCCGTCCTGCACGCCGCCGACCACCCCGGCCGCAAGCAGTACTACGTGGGCTCCAGCACCGTCGCCACCCTGGTCGCCAACAAGTTCGCCGCCGGGCTCCTCGACCGCTACCTCGCCCGTACCGGCTTCGACTCCCAGCAGACCGACGAGGAAGGCGACAACCCCGACCACAACCTGTGGCACCCGGTGGACGACACCACCGACCACGGGGCGCACGGCACCTTCGACCGGGAGTCCCACCGCCACGACCCGCAACTGTGGGCCTCCCGCCACCCCGCCCTCGCCGCGGCCCTGGCGGCCGGAGCCGTCTCCGGCGCCACGGCCCTGGGACTGCGCGCGGCCCGGAGCCGGTGAACGGCCGTGACGGCACGGAAGATCCCCGCGATCAGCCGCCCGGACAAGGTCCTCTTCCCGGACGACGGCATCACGAAGGCCGACCTCGCCGGGTACTACCGCACCATGGCCCGCAGGATGCTGCCCCAGCTCCGCGACCGCCCCCTCATGCTGGAACGCTTCCCCGACGGGATCGGCGGCCACGGCTTCATGCAGAAGGACGTCCCCGACCACTTCCCCGACTGGGTCCGCCGCGTCGAACTCCCCAAGGAGGGCGGCACCGTCAGCTACCCCGTCGCCGACGACACCGCGACGCTCGTTTACCTCGCCGGACAGGCCACCATCACCCCGCATCGCTTCCTCTCCCGCGCCGACCGCCCCCACCACCCGGACCGCCTGGTGTTCGACCTCGACCCGCCCGGCGACGACTTCGCCCCGGTCCGCGAAGCCGCCCACGCCCTGCACGGACTCCTGGACGAGCTGGAACTGCCGTCCCTCGTCATGACCACCGGCTCCCGCGGCCTGCACGTCGTGGTCGCCCTCGACCGCCGGGAATCCTTCGACGCCGTACGCGCCTTCGCCCGCGCCGCCGCCGACGCGCTCGTCGCCCGCCGCCCCGACCGCTTCACCACCGAGGCCCGCAAGAAGGAACGCGGCGACCGCCTCTACCTCGACGTCCAGCGCAACGCCTACGCCCAGACCGCCGTCACGCCCTACGCCGTCCGGGCCCGCCCCGGCGCCCCCGTCGCCGCCCCGCTGAGCTGGGAGGACCTCGACGACCCGGCGCTCGGCGCCCGCCGCTGGACCCTCCGCGACACCGACGCGCTCCTGGCGCGCAACCCCTGGCACGACCCGCCGAGGCCCCGCTCCCTGCGCCGGGCCCGCACCCTGCTCGACGCGCCGACCCCGTAGCACAGACCCCGTAACACCGAACCACCACGGAGGCCAACATGTCCGCATCGACGACCGTGCGCCGCCTGCTGGACGAGCACGGCCGGACGTACGCCGACGAGGCCGGCATCCGGCTGCGCGACACGCCCATGCCGCTGTACCAACTGCTCACGCTGTGCGTGCTCCTCTCGGTCCGCATCAAGGCCGACATCGCGGTGGCCGCCGCCCGCGAACTCTCCGCCGCCGGGATGCGCACCCCCCGCGCGATGGCGGACGCCGACTGGCAGGACCGGGTGGACGCGCTGGGCCGCGCCCACTACCGGCGCTACGACGAGAGCACCGCCACCGCCCTCGGCGACGGCGCCCGGCTCGTCCTCGACCGGTACCGCGGCGACCTGCGCCGGCTGCGCCAGGACGCCGGGGGAGACCCGGGGAAACTGCGCGAACTGCTGCGCGAGTTCCCCCGGATCGGGCCCGTGGGCGCCGACATCTTCAGCCGCGAGGCCCAGGGGCTGTGGCCCGAACTGCGCCCGGCGTTCGACCGGCGCGCCCAGGACGCCGCCGAAGGACTCGGGCTGCCGCACACCCCGGACCGGCTCGCCGCCCTCGTCGAGGACGAGGACCTGCCCCGGCTCGCCGCAGCGCTCGTCCGGGTCGGGCTCTCCTCCTGACACCCCGCCGCACCCCGCGCCGGAGGCCCGTCCGTACCGCCCCGCTGCCCGAAGAGGCATCCGGCCGTGCCCCGCGCCGGACGGAGCCGGGCTGGACGGGGCAGCGGGGCGTCCACCAGGGTGGAAGGCCGAGAGGAGCGGGCGGTCAGCCGCGACCGCGCGGCGTGGGCCTGCCCCGGTGCGGTCAGGGGAGATGACGGTGAACGCACAGGACCACGACCACGAGCACGACCACGAACGGGACCACCACACCCCGCCCAGGGACACCGGCGACGCCTACGAGCGCCCGACACCCGGACACCTCCACGACGCGACCGCCACCGGCCCCGCCCGCGCGGAGACCGGCGACGCCGGACCCGACGCGCACCACCTCTTCCGGGCCGCCGCCACCGGCCGCGCCGATGTGGTGGGCACCGCCGGCATGGGCGCCCTCCAGCGCACGGTCGGCAACGCGGCGCTGGCCCCGGTGATCCAGCGCGCCCGGTCGGCCGCGCCGGAGGAGGCCGAGGAGGCCGCCGCGCCGCGCTCGCCCGTGCACGACGTCGTCGGGTCCGGCGGCGGAACCCCGCTGGACACCGAGACACGCGTGGACATGGAGAGCCGGATGGGCGCCGACTTCTCCGACGTACGCATCCACAACGACGGCGCCGCGCACGAATCGGCGAAGGGCGTCGGCGCGCACGCCTACACCGTCGGCAACGACGTCGTCTTCCAGCGCGACGCCTACGACCCGTCGTCGCCCCGGGGCCGGACGACGCTGGCGCACGAGCTGACCCATGTCATCCAGCAGCGCAGCGGACCCGTCGAGGGGACCGAGGCGCCCGGCGGCATCCGGGTCAGCGACCCGTCCGACCGCTTCGAGCGCGAGGCGGTCGCCAACGCCGACCGGGTCCTCGCCGACCCGGCACCGGCCGCCACCACGACCCCAGCCGCCGCCGCACCGGCCGCCCCGGCCGTCCAGCGCGCCGCCACCGAGGACGAGGACGAGCAGCCCGCCGACGTCCAGGGCTCCTTCGTCCAGCGCGCCGAGGAGAAGAACCCGGAGGAGGAAGAGGAGGCCCCACCGGCCTGACCGCCGCCGGGCGGACGGGTCTCCTCCGGACGCCGCGTCAGCCGGCGTCGGCGTTCCGCATCGTGCCGCCGAGGAACATCGACTCCGCGCACCGCGCGGGCGCCTGCGCGCCCACCGGCTTGCCCACCTTGCGGCAGTCGATCGTCATCGTGACCTTGCCGCCCGCAGGGACCAGGATCGGCGTCACGAAGTGGTAGTCGGAGTCACGGAAGTTCTCCAGACCCAGGCTCAGCACCCGGGTCTCCCGGCCGGCCGAGACGACCAGGGTTCCGGCGTCGCCCTGCGGGTTCTGCACGACGATGTCGGTCAGCTGGAACACCTTCCCGGCCGGCACCGTGATCGCCGTCCCGCTGTTCGGGCCGCCGCCCAGCGAGTCCTGCACCCGCACCTGCGCGCTCGTCGGCGTCGCCGCCCCCGCGTCGGAGTCCGCGTCGCCCGCCGCCGAAGGGCTCGGCCGGGCCGAGGGCTTCGCCTCGCCGCCGCCCGACCCCGTACCGGCGGAATCGCCGCCGCCCGCACCGGAACCGCCCGGCCCGCCCTGCTCCGGGGCCTTGCTCTTCTCGGCCGCCGCGGCGGACCGTACCGCCTCCGGCGTGATCGCCTCGCGCGCCGCCGACTTCACCGCCGGACGCAGCAGCGCGTACCAGAGGCCGACCAGCGCGAGCACCAGCACGGCCGCCGTGATCAGGGCGCGGGGCAGCCAGCGGGGGAGCAGCGGCTCCTGCTCGTACGCGCCGTCCACCAGCACCGGCTCCACCGGGTCCAGGCCCTCGGCGACCTGCGTCGCGGCGAACACCTGGAAGGGATGCGTGACCGGCGTACCGCGCCACATCCGCTTGACCGGGCGCACCCGCAGCGTCGCGAACTCCGCCTTGCCCGGTGCCACCCGCAGCTCCGGCTCGGCGAACACCACCCGCGCCCGTTCGCTGCCGGGCTGCGCGCCCAGACGTACCGTCACCGGGGTGTTGCCCCGGTTGTCCACCGCCAGCTGGTGACGTCCGGCGCGCGCGCCGTGCGAGTTGCGCGGGACCAGTTCGGCCGTCGTCTCCGTGAACGGCAGCACGGTCACCCGGCCCTCGGGCACCACCGTCCCGTCCTGCTCACCGGTCGGCACCACCCGGACCCCGAACGGCGTCTCACCGGCCGGCACCGTCGAGTCGCGGGGCGGGCGCAGCATCAGTGAGACCGTCGCCGAGTCGCCCGGATACAGGGACAGGGAGGCCGGTTCCACCGCCGCCCAGGCGGCACAAGCGCCGACCACCTCGAAGCGGTACTCCTCGACGGTCGTACCGGAGTTGCGGACCTGGAGGGGGACGGCCGTCTCCTCGCCCGGTGCGGCGCTGACGGTGGACGCGTCGAGGCTTGCGGTGAGACTCATACGCGGACCGTAAGGTCGCCCCGTGCGGCGTACATCGGCCGCGAAGGAACACTTTCGGGCACATTGGCTGCCCCGGCCAGACTATGTGGTTTCCTTCTCAACGAAGGCGGGAATCTTCTGTCCGCCTCATCACCGGTGGGGCACACGAACACGGCTGTGAGGCGTGTGCAAGAAGAGAGCTTCCGGCCGTTTCCCAGGGGGGAGCACGGACATGGAGCGCACCACCGTCGCATTACGGGCCCAGGACCCGATCTCGCAAGCGGGCGTGGCCAGCCAGCTGAGAACACGGCCCGAGGTGAACGTCGTCGACTGGGACGAGGCCGCAGCGTCACCCGATGTCGTGGTCATGGTCGTGGACGCGGTCGACGAGGACGTTCTGACAACGTTGCGCCACATCCAGCGCACCACCGACTCGCGCGCGGTGCTCGTCACCACCGACATCGACGAACAGAAACTGGTCAGCGCCGCCGAGTGCGGGGTCGTCGGCGTCATCAGGCGCGCGGAGTCCACCTCCGAACACCTGGTGCAGGTCATCGAGACGGTCGCCCGCGGCGAGGGACACCTGCCCTCCGATCTGCTCGGCAGGCTCCTGGCGGAGGTCGGCCGGCTCCAGGGACAGGTACTGGCGCCGCGCGGACTGCACTTCACCGGGCTCGCCGCCCGCGAGGTGGACGTCCTGCGCCTGGTCGCCGAGGGCTACGACACCGCCGACATCGCCACCAAGCTGGCCTACTCCGAACGCACCATCAAGAACGTCCTGCACTCGGTGATGACCCGGCTGCAACTGCGCAACCGCTCCCACGCGGTGGCGTACGCGATGCGCCAGGGGCTGATCTGAGCCACGGCCCGGCCACGGCGGGGGCCGGGCGGCCGCCCCTGCCCCAAAGGGCAGCGGGCGCTACCCGCCGAAAGGGCTGACCTCCCGCTGTGCCCGGAGCGCGCACGAGGGACCGTGTGGGCGCGGTTCGACCGGTGGGAGGTCCGGGTGCGGGGGAGACAAGCTGTGCGGTGGACGAGGCCGGCGGGACGCCCACGCGGACCGGCCGGGGCCCGCCGTTCGGCGGCGCTCGCCTTCCTGCTGCTGGCCACCGCGTTCGTGCCCGCGTCGGGCGCGTCCGGCGCCGCCCCCGCCGTGCCCGCGCCCCCGGAGCCGTGGGTCACCCCGGCGACCCTGCACGAGTCCCTCGACCCGGGCGACTCGACGGGAGTCGACAAGTCGGTCCGTACCCCGGCGATCCCGCCGAAACCGGAGGTCGTCCTGCTGGTGGACGGCACCGGAAGCATGGACGTCCCCATCGCCAGCGTGCAGCAGAACCTCCCCGAGATCACCGAGAAGGTCCTCGCCGCACAGCCCGAGTCCCGGTTCGCCGTCGCCACCTTCGGCGACCAGCAGGTCGATCCCGGCGCAGGGTTCAAGGTCCTGCAGGGGCTCACGTCCGACCTCGACAAGGTGCAGGACGGGGTGGACGCGCTGACGACGGACCTCGGCGCGTTCAGCATGGGCCCGTCCGAGGACTGGATCAACGGACTGTGGCAGATCGCCTACGGAGCCGGCGGCGAGACCGTCTTCCGCGAGGGCTCCAACCCGGTGATCGTCGTCGTGAGCGACGCGTCCAGCCACTCGCCCAGCAACGGCCACACCATCGACGACACCATCTTCGCCCTCCAGGACAAGGGCGTCCGGGTGGTCGGCGTGGACGTGGACAGCGACCTGGGCGACGGACTCGACGGCGACGGCGACGCGGGCGTGCCCGGCCAGGTCGAGGACCCGCCCACCACACCCGGCCAGGCCACCCGCATCGTCCGGGCCACCCAGGGGCGGCTGCTGGAGGGCATCCAGGGCGACCAGGTCGCCCAGGCCATCATCGACGGAATGGACAACCTGCCCACGTCCGTCGGCTACCGGCTCGACCGGTGCAGCCCCTTCCTCTCCGTCTCGCTGGACCCGCCCACCCGGCAGCTGACCAGCGGAGAAACAGCCCACTTCGCCGAAACCGTCGACGTCGCACCCGACGCCCCCCAGGGCGCCCGGCTCACCTGCACGGTCCAGTTCCTGCTCGGCCCGCAGATACCCGGCACCGATACGCTCGCCCCCTCGGTGGCCCCGGACCCCGACTTCCAGCAGAAGATCACGATCGACGTCAACGACATCGACGCCCCCGTCGTCAACCTCGACGACCGCATCGCCCGCGCTGACGACGAGAACGGTACGAGGATCAGCTACCGGGCCACCGCGAAGGACGCCCAGGACGGCCGGCTGCCCGTCAGCTGCACGCCCGCCTCCGGCTCCCTCTTCCCGATCGGCTCCACCACCGTCACCTGCACCGCCACCGACACGGCGGGCAACACCGCCACCGACACGGCGGACTTCCGCGTCCTGGAGCCGCCCCCGCCCCCGCTCCCCCCGCCGCCCGCCACGGACGTCGCGGTCACGGCCGACGTCACCCCCGGCCGTACGTACATCGGCCGCGCGGCCCACGCCCGCTTCACCGTGACCAACGCGGGCCCGGACACCGCCAGGGATGTCGTCCTGTCCACCGGCTGGCCCGAGCCCGCCAGGGCCAAGGACCGCACCCTGACCGCCCTCACCCGCTGCACCGCCGCCGCACCCTGCACCATCCCGCCCGGCGGCCGCATCGAAGTGACCCAGACCGGCACCTATCGCGCACCCCTCACCGGTGACGTACGCGCCACCGTGCGCGGCACGCTCGGTGACCTGCGCCCCCTCAACGACCGGGACACGGACCGGCTGCGCGTCCTGGAACCGTCCCTGACCGTCACCCCGCAGGTCGCCAAGCCCGGCCAGCCCGTCATCGCACGCGGCAAGGACTACCCGCCGGGCGAGACCGTCCGCCTCACCTGGGACACCGGCATCACCGCCGACCGCACCGGCATCCGGGTGGGCCGCGACGGCACCTTCGAGGTACAGGTGCTGGTGCTGCGCAAGGACCTCCTCGGCCCCCGCGTCCTGCGCGCCGACATCACCGGGCTGCCCCGGCTCCGCGAACCGGTCCTGGTCGTTCAGCGCAACCTCCAGCCACCGGACTTCAAGGGACGCACGTGAGAGGGGCGGACACCAGGTGATCCACGAGGTGGACGACGTACTGCGGTCCCTGATCCGGGCCGAGGTGCTCGGCGGCGGCCAGATCGCGGTCGTCTTCGACGCCCCCACCCGCGAGTGGGCCGCCAAGGTCAACGCCCCCATGGTCAACCTCTATCTGTACGACATCCGCGAGGACATGCGGCGGCGCGAACGCGGCCTGCACAACGAGTACGACGAACGCGGCGCCGTCGTCGCCCGTCGTCGCCCGCCCCGCTACTTCAAGCTGTCCTACCTGATCACCGCCTGGACCAAGCGCCCCGAGGACGAGCACCGGCTGCTGTCCTCCCTGCTCGGCTGCCTCCTCGGCTACGAGGCCCTGCCTCCGGAACGGCTCGCCGGATCGCTCGCCGAGATCGGGGCCGCCGTACCGATGTCGATCGCCCTGCCGCCGCCCGAGGACCGCTCCTTCGCCGATGTGTGGAGCGCGCTCGGCGGCGAACTGAAACCCTCGCTCGACCTCGTCGTCAGTGTGCCCGTGACCGCGTCGCCGACCTACCCGGCCGGGCCGCCGGTCGGCGACGAGGGCCTGCGGGCACACTTCGGCGACATGCCCCCACCCCCGGCACCGCCCCGCGACGGCCTCCCCGTGTACGGAAGCCGCCCCGGACGCCCGGTACGGGAGGAGCAGGCGGCCCCCGCGGCCCGCCGCGGCCTGGGGCTGCGGATCACCGAGAACCGCCGCCCGGCCGCCGAAGCGACGACGGAGGACCCCACCGCATGACGCCCCCGGGCCACCCCGACGACGACCTGAACCTGCGCCATCTCCTCGCCCGTGCGACCGCCGTCGAGCTGCGTGTACGCCGCGCCGTGGAGGCCCGCCGCAGCACCGACCCCGACCCCGAGGACGCGTTCCGGGGCCTGTACCTGACGGACGAGAACATCGCGCGGCTGCTCGACGAGGAAGGGGCGCGGGGCTTCCCGGACCCGGTGGGGGATGGGGCGCGAGGCTTCCCGGACCCGGTGGGCGATGAGGACGCCGCCGCCGGACCCTCCCGGCTCACCGCCCTCGCCACCGGCTTCCGGCTCACCCCCCTCGACACCGAGATCCTGCTCATCGCACTCCTCCCGGACCTGGACGACCGCTTCGAGGCGTTCTACGGCTACCTCAACGACGACGTCACCCGCCGGCGCCCGTCCATCGGCCTCGCCCTCGGCCTGTGCGGACTCCCGGCCGTCGACGCCGTCGCACGCGGCCGGCTCGCCGCGGGAGCCCCGCTCCGGGACGGCGGACTGCTCCTCGCCGAAGACCTGGACCGCCCGTTCCTGAGCCGCGCACTGCGCGTACCCGACCGCGTCACCGCCCACCTCCTGGGCGACGACACCACCGACCCGCGCCTCGCCGACGTGACGGCCCCCTGGCACGCGGTCGGAGGCGTGGGCGACCCCGCGCCCCTGGCCCGGGTCCTCGCCGAGGGCGTACCGCTGGCCTACCTCAGCGAGGACCAGGGCGGCGCCGGCACCGCGCTCGCCGCATCCGCCCTGGAACTGGCGGGCCGCCGGGTCCTCGGCCTCGACCTCGCCCGCCTGGCGGCGGACCCGGCCCCCGCCGACGCCGTACGCGCACTGGTCCGCGAGGCCCGGCTGACCGGGGCGGGCCTGGTCTGCGCCCCGCTGGACGCGGTCTCCCGCGAACACCCGCACCTGCTCCGGCTCCTCACCTCGACCCCGGTGCCGACCGTCATCGTCGGCCGGGTGCCGTGGGACGCCTCCTGGTCCGCCGTACCGCCGCTGCTCCTGCACGCCCCGAGGGTGGAGCCGTCCGCGCGCGGCGCGCTGTGGAGCGAGGCGTACCGCCGTACGGCGTCGGCACCCGTCCCCGCCGGGATCGACCCGGACCACCTCCTCGCACCGTTCCTCCTCACCCCGGAACAGGTCACCGGCGCGGCCCGCAGCGCCGCCCAGACGGCCCGGCTCGACGGCGGAACCCTCACCGCGGACCACGTCCGCCGGGGCGCCCGCGCCCAGAACGCGGCCGGACTCGACCGGCTGGCCCGCCGCATCGAGCCCGCGGTGACCTGGGACGACCTGGTCCTCCCGCCCGACGCCCACGCCCAGCTCCGCGAACTCACCGCCCGCGCCCGGCACCGCGACCGCGTCCTCGGGGAATGGGCGATGCGGCCGGGCGGCGGCCGGGGGCGCGGCGTCTCGGCGCTGTTCGCGGGGGACTCCGGCACGGGCAAGACCATGTCCGCCGAGGTCATCGCCGCCGACCTCGGACTCGACCTCTACACGGTCGACCTGGCGACGGTCATCGACAAGTACGTCGGCGAGACCGAGAAGAACCTGGAACGCATCTTCACCGAGGCGGCGGGCGTCAACGGGGTCCTCCTCTTCGACGAGGCGGACGCGATCTTCGGCAAGCGCTCCGACGTCAAGGACGCGCACGACCGCTACGCGAACGTGGAGAGCGCGTACCTCCTCCAGCGCATGGAGTCCTTCGACGGCCTGGCCATCCTCGCCACCAACCTCCGCGCCAACCTGGACGACGCCTTCACCCGCCGCCTCGACCTGGTCATCGACTTCCCCGTCCCGGACCCGGAACAGCGCCTGACCCTCTGGAACCGCTGTCTGGGCCCGACGCTCCCGCGCGCCGCGGACCTCGATCTCCCCTTCTGCGCCGAGAACTTCGAGCTGGCGGGCGGCAACATCCGCTCCATAGCGGTGACGGCGGCGTACCTGGCGGCGGACACGGGGGGCGCGGTGACGATGGCGACCCTGATCCACGCTGTCCAGCGCGAGTACCAGAAGCTCGGCCGCCTCACGCTGGCCTCGGAGTTCGGCCCGTACCTCGACCTGCTGAGGTGCTGATCCGCTGATCCGCCGACACGGCGTCACCCTTGCGTCGAGCGGGCATCGGCGTCACCGTGGTCGCAGCCGGACCGTCGACGACCGGCTGGACCGATGCCTACGGTGACGGGAGCCGGTGTGACCGCGTTGTCTGTTCTGCCCGACGGAGTTCTGCCCCACACGCTGTACGGCGAGGGCCCGCACAAGGTGATCGCCGTGCACGGCTGGTTCGCCGACCGCTCCGCGTACGACCCCGTGGTGCGCGACCTCGACCACGGTTCGTTCCAGTACGCGATGGCCGACCTGCGGGGATACGGCGAGGCCAGGGGCGTGACCGGCTCGTACACGACGTCCGAGGGCGCCGCGGACGTGCTCGCCCTGGCCGACCGGCTCGGCTGGGAGAGCTTCTCGCTGATCGGCCACTCGATGGGCGGCTCCGTCGTGCAGCGGACCCTGGCCGCCGCCCCGCACCGCGTACGCAGACTCGTCGGCATCTCGCCGGTCCCGGCGTCCGGGCTGCCCCTGTCGCCCGAGCAGTGGGAGCTGTTCTCCGGCGCGGCGGCGAGCCCGGACAACCGGCGCACCATCCTGGACTTCACTACCGGCGGCCGGCGCCCGGCGGCCTGGCTGGACCGCATGGTGCGGCGCTCCGTCCGGTGCAGTGACGAGAAGGCGTTCCGGGCCTGGCTGGACTCCTGGGCGGGCGAGGCCTTCCATGACCGGATCGACGGATCGCCGGTCCAGGCGCTGGCGATCGTGGGGGCACTCGACCCGGCGCTCTCCGCCGAGGTGCAGCGGGCCACCTGGATGAGCTGGTTCCCGCGTGGCGAACTGGTCGAACTGCCCACCTGCGGCCACTACGCGATGGACGAGGCGCCGCTCGACCTGATCCGGGTGGTGGAGGACTTCCTGCGGGCGGACGCGGGTGACGACGGGGAGACGGCGTGAGCGATCCCGTCCTGCCGGGGGCCGTGCCCGATGTGTTCGACCCCCGGCAGTACGCCATCGGCGTCCCCCACGACCGCTACCGCCGGCTCCGCGACCACCGGCCGGTCGCGTGGCAGGAGGAGCACGAGGTGCTGGGCTGGCCGGCGGGTCCGGGCTTCTGGGCGGTCACCCGGCACGCGGACGTGGTCCGGGTGCTACGGGACTCCTCGGCGTACTCGTCGTACCTCGGGGCCACCCAGATCCGCGACCCCGACCCGGACGACCTGCCGTTCATCCGCCGCATGATGCTGAATCAGGACCCGCCGCACCACCGGCGGCTGCGCGTCCTGGTGAGCCGCGCCTTCACCCCGAAGCGCGTCGGCCGCTTCGAGACCGTCGTCCGTGAACGCGCCCGCGCGCTGCTGAGCCGTGCGGTGGCGGGGGCGCGGGCCGGCGACGGCACCTGCGACCTCGTCACCGAGGTCACCGACGACTACGCCCTGCTCAATCTCACGGACCTGCTGGGCATTCCGGAATCCGACCGAGGGCTGCTCCTGCACTGGACGCGCCGCGTCATCGGCTACCAGGACCCGGACGAGGCGGACCCGCCGCAGCCGGGCCCCGGCAGCGAACCGGTCAACCCGCGTTCCCCGGCGGCCCTGCGCGACATGTTCGACTACGCGCACGCCCTGGCGGCCCACAAACGCCGGCACCCCGCCGACGACGTGATGACCGCGCTGGCCACGGACCCCGAACTGACGGCGCCCGAACTGGAGGTGTTCTTCTTCCTGCTGGTCGTCGCGGGCAACGACACGGTACGCAGTGCCGCGCCGGGCGGGATGCACCTCCTGGCCACGCACCCGGAGGCGTACCGGCGGCTGCACACGGGTGAGGCCGACATGGCCACGGCCGTGGACGAACTCCTGCGCCGCCACCCGCCGGTCCTCACCTTCCGTCGCACGGCCACTCGGGACACCACCCTGGCGGGGACGCGTATCCGCGCCGGCGACAAGGTGGTCGTCTTCCACGCCTCCGCCAACCACGACGAACAGGTCTTCCCCGACCCCTTCACCCTGGACCTCACCCGCTCCCCGAACCCCCACGTCTCCTTCGGCGACGGCCCCCACGTATGCCTGGGCGCCCACTTCGCCCGCCTGCAACTGACCACCCTGTACGAGGAGATGCACACGGCCCTGCCCCCGGTATCCCTTGCCCTCGCGGCCCCACCGACCCGCCTCCTGTCGAACTTCATCAACGGCCTGAAGTCACTGCGGGTACGAGTGGCCGAGGCGTGACGATGAGAGGGAGACGCATCGGCTACGGAGTAGCTGCTCGTGGCCGGCGAGGCCGTTGCGGAACGGGCCGAGATCGTGCCGCCTGCCCCGGACTCGAAGGCCGCCTCCCCAAGGCTGTCCCGTAACTGCTACCCCCGGTGAATGGGGCCGCATCAGTCTTGCGCACCGTTGTAACGACCGTTGATAACGGCGAGTGCGGTTTCTGCCAGGTCTCGGACATTAGCGTTGGTGTCTTGCGTGATGACATTTCCGAGTACGCTGGAGAACTCGCGCCATGCAATTCTGCAAATTGCGATGAGCGCCACCTCGCGGACGTCGTCGTCCGAGTCGAGGAGGCGCTCGTTCAGTAGGGTGAATATTCCTTCATCGAATTCTTCGGGCGCGCATGCCGCAAGATTTGAGAGGGATGAGATCTTGGACAGTGGATCTACGGACGTTCTGGCTTCCTCCAGTGCCTCCGGCCACTCCAACACATCAAAGCGGCTGGATATATCGGCATGGAGGTCGACCAAGGCATCTCGGTCCGCGGACGTGAGAATCAAGTAGTGCAGACCGATCAGCTCGTCCGAGATCCGATGCACGGAGATGTTCGTCGACGTGCGCCACACGTATTCTTCTGGGCTGACTTCCGTCGCCGGTTCCCAGCCTGCGAAGTCCCAGCCTCGGTCTCCAGCGAAATCCTCGAGATCACTCAAGGAGACGTGCTCACGAAAAGCTGTCTTGAGTTCCATGTTGTGTCCCCAGATCACAGTCAGGAGCTACGCCATCCACCGTACCCGTCGAACGCTTCCAGCATCAGGATCAACTGTGCCCGCACATCTTCTTCGCGGGCTGCGATGCTATCAGGTTCCACCGTTCCGCTGAAGCCCTCCTCGAGTAAGCGTTTGATCGCGGTGCTGAGCGGCTTCAGGTCGTGCTCGTTAACCGAAACCAGAGTCTGGGGGCGATGCTTGGCTGCCAGTTGCAGAACGTTGAATACGGCGCCCAGGCGTCGATGTTTAATAATCTCGGAATCCGATTCGACCTGGGGTGTCATAATCGCGAGTATTCCGTCCGCTCCCATGACGGATTCCATGCTTTGGGCTAGTCCTGCTTGTACCAGTGCATTTCGGGCGACCGTTGCCCCGATGACTCCCCGTTTGCGGCCGCTCTCCACCTCCTGGGTCAGCGAGACTGCTTGGTCCATGGCGCGTATGAACAGCTCGACCTGAGACCTCTTGGTCTTTGTTATTTGTGACTGGGATTCTTCCAGTCGCTTCTTCAGTTTATCGCGAAGGGTCGTCCATTCCCGAGGATTTCCGCTATGGATGCAGCGAAGGAGGTCTTGAGGTGAGACATTGAAAGAGTCGCCCAGTTCTGCTGCTTTCTTCGCGAGTCGATCGGCCATGCTCGCTACCGGGCGGCCGTCCTTGCGCGTGTATGCCGCGTAGCGCCCAAGCGATCCCTCTATCTGACCGATCCGTCCCTCCTTGTAGTCCTTGAACTGTTCTTTAGGGAGGTAGATGGCAACGTTTTCGCGGGGAAAGGATTTCCCGTAGGGGTCTCCTGCTTTCGATATCTTCTCGGGCGGTTTGACCGTCCTGAGAATCCAGGCGGCTTCAAAGTGGGTGAGTCCGTCGAAGCCGTCCCTGTCCCCTCGGATGTAGGATTCCGATGCATCCCATATCTTCTTCCGTCTCTCCGGGTCCGCCAGGATCTGCTTCAGGTAGGCAACTTCTGCCTGGTCGAGGAGTGGGGTCATTATGTCCGCCATCTCCGCGTCCGTTATGATTCTCACCCTTGGGTTTTTGAGGATGAGACTCGGGTTTATCTGGGCCTTGAATTGACCGCCTGATTCGAGCGACAGCTGGGAGAGCTGGTGGCGCTCCTGCAGTTGCTGCAGCTTTGAATTGAGCTTTCCTTCGGAAATTCCATCCCGTGTGCTACGTATTAGAACAGGCTCGATGGCTCTGCTTGCTTTACGCAGTCGAGATTCCAGTTCCTTTCTGCTCGGGTTTCGCGAGGGGTGGCGGGTTTCGACTCCCGTCCTCTCCTTTTCGCCTTGTGTCAGCGCTTCGGTCTCGGCCGTCTTTTCCGGGTTGATCTTGGCGTGCACGGACCACTTGTCGCTCGTTTCGACGGGTTTGAGTTCGGTGAGCCCGTACCGCCTGCGAATGGCGGCCAGGATCGGTGTCAGGGCCGCGCCGGCCACGGGGCGCCCACGAAAGCGATTCACGGCGGAAACGGCTGCCCTTACGCCCTTGTCCAGACGCATTCTCTTTCCGGAGGGGCTGTCGTCACCGCCACGAATCTTCTTCTTTGTTCGGCGCCACAGGGCCTTGCCCTTTTTGGCTATGAAGTTCACGATCTTGTCGATCGCTCGATTCACCGGGCGGGATACCGCGTGGAAGACGGATCTCACCTTGGCGGCCAGGCTGCCTATTCCCAGGAGGGAGGCCAGGAAGCCGATCAGTAGGGGGATGCTTGCGGCCAGGGCGGTTTCCACCATTTTGGGGACGCCTGCTTTGCTGCCGTTGGCTATGGCTACTACCGCGTCCAGCACCGAATTGACGAATTCGACGATCTGGGAGCCCTGGTTCACCACGAAGGTGACGATGTCTATGATTCCCTTGACCGCGCGGACGAACGCGGAGGCGGGGTTCAGGAGGGAGAGAATCCAGGTGATGCCGGCGATGATGACCGTCGGGATCAGGTACGTCGTCAGCTTTTGCAGGATCGTGGACTTGAGGTCGCCCGCCTCTTCCTGGATTTCCTTGACCGCGCCCGCCGGGCCCTCGCGGGCGATGTTCTGGGCGACCGGGACCGAGGATTCGACCGCGGTCATCGCCTCGTCGGGGACGCCCTTGCGGGTCACGCGGGCCCGGATGTTGGCCCAGGTCAGGCCCAGCAGCGAGCCGATGAGCTGGATGATCCCCTTCATGTCGAACCGCTGGGGGAGTTCGAGGCCTGCCTTCACCGCCGTGCCGAGCAGCCAGGACACAAGGCCGGTCTTCAGGTGGTCGGCGATGTTCGTGATGAAGAGGTTCAGGCCCGCGCCGACGGCCGATACCAGGTTGCCCAGGAAGCCGATCGGGTCCTTGATGATCTTCATGATCGCGCCGGCCGCCTTGGCGAGGATGCCGAGCAGCAGGTTCTTCAGCTCGTTGATCGTCTTGATCGCCCCGACGATCGCGTCCTTCGCCTTGTCTATCAGTCCCTTGTTTGCCTCCTGGAGCTTCTTGATTTCCTCGTCGACCTTGTTCAGTGCGGCCGTGTATTTCTGGGCGAGGTCCTGGACCAACTGGTCCGACTTCTCGTTGACCGTTGCTTCCAGGTCGTCGAATTTGCCGGCGAAGTCCTTAGCCGCCTCTTCACCGAATTGCCGCAGATCGGCGGGGAGTTTGTCGACCTCCGCCTTCAGCTCGCCCCGCCCCTTGGCGATCCGCGCCTTCGCCTTGCCCAGCTCGGTGCCGATGATGTCGGCGACCGACGAGATGACCGTCTGCATCCGCGAGACGTAGAGCTTGCGCGCCTCCTGGTAGAGGCTGTTCGCCTCCTCCGGGAGACCGGCGAACTTGTCCTTCACCCAGCGGGCCTTGCCGGTCCAGCCGGAGTACCGCTTGTCCTTGTACTTCTTCATCCGGCGCTTGTGGTCCGCGGTGAACGCGTCCCGCGCCGCCTTCTCGCCGGAGGTGAACGCGGCGTCGACCTTCTTGTCGAGGCCCGAGAGCGTCGCCTCGACGTCCTTCTTCGTGCCGTCGTAGACCTTCTGGAGCTTCGCCGTGACCTCGGCGCGCTTCTTCTCGTCCTTCGACTTCGCCTCGCCCTTGCCGCCGTCCACCTGCTGCCCGGCCCGCGCACGCGTGGCGGTCAGCGAGTTCATCGCGGCCGCGCCCGAAGCCGCCGCGCCCGCCTTCGCCGCCGAGAGCTGACGGTTCTCGGCGGACTTCCCCTTCGCCGGGGCCTTCGCGGAGTCCGTCTCGGCGGTCTTCTTCGCGGTCAGCGCCTCGTTGAACTCCGGCTCGTTGCCCTTGGCGAGCTGCTCCTCGGTGACCTCCGCGTCGGCCATGGCCTTGTCGTTCTGCGCGGGCCCTTCGGAGAAGTCGGTGACCGACGCCGGCTGCTTCTCGGGGATCGCGGCCGCCGCCGACGGCGCCCCCGGGTTGCCGGGAGGCCGGTCCGGGGTGAGCGGGGTGACGGACTTCTCCTTGGCGGCGGAGGTGTCCGGCGGGGCCTTCGTCGCCTTGTCGATGTCCTTGGCCGACGACTCCTTGCCGTCCGTGACCTTGCCGTCGACCTCTGCCTTGACCCGCTCCGCCTTGCCGGACTTGGAGAACTTGTCGGCCTCGTCCAGGTTCTTCGGCGCCTGGGACTCGATCGCCTTGTTCACCGCGTCGATGAACGCCTTCTTGTCGAACTCGCCCGGCTTCGCGGCGTTCATCCGCTCCGCGTTGGCCGCCTTGCCCTGCGCCTCCTTGTCGTCCGGAGGCGCGACGGCGGCATCCTGCGACGCCTTCGACTCGACCCCGGCCGGCCGGTGCTGCGCCATCCGCTGCTGCTTCGCCGCGACGTCCGCCCGGACGCTACGGAAGCCGGGCGCCCTGGCCGGGGGAGGCTTCACGGGGGCGGTGTAGCGCTGGGCGACCAGCCGGGAGACCGCCGCGTTGCCGGCCGCCCGCTGCAAACGCTGCACGCTGCGGCGGTCCGGAACCGCGGGAGCCGGAGCCGCAACCGGAACCGAGGTGGGCTCCGGGGCAGGGGTGGGGGCCGGGGCGGCGTTCGTACGGGGGGTGCCGGTGCGAGCCGGGGTGGCGGGGGGCTTGTCGGGAACGGCCTTCACTCGCGCCTCCCCCCAGCACAGCTCCGCCCGGACGTGATGGAAAGCCAGGCTGCCGCGCGCCCCCGGCACGCGCCGAGGCTGAGCGGGAAGGGCCGGGGGCACGGCGCCCCGGTGCGCGTGGGGCCCCGCACTTGCCTGATCGGGCAGCGGCCCGTGCACGCCGGGGCGGCCGACCATCCGTTCCCGGTGATCGCCGAAGTGACGAGAATCGCCGGAGTTCCCCGGTCGCACGGCGGGCCACGCGAACGGCCCTGCGAGCCCCGCGAACGGCCCCGCAGGCCACGCGAACGGCCCCGCGGCGGGCGGCGGAACGGGGTGCGAAGCACGTCGAGGAGCACGTCGAGGAGCACGTCAAGGAGAGGCCCATATGCCGTCGTACCTGTCCCCGGGCGTCTACGTCGAAGAGGTCGAGTCCGGTTCCCGGCCGATCGAAGGGGTGGGCACGTCGGTCGCCGCCTTCGTGGGGTTCGCCCAGCGCGGCCCGTTCGACGAGCCGACGCTGATCACGAACTGGAGCCAATTCGTCAGCACCTTCGGCGACTTCGTCGACGGCACCTACCTCGCATCGAGCGTCTACGGCTTCTTCGCCAACGGCGGCGGCATCTGCTACGTCGTCCGCATCGGCGACGGCTCGGACACGGTGGCCGGGGGAGCGGACGGCGCA
The DNA here is from genome assembly GCF_036346595.1 of Streptomyces sp. NBC_00525. Lineage (GTDB taxonomy): Bacteria > Actinomycetota > Actinomycetes > Streptomycetales > Streptomycetaceae > Streptomyces. The sequence goes on from NZ_CP107834.1 coordinate 6,547,606, forward strand.
CTGGCGGCCGGCTCCGAGGTCCAGGTCGGCCCGTACGCCGTGAAGCCCCGGCCGGGTGTGGCCGGCGAGATCAGCGTGGAGGTCGCTGCGGCCGAGGGCGACGATCTGCCGTCCGACGTGTTCCGGCTCGTCGTCAAGCGCGACGGCCAGGTGGCGGAGACGTACCCGTCCGTGACCACCAAACGCAGCAAGGAGAACGTCGCCACCCGTGTCAACGCCCAGTCCGAACTGATCGAGATACGGGAGTCGGGGCGCGGCGCCGCCCCCGCCCGCCCCGAGCCCCAGTCGGTGACCCTCGCCCCCGCGGCCCCGGCCGCCGGGGGCGCCGGCACGCTCGCCCCCGAGGTGTACGTCGGCGACGCCGACAGCCGTACGGGGCTGGGGGGCCTGGAGGCCGTGGACGACGTCACCATGATCGCCGTGCCGGACCTGATGAGCGCGTACGAACGCGGCCTGCTGGACCTGGAGGCGGTCGTCGCCGTACAGCAGGCGCTCATCGCCCACTGCGAGCTGATGGGCGACCGGGTCGCCGTCCTGGACCCGCCGCCCGGACTCTCACCGCAGCAGATCCGCACCTGGCGCACCGACCGGGCGAACTTCGACTCCAAGTACGCCACGCTCTACTACCCGTGGATCAGCGTCGCCGACCCGGCGTCAGGCCGCGCCACCCTCGTACCGCCCAGCGGGCATGTCGCGGGGATCTGGGCGCGCAACGACGACTCGCGCGGCGTGCACAAGGCACCGGCCAACGAGGTGGTGCGCGGGGCGGTGGCGTTGCAGACGCAGCTCACCAAGGGCGAGCACGACCTGCTCAACCCGATCGGGCTGAACTGCATCCGCTCATTCCCCGGCCGGGGCATCCGGGTCTGGGGCGCCCGCACCCTCTCCTCCGACCCGGCCTGGCGCTACCTCAACGTGCGGCGGCTGTTCAACTACCTGGAGGAGTCGATCCTCGCCGGCACCCAGTGGGTCGTCTTCGAGCCGAACGACGACGCGCTGTGGGCCCGTATCCGCCGCACGGTCTCCGCCTTCCTGGTCAACGAGTGGCGCAAGGGTTCGCTGTTCGGACTGACCCCGGATGAGGCGTTCTATGTGAAGTGCGACCGGGAGACCAACCCGCCGGAGAGCGTGGACGCGGGACAGGTCGTGTGCGAGATCGGGGTCGCGCCCGTCAAACCGGCGGAGTTCGTCGTCTTCCGCCTCTCCCAGCTGACCGGCGGCACCGGCGGCGTCGACGAGTGACCCGCGCCCTCCACCCCCTCCCGGTGACCGGACCGTTCCCGTACCTGGCGTAAGGAGCCTGTGGTGCCACTTCCCGATCTCGACAGTTCCGTCGGGCACTCCTTCGGTCTCGAATTCGACAGCGTCGTCATCAAGCAGATCACCGAGGTCAGCGGTCTGAAGATGGAACAGGACGTCATCGAGCTGAAGCAGAACACCGCCGACGGCAAGTACGCCATCAAGAAGCTGCCCGGCCGCCCCAAGGCCGGCGAGGTCACCGTCACGCGCGGTCTGACCGAGGACAACAGCTTCGAACGATGGATCAAGGACTCCCGCTTCGGCCGCATGACGAGCGCCCGCCGCAACGGCGCGGTCATCGTCTACGACTACGAGGGCCTGCCCATCAAGCGCTACAAGCTCATCAACGCCTGGCCCAAGTCGCTGGAGATCGGCACGCTCAAGGCCGGTGACACCTCGGTGCTCACGGAGAAGCTGGCGATCACGTACGAAAGCATGGAGCTCGACTGATGCGGCGTACGGTCCAGTTCCCCGCACCGTCGGAACGGGACGGCGCAACGGGACGGTCCGAGCCGCTGCGCACGGAGTTCACCTTCGAGCTGCCACGCGGTTACGTGGACGAGTCGGGCACCGTGCACCGCAGCGGGGTGATGCGTCTCGCGACCGCGCGGGACGAACTGGTTCCCCTGCGCGACGACCGGGTCCGGGAGAACTCCGCGTATCTGTCGGTCGTACTGATCTCGCGGGTGGTGACCCGCATCGGCACCGTCGAGGACATCCACCCCGGCGTCATCGAGGACCTGTTCGCGTCCGACCTGGCGTTCCTCCAGGACTTCTACCGCCGGATCAACGCCGAGGGGCACACCCGCGCGGCCGTCACCTGTCCGTCCTGCGACGAGGAGTTCGCGGTGGATCTCGCCGGCGGTCGCCTGGGGGAATCGTGACGTACGCGACCGACCTGCTCTACGAGGAGGTCGCGTACCTCGCCTACCACTTCCACTGGCCGCTGGACGACCTGCTGGACCTGGAACACCCGGAACGCCTGAAGTTCGTGGCACAGGTCGCCCGCCTCAACGGGCAGTAGCCAGGAGCACGGAGGAGGACGAGGAACCATGGGGCTGATGTCCTGGCTGCGCGGCGGCCGCTCCGCCGGAGCCCCGGCCCCGACGCCCCCGGACGGCGACGGCGCACGGCCCGACCGGGGCGACCGGGTCGACGTGAACCGGCTGGAACCCGTCCAGCGATCCGTCACCGGCCAGCGTCTGCTCATCGACCCGACCGGATTCGAGGCCGGGCTCACCACCCGACAGGACACCGCGCTCGGAACGCCCCTCGGGCATTTGGTGAGCCCGGAAGCCCCGGCCGGCCTGGTGGGCGGCGTCGCCGACGCGGTGGCGGGGAGCCCGCCACCGCCGCCGGTCCAGCGGGCCGTCGAAATGCCGATGCCGGCGGCGCGGGCGGGGGTGCGTACGGTCGTGGTCCAGCGGGCGTACGCGGACGGCCTGCCGAGCCTGACCTCCGCCGGGCCCACCGGCGCCCCGGCGGGGATGCCGGTACGCCGGCTGATCGGCGAGCAGCCCCTCGTACCCACGACCGAACCGGCCGGCCCGGCGCCGGACCCGGTCGCCTCCGGGCCGGAGTCGGCCACCCCCGATCCCGGCTCCGTCGCCTCCCGGCCGGAAGCGGCGGCTCCGGGGCCCGGCGGCCACGCGGACCCGCCCCCCGTCCAGCGCACCGCCGCCGACACGCCCGCGCGGCCCCTTCCGCCGCCGATGCCGCCCCGGCGGGCCGGCGGTCTCGGCGCGCCGCTGCCCGGTCTGCCGCCCACGGCCCAGCGCCGGGCGGCCCAGTCACCTGCCCCGGCCCCCTCCCCGCAGGTGCAGCGCGACAGCGCGCCGCCGCCGGCGGACGACGCCCCGAGCCCGGAGTCCGGGGCACCGGACCGGGGCCCCGCCGAGCCGGAGAGCGTGGCCCCGCTCCTGGGGGACGCCCCGCTCGCACAGCGCCCGGCCCCGGAGGACGTTTCCCGCACGGGCAGCGGGGAAGACACCGCGAGCCCGGCCGATACGAGAACCCCCACCGCCCCCGTACAGCGCAGCGCCACCGCACTCCCACCCGCGCCCGAGCCCGCCCGGCCCACCGCACCCCTCCTCGGGGCACGCCCCCTGACCCTCCGTACCGCCCCCGCACCCGGCGCGGAGGCCCCCGCCGCCGAACCCGCTGTGCAGCGTGCGGCCGAGAGCGGCGGGAGCCTCGGCGGCGACCCGTCCCGCTCGTCGCCCTTCGTACCGGCCCCCGACGGTCCGCCGCCCGCCGTGGCCGTGCGCTGGACCGCCCCCGACACCGGCGGAGCACGCGGCGCGGGCGGCGCCACCGTCACGCCCGCAGCACCGTCGCAGCCCGCGCCCACCCCCGTACAGCGGCAGACGCACCCGGCCTCCGGGCCCGGCGGGGGACCGCGGGTCCCGCGCTCCGTGCCGTCCGCGGGGGCCGTCGCCGTGGCGGCCGGGGTGGCGCAGCGGATGGCGGACGGGAGCGTCGTGTTCGCGTCGGCGCCCCGCGACGGCACCTCGCGGCCGGTCGTCCAGCGGGACTCCGAGACCGCCGAGGAACCCCCGCCACTGCCCGAGCCCGACCCGCAGCCCGAACCGCAGCCCGAACCGGAACCGGAACCGGAGCCGTCCGAGGCGGCGCAGCCACCGGCGGCGACCACCGCCTCGTCCATGGGCCCCGAGGGGTCGCCGCAGGCGCCGCCCGTGACCGACGAACTGGTCCGCGCGCTCTACGCACCCCTCAGCCGGCTCCTCAAGGCCGATCTGAGGCTCGAACGCGAACGCTCCGGCTTCCTCATCAACACCCGTCACTGATCGAGAGGCACGCGCCATGGCCACCGCCCCCGCCCCCGACGACCCCGCAGTCAGCGTCTGCTTCGTCGTCACGATCGACGACATCGAACTCGGATCGTTCAACACCTGTGACGGGCTGGGCTGCGAAGTCGTCCTGGAGACCCGCGAGGAGGGCGGCAACAACGGACATGTGTGGCAGCTCCCGACCCGGCTGAAGTACTCCAATGTGAAGCTGTCGCGCCCGCTGACGCGGGAGACCGAGAAGGTGGCGCGCTGGTTCGCCACCATGACGACCGGGTTCAGCCGCAAGACCGCCCACATCGAGGCGCGCACCGGCGACGGCCGCAAGGTGGCCCAGTGGGGGCTGCTGGAGGTCGTGCCCGTGCGCTGGACGGGGCCGTCGTTCACGCCGGAGTCGCCCAAGGTCGCGATGGAGACGATCGAGATCGCCCATCACGGCTATGTGATGGAGGGCTGAGCGGCGTGAGCGGCGCGGGACCCATCGCCTTCAGCGCGGCCGGCACGTCCGGAGCGGCGTCCGCGGCCAGGGGCGGCTCGGCCAGGCCCAAGCTGGAGCACGCCTATCTGGAGCTGCGCACCCCGCCCACCGGCGGTGGACTCACCCCCGGCGGGCCGTGCGGGCGGATCGACTTCCAGTTCAACCCCAAGGAGCTGAGCCTGACGAAGGCTGCCTCCTGGAAGCGCACCCCGGCCAAGGGCGCGAAGAGTTCGGGCCCGCCCGAGTACCAGGGCTCCCAGCCCAGCAAGCTCACCGTCGAGATGTTCTTCGACGCCGGGGACACCCAGGACACCCGGGTCGTCACGGCGGTGGAGCAGCTGTTCGCCTGCTGCGTACCGACGAATGAGACCCGGCAGCAGCAGCGCTCCTCACCGCCCTGGGTGGTGTTCCACTGGGGCGGACTGACCGGCTTCCCCGGCTATGTGAGCCAGGTCGCCGCCAAGTACACCCTGTTCACCACCTCGGGCGTGCCGATCCGGGCGGTGTGCCAGGTGACGATGGAGGAGATCAGCGGGGAGACACCCGGCCAGAACCCCACCTCGGGCGCGCTGGCGGCCCGGCGGGTGCACCGGGTCGCCTCCGGGGACTCGCTGCCCTCGCTGGCGCACCGGGAGTACGGCGACGCCGGCGCCTGGCGGATCATCGCCGAGGCCAACGGGATCGACGACCCGATCAGGCTGGCGCCCGGCACCCAACTGCTGCTGCCCGCCCCGGACGAGCTGGGCCGGCTCGACGACTCCGGCCGCCGGGGGGCGGGACGATGACACGCCAAGGGGTCGCCAGCGCGCTGGTGGTCGAGTTCGACGGCCGCCCGCTGCCCGCGAAGTTCCTGAACACCCTGGTCGAGGGGTACGTGGACGACAGCCGTACGCTGCCCGACCTCTTCCTCCTCCGCTTCCGCGACCCGGACCGGGTCCTGCTCGAACAGACCGGCCTCAAGATCGGCAGTGAGGCCCGGCTCCTGGCCCGGACCGGCGGGGACACCGCCCCGAAGCCGCTCCTCGAAGGCGCGGTCACCGCGCTGGAGGTCGAGCTGGACGAGACCGGTACGTTCACCGTGGTCCGGGGCCTGGACGAGTCGCACCGGCTGCTGCGCGGACGGCGCGTCGCCAGCTACCAGAACATGACGCTCTCCGACATCTGCGGCCAGGTCGCCCAGCGCGCCGGCCTCAAGCCCGGCACCGTGGACGTGGCCGGGCCGGTCATCGAGCACATCGCCCAGCCCAACGTCACCGACTGGGAGTTCGTACGCGGCCTCGCCGAGGAGGCGGGCGCCCAGGCGTACGTGCGCGACGGGCATCTGCACATCACCCGGCCCGCCGAGGCGAGCGGGGCGCCGGACAGCTCCGCCCGCGCCGACCGCGACCCGCTCGTCCTCGAACTCGGCAGCAACCTGCTGCGCTGCCGGGCCGGTGTCTCGGCGGCCGAACAGGTCTCCGAGGTGGAGGTGCGCGGCTGGGACATCGCCGCCAAGGAACCCCTGGTCGGCAAGGCGCCCGCCGGTACGTCCGGCACGCTCCGGCTCGGGGTGACGGCGGCCGACGTGACCGCCCCCTTCGGCGAGGCGCGGTTCGTCGTCACCGACGCCGCGTACGGCACCCAGGCCCAGGTGGACCAGGCGGCGAAGGCCCTGGCCGAACGCATCGCCGGCTCCTTCGCGGAACTGGAGGCCGTGATCCGGGGCAACCCGGCGGTCACGGCGGGCAGCGCGGTCGCGCTGAACGCGGTCGGCGCCCCCTTCGAGGGCCGCTACACCGTCACCTCCTCGCGCCATGTCTTCGACGCCGTACGCGGCTACGAGACCTGGATCACCGTCTCCGGGCAGCAGGAGCGCTCGCTGTTCGGGCTCACCGGGGGCGGCGGGGGTGCGTCCGGGAGCGGTCCGCGCTGGTCCGGACTGGTCAGCGGAACGGTCACGGACACCCAGGACCCGGAGGGCTCGGGGCGGGTGAAGGTGCGTTTCCCCTGGCTGTCGGACGAGTACGCGAGCGACTGGGCGCGCACGGCGCAGTCCGGCGGGACGGGCGGCGGCGAGGCGTTCATCCCGGAGGTCGGGGACGAGGTGCTGGTCGGCTTCGAACAGGGCCACCTCGACCGGCCGTACGTCCTGGCCGGCCTCTACAACGGCAAGGACCGGCCCGGCGGGGGAGGCGGCGGGACCCCGGGCGAAACCCCCGGCACGGCGGAAACGCCGGGCGCCCCCGGCGCGGGCGGCGGCGACGGCCTCGTCGACCCCACCACCGGGGCGGTCAACCGGCGCGCCTTCGCCTCCAGGAGCGGCAACCAGCTGGAGCTGCTGGACGCGGCCGACGGCCCGCAGGGCGTACGGCTGCGCACCGGGGACGGGAAGCTGACCATCGACCTGGACCGCCGGGGCACCGCCGTCGTCATCAACAGCGACGGCAGCGTCACCATCCGGGCCGAGGAACAGGTCTCCGTCACGGCGGCCAAGGGCGTCGCCCTGGACGCCGGACGAGGCGAACTCACCCTCACCGGCGAACGCGTCACCCTCACCTCGCGCAACGGAGTCGCCCTGAACGGCGGCAATGGCAGGCTCGCCCTCTCCACGGACGGCGCGATGGAGCTGCACGGCGGCCAGATCACCGTGGACGGCAGCCGCCGCACCGATGTGAAGAGCGGAGGCTCGGTCTCCGTCAACGCCCCGATGATCCAGCTCAACTGACGCACCGCACACCGCACCCCGTCAACACCCCGAACACCCCAAACCCGCACCCCGCACCCCGCACCCACGCAGCGAAGAGGAGCGCACCGCATGCCGTCAGCAGCAGCCGCACGGGTCACCGACCCCACCGGCCACCCCGGCACCGTGGGGCCGCCCGGCGTGCTCTCGGTGCTGATCGGCGGCAAACCGGCGGCCACCGTCGGCACCACGCACCAGTGCGCGTCCCCGCTCGGCCACCCGCCGTCCGTGATCGCGCCGCCCGGCAGCCGGAGCGTCTTCATCGGCGGCAGGCCCGCCGCTCGCGTCGGGGACCTGAGCGGCTGCGGCGCACCGATCGTCTCGGGCTGCGCCACCGTGCTGATCGGAGGCTGAACGCACCATGGGAGAGCAGTTCATCGGAGCCGGCTGGGCCTTCCCGCCGCGCACCGACGCCACCGGCTCCATCGCCCTGGTACGCGGCGAACGCGAACTGGAGGAGTCGATCCGGCTCATCCTGGCCACGTCGCCCGGCGAGCGGCCCATGCGGCCCGAGTTCGGCTGCGCCGTCAACGACTACGTCTTCGCCCCGGCCGACGCCGGAACCGCCGGGCAACTCGCGTACGAGGTGCGGCTCGCGCTGGAACGCTGGGAACCCCGGATCGAGGTCGCCGACGTCACCGTACGCTTCGACGCCGCCGACGACGGGGTCCTGTACATCGACATCGGCTACACCGTGCGCGGCTCCAACGACCCCCGCAACCTCGTCTTCCCGTTCTATGTGATCCCGCAGCACGGACCGGACACGAGCCCCGACGACGAGGAGACCGGCGCGTGACGCTGCCCAGCCCCCATCTCGACGACCGCCGCTTCCAGGGCCTGGTGGACGAGGCCAAGCGACTCGTCCAGCAGCGCTGCCCGGAGTGGACCGACCACAATGTGTCCGACCCCGGCGTCACACTGATCGAGGCGTTCGCGACCATGGTCGACCAGCTCGTCTACCGGGTGAACCGGGTGCCCGAGAAGAGCTACCTCACCTTCCTCGACCTCATCGGGGTGCGGCTGCACCCGCCGACCGCCGCACGCACCGACGTCACCTTCCGGCTGTCCGCGCCCCGCCCCGACCCCGTCGTGGTCCGCGCCGGCACCGAGGTGGCCACCGTCCGCACCGAGACCGAGGAAGCGGTCGTCTTCACCACCACCTCCGAACTGACCGTCGTCCCCTGCTCGTTCGCCCACCTCGCGACCTGGCCGGCCACCGAGGAGGTCGTCGACCGCACCGAACAGCTCGCCATCGGACGCGACGTGGCCTGCTTCGGCGCCACACCCGCACCCGGCGACTGCCTCTACGTCGGCCTCTCGACGGCCGTCCCGGCCGGAGTCGTCGTCCTGCGGATGGACTGCCGGGTCGAGGGCGTCGGCGTGGACCCGCTGCGCCCGCCCCTGATCTGGGAGGCGTGGGACGGCACCGGCTGGGCGGCCTGCGAGGTCGAGAAGGACGACACCGGAGGCTTCAACCGGTCCGGCGAACTCATCCTCCACCTGCCGAGGACCCACACCCCGGCCGCCGTCGTCCGGCGCACCGGAGGCTGGCTGCGCTGCCGCCTGATCGAGGCCGAACCGGGCCGCCCCACCTATCTGGCCCCGCCCGTGCTCCGGTCCGTCACCGCGTTCACCATCGGCGCCACCGTCGCCGCCGAGCACGCCGAGACCATCACCGACGAGGTCCTCGGCGCGGCGGAGGGTGTACCCGGCCAGTCGTTCACGCTGGCCCGGTCGCCCGTCGTGCCGGGGGACTTCGTGGTCGAGGTCGCCGACCCGGCGGGCGCCGGCCCCGAGCCGGAGTACACCCGCTGGACCAGGGTGGACGACTTCGCGCACTCCGGCCCCGAGGACCGGCACATCACCCTCGACCCCAACTCCGGCCGGGTCGAGTTCGGCCCCGCCGTACGCGAACGGGACGGCTCCATCCGCTACTACGGCGCGGTACCGGCCAAGGGCGCCACCGTCCGGGTGCGCGCGTACCGCACGGGCGGCGGGCTGCGCGGCAACGTCGCCCGCTCCACCCTGAAGATCCTGCGCAGCGCCCTCCCGTACGTGGCACGCGTCGAGAACCGCCGGCCCGCGCTCGGCGGCGTGGACGGGGAGAGCGTCGAGAGCGCGCGGGTGCGCGGCCCGATGACCCTGCGCACCCTGCACCGGGCCGTCGTCCCGCACGACTACGAACTCCTCGCCCGCGAGGTCGCCCCGGACGCCGCCCGCGTCCACTGCATCCGGGCCGGCGACGACGGCGACGACGGCGGGGACACCGCCCAGGGCGTACGGCTCCTCGTCGTCCCGGCCGGGCGCAGCGACGAGCAGGGACGGATCGAGTTCGACGAGCTGATCCCGCCCGCCCAGACCCTGCGCCTGATCGCCGGGCACCTGGACGAGCGCCGCCCCATCGGGGCCCGCCTCGTCGTCGAGCCGCCGTTCTACCAGGGCGTCACCGTCGTCGCCACCGTGCAGGCCGAGCCCGGCGCGGTCCGCGAACGCGTCCGCGAGGCGGCGCTCGCGGCGCTGTACGGGTACTTCAACCCCCTGTCCGGCGGCCCCAACGGGCAGGGCTGGCCCTTCGGACGGCCCGTCCAGTCCGGCGAGGCGTTCGCCGTGCTCCAGCGGGTGCCCGGCGTCGACCTCGTCGAGGATGTACGCCTCTACCGCGCCGACCCGTTGACCGGCGAGCGCACCGACGCCACCACGAAGATCCCCCTCGACCGGCACGCGCTGGTCTTCAGCTACGAGCACCAGCTCCGGGTGAGGGGGGCCTGAACGATGCGCACCGGCGTCCCCGGACTCCCCACCCCGCACCCCCTCATCGACCGGCTCCCCGCCGTATACGTGGAGCAGGACTTCATCCGCCGCTTCCTCACCGCGCTCGACGACGTCCTCGCCCCGGTCCTGCTGACCATCGACAACCTCCCCGCCCACCTCGACCCGCGCAGCGCCCCCGACGACTTCCTGGCCTGGCTCGCCCAGTGGGTGGCGGTCGAGTCCCCCGAGGACAGCACGCCGGAGCGGCGCCGCGAGACGGTACGCGGCGCGGTGGCCCGGCACGCCAGGCGCGGGACGCTCGGCGGGCTCGCGGACGCGGTACGGCTGGTGACCGGCACCGAGCCCGAGATCACGGAGAGCGGCGGGACCGCCTGGTCCACGGGGCCGCTCACCGCGCTGCCGGGCTCACCGCGCCCACGGGTGACGATCCGGGTCCGTGAGGCGGCCGGCCGGCCCGTGGACCGGGCGCTGCTGACGGAGCGGATCGGGACGGAGGTCCCGGCCCATGTGGCCTTCACACTGGAAATCCTGCCCCCGGCCGGGGGCGCGGGGGGTGCGGCGAGTTGATCTGCGAGTCGTGCGGGACGAGGAACGAACCGGGCCGCGCCTTCTGCGTGTCGTGCGAGGCGTTTCTGGCCTGGGAGGACGAGGAGGAGACGCCGGAGCCGGGCGCGGCGGGTGCGGGGGGCCGCGGCGCGCCGGGGCAGCGCGGGCCCGGCGCGGGGGTGCCCCAGGTGACCGCGCCGCGCGTGCCCAGTGAGCCCGGTCCACCCGCGCCCGCGCCACCCGCGCCCGCAGCACCTGGGCCGACAGCCGCCCCGGTACCCGGCCCTCCCGCACCCACGCCCGCGCCTGCCCCGCCGCAGCCGCTGCCCGCCGTCCCCCCGCAGCGCGGACCGGGCCCGGAGCACCGCACACAGGGCAACCCGGACCGCACTGCGCCCCGTACCCCCGCACCGCCCGCGACTCCCGCCCCCGTCCAGCCGGCGGGGGCCGCGCCCCGGCGGCCCGGAGACAGGCCGGAGGGGCCGCCGCCCGGCCCCACCGCCTGGACGCCCGGCACCGCGCCGCAGCCACCACCGCCGGACGCGGCCACGGCCTCGGCCACCGCGCCCGTGGTCTGTCCGGGGTGCGGCGCCGAGAACGCACCCGACCGCACCCTGTGCGTGCGGTGCGCCCTGCTCCTGAATCCGGGGCCGCCCCCCGCCGTACGCCCGCCGTGGTGGCGCCGGCTCTTCCGGCGGCGGCCCCGGCAGGGCCACGAGGCCGGAGCGCGCCCCCGCCGGCGCCGGCGCGGCCCGCGCCTCGGGGTGCCGATCGCACTCCTCCTCGTCCTGGCCGGTGTGTGGTTCGCGCTGCCGCATCTGTCGGGGCTGCTCGGCCTGGCCAAGGAGGAGACGGGCGCGCCCGAGTCGATGCCCCCGTCCGCCTGCCACGGCTCCAGCGCGGCGCGGGGGCACGCCGTCGGTGCGGCGTTCGACGGGTTCAACAACCGGTACTGGGCGCCCGAGGAGACCGGCGACGCCGCGGGCGAGTACCTGGAGTGCGAGTTCGACACGCCGGTCCGGATGCTGAAGATGGTGGTGTTTCCGGGGACGTCCGCGCGCACGGACGAGTTCCTGACCCAGGCCCGCCCGGCCCGGCTCGTCGCGGAACTGACCGCGAAGGACGGCACCAAGCGGACGAAGGCGATCCGCCTCAAGGACCAGGCGGGCCAGCAGACATTCGACCTCCGGGGCTCGCAGACCGTACGCGTTCGGCTGACGGTCGAATCCGCGTACGGCACCGGCAAGGGCCGCCGGGTCGCCGTCGCCGAGGTCGAGTTCTTCGGCCACCGCTCCTGACACCGGCACTCCCGCGCCGCCCCCGCTTGCGACGACGGGACGGGCACGGCAGGGTTCGATGCTGTGCCCACTCTCCTGATCGTGCATCACACCCCGTCGCCCAACTGCCAGGCCCTCTTCGAGGCCGTCGTCGCCGGAGCGACGACCGACGAGATCGAAGGCGTACGCGTGGTCCGGCGGGCGGCACTCGCCGCGACGGCGTCCGACGTACTGGCGGCGGACGGCCTCCTGCTCGGCACCCCGGCCAACCTCGGCTACATGTCCGGCGCGCTCAAGCACTTCTTCGACCAGATCTACTACCCGTGCCTGGACACCACCCGAGGCCGCCCCTTCGGCTACTACGTCCACGGCGGCAACGACGTCACCGGCGCGGTGCGCGCCGTCGAAACGATCACGACCGGCCTCGGCTGGCGCCGGGCCGCCGAGGCCGTGAAGGTGACGGGCGAACCCTCCAAGGCCGACACGGAGGCCTGCTGGGAACTGGGCGCCACCCTGGCGGCCGGTCTGACGGACTGACGACCGCCACGCCCTCACCCCCGCTCCGGAGCCCCCGCGCGCAGACCCGCCGTCACCAGGTCGAAGAGGCGGGCAGCGCGGGGCTGCCAGGCGCTGTGCGGGTCCAGCTGCCACAGGCCCGCTATCGCGAGGAGGAAGTCGTCCGGGGTGACGCCGGGGCGGATCGTGCCCGCGGCCTCGTTCGCCGCCAGGAGGAGCGTGATGGCCTCGGTCACCGGGCCGTGGCCGACCTGGGCCAGGCTGCCGTGGCCGCTGGTCGCCGCGCGCAGGGCCGCGCCGAGACCGGCCTTGGCCATCGCGTACCGGGCGAGGCGGTCCATCCACTCGCGCAGGGCGCGGTCGGCCGGGCGGTCCGCGAGGAGCTGGGCGGCCGTGTCCGCGACCTGCTGCATCTCGTACCGGTAGACCTCCAGGACCAGCGCCTCGCGGTTCGGGAAGTTCCGGTAGAACGTGCCCTGGCCGACGCCGGCCTTCCGCGCGATGACGCTCACCGGGGTGTCCGCGGCCCGCGTCAGCTCCACCAGTGCCACGGCCAGGATGCGTTCGCGATTGCGCCGCGCGTCCGGGCGCGTGGGCGTGCTCCGTACCTCCCGCACACCGTCCCCCTCACGCGTCACGGCCGGGAATCGGCCTTGCTTCACCGGACAGCCGTCCGTTAGGTTCGACAATCAAGCGGACAGCTGTCCGCTTCTCTTCACCGTAGCGCCGGATCGGGCCACGTGGCCGATCGGCTTCCGCCGGCCCCTCCCGCCCCCACCCTCCGCATCCGTACCGGCCCGCGAACGACACCTCGTCCGGCGCGCTCATGCCATGCGAAAGAAGGCTGATCATGGCTCCATCGACGTCCAGCGCCCTCACCCTGCGCATCAATGGCGAAAAATACACGCTGCCCGTCGACCACCGCACCACCCTGCTCGACGCCTTACGCGAACGCCTCGACCTGACGGGCACCAAGAAGGGCTGCGACCACGGCCAGTGCGGTGCATGCACGGTACTGCTCGACGGCCGCCGCACCCTGGCCTGCCTCCAACTCGCCGTGGCGGCCGAGGGGCGCGAGATCACCACCATCGAGGGCGTGGCGGACGGCGACCGGCTGCACCCCGTCCAGGAAGCGTTCCTGGACCTCGACGGCTTCCAGTGCGGCTACTGCACTCCGGGGCAGATCTGCTCCGCCATCGCCGTCATCGAGGAACACGCCGCGGGCTGGCCCAGCGCCGCCACCGAGGACGTACGGCCCGACGCGGCCCCGGCCGCACTCACCGACGACGAGATCCGCGAGCGGATGAGCGGCAACCTGTGTCGCTGCGGCGCCTACACCCAGATCGTCCGGGCCGTCGCACGGGCCGCCGGAGCCGCCGCCGACCAGAACAAGGAGCCCGCCGCATGAAGGAGTTCGGATACGAACGGGCCCACGACGTCGCCGGAGCCATCGCCCTCCTCGGCACCGCCCCCGACGCCCGGCTGCTCGGCGGCGGCACCAACCTCGTCGACCTCATGAAGGCCGGCGTGGAACGCCCCAGCCTCCTCGTCGACGTCCAGGAACTCCCGCTCGACACCATCGAGTACACCCCCGGCGCCGGACTGCGCGTCGGAGCCACCGTCAGCAACAGCGACCTGGCCGCCCACCCCGGCGTACGCCGCCACTACCCGGCCCTCGCACAGGCCCTGCTCGCCGGCGCGTCCGGGCAGCTGCGCAACATGGCCACCGTCGGCGGCAACCTCCTCCAGCGCACCCGCTGCGGATACTTCGCCGACCCCGCGAAGCCGTGCAACAAGCGCGTCCCCGGCAGCGGCTGCCCCGCCATCGCGGGCGAGCACCGCAACCACGCCGTCCTCGGCGCCTCCGAACACTGCGTCGCCACACACCCCTCCGACATGGCGGTCGCGCTCGCGGCGTTCGACGCGGTCGTCGGCTACGAAACGGCGGACGGGCCCGGCGAGTTGCCGCTCGACGCCTTCTACCGGCCCGTGGGCGACACCCCACACGTGGAGACCGCGCTCCCCGCCGGCGCGCTGGTCACCGGAATCACCCTGCCGCCCGCCCCGGTCGCCGCACACTCCCGCTACCGCAAGGTACGCGAACGCGCCTCGTACGCCTTCGCCATCGGCTCGGTCGCCGCCGCGCTCGACGTACGGGACGGCACCGTGCGCGAGGCACGCCTGGCGTTCGGGGCCGTCGCCTCCCGCCCGTGGCGCGCCCGCACCGCCGAACGGGCGCTGACCGGCGGACCGGCCGACCCGGCCGCCTTCGCCGCCGCGGCCGACGCCGAACTGGCCGCCGCACGACCGCTCCCCGCCAACCGCTACAAGGTGACGCTGCTGCGCAACCTCGTGGTGTCCGTGCTCACCCGGCTCACCGAGGAGGCCGCCCGATGACCACGACGACCGGCACACCCGCCGCCACCGGGGCCGTCGGCACGGGCCGCACCCGCGTCGAGGGCCGCGACAAGGTCACCGGCGCCGCCCGTTACGCGGGCGACATCCCCTTCACCCGGCTCGCCCACGGCTGGCTGGTCCTCTCCACGATCGCCCGGGGCCGGATCACCGCCGTCGCGGACGAACCCGTCCTCGCCATGCCGGGCGTCCTCGCCGTACTGCACCACGGCAACGCCCCGCGCGTGGACCCCGACTACGTGGGCATGCTGGGCCGGCCCAACCCCGTCGTCGGCCTCTTCCAGCACGACCGGGTGCCGTTCTCCGGCTGGCCGGTGGCCCTCGTCCTGGCCGAGACGCCCGAGCAGGCCAGGGAGGCCGCCGAAGCGCTCGCCGTCAGCTACCAGGAGGAACCCCACGACGTGGAGTTCCGCACCGGACACGACGGCGCCTACCGGCCCGAGGACAGCCCGATGGTCCGGGTCGACGCCGACAAGGGCGACATCGGCGCCTCGCTCGACGGCGCCGCCCACGTCGTGGACGAGGAGTACACCACCCCGGAGGAACACCACTGCACGATGGAGCCGCACGCCGCGACCGCCCACTGGGACGACGGCCGGCTCCACGTCACCGACTCCGACCAGGGCAGCTCCTGGGTCGCCGGGGAACTCGCCAGACTCTTCTCGCTCGACCCGGCCTCGGTGCGGGTGCGCTCCGAGCACATCGGCGGCGCCTTCGGCAGCAAGGGCGTCAACGCCCACCAAGTGGCCGCCGTCATGGCGACCACCACCCTGCACCGCCCCGTACGCGTCGTCATGACCCGGCGCCAGATGTTCTCGCTCGTCGGCTACCGCAGTCCCACCGCCCAGCGGGTCAGGCTCGCGGCCGACCCGGACGGCCGGCTGCGCCTCTTCGAGCACGAGGCGCTCAACCTCACCTCCACCGTCCACGAGTTCGTCGAGACGAGCGCCGTTCTCGGCCGGGTCCTGTACGACGCCGACGCGCACAGCACCCGCCACCGGGTCGTACGGCTCGACGTGCCGACACCCACCTGGATGCGCGCCCCCGGCGAGGCGCCCGGCTCCTTCGCCGTCGAATCGGCGATCGACGAACTTGCCGCGAAGTGCGGCCTGGACCCGATCGCGCTGCGCGCCCGCAACGAACCCGCCACCGGGCCGATCTCCGGCCTGCCCTTCAGCAGCCGCAACATGCTCGCCTGCTTCGAGGAGGGCGCCCGCCGCTTCGGCTGGGCGGACCGCGACCCGCGCCCCGGACTGCGCCGCGAGGGCCGCCTGCTCATCGGCACCGGAACGGCCGCCGCCTCCTACCACTCCGGCGTCGGCCGCTCCACGGCCGCGGTCACCGCCGAGGCCGACGGCACCTTCACCGTACGGGTCAACGCCTCCGATATCGGGACCGGAGCCCGCACCGCCCTGACGCTCGTCGCCGCCGACGCGCTCGGGGTGCCCCCGGAGGACATCCGCATCCGCATCGGCGACAGCGACCTGGGCCACGCGATGATCGCCGGCGGCTCCACCGGCACCCGCTCCTGGTCCTGGGCGGTGCGGCTCGCGGCGGGCGACGTGCGCGAGAGGCTGGCGCTGGGCGGCGCGATCCCGCCCGAGGGCATCACCGCCCGCTCCGACACCGCCGACGCCATCGCCGCCCTGCCGCCCCAGGAACGGCACTCCTTCGGCGCGCAGTTCGCCGAGGTCGCCGTGGACACCGACACCGGAGAGGTACGCGTACGCCGCCTCCTCGGCATCTTCGCCGCCGGCACCATCGTCAACCCGCTCACCGCGCGCAGCCAGCTCACCGGCGGCATGACCTGGGGCCTCTCCATGGCGCTCCACGAGGAAGCGGTCCGCGACACGGCGAGCGGCGCCCACGTCAACGCCGACCTCGCCGGATACCACGTCGCCGCCCACGCCGACGTGCCGCACGTCGAGGCGGACTGGGTGGACGACCAGGTGCCCGGCGACCCCGTCGGCATCAAGGGCGTCGGCGAGATCGGCATCGTGGGCGTCGCCGCCGCCATCACCAACGCCGTGTGGCACGCGACGGGCGTCCGCCACCGGAACCTGCCCCTCACCCCGGACCGGGTCCTGCGAGCGGCGGAGGAATCCACGGGTGCTTGATATCGCGGACCGGCTCCACGCGTGGTTCGAGGACGGCCGGGACTTCGCCGTCGCCACGGTCGTGGCCGTGGACGGCAGCGCGCCCCGCGGCCCCGGCGCCGCCCTGGCCGTCGACCGGGACGGGACCGTCACCGGCTCCGTCTCCGGCGGCTGCGTGGAGGCGGAGGTGTACGAACTGTGCGCCCGGGCCCTGAGCGACGGCCGCAGCGTGTACCGGCGCTTCGGGTACAGCGACGAGGACGCCTTCGCCGCCGGACTCACCTGCGGCGGCGTCATCGACATCCTGGTCACGCCGGTACGGCCCGCCGACCGGGCGCTGCGCACGGCGGTCGCGGCCGCCGCCGGACGGGAGGCCGTCGCGCTGGCCCGCGTGGTGCGCGGGCCCGGCGACCTGCTGGGCGGGGCGCTCGCGGTCCGCGCCGACGGCACGTACGAGGGAAGCCTCGGCGGCCGCCCGGACCTGGACCGTACGGCGGCGGCCGAGGCCCGCGCCCTGCTGGACGCCGGCCGCACCGGGAGCGTCGAGATCGCCGAGGACGGCTCGCACTGCCCCGGCGGCCTCACCCTCTTCGTCGAGGCCGGCGCGGCCCCGCCCCGCATGATCGTCTTCGGCGCCGTGGACTTCGCCGTCGCGCTCGTCCGGGCGGGCGCCTTCCTCGGCTACCACGTCACCGTGTGCGACGCCCGGCCCGTCTTCACCACCCGGGACCGCTTCCCGGACGCCGACGACGTGGTCGTGGACTGGCCGCACCGCTATCTGCGGCGCACCCCGACCGACGACCGGACCGTGCTGTGCGTGCTCACCCACGACCCCAAGTTCGACGTCCCCCTCCTGGAGGCCGCCCTGCGCCTGCCGGCCGCGTACATCGGCGCCATGGGCTCCCGCCGCACCCACGAGGACCGCGACCGGCGGCTGCGCGAGGCGGGGATCACGGACGCCGAACTGGCCCGGCTGCACTCCCCGATCGGCCTCGACCTCGGCGCCCGCACCCCGGAGGAGACCGCCCTGTCCATCGCGGCGGAGATCGTCGCCGTACGCCGCGGCGGCACGGGCGCCCCGCTCACCGGAGCGGGCACGCCCATCCACCACGACACCCCCTAGGGGGTGTCCGGAAAGTCATGGGAGCCAGAGTTGGAGGCAGGCGAGGGTGACCATTGCTTGGTAGTGGGCGGCTCGTTTGTCGTAGCGAGTGGCCAGGGCCCGGTTCTGCTTGAGCCGGCTGAAGCAGCGCTCGACGACGTTGCGCCGCCGGTAGGCGGTCCGATCGAGCCGGCAGAGACTCTCGCCGCGGCGCAGGCGCCCGTTGATCTGGTCGATCCGCTCGGGAATCGTCGCGGCGATCCCGCGCCGACGCAGGTAGGCACGGATCCTGCGGGCCGAGTAGCCCTTGTCCGCCACCACCCGCTCGGGCCGGGTCCGGGGCCTGCCCGGCCCCGGCCGGGCGATCCGGATGCGTTCCATGACCGGCTCGAACTGGGTGCAGTCGTTCACGTTCCCGCCGGTCAGGGTGAAGGCCAGGGGGCGTCCCCGACCGTCGCAGGCCAGGTGGATCTTGCTGGTCAGCCCGCCGCGCGACCGGCCGAGCGCCTCGCCCTCCCAGGGCCCCCTTTTCGGGCCCCGGCCGCGTGCTGGTGGGCCCGCACCGTGGTGGAGTCGACACACACGATCGTCCAGTCGACCTGTCCGACGGCGTCACAGTGCTGCTGGACGTGAGCCAGGAGGCGGTCCCAGGTGCCGTCGGCGGACCAGCGGCGGAAGCGTTCGTAGACCGTCTTCCACGGGCCGTAGCGTTCGGGCAGGTCACGCCAGGCGGCCCCGGTGGACAGCTTCCACAGGATCCCGTTCACCACCTGGCGCCGGTCCCGCACCGGCCGGCCCATCCGCCCCGGCGCCAGCAACGGAGCGATCAACGCCCACGACTCATCGGTCAGTTCATGTCGACGCACCACGAACGGAGTAACGAGCGATCGACTTTACGGACACGGCCTAGGCACCCAGGCGCAGTTCCCGGCCCCGCCACCGGCGCCGCAGCCAGCGGTCGTGGCTCGCCACCACGACCGCTCCGGGCCCCGGACCGAGCGCCTCCTCCAGCTCGTCGCAGAGCGTGGGGGAGAGGTGGTTGGTGGGCTCGTCGAGCAGCAGCAGCTCCGGCGGGCGGGCCATCAGCAGGGCGAGCGCCAGCCGGCGCCGCTGCCCCGCCGACAACTGCCCCACCGGCTTGTCCAGGTCCGCCTCGCGCAGCAGCCCCAGCGAGACCAGCGGCACCCGCGCGGCCCGCTCCCCGCCCAGCACCCCTTCGTAGGTGTCGGCGGCGCGGCGCTCCGGCCGGGCGAACACCGTGTCCTGCGCCAGCATCCCGACGCTCAGACCGGGCCGGCGCGCCACCTCGCCCGCCGCAGCCGGGCGCCCGGCGAGCACCGCCAGCAGCGTCGACTTGCCGGCCCCGTTGCCGCCCGTCACCAACAGCCGGTCGCACGCCTCGACATCGAGCCGGTCCACGGACAGCCGGCCCGGCACCCGCACCCCGCGCAACGACACCAGCGTGCCCGGAGCGGCCGGCGCGGGGCGCTCCGGATACCGGAACCGCAGCGGCCGGGGCGGCTCCGCGACCTGGCGCCGCTCCAGCTCGTCGAGCCGGCGCGTGGCGTTGCGGACCCGGCGCGCGATCTGGCTCTGCACCCGGCCGGCCCGCAGCCCGTACCCCATCTTCTCGCTGTCGCGCGGCCCCCGGTCCGGCGCGACATTGCGCGCGGTGACCGCCGCCGCGCGCCGCCGGGCCTCGATCTCCTCCTGCTCCTCCGCGTAACGCCGCTCCCACCGGGCGCGTTCCGCACGCTTCTCGGCCAGGTAAGCGCTGTACCCGCCGCCGTACCGCACGGGCCCGTCTACCGCCGGATCGAGGTCGATCAGATCGGTGCAGACGGCGTCGAGGAACGCCCGGTCGTGACTGGCGAGCACCACCGGACCGGGCATGGTCCGCAACTGCTCCTCGACGAAGGCGGCGGCCTCGTCGTCCAGATGGTTGGTCGGCTCGTCCAGCAGCAGCGCGGACGGCCGCCGTACGAGCAGCGCGGCGAGCGCGAGCCGGCCGCGCTGGCCGCCCGACAGGGAACCCAGCGTCCGCCCGTGCGGGACGGCGCCGAGTCCGAGCCCGCCGAGCAGGACGGCGGCGCGCCGGTCGGCGTCCCAGGTCTCCCGTTCCTCGGCCCGTTCGAGCCGCTGACCGTACGCCTCCAGGAGGCCCGCGTACTCCGGGGAGCCCTCCGGCGTCCCGGACAGCAGCCCGGAGAGCCGGTCCAGCTCCGCGAGCTCGGCCCTGGCCTCGCGCAGCGCGTCGTCCAGGACACCGGCGACGGTGGATTCCGCGTCGAACGGCATCTCCTGGTGCAGGAATCCCACATCGGCGGGCCGCACGACCCGGCCGGCGTCGGGTTCGTCCACCCCGGCGAGCAGCCGCAGCAGTGTGGACTTCCCGACCCCGTTCTCGCCGATCAGGCCGATGCGATGGCCAGGCGGGGCGGTGAGCGAGACCCCGTCGAGGACACGCTTCGCGCCCAGGGTGCGGACGAGGTCGTGGGCGAGCAGAGCGGGCGGCGGCGTGACGACGCTCATCGGCGCAGCTCCCCGTTCACCAGCCGCAGCCACCGTTCCACGCCGATCCGCTCCAGGAACCGTTCGTCGTGGCTGACCACCACGAACGCCCCCCGGTACGAGGCGAGCGCGCTCTCCAACTGCCCCGCGCTGACCAGGTCCAGGTTGTTCGTCGGCTCGTCCAGGAGCAGCAGCTGCGGGGCCGGTTCGGCGCACAGCACGCACGCCAGCGTGGCCCGCAGCCGCTCGCCGCCCGACAGCACCCGGACGGGCAGATGGGCGCGGTCGCCCCGGAAGAGGAACCGGGCGAGCAGGTTCATCCGCTCGGCCTCCTCGCGGTGCGGGGCGAACACGGCGAAGTTCTCGGCCACCGTGCGGTCCGGGTCCAGCAGGTCGAGCCGCTGCGAGAGGTACGCGATCCGCCCGTCGGTGCGCCGGATCGTCCCGCCGTCCGGTTCCAGGTCGCCGTTGACCAGCCGCAGCAGGGTGCTCTTGCCCGCGCCGTTGGGCCCGGTCAGCGCGATGCGCTCGGGGCCCCGCACCGTCAGGTCGAGACCGGCGCCGGTGAACTGCTCCCGGCCGCCGAGGCGCACCCGCACCTGCTCGCACTGGAGCACGGTGCGGCCGGCGGGGACCTTGGTGTCGGGCAGGTCGAGCGTGATGCGCTGCTCGTCGCGTACCGCGCGTCCCGCCTCGTCGAGCCGGGCCTGTGCCTCGCCGACCCGCGCGGCGTGCGTCTGCCCGGAGCGTCCGGCGGCCTCCTGGGCGCCGCGCTTCATGTTCCCGGCGAAGATGCGGGGGAGTCCGGCGTTCTTGAGGTTGCGGGCCGCGTTACTGGCGCGCCGCTCGGCCCGCTCGCGGGCCTGCTGCATCTCGCGCTTCTCCCGCTTCAGCTCCTGCTCGGCATTGCGGACGTTCTTCTCGGCGACCTCCTGCTCGGCGCGCACGGCCTCCTCGTACGCGGTGAAGTTGCCCCCGTACAGGCGCAGTTCCTCCGGCCCGAGTTCGGCGATGCGCTCCATGCGGTCCAGTAGCGCCCGGTCGTGGCTGACGAGGAGCAGGGTGCCGTTCCACGCCTCCAGGGTGTCGTAGAGGCGGTGGCGTGCGTCCAGGTCGAGGTTGTTGGTCGGTTCGTCGAGCAGCAGGACGTCCGGCCGCTTCAGCAGCTGGGCGGCAAGGCCGAGCGAGACGACCTGGCCGCCGCTGAGCGTGCCGGTACGCCGGTCCAGGGCGAGGCCGTCGAGGCCGAGCCGGTCGAGCTGGGCGCGGGTGCGCTCCTCGATGTCCCAGTCGTCGCCGATGACGGCGAAGTGCCTCTCGTCCACATCGCCCGACTCCACGGCGTCCAGCGCGCGGATCACCGCGTCCACGCCCAGGACCTCGGCGACCGTCAGGTCCGCGGTCAGGGGGAGGCTCTGCGGGAGATAGGCCAGGGTGCCGTCGACGGTGATCGAGCCCGCGCGGGGCCGCAGCTCGCCGGCGATCAGTTTGAGCAGGGTGCTCTTCCCGGAGCCGTTGGGGGCGACCAGCCCGGTACGGCCGCTGCCCACGGTGAACGACAGGCCGGAGAAGACCGGGGTGTC
The DNA here is from genome assembly GCF_036346595.1 of Streptomyces sp. NBC_00525. GTDB lineage: Bacteria > Actinomycetota > Actinomycetes > Streptomycetales > Streptomycetaceae > Streptomyces. The sequence goes on from NZ_CP107834.1 coordinate 6,569,730, forward strand.
GTCCGGCCAGGAGAAGGAGAGATTCGAACAGATGAGGGATGCGTCGGACATGCGGAGACCTCGCGTGTGAAACCGGGGGCGGCGGAAACCGCACTCCCGGAGGAATGGCCGAAGGGAACAACGACATGGCCACCGCGGCGGCGCCCTGGGCGCCCGCTGTGGCTACGGGTTCCGGGTCTCACCCGGAGATGTCGTCGTCGCCTGCCATGTCTGGTCTCCTCGGTACACGCTGAACAGCGTGACGATCTTAGCAGGCGGGGCAGGGGTCTGCCGGGCGGCGCCACCCGGCAGACCCCTGCCCCGCCCCGCCGCTACGGGGTACTCAGGCGGCGGCGGAGGCTCCGGACGCGATTCCGAACGACGGGTCCGGCACCTCCCCGGGGGTGAGGAGCGTGGAGGAGCGGCCGTCCACACCGACCGGGACGTCGCCGTCGATGGTGACGCGGCGCAGCTTGCGCTCATGGGTGTCGGAGTCGTCCACGCCGTAGTGCTGGGTGGCGCGGTTGTCCCAGATGGCCACATCGCCCACCTGCCAGTCCCAGCGCACGGTGTTCTCCGGGCGCTCGACATGGGACTGGAACAGATCGACCAGGGCCCGCGAGTCACGGCCCGTCAGCCCGCTGATGCGCTGGACGAAGTTGCCCAGCAGCAGGGCGCGTTCACCGGTCTCGGGGTGGACGCGGACCACCGGGTGCTCGGTGAGGAACTTGGTGGACGTGAAGACCTCCCGGTACTGCTGGAGCGCCTCCGGCAGGGCCTGGGGGCGCGCGGCGGCGTAGTCGTAGTCATTGGAGTGGACGGCCCGCAGCCCGTCCGCCAGAGTGCGCAGGCTCTCCGGCAGCTCCGCGTACGCGGCGGCCGTGTTCGACCACAGCGTGTTGCCGCCGTACGGCGGGATCACGACGGCCCGCAGGATGGAGAAGGCCGGGTAGGCGGGCACGAACGTCACATCGGTGTGCCACTGGTTGGCGCGGCCGCCGTGGTCGGAGTCGATGCCCAGCGAGTAGCGCCCGTCGGCCGAGGGCACGGTCGGGTGGGCCACGGGCGTGCCGAGCAGCCGCCCGAACGCCTCGTGGCTCTCCTCGTCGAGGTGGTCCTGTCCCCGGAAGAAGACGACCTTGTGCGTGAGGAGCGCCTCGCGGACGGCGGTGACCGTCTCCGGGGCGAGGTCGCCACCGAGACGCACCCTGGAGATGACCGCGCCGATACGGCCGCCGAGCTGCTGGACGGTGATGGCGGGGGAGGCGGTGACGGTGGAGGACATGGGGAATTCCCTTCGAAGACGCCCGGCGACAGACCGGGCAGGGTGAAATGGAAGGCAGTCGGGGCGGGAAGAACGCCCAGGTGCCGAAGGCACACAACGCCCGCAGAGATGTGGGGCGTTGCGAGGAATACGCCGACGCGTCCGGGTCCTGACGGATGGCCGGGAGCGGGGAGCGCGTCAGGCGTGGGTGCGGCGGCCGGGACAACCGGGCCGGAAGATCGGGCGGCCGGCGCGAACGGGCCGCGCCTCGGGAAGTGCCGTCGCGAACATGTCCCGGAGACTCGCAGCGCCCCGTCACGTACGTCAAGCGCTCCACCGGCCCCGGAGGGCGCCTGGACGGGTCGCTCGACCGCTGCGGGAACGGGGCGTTGAACCACCTGACGAAACACCGCTGACCTGCGGTTTCAGCCTCTCGGCGGGGTGAGGCTCGGGTATCGGGCCGGGGCCGGGTCACCGGCGCCGATCGAATTCATGCCGCCGTAACGTAGCGGGTGCCGCACGCGCCTCGAACGAACGGGTGTCCGCATGCCGAGACAGCTGCTTCTCTCGTTGCTTTGGGGGGCGGCACAGCAAAACACCAGCTCAATAGCGGCTTGAGATCATCGGCGCGGCGGCCTGCCGGCCTGCTCCGGCCGGTGTTTCGTATCAGCATGCGGACAAAGCGGGTTGACCGTCCGGCGAGGCCGCTGCCATATTGCTCCCGTGAATCCGGACCAGCGCCTCGTCTCCCGCAGGCATGTCGACCTCTGTCGGCAGGCCAGCGCGGTGTGTGCCGCCCACCGCTGATCCGCTCTCAGGTGCTCACGGGCCCTCGCCCGTCCCTTCCCTGACTCCCTCCCCGGCAGGACCCCGCTCGTCGGACGCTGCCCGGAGCCCGTATCCCCGCACTCTCCCTTCCGGCCGTACGCGCTGATTTTCGTACGCGTCCCTTCCCGTACGCGCTGATCCCCGTACGCGCTGATCCCCTACCGACAGGCGGCGTTCGGGCAGTCGGCGTACCCCCTTTTTTCGCTCGTTCCTCACCGTCACAGGCAGGCATCGATGACCGCGTTCCACCCCTTCACGCCCTCCGGACCCTCCCGGCGCTCCACCCTGCGCGCCGCGGGCGGCGGCGCCCTGCTCCTCGGACTCGGTGCCGCGGGCTGCCGCTCAGCGGTGTCGGAAGCCGCGTCCGCCCCGCAGGGCGCGAGCGCCGCACCCCGGCGCGGGGGCGTGCTGAACGTCGCCGTGGACAGCGACTTCACCCCCGCCCTGCTGTTCGCCCAGAGCGGCCAGTCACTCCAACAGCGGCTGATCTACAACACCCTCACCCGCTACGACGACCGCCTTCGCCCCCAACCCGAACTGGCCGCCTCCTGGACGTACGCGGACGACGGACGCGCCATCACGCTCCGGCTGCGCGACGACGTCACCTTCCACAACGGCCGCCCGTTCACCGCGGACGATGTCGTCTTCGCCGTGAAGAACCTCCAGGACCCGTTGCGCGCCGCCCAGTTGCGCAGCACTGCGGCCGCGATCACCGGCTTCGAGAAGCGCGGCGACCACGAACTGGTGCTCAAGCTGGCGCACCCGGTGAACAACCTCTTCGACCTGTTCGAGTTCATGGTCATCGCGGACCCGGAGAGCGTCGAGGACGCCGTCACCGGCCGGAAACTCATCGGGACCGGCCCGTTCCGGCTGCGGAAGTGGAGCCCCGGCAGCGGGCTCAGCCTGACCCGCAACGACACCTACTGGCAGCCCGGCCGGCCCTACCTCGACGGCGTCGAACTGCGTGTCGTCACCCAGGCCGACGCGCTGATCTCGTCCCTGCGCTCCGGTCAGTCCCAGCTCTCCTTTGATGTGCCCGGCCGAAGCCTCGGCGCCGTCAGGAGCGATCCGGGGCTGGTCGTCAGCGACTACGACACCGGCGCCGGAGCCGTCTACCTCGGAGTCGACACCACCGTCGCCCCGCTGGACAACCGCACCGTCCGCCAGGCGCTCGCCTGGGCCGTGGACCGGGACCGGCTGGTCGCCCAGGCCCTCGGCGGATACGGCCTCGCCTCCGCCGCCCCCTGGCCCAGATCCTCACCCGCCTTCACTGAGGCCGGCCGCACCCACTACACCCACGACCCGGCCAGAGCCCGGCAGTTGCTCAAATCGGCCGGGCACAGCCGGCTCGCCTTCCCGATGCTGCACATCGCACTACCCGGCGAGACCGCCATAGCCGAGTCCATCCAGTACGACCTCGAACAGGTCGGCGTCCACGTCACCCTCCGGCCCACCGACGGGGCGACCGCGCAGAAGAAACTCATCTCGCAGGACATGCCGGCCCTCTGGTCGCTCGGCCACGGCTTCGCACAGGTGCAGCCCTCCACGCTCGCCGTCAGCGCGTACCCCTTCAACGAGGCCAAGAACACCTCCAAGTACCGCTCGGCCGCCTACACCAAGGTCGTACGGGAAGCCTGGACCGCGCCCGCGACCGATACGGCCGCCGCCAACGCCGCACACCGCAGGATCTCCGCCCTCCTGCTCGACGAGGCGTTCCTCATCGACCTCGCCGTACGCGGACAGGTCCAGGTCTCCAGCCGCCGGCTGCACGGAGCGACGCTCAACAAGTTCTCCTACCTGAACCTCGACCACGCCTACCTGGTATGACATGCGCCGCTACCTGATCCGGCGGCTGCCGTCCGCCCTCCTCGTCCTGCTCGCCGCCTCCTTCCTCATCTTCACCATCCTCCGGCTCGTCCCCGGCGACCCCGCCACCGCGCTCGCCGGACCCGACGCGGACGCGGCGACCGTCGCCGCCATCCGCGACCGGCTCGGCCTCGACGCACCCCTGCTCACCCAGTACGCCCAGTGGATCGGCTCCCTGCTCACCGGGGACCTCGGACCGTCGTACGCGATCGGCGGGCAGACCGCCGACCTCATCGGCGCCGGACTCTGCGCGACCGCCGAACTCACCCTCGGCGCCCTGCTGTTCATGATCGTGCTCGGTACGGCCTTCGGTGTCCTCGGCGCCACCTCGCGCAACCGGTGGCTCACCGCCGCCGTCCGCGTCGTCACCACCGCCGCCCTGGCCGTGCCGCCGTTCGTCAGCGGGGTCCTGCTCGTCCTGGTCCTCGCCGTGGCCCTGCCGGTGCTGCCGCCCGGCGGCCGGGTCGCCTTCCTGAGCGCACCCGACCTCGCCGTCCAGTACCTGGCGCTGCCGGCGCTCTGCCTGGCCCTGCCCGGCGCAGCCGTACTCGGCCGCTACCTCCGGGACGGCATCGAACGCGGGCTCGCCGAGGACCACATCCGCACCGCCACCGCCGCCGGAATCGCCCCGCGCCGGCTGCTGTGGCGCCACACCCTGCCCAACGCCCTGCCGCCCGTCGTCACCCTGCTCGGCATGCAGATCGGCAACCTCCTCGGCGGCGCCGTGCTCGTCGAGGCCATCTTCGCCTGGCCGGGCCTCGGACAACTCGCCGAACAGGGCCTCCAGCGCCGCGACTACCCCGTCGTCCAGGACCTGCTGCTGCTCCTGGTCGCCGTCTTCGTCCTCGTCCAACTGCTCACCGACCTCGTCTACGCCTGGCTCGACCCCCGCATCAGGTGGGAGTGACCCCGACGAACCCGACCCCCGGCCCCCGCGCCACCGCCCCCTCCCCGGCAGCCGCGCCGCCCCCGGCCGCCCGCACCCCGCGCTCCACCGCCCGCAGCCGCCACCCCTACCGCACCGCGCTGGCCACCGCCCGCGCCCGCACCGGCCTCGCCCTCGTCGGCGCGGTCGTCCTCGCCGGGCTCCTCGCCCCGCTGCTCGCCGGACACGGGCCCACCGACCAGAGCGGGCAGAGCCTCGCCGGACCCGGCACCGCCGGACACCTCCTGGGCACCGACGACCTCGGCCGCGACCTGCTCAGCCGGGTGCTGTACGGCATCCGCACCGATCTCGGCATCATCTCCGTAGCCGTGCCCGCCGGGGCCGCGCTCGGCTGCCTGCTCGCCCTGGCCGCAGCCGCCCACCCTCTGGCCGACACGGTCGTCCAACGCGTCTTCGACCTGCTCCTCGCCTTCCCCGGCCTCATCCTCGCGCTCGCCGTCACCGCGATCCTCGGCCCCGGCCGCATCCCCGTCGTCCTCGTCATCGCCCTCGCCGAGGTCCCGGTGTTCGGCCGGCTGCTGCGCGGCGGCATCCTCGTCGAGCGGGAGCGCGAATACGTCACCGCCGCCCGCGTCGGCGGCACACCGGGCCACCGGCTCCTGGCCCGGCACATCCTGCCCAACGCGGCCGATCCGCTCGTCGTGCAACTCGCCGTCTCGCTGACCGTCGCCGTCTTCATCGAGGGCGCCATGAGCTTCCTCGGCGTCGGCGTCCGGCCGCCGCAGCCCACCCTCGGCGCCGTCCTCAGCCAGGCCATGCCCTACCTCGCCAGGGCCCCGCACTTCGCCGCCGGACCCCTGATCACCGTGACCGCACTCGTCCTCGGCCTCTCACTCGTCGCCGAGGCGCTCAACCGGGAGATACGCCGATGACCGCACCACCCGCACTGCTGGAGGTCCACGGCCTCGGCGTCGACTTCACCGCCCCCGACGGAACACCCCTGCACGCCGTACGCGACGTCTCCTTCATCCTGCGCCGGGGCGAGACCCTGGCCCTCGTCGGCGAGTCCGGGTCCGGCAAATCCACCACCGCACTCGCCCTGAACCGCATGCTGCCCGGCACCGGCCGCATCACCACGGGCACCGTCCGCCTGGACGGCCGCGACCTGACCACGGCAACCGAAGCGGAACTGCGGACCGTGCGCGGCGCCCGCATCGGCATGGTTTTCCAGGACCCCATGACCGCCCTCAACCCCGTCCTCACCGCCGGCCGCCACATCGACGAGGTCCTGCGCGCCCACGGCCACCGCGACAAGGCCGCCCGCCGCGCCCGCACCCTCGAACTCCTGGACCGCGTCGGCATCCGGGACCCGCACCGCCGCGCCGACGACCACCCGCACCGGTTCTCCGGGGGCCAGCGCCAGCGCATCCTCATCGCCGCGGCCCTCGCCGCCGAACCCGACATCCTCCTCGCCGACGAACCGACCACCGCACTCGACGCCACCGTCCAGGACCAGATCCTCACCCTGCTCGGCGACCTCAACCGCGAGACCGGCACCGCCCTCGTCCTCATCACCCACAACATGGGCGTCGTCGCCCGCTCCTGCGAACGCGTCCTCGTCATGTACGCCGGCACCGTCGTCGAGGACGGGCCCACCGCCGACGTCCTCACCCGCCCCCGCCACCCCTACACCGCCGGACTCCTGGCCGCCGTACCGCGCCTCGCCTCCCCGTCCGGCACTCGCCTCACCGGCATCCCCGGCAGCCCGCCCGACCTCGCCCTGCTCGGGAACGGCTGCGCCTTCGCCGAACGCTGCACCCTCGCCGAGGACCGCTGCCGCACCGCGGCCCCGCCGCTCGCGCGGGTGGCCGCAGGAGTGCGCGTCGCCTGCCTCCCCGCCGTCGGACGCGCCGAACCGCTGCCCGCCCCGGCCGCCCCCGCCCGTGTCCGGCGCCCCGCGCCCGGCGCGGTCGTCCTGGAGGCGGACGGGCTGACCAAGACGTACGGGGGACGCGGCGCCCGACGACGCGGAACGCCCGCGCTCGACGGGGTGTCGCTCAGCCTCGCGGAGGGCGAGACGCTGGGCATCGTCGGCGAGTCCGGCTCCGGCAAGTCCACCCTGGCCCGCGTCCTCGCCCACGCCCACACCGCGGACGCCGGCACGCTGCGGCTGCGCGGCCAGGACATCACCCGGCCCTCACGGCGCGCCCTGCACACGGTGCGCCGGCAGATCCAGATGGTGTTCCAGGACCCCTACGCCTCCCTCAACCCGCGCCTGACGGTCGGCGAGATCATCGCCGAACCGCTCGTCGCGTTCGGGCTCGGTGACCGCGCCGCCCGCCGGGAACGCGTCGCGGAACTCCTGGAACTCGCCGGCCTGGACCCCGCCGTCGCCGGACGCCATCCGCGCGCCTTCTCCGGCGGCCAGCGCCAGCGCATCGGCATCGCCCGCGCACTCGCCCCCCAACCCTCCGTCCTCATCTGCGACGAACCCGTCTCCGCACTCGACGTGTCCGTCCAGGCCCAGATCACCGGACTGCTCACCGACCTCCAGCGCGACCTCGGGCTCGCCCTCGTCTTCATCGCCCACGACCTCGCCGTCGTCCGGCAGGTCAGCCACCGCATCGCCGTCATGCACGGGGGCCGCGTCGTGGAGACCGGCAGCGCCGACCAGGTCTGCGAACACCCCCGCGACCCGTACACCCGCGCACTGCTCGCCGCCGTCCCCGAACCCGTACCGGAGATCGATTGGCGACGGCTCCCGCGCGGGTCTAACGTCGGGGGAGTGAACGACCTCGTTCACTGACGGCACGAGCGGCCGGCGAACCGATGACGGATTCCCACGCGAGCACCGCACAGGCCACCGCGACCCCGCGGAAGGGGCGGGGTGGCGGGATCGCCCTGCTGGTCATCTGCTCCTGCCAGCTGATGGTGGTCCTGGACATCACCATAGTCAACATCGCCCTCCCGCACATCCAGACCGCGCTGGGCTTCTCCACCGAGAACCTGTCCTGGGTGATCAACGCCTACACCCTGACCTTCGGCGGCCTGCTGCTGCTCGGCGGGCGGCTCGGAGACATCCTCGGGCGGCGCCGGGTCTTCATGACCGGCGTCGCCCTCTTCGTCTTCGCCTCCCTGCTCGGAGGCATCGCCCAGGAATCCTGGCAACTGCTCGCCGCCCGCGCCCTGCAGGGCGTCGGCGGAGCCATCGCCTCGCCGACCGCGCTCGCCCTCATCACGACCACCTTCCGCGAAGGCCCCGCGCGCAACAGGGCCTTCGGCGTGTTCGCCGCCGTCTCGGCGGGCGGCAGCGCCATCGGGCTCCTCGCCGGCGGCGTGCTGGTCGAATGGCTGGACTGGCGGTGGATCTTCTTCGTCAACGTGCCCATCGGCATCCTGATCGTGCTGGCCACCCGGCGCTACATCCAGGAGTCCGAACGCCACCCGGGCCACTTCGACCTCGTCGGCGCCCTCACCGCGACCCTGGGCATGGTGTGCCTCGTCTACGGCTTCATCCGGGCCTCCGAGGAGGGCTGGAGCGACCCGCTGACGCTGGGTGCGTTCGCCGCGGCCGTCGTGCTGCTCGGCCTGTTCATCGGCATAGAGAACCGCTCCCGGCAGCCCATCACACCGCTGTGGATGTTCCGCGACCGCAACCGTGCCGGCACCTACGGCATCATGCTGAGCCTTGCCGCGGCCATGTTCGGAATGTTCTTCTTCCTGACCCTGTTCGTGCAGAACATCCTCGGCTTCAGCCCGCTGCGCACCGGGCTCGCCTTCCTGCCGGTCAGCGTCATCATCGCCGTCGGGGCCGGATTCACCTCCCGGCTGCTGCCGCGCTGGGGCCCCAAACCGTTCATGGTGACCGGCGCCGTGCTCGCGGCGGTCGGACTCGGCTGGCTCACCCGGACCGACGTCCACAGCACCTACGCGGGCAGCCTGCTGGGCCCGGTACTGGTCTTCGGCCTCGGCATGGGCCTGCAGTTCGTGTCACTGACCCTGATGGCGCTCTCCGGCGTCGAACCCCGCGAGTCGGGCGCGGCCTCCGGCATCCTCAACACCACCCAGCAGGTGGGCGGATCGCTGGGTCTGTCCATCCTCGTCACCGTCTTCGGCACCGCCAGCCGCAACGAGGCGACCGACCAGGTACCCGGGTTCATGGCCGAGGCCACCCCGGCCCAGCTCGCGCAGTTCCGGCGGACCGGACAGCTGCCGGGGCCCTGGGGCGAACAGGTCCTGGCCTCGGGCGTCTCCACCGCGTTCCTCGCCGCGGCGGCCTTCGCCGTCGCCGCGGCCCTGATCGCGCTGTTCGTCATCCAGGTCCGCCCCTCCGACCTGGAACGGCTGCGCGGCAGCGGACGGCCGGGCCCCTGAACCCCGCCCGCCCGCGCCGCGCCCGGTTCAGCCCTTGACGGTGAAGCCCGCCCTCAACAGATCCTCGTCCCGCGACGACGGACCGACCAGCAGCTCGAACGCGCCCGGCTCGACCACCCGCCGGCCCCCGGCGTCCACCAGGCTGCACGCGGCCACCGGCAGTTCGACGAGCACCTCGCGCGACTCGCCCGGCTCGAGCCGCACCTGCCGGTACGCCTTCAACTCCTTCTCCGCCCACGTCACGGACGTCACCGAGTCGCTCACGTACGCCTGTACGGTCTCCAGCGCCGGACGCCGGCCCGTGTTGGAGACGACGACGCGCGCCCGCAGCGTGTCGCCCGCGCCCAGGACGTCGCTCAGCACCTCCAGGCCCGCGTACTCCACGGTCGTGTAGCTCAGGCCCTCGCCGAACGCGAACGCGGGCCGCTGCGTCAGATCCGCGTACCGGGTGCCGTGCTGGCCGCGCAACTGGTTGTAGTACGTCGGCTGCTGCCCGGCATGCCGGGCGAACGACACCGGCAGCCGGCCGGACGGCTCCACGAGCCCGAGGACCAGCTCCGCCACCGCACGGCCGCCCAGCATGCCCGGATTGAAGGCGTACACCACGGCCGACGCACGGTACGCGGACGGCGGCAGCACCAGCGGCTTGGAGGCGACGACCACCACGGTGAACGGCCTGCCCGTCGCCGCGAGCGCGTCCAGCAGCGCGATCTGCCCGCCGATCAGCTCCAGCGTCGCGGTCGAACGCCCCTCACCGATCAGCTCGATGCGGTCGCCCACCACGGCCACGACATGGTCGGCGGCCTCCGCCGCCGCGACCGCCTCCGCGATCAGGGCCTCGGACGGCTCCGCCGGGACCACGATCTCCGGGCGCGGCTGCCCGTCCGGGAAGAAGGCCCCCTCCGGGTCCGGGCCCACCGTCAGGATGTCCGCGCCGCGTGCGTGCGTGACGGTCCACCCGGCCGGCACATGCTCCCGGAAGCCGTCGAGCACGGTACGGATCATGGCGCGCGGCTGCCCGTCCGGCAGCCAGTCCGCCTGGCCCGACGAGCCCGCCCAGTCCCCGAGCTGCGTCTGCGCGTCGTCCGCGTTGGGCCCGATCACGGCCACCGTACGCGGCGCGCTCTCCTCCCGCGCCACCGCACGCCCGTCCGCGCCGGCCGCGTACCCGCCGTCCAGCGGCAGGGTGCCGTCGTTGGCCAGCAGCACCAGCGAGCGGCGGGCCGCCTCCAGGTTCAGCTCGGTGTGCCCGGCGCTCGCGATGACGGCGCGCTGGCGGGCCCGGTCGGGATGGCGCGGGTTCTCGAACAGCCCCAGCTCGAACTTGAGCGTGAGGATGCGCGCCACCGCCGCGTCGATCTCCGCCTCGTCCAGCCGCCCGGCCGCCACGGCCCGCTGGGCGCCCTCGAAGAAGTCCGGCGTCGTCATCACCACGTCGTTGCCGGCCCGGACCGCCGCCGCGGCCGCCTGCGCGTGGTCCGCGTACACCTTCTGCTCCCACACCATGCGCCCGACGTTGTCCCAGTCGGTCACCAGCGTGCCCGTGTACCCCCACTCGCCGCGCAGCACCTCGTTCAGCAGCCAGTCGTTGACAGTGATGGGGACGCCGTCCATCGACTGGTAGCCCAGCATGAACGTACGGCACCCCTCCCTCGCGACCCGCTCGAACGGCGGCAGGAACCACGAACGCAGCTTGCGCCGCGAGATGTCGGCCTCGCTGGCGTCCCGGCCGCCCTGGGTCTCGGAGTAGCCCGCGAAGTGCTTGGCGCAGGCCAGGATCGCCGTCGGATCGTCAAGACCCTCGCCCTGGTAGCCGCGCACCATCGCCGAGGCCAGCTCGCCGATCAGGAACGGGTCCTCGCCGAACGTCTCGCTCACCCGGCCCCAGCGCAGATCCCGCGTGACGCACAGCACCGGCGAGAACGTCCAGTGGACCCCGGTCGCCGCCACCTCCACGGCCGTCGCCCGCGCCACCCGCTCCAGCAGCCGCGCGTCCCAGCTCGCGGCCATGCCCAGCTGGGTGGGGAAGATCGTCGCGCCCTCCCAGAACGAGTGTCCGTGGATGCAGTCCTCGGCGACCAGCAGCGGGATGCCCAGCCGGGTACGCCGGGTCAGCTCCGCCGCCTCCAGGACCCGTTCGGGCGAGGCGTGCAGGATCGAGCCCACGTGCAGGTCCTCGATGTGCTCCCGCACCCCGTCCTTGGCGTTCAGCTGGAGCATCTGCCCGACCTTCTCGGGCAGCGTCATCCGGCCGACCAGGTCCGCGACGCGCTCCGGAACGGGCAGGCGGGGGTCGAGATAGGGCAGGGAGGAGCCCACGGGAGTTCCTTTCACGACGTCGACGACGTTCTCGGGGTACGCGGAGGCCGCGCTCCGGGACCACCGTACGCCGAATACCGACCTAGTGGTAAGTAAGTGAGTATGGGAACGTACGCGGGACAGCCTGCCGAGACGACCGGGGAGCGAGCCGAGTGACCGGCGAGGAACGGCGTGGATACGCCAAGGGACGGGCCAGGCGCGAGGAGATCCTCGACCAGGCCATGGCGATGTTCGGCGAGGCCGGCTACCGGGGCGCCTCGCTGCGCGTGATCGCCACCCGCTGCGGCATCTCGCACCCCGGACTGCTCCACCACTTCCCGGCCAAGGAGGCTCTGCTGCTCGCCGTCCTGGAGCACCGCGACGCGCTGGACGGGCAGTGGCTGGAGGAGGGGCGGCCGACCGGCGTGGACCGGCTGCGCCGCCTGGTCGGCCTCGCGGAGCTGAACGCGGGGCGGCGGGGGATCGTGGAGCTGTTCTGCGTGCTGTCGGCCGAGGCCACCGCCGCCGACCACCCGGCCCACGGCTACTTCGTCGAGCGGTACCGGGACTCGGTGCGTACGACGGAGGTCTCCTACGCGGAGGCCCGCGCGAAGGGGATGCTGCGGGACGACATCGATCCGGACGCGGCGGCCCGGCAGTTGATCGCGCTGATGGACGGGCTCCAGATCCAGTGGCTGCTGAGCGACGGTGCGACGGACATGGCCGGGGTGCTGCGGGCGCACATCCGGGCGCAGTTGACCGTGCCGTTCTGAACCCGCCCGGGGACCGGGAGAGGTGAGGGCTCCCAGCCTCTTTACGGCATTGTCATGTGCCGGTAGCTTCCTTTCTGCAAAAGATTTCAGCAACATTCCGGCTGTCGTTTCAGCCGGATGCTTTCCCGTTCGCTCGGACCTTGAGGCGCGTCAGGGTCTCCCGCGGTACGGCACGGACCCCAACTCCCGTGCCCCGGACGCCACGGCTTCGCCGCCTCCGTGGCCCTTCCCTGGAGACACCATGAAACGCACCCCTCACCGGCTGCTGAGACGCACCCTGGCGTCCGCCGCCGCAGCAGCGGCCGTGGGCGCGCTGCTCACCGCGCTGCCGGACGCCCCCGGCCTGGACGCACGGCCCGTCGCGGCCACCGACACCACCACGACCGTCTTCTACTACACCAAGACGAAGAACTGGTCCGCCTACAACCTGCACTACGCGCCGGACGGCGGCTCCTGGACCACCGTGCCCGGCGTGGCCATGGAGGCCGCCTGCACCGACTGGGTCAAGAAGACCGTCCCGCTCTCGGGCGCCGACGGCCTCCAGGCCACCTTCAACAACGGCTCCGGCGTCTGGGACAACAACGGGGGCCGGAACTACGCACTCGGCAGCGGCACCATCACCGTCAAGGACGGCGTGGTGGCCCACAGCGACCCCTGCGCGGGCAGCGGCGACCCGGACCCGAGCCCCACCCCGACCGACGACGCGCACACCGCGTCCGTCTACTACTCCACGGCCACCGTCGGCTGGACCACCACCAACCTCCACTACCGGCCCGCCGGCGGCTCCTGGACGGCCGTGCCCGGCATCGGCATGGAACCGGCCTGCACCGGCTGGGTGAGGAAGACGGTGGACCTCGGCACCGCCACCTCGATGAAGGCCGCGTTCAACAACGGCAACGGCGTCTGGGACAACAACAACGGCGGCGACTACACCATCCCGGCCGGCCTCAGCACCGTCAAGGACCGGACGGTCGTCAAGGACGCCAAGGACCCGTGCGCCGCCGAACCCGCCGACACCGAGGCGCCGACCGCCCCCACCGGCCTGACCGCCAAGGCCGACGGAGTGGCCGTCGTCCTCGGCTGGGAACCCGCCACCGACAACAACAAGGTGACGAAGTACCAGGTCACCCGCACCGGAGGCACCAGGGGGAGCGTCGTCACCGATGTGACCTCGACCGTGCTGTCCGAGTCGGGACTGGAGGAGAACACCACATACACCTACACCGTCAGGGCGATCGACGCCGCCGGCAACACCTCCGCCGCCTCCGCGCCCGCGAAGGCCACCACCGGCAAGAAGCCGCCCGCCGCCGCCCAGGGCGAGCCACTGGGCACCGACCCCCGCAAGGACCCCATCTACTTCGTCCTGACCGCCCGCTTCAACGACGGCGACAGCGGCAACAACCGGGGCGGCAGCCAGCACGTCAAGTCCGGCAACGCGGCCAACAACGACCCCATGTTCCGCGGTGACTTCAAGGGCCTGGTCAACAAGCTCGACTACATCAAGGGCCTCGGCTTCTCGGCGATCTGGATCACCCCGGTCGTCCTGAACCGCTCCGACTACGACTACCACGGCTACCACGGCTACGACTTCTACAAGGTCGACCCCCGCCTGGAGTCCGCCGGCGCCTCCTACCAGGACCTCATCAACGCCGCCCACGCCAAGGGCATCAAGATCTACCAGGACGTCGTCTACAACCACTCCTCGCGCTGGGGCGCCAAGGGCCTGTTCACGCCCACCGTCTACGGCGTCCGCGACACCCAGTGGAGCTGGTACTACGACGAGAAGAACGAGGGCTTCGAGTACGACGGCCTGACCGTCGACCCCAAGAGCGGCAAGTCCTACTACAACGGCGACCTGTGGTCCACGGCCGAACCCGCCGGCAACACCTGCCTCAACTGGGGCAAGCCCACCGGCGGCAGGTCCGCCGAGGGCTACACCATCTACAACTGCCAGTGGCCCAACCCGACATCGGGCATGTTCCCGAAGGAGTACTACCACAACTGCTGGCTCGGCAACTGGGAGGGCGAGGACTCCCGCTCCTGCTGGCTGCACGAGGACCTGGCCGACTTCAATACCGAGTCCGCACCCGTGCAGAACTACCTGATCGGCGCCTACAACAAGTACATCGACATGGGCGTCGACGGCTTCCGCGTCGACACCGCCGTGCACATCCCGCGCACCACCTGGAACCGCCGCTTCCTGCCCGCCATCCAGGAACGCGTCACCCAGCGGTTCGGAGCCGAGGCGGCGAAGAACTTCTTCGTCTTCGGCGAGGTCGGCGCCTTCGTCAACGACAAGTGGAACCGCGGCTCGGTCAACCACTCCGCCCAGTTCTTCACCTGGAAGGAACGCAAGGAGTACGACGCCGACGACGCCAAGGCCGCGCTGGAGATGTACGAGTACGAGGAGAAGCTCGGCACCGGCAACCAGCCGACCTCCACCAACGCCTTCCTGGACGGCAACACCTACCATGCCCCGGACCACAGCCAGTTCTCCGGCATGAACATCATCGACATGCGCATGCACATGAACTTCGGTGACGCCACCAACGCCTACAACAACGGCAAGGACTCCGACGACTCGACCAACGACGCCACCTACAACGTCGTCTACGTCGACAGCCACGACTACGGCCCCAACAAGAGCAGCGAACGCTACGCCGGAGGCACCGACGCCTGGGCCGAGAACATGTCCCTGATGTGGACCTTCCGCGGCATCCCCACCCTCTACTACGGATCGGAGATCGAGTTCCAGGCCGGCAAGAAGATCGACTGCGGCCCCTCCTGCCCGCTGGCCACCACCGGCCGCGCCTACTACGGCGACCACCTCGCGGGCAGCGTCACCTCATCGGAGTTCTCCCGCGTGGACTCCGCCTCCGGCGAGGTCGCCAACACCCTCGGCAAGCCCCTGGTCAAGCACCTCCAGCGGCTCAACCAGATCCGCCGGGCCGTGCCCGCCCTCCAGATGGGCCAGTACTCCACCGAGGGCATCAGCGGCCAGATGGCGTACAAGCGCCGCTACACCAGCGGATCGACCGACAGCTTCGCCCTGGTCACCGTCACGGGCGGCGCCTCCTACACCGGCATCCCCAACGGCACCTACAAGGACGCCGTCACCGGAGACACCAAGGTCGTCACCGACGGCAGGCTCACCGTCGCCGCCCCCGGCAAGGGCAACCTCCGCGTCTACGTGCTCAACGGCCCCGGCAGGATCGGCGCCGACGGCCCGTACCTGAAGTAGCACCGCGCGGTCACGCGCGCACAGGCGCCCCGGCACCCGGAGACTCCGGCTGCCGGGGCGCCCGCCGTCGCTACGCCCCCAGCAACTCCGCCCGGCCGATCATGGCCGTCGAGCCCGGAGCCGTACACGCGTAAGCGCCCGCGACCGCCCCGAGCCGGGCGCACTCCAAGGGCTCCCGCCCCGCCAGCCTCCCGTACAGGAAACCGGTCACGAACGCGTCGCCCGCCCCGTTGCTGTCGACCACCGGGGCCGGCGGCGCCACCGCCGGGACGTGCACCGGCTCCTCGCCGCCGTCGCGCGTCAGGAGGTACGAGCCCTCCGCGCCCGCCGTGGCGACCACCGTCGCGGCCCGGCCCGCACGCAGGATCTCCCGCATCACCGCCGGGGTGCGCTCCCCGGTCGCCGCCGCACTGAAGAACACCAGGTCCGCCCGGAGCGCGAACTCCCGCTGGTGGTCACCGATCCCGTCCCAGTCGTGCAGATCCGTGGAGACCGGCACCCCCAGCGCCTCGATGTCGTCGAACAGGAACCGGGCGAAGTTCATGATCGACAGATGGACATGGCGGGCCGCGCGCAGCCGGGGCAGATAGAAGTCCCGCGGCATCCGCAGGTCCTCCGGGTCGCGGGCATCGTAGAACGACATCCGCCGGCCCGTCGCGTCCACCAGGTTCACCGCCCGCCGCGTCCCGGCCGGGGAGATCACCGCGTGGAACTCCACATCGCCCTTCGCGAGGCGCTCGCGCACCTGCGCACCGATCCAGTCGTCGCCGACACAGTCGAGGAACGCCACGTCCAGCCCGAGCGCACGGGCACCGAGCGCCACATTGCCACCCGTGTGGCCGGGCCACTCCTGGATCGGACCGACCATCACCGAATCGGCCAGTGGCACCGGGAGGGCATCGACGCGGACGATCGTGTCCACCCCGCTGCCGCCTACCACCACGACGTCGTATTCCGTTTGTTGCTGGACCACTGAGCCCCCTCTCGTGTACCCGCCGTGATCAGTATCGCCCAGCGCCGGGCCGGGCCCGGCGGCGTTCTCTGCGCGCGCCAGGAGGAGCCGCTGGCTATGCTCGATCGGGGGCCGACAACCTGATCCGTGGAGGCTCACGCCATGATGCCGCTGCCCGAACCGCGCGATATTCCGCCGCGCCTCGCCACCGGCGCGTTCATCCTCAACTCCGGCCTCGGCAAGCTCAAGGCCGACGAGGCGACCGCCCAGGGGCTGCACGGCATGGCCAGCACGGCCTACCCGTTCCTCGGCAAGCTCGAAGCCACCCGGTTCACCCGGCTGCTCGCCTGGTCGGAGATCACGGTGGGCGCCACCCTGCTGGCCCCGTTCGTGCCGACCAGGCTCGCCGGGCTCGCCCTCACCGGGTTCTCCGGCGGCCTCCTCGGCCTCTATCTGCGGGTCCCCGGCATGCGGGAGTCCGGCAGCCTGCGGCCCAGCCAGGACGGCGTACCGCTGGCCAAGGACGCCTGGATGTTCGGCATCGGCCTCGGCTTCCTCGGCGCCGGAGGCCCCCGCCGCCCCACCCGGCGCAGGTGCTGCCGGCACTGACCCTCCGACGACGGCGGGCGGCGGCGCGGACGGCGCCACCGCCCGCCCTCACGTGTGGACGCGGGCCATCAGCAGCGCGACGTCGTCGTGGTCCCCCGGGTTGCGCAGCTCGCGCAGCAGCCGGTCGCAGGTCGCGCCGAGCGAGGCGTCCGGCTGCCGCAGCAGCCCCAGCAGCGTGTCGAGCCGGCTGTCGATGTCGTCGTCGCGGGTCTCCACGAGCCCGTCCGTGTACAGCACCAGCCGGTCGCCCGGACCGAGCGGCACCGTCACATCGGTGAACGGCACCCCGCCCACCCCGAGCGGCGCCCCGGCGGGCAGATCCAGGAGCACCGGGTCCCCGCCCTCGGGGATCAGCACCGGCGGGAGATGGCCGGCCGTGGACACCCGGCAGCGCCCGGCCTTCGGGTCGTACACGGCGTAGACGCAGGTGGCGAACCACGGGTCGAGATCCGTGGTGATCTCGTCCAGATGGCCCAGCACCTCGGCGGGCTCCAGGGCGAGCCGGGACAGCGTCTGCGTGGCGGTGCGCAGCCGGCCCATCGTGGTGGCCGCGTCGATGCCGCTGCCCATCACATCGCCCACCACCAGAGCGGTGCGGCCGTCGCGCAGCCCGATCACGTCGAACCAGTCGCCGCCGACCTCGTAGCGCGAGGCGGCCGGCAGATAGCGGGACACCACGTCCAGGCCCGCCGGATCGTGGTGGTTGCGCGGCAGCATGCTGCGCTGGAGCGTCAGCGCCGTCTCCTGCTGCTGCCGGTAGAGCCGGGCGTTGTCGATGGCGACCGCGGCCCGGCCCGCCAGTTCGAGGGCCAGCGCCTCGTCCTCCGCGGTGAACGGCAGCGGATTGTCCATCCGCAGGAAGTCGATCGCGCCCAGCACCTCGCCCCGGGCGATCAGCGGCACCGCCAGGTAGGAGTGGGCACCGGACTCGGCGAGCAGGGCCGCCGAGTCCTCGTCGCGGGCGATGAGCAGGATCTTCTGCGCGTCGAGGTACGGCTCCCGGACCGGGCGCGCCGTCCGTACGCACCGGGTGGCCAGGCGGTCGGCGTCGTAGCGGGCGGCGGACCCGAGCGGGTCGGCCGCCTCGTCGGCGGGCGTCGGCCGGACGGAGACGATCGCCAGGGCCTGGAAGAGCAGCGGGCCCTCGCTCGGCCCCGGCTGCCCTTTCAGCACATGGTCCAGCAGGTCCACCGCGGCGGCGTCGGCGAGCTGCGGCACGGTGACCTCGGCCAGCTCGCGGGCCGTCTGCTGGAGGTCGAGCGTGGTGCCGATACGCACCGAGGCGTCGGCGATCAGCGCCAGATGCCGGCGGGCCCGCTCCGCCTCGTCCGCCGCGCGATGCCGGTCGGTGACGTCGATCAGCGACACCGCGATGCCCAGCACCCGGCCCCCCGAGTCGTCCAGCCGGTACAGCGAAACGGACCAGGCGCGCTCGGTCTCCGGATCGGCGGGGCTGCGGCCCACCATCTCGCGCGAGACCCGGGGCTCACCGCTGTCCAGGACCTCCCGCGCCATCGCCTCCGGGTCGTCCGGGCCCAGGAACGGCAGCGCCTCGCCGATCCGCAGGCCCAGGTGCCCGGCGGCGCTCACCCCGTCCATCCGCTCCAGTGCCGCGTTGGCGGACAGGAAGCGCAGATCGGGGCCCAGCACCCCGAGGCCGATCGGCGACTGGTCGACCAGGCCCACCGAAAGCGCCAGATTCCGTTCGACCCGGCGCAGTACATCGCCGTCCGCCGCGAGGCCCAGGGCGAAGAAGTCGCCCCGATCGTCCTGCAACCGCATATTGCGGAACTCCAGCAGTCGTGTGGTGCCGTCCTTGTGCCGTACGGGGAAGACCCCCGCCCAGGCCTCGCCGCTGCTCATGACCTCGCCGAACAGGCGCAGCACCAGCTCGAAGTGCTCCTCGTCCACCAGGACCCGGGCGGCGAACTCTCCCAGCGCCTCGTCGGCGGAGTAGCCCAGCAGCCGTTCCGCCTGCGGGCTCCACAGGACGATGCGGCCGCGGGTGTCCAGGACGAGCGCCGCGACTCCGAGGACGTCGAGCAGACCGCTCTCGGACGACCGGCGCGCGCCTGCCCGGCGATCCTCGCCCCAGTCGATCCGCATGTCATCAGTGCCGCCCACCGACGATCCTTCCCCTGCCGTCACCGTGCCCGACCAGGCCCGCGTCTCCCATGGTCGCCCCTGAGCCACCGGCCCCGCAGCTTCGAGGCATGCGAAGGGGAACCTGCGGGGGTTTCGGAGGCGAAATGCCGGTCACCCGCAGCGTACCGACCGAAACGCGACGCACACGACCATCAGGAGTGAGAGTCCATGGAGAACTGGCGCATGCACGCGGCCTGCCGCGGAGCCGACCCGGATCTGTTCTTTCCGATCGGCAGCACCGGACCCGCGATCGTCCAGGTGGAGGAGGCGAAGGCGGTGTGCCGGCGCTGCCCCGTACAGGAGGAATGCCTGCGGTGGGCGCTGGACAACAATCAGGACACGGGCGTCTGGGGCGGCCTCGGGGAGGGCGAACGGCGTGCCCTGAAGCGCCGCAGCCGCCGCCGCGCCCGTTAGCTTTTCGCCACCCGCCTGGTGGAGTATGAAACGCATGGACACCACGGCTTGGCTCATCATCGCGGCGGTCCTCGTGCTGCTCATGCTGGCCGCGGTCGGGGTGCTGGTGGTGCGGGTCCTCAAGGCCAGGAAGCTGCTGGCCGACGCCGGTGTCCCGCTGCACAACAAGGCGCTGGTCTGGGCCGCGGTGCTCTACACCGTGTCGCCGGTGGACCTGCTGCCGGACCCGGTCTACCTGGACGACATCGGGTTCCTCCTGCTGGCGCTGCGCTCGCTGCACTCCGCCGCGCGGGCCGCCGGAATCGGCGGGTCCGGCGAGCGTGCGGCGGAGCCGGCGGCCGGGGCCGGGCGGACCCCGCTCCCGTAACCCTCCGGCTGCTCCCGCAACCCCCTCGCGCGCGTCCGGCGGAAGCGGGCGCGTCCTGATCGTTGACACCTGGACGGGTACACGTCACTCTCTCGGGAGAGCGCTCTCCCACTTGTTTCCGGGACGCCGTCCCGCACCCTTCCGCCAGGAGAGAATGTGTACCGAGCCGGCTCAGTCCTGCCCGCGCGACCACGCACGGGCACGCTGCTGTTCACCCTCCTCGCCCTGTTCGCCTCGTCGCTGGTCCTGCTGACCGCGCCCCGTTCCGAAGCCGCCGAGACCCTGCTGTCCCGGGGGAAGCCCGCCACCGCCTCCTCCTCGGAGGGCGCCGGCTACGCGGCGTCCGCCGCCGTGGACGGCGATCCCGGCACCCGCTGGGCCAGCGAGTGGGGCGACCCCCAGTGGCTCCGGGTCGACCTCGGCGCCACCGCCGACCTCAGCAGGGTCGTCCTGACCTGGGAGTCCGCCTACGGCAAGGCGTACGAGATCCAGGCATCCGACAACGGCTCCGACTGGCGCACCCTGAAGACCGTCACCGACGGCGACGGCGGCACCGACGAACTGGCGGTCACCGGCTCCGGGCGGTACGTCAGGATGTACGGCACGGCCCGCCCCGGCGGCTACGGCTACTCCCTGTGGGAGTTCCAGGTGTACGGCACCACCGGCGCCACCGATCCCGGTCCGGGCAGCGGCGGCACCGTCCGCGTCACCGGCTCGCAGGGCGACTGGGCGCTGACCGTGGACGGCAGGCCGTACCAGGTCAAGGGCCTCACCTGGGGCCCGTCCGTCAGCGACGCGGCGCGCTACCTGCCCGATCTCAAGGCGATGGGCGTCAACACCATCCGCACCTGGGGCACCGACGGCACCTCCGGGCCCCTGCTCGACGCGGCGGCCGCCAACGGCATCCGCGTGGTGAGCGGCTTCTGGCTCCAGCCGGGCGGCGGTCCGGGCAGCGGCGGCTGCGTCGACTACCTGACCGACGACGCCTACAAGGCCGCCTCCCTCGCCGAGTTCGCCAAGTGGGTGGACGCGTACAAGGGCCACCCCGGCGTGCTGATGTGGAACGTCGGCAACGAGTCGGTCCTCGGGCTGCAGAACTGCTACAGCGGCGACGCGCTGGAGAAGCAGCGCGACGCGTACACCACCTTCGTCAACGACGTCGCGAAGAAGATCCACACCATCGACCCCGACCACCCGGTGACCTCCACGGACGCCTGGGTCGGCGCCTGGCCCTACTACCGGCGCAACGCCCCCGACCTGGACCTCTACTCGGTCAACGCCTACGGCGACATCTGCGGCGTCCGCGCGGCCTGGGAGTCCGGCGGCTACACCAAGCCCTACCTCATCACCGAGGGCGGCCCCGCCGGTGAATGGGAGGTGCCCGACGACGCCAACGGCGTCCCGGACGAGCCCACCGACGTACAGAAGGCGGAGGGCTACACCCGGGCGTGGAACTGCGTCACCGCGCACCGGGGCGTCGCCCTCGGCGCCACCCTCTTCCACTACGGCACGGAGCACGACTTCGGCGGCGTCTGGTTCAACGTGGTCCCGGACGGCCGGAAGCGGCTGTCGTACTACGCCCTCAAGAAGGCGTACAGCGGCTCCACCACCGGGGACAACACCCCGCCCGTCATCAGCGGCATGACCGTCGAGAACGCCGGCGGCGCGCCCGCCGGCAAGGAGTTCGCCGTCCGGGCCGACGTCCGCGACCCGGACAACGACCCGGTCACGTACAAGATCTATCTCAGCGGCAACTACGCCACCGGCGACAAGGGCCTGGTGGAGGCCGACTGGCGGGCGACCGGCGACGGCGCCTTCGCGGTGACCGCGCCCGCCCGGCTCGGCGTGTGGAAGGTCTACATCCAGGCCGAGGACGGGCACGGCAACGTCGGCATCGAGACGAAGTCCGTGAAGGTCGTGGTGCCCCCGGTCAGTGGGACCGACATCGCGGCCGGACGCCCGACGACCGCCTCCTCCGCCCAGGCGGGCGGCAGCGGCTGCCCCTGCACCCCGGCGATGGCGACGGACGGGCGGCTGGACACCCGGTGGGCCGGTGACTGGAGCGACCCGCAGTACATCCAGGTGGACTTCGGCGAGCGGAAGTCCTTCCGCCACATCCAGCTGGTGTGGGACCCGGCGTTCGCCAGGGCCTACGAGGTGCTGGTGTCGGACGACGGCAGCTCCTGGCGGTCGGTGTACGCCACCACCGGCGGCGACGGTGACGCCGACGACCTCGACGTCGCCGCGACCGCCCGCTATGTGAAGCTCTCCCTCACCCAGCGGGGCACCGCCTGGGGCTACTCGCTCTGGCAGTTCGGCGTCTACAGCTGACACCGGACCTGCGGCCGCGACCCGGCCGGGTGCCGGCGGGCAGCTCCCCGCCGGCACCCGGCCCGCGCAGGGCGTGTCGGTGCCCGGCCGGGGCCGGGCAGCGGCCATGGTGAGGGGATGAACGTCGCAGACATCCTGACCGAGGGCTACTCCCGCATCCAGGAGACCGTGCACGAGGCCGTCGAGGGCCTCGCGCCCGACGACCTCCACGCCCGGCTCGACGACGGCGCCAACTCGATCGCCTGGCTCGTCTGGCACCTCACCCGCGTCCAGGACGACCACATCGCGGACGCGGCCGGCACCGAACAGCTCTGGACCGCCCGGGACTGGGCCGGCCGCTTCGACCTCCCCTTCGCCGCGGACGCCACCGGCTACGGGCAGAGCAGCGAGGAGGTGGCGGCCGTCCGGGTGGACTCCGGCGACCTGCTCCTCGGCTACTACGACGCGGTCCACGCGCACACCCTCGCCTTCCTCGGCGAGCTCGACGGCCATGCGCTGGACCGCGTGGTGGACGAGGCGTGGGACCCGCCGGTCACGCTCGGGGTGCGGCTGGTCAGCGTCCTGTCCGACGACCTCCAGCACGCCGCCCAGGCCGCCTACGTCCGGGGCGTACTGGCACGCCGCTAGCGGCAGGGCACGGGCGCGGGCGCGGTGCGCCGGGGGAGACGCGCGTACGTCAGTGGCTCGGGCCCCGCTCCGCCAGATGGGCGAGGAACCAGGCGCGGGCCCGTTCGGCGACTTCGTCCAGGGCGCCCGGCTCCTCGAAGAGGTGGGTGGCGCCGGGGACCACGTCGAGCCGGCTCTCGCAGCGCAGCTCGGCCAGCGCCCGGCGGTTCAGCTCCAGCACCTCGGAGTCCCGGCCGCCCACCAGGAGCAGCGTGGGGGAGCGGACCTGGCTCAGCCGGGCCCCCGCCAGGTCGGGGCGGCCGCCGCGCGAGACGACCGCGCCGATACCCGTGTCCCGGTCCGCGCCGACGACGGCCGCCGCCTGCAACGCGGCCGCCGCGCCCGTGCTGGCGCCGAACACGCCGATGGGCCCGGCGGAGCGCTCCCGCAGCCAGGCGACGGCGTCGGCCAGCCGCCCGGCGAGGGCGAAGATGTCGAAGACATGACCGCCCTCGGCCTCCTCGCCGGCGGTGAGCAGGTCGAACAGCAGCGTGCCGAGGCCGGCCCGGTTCAGCGCCGCCGCCACCGACCGGTTGCGCGGGCTGTGCCTGCTGCTGCCCGAGCCGTGCGCGAACACGACGAGCGCCCCGGTGTCCCCGGGCGGGGTCAGGGTGCCCGGCAGTTCCACCCCGCCCGCCCTCACCAGCACCTCGCCGGCCGGCCGGGGCCCGGCCCGCCGCGCCGCCCGCGCCAGCAGCGCCACGACCTCCTCGTCCGGGGTCTGGCCGAAGTCCCGGTACCACTCGCCCACCGCGGAGAACCCGGCCGGCGCCGACAGGCACACCAGCTCGTCCGCCTCCTCCCGCAGCCGGGCCGCGGCGGAGGGCGGGGCGACCGGCACCGCCAGCACCACATGCGCGGCGCCCTGCGCACGGGCCACGGCGCAGGCGGCGAGCGCGGTCGCGCCGGTGGCGATGCCGTCGTCCACGAGGACCGCCGTGCGTCCTTCGAGCGGGATACGCGGCCGGTCGCCCCGGAACGCCCGGGCCCGGCGCAGCAGTTCGGCCTCCTCGGCCCGCTCGACGGAGGCGATCTCGGACTCGGACACCCCCGCCCGGCGCACGATGTCGTCGCTGATGACCCGCACCCCGCCCTCGCCGATCGCGCCGAAGCCCAGCTCCGGATGGCGCGGGACGCCGAGCTTGCGGACCACGATCACATCGAGCGGCGCGCCGAGTTCCTGGGCGACGCGGAAGGCGACCGGCACTCCGCCGCGCGGCAGGCCGAGTACGACCGGGTCGCTCTGCGCGAGGGGGTCAAGGGCCTCGGCGAGCCGCCGGCCCGCGTCGGCACGGTCGGCGAAGAGCACGGGACTCACCCCTGTCCGGAACCACGCACGGCGGCCACCCGCCCGGTGCCGGGCGGCACACGTACCTCATTCCAATCAACCGCGCCTGCGGGAGGTACGCAAATCGGTGGCACGACACCCGACTCCGACCGAACCACCCACCCGTGGACGGCCCCGGACCACAACTCGTAGATGACAATGAAAACGATTGTCGTTAACGTATGGCGGGTCGGGTCGCACGGCCCGCCGTCCGGGCCGAGGTGTGCCCGCATTCCTGCAACCGTGCGTTCAAGAGGGGGAGTTGTGGCTCATCTGCTGATGGTCGAGAGCTGGGTCGGGTCGATGAGCAGACTGCTGCCACGGGCCATCCGGGAAGGCGGGCACGAATTCACCTTCCTCACCCGCGATCTGCACCACTACCTGCGCGCGGCGCCCGAGGGCACCCAGCACCCGCTCCTCGGCGCCCGGCACCTGCTGACCGGCCCCACCAACGACCCCGCCCGGCTGCTGCCCTTCGCCGAACGGGCCCACCGGGCACTCCGGTTCGACGCCGTGATCTCGTCCTGCGACTACTACCTCCCCCTGGCCGCCCGTATCGCGCGTCGGCTGGGCCTGCCCGGCCCGGACCCCGAGGCGATGGAGAACGCCTGCCGCAAGGACGCCACACGCGACGTCCTCGCCGCGGCCGGAGTGCCCGGACCGCGCTACGCGGTCTGCGCCGACTGGGTCGAGACCACGAAGGCGGCCGCGAGGATCGGGCTGCCGCTGGTCGTCAAGCCGGTCGACCTGTGCGCCGGAATGCTCGTACGCCGGGTGGACGACGAGACCCAGCTCGCCGAAGCCCACCGCGCCCTCGCCGATTTCCCGGTCAACGCGCGCGGCCAGCGCCGCAACCCCGCGGTCCTGCTGGAAGAACTGCTGCACGGCCCCGAGGTCAGCGTCGAGACCGTCACCCACCGGGGCACGACCCGTGTCGTCGGGATCACCGACAAGAGCGTCGGCGGGGCCCCGGCCTTCGTGGAGACCGGGCACATGTTCCCGGCCGCGCTCACCGAACCGGACGCCCGCGCCGTCCGCGACACCGCGGTGCGGGCGATCGAGGCGCTCGGCCTGGACGACGTCGTCGCGCACACCGAGATCAAACTGACGCCCACCGGCCCCCGCGTGGTCGAGGTCAACCCCCGCCCGGCCGGCAACCGCATCACCGAACTCGTCCGGCATGTGACCGGCATCGACATCACCGCCGCCTGCGTCGGCGTCGCCCTCGGCCGGGAACCGGACCTGCGCCCCCACGACACCGGCCTGCGCAGCGCCGCCATCGGCTTCCTGGTGCCCGAGACCGGGGGAGTTCTGGACGGCGTCGACGGCGGCGACACGGTCGGCGGGGCCCGCGACGTGCTGGAGCTGAGCCTCGCCGCGCCCGGCACCCGCGTCACCGCGGACGGCAGCAACAACGGCTACCTCGGGCATGTGATGGCCGGCGACCCCGCGGGACCGGGCGCCCGCGCCCGCGTGGAGGCGCTGCTGTCGGGCCTGCGCCCCCGGGTGGTGGCCCGATGACCGCCGCCGCCCACCCCACCACGGCCCCGGCCCCGGTCCCGGCCCCCGGCTCGTGCGAGGAGCTGATGTGCCGGGTCCTGGCCGGTGCGTACGGACCCGACCCGCGCACCCTCCGCGTCAGCACCGCGTTCACCACCCGCCAGTCCGTCCGGCACTCCGGACGCGCCGGCGGCTACCGCAACGAGGTGCTGAGCCTGCGCATCGCCGGGGCGGTCGGCTCCTGCGCCGTCGAACCGGGCGAACTGCCCGACAGCGCCGCCGACGACTGCGCCGGCAGGGACGCCGCCACGCTGCTCACCCATCCGCTGCGGCCGGTACGGATCGCCGCCCTCGACGCCGTCCTGATGCACGCCCTGCCGCACGGCCCGGCCTCCGGCGCCCGGTCGCTGCCACTGCCTGCGGGCGACTCGCTGGCGAAGTCGCGGGCCAGGGCGCACGCCGTCGTCGGCCTGCTCGACCTGCCGCCCGGCCGCACCGTGCTCGTCGTCGGCGTCGTCAACTCGCTCCTGGAGGCGCTGCGCGAGCGCGGGCTGCGCTACACACCCTGCGACCTCAAGGGCGGCACCACCGAGTGGAACGAACCCGTGCGCACGGACGCGGCGGGCCCGCTCGGCCGGTGCGACGCCGTCCTCGCCTCCGGGATGACGCTCGGCAACGGCAGCTTCGAACGGTTCCGTACCCACGCCCAGCGGTACGGCAAGCCGCTCGTGATGTTCGCCCAGACGGGCAGCGCCGTCCTGCCGCGCCTCATCGGCTCCGGAGTCACCGCCGTGTCCGCCGAGCCGTACCCCTTCTTCTGGCTCGACGGCGGACCCGGCACCATCCACCAGTACGGAGGCACCCGGTGACCACGGCACTTCTGCGCCCCGCCGCCAACCGCGAACTGCTCGGCCTGGTCGGGCGCACCCCGCTCGCCCGCATCACCGCACCGCTGCCCTGCCCGCACCCCGGTTTCTGGGCCAAGCTCGAAGGCTTCGGCGTCGGCGGCATGAAGGCACGCGCCGCCGTGTCGATGCTCCGGGGTGCCGAGGAACGCGGCGAACTCCTGCCCGGCGCACCGGTCGTGGAGTCGACCTCCGGCACCCTCGGCATCGGCCTGGCCTTCGCCGGCCAGGCCCTCGGCCACCCCGTCGTCCTGGTCGGCGACACCGAACTCGAACCGTCCATGCGGCAGTTGCTGCGCGCCCACGGGGCCCGGCTGGAGCTCGTCGACCGGCCCGCCGAACGGGGCGGCTGGCAGGCGGCCCGGCTGACCCGGCTCCGCGAACTGCTGGCCGCGCTGCCGGACGCGTACTGGCCCGACCAGTACAACAACCCCGACAACACCGCGGGCTACGCGTCCCTCGCCGCCGAGATCGCCGGCCGGCTCGACCGGGTCGACGTGCTGGTGTGCAGCGTCGGCACCGGCGGACACAGCGCCGGGACCGCCGCCTGGCTGCGCAGGCAGTGGCCGGCGCTGCGGCTGATCGGCGTGGACGCCACCGGCTCGACGATCTTCGGCCAGCCCGCCCGCCCCCGGCTCATGCGCGGCCTGGGCAGCAGCATCCACCCCCGCAACGTCGCCCACGACCGCTTCGACGAGGTCCACTGGGTCGGCCCCGCCGAGGCCGCCGACAGCTGCCGCAGACTCGCCCGGCACAACTTCGTCAGCGGCGGCTGGAGCACCGGCGCCGTCGCCCTCGTCGCCGCCTGGGCCGCCCGCGTACACCCCGAAGCGGTCGTGGTCACCGTCTTCCCGGACGGCCCCCACCGCTACCTCGGCAGCGTCTTCGACGACGGCTTCACCACCCTGCACGGACTGCGCACGGCCACCCCGGCGACCCGCCCCCTCGAAATCTCCCACCCGCAGGCGGTCGAGGCCACCGGCTGGACCCGCTGCACCACCGTCACCGACCCCGCCCGCATCCCGCACGCCCCCCGGGAGCACCGATGAAGTGCACCCTGCGCACCACACGGCTGCGGCTCGCCGAGCCGCTGCGGATCTCCCGCTCCACCACGACCGCCCGGCACGCCGTCGTCCTGTCCGTCGAGCACCAGGGCCTCCACGGCCACGGCGAAGCCGTCACCAGCGTGTACTACGGGCTCGACACCGCGACCCTGCGCCAGTGCCTGCACCGGTCCGCGCACGCCCTGGCCCGCTTCCCCGACCCGGAAACCGCCCTCGCGGCCCTGCCCGACACCGCCCCCGGCACGCCCCCGGCGGTCACGGCCGCCGTCGAATCCGCGCTCCTCGACCTCGCGGGCCGGCGCGCCGGACAGCCCGTCCACCGGCTCCTCGGCGCCGCCGCCTCGCCCGCCGCCGCGACCGCCCGGACCATCGGCATCACCGCGCCCCCGCACGCCGCCGCCCTCGCCACCCGCCTCGCGGAGCGCGGATTCACGGTCCTCAAACTCAAGGCCGGGACCACCGATCCCGAGGACGACCTCGCACGGGTGCGTGCGGTACGCGCCGCCGCCCCCGGCGTACGCCTGCTGCTCGACCCGAACGGCGGCTGGAGCCCGTCCGCCGCGCCCCGGCTGCTCGGCCGCTTCGCCGAACTCGGCGTCGAGGCCGTGGAGCAGCCGGTCCCGCCCGGCGACCCCGAAGGACTGGCCCGCCTCGCCGCGCGCTCACCGCTGCCCGTCGTCGCGGACGAGGACGCCGTCTCGTACGAGGACGCCGCCCGCCTCGCCGGCCGCGTCCACGGGATCAACGTCAAGCTCCCCAAATGCGGCGGCCCCGGCGCGGCCCTGCGCATCGCCGCCCTGATCGCCGGAAGCGGAACGGACCTCATGCTGGGCTGCCTCACCGCCAGTTCGCTCGGCCTCGCCCCCGCCGTCCACCTCGCCGACCGCGCCCGCTGGACCGACCTCGACGGACACCTCCTCCTCGCCCACGACCCCTGGACCGGCATCGGCGGCGACGACGGCACCGTACGCGCCGCAGCGCTTCCCGGACTCGGCGTCCGCCCGAACCCGCCGCTCGACCCCGACGAGGAGCGGCCGTGACGATCCGGCGCGAGATACGCGGCTTCAGCCCGGCCGTCCGCCTCCTGCTGGTCAACCAGTTCGGCGTGAACACCGGCTTCTACCTGCTCATCCCCTACCTCGCCGTCCATCTGAGCCGCGACCTCGGCATGTCCGCCGCAGCCGTCGGCACCGTGCTCGGCGTACGCAACCTCAGCCAGCAGGGCCTCTTCGTCATCGGCGGCTCCGCGGCGGACCGCCTCGGCGCACGCGGCGTGATCATCACCGGCTGCGCCCTGCGGACCGTGGGCTTCGGCCTGTTCGCCCTCGGTGACGGAACGACGGTACTGCTGGCCGCCTCGGTGCTCAGCGGGCTCGCCGGCGCGCTGTTCAACCCGGCCGTCCGCGCCTACCTCGCGCAGGAGGCGGGCGAGCGCAAGGCCGAAGCCTTCGCCCTGTTCAACGTGTTCGCGACGACCGGGGCCCTCGTCGGCCCCCTCATCGGCAGCGCGCTGCTCCTCGTCGACTTCCGCGCGGCGGCCCTGACCGCGGCGGCGCTCTTCGCGCTCCTCACCGCCGCCCAGGCCCTGACCCTGCCTGCGGTACCGGTCGCCCCCGGCCGCGCGAGCGTCCTCGCCGACTGGCGCGAAGTCGTGGGCAACCGGAGGTTCATGGCGTTCGCGTCGGCCATGGTGGCCATGGTCACGCTGGAGAGCCAGCTCTATCTGCTGCTCCCCGAGGGCGCCCGCCTCGCCACCGGATGGGACGGTGCCGCCGCACCGGTCCTCCTCGTGGCGACCCTCTCCGGACTCGCACTCCAGCTGCGCATCACCCGGACCCTGCGCCGGCGCGGCAGCCGGGCCGGCTGGATCGGCGCCGGTCTCGCGCTGATGGCCGCCGCCTTCGTACCCCCCATGCTCCAGGCGGCCGGCCGGGCGCCGGAGCCGGGCGGCATGCCGGGCGCGGCGCTGTCCCTGCTCCCGGTGCTGGTGGCCGCCCTGCTCCTGCAGACCGGCCTCATGGCCGCCCAGCCCTTCGTGATGGAACTGGTGCCCGCCTTCGGCCGGTCCGGGCTCACCGGCACCTACTTCGGGGTCTTCTACGTCGTCTCCGGCCTCGCGGCCGCCCTGGGCAACGCCGCCATCGGCTGGGCCATGGACACCGGGGCGCGTACCGGCGCCGGATGGCTGCCGTGGGCGTGCTGCCTGGGGCTCGGACTCGCCTCGGCCGCCGCCGTCGCCCGACTGCACCGCACGGGCGCGCTGCCCGGCCGGCCGGCTCCCGTGCCGGCCGGGGCATGAGGGGGGCCGCGATGAACCACCGGAACCTGCTCACCGACAACCCCGCCCTGTACGAGACGCGCTTCCCCGACCCTGAAAGGCTCGCCGGACGCTGGACCGAGGACCGCCTGCGCGGCCACGGGTGCGGCGCCCGCGTCCTGGACATCGGCTGCGGCACCGGCCGCGACGCCGCCCACCTGCACGCCGCCGGCCGTACGGTGACCGGCGCGGACCTCTCCGACGCGATGCTCCGTTACGCCGCCCGGCACCACCCCGGCCCCCGCTACGTCCACGCCGACCTGCGCCGATTCGACCTGGGAGCGGGAAACTTCGACGCGGTCGTCTGCCTGGACAGCGCGCTGCTCTACTGCCGGACCGACGCCGAACTCGACAGCTGCCTCGCCTCCTGCCACCGCGCCCTGGCCCCCGGCGGCCTGCTCGTCGCGGAAATGCGCAACGGCGCCTACTTCCTCGACGGCGCCGGCACCCTCGGCGGCCCCGCCGTCCACACCTTCACTCACGACGGCGTCACCTACCGCTCCGTCACCCGGCTGCGCGTGGACGCCGCCCCGCGCCTCCTGCACCGCAGCCGCACCTGGACCACGGACGACGGATCGCCCCCGGTCGAACAGCGCTCCGCCTGGCGCCTGCTGCCACCCCCCGAACTACGACGCGCCGTCACCGCCGCCGGCTTCGAGGTCCTGGCCCTGCACGACGGACCCGGCCCGCGCACCGAACCCGCCTGGCGCGAAGGCGCGACACCCGCGGGCACGACGACCGGCGACCGGCTCCACCTCATCGCCCGCCGCACGGCCCCGCACGCCTGAGCCCGGCCCCGCAACCCACCGCACAGCAAGGACACCGCCATGCACCACGACCCCCACAGCCACCCCCTCCGCCCCGTCCACCGCGGCCCGGCCCCGGCAGACCCCGGGCGCCTGTCCGGCCTGCACCGGCGCGGCTTCCTCACCGCGTCGGCGGCGGGCGCGCTCGCCCTCTCCGGCTGCGCGGGCGCCGCGGGCCCCGACCCCTCCGACGCGAAGGCGGAGACCGGCACGCCGAGGCGCGGCGGCCGGCTGCGGGCCGCCTTCGCCGGGGGAGGGGCGGGCGAAACCCTGGACCCCCACCTGAGCAACCTGTTCGCCGACGCCGCACGCGCCAAAGCCCTGTACGACAAGCTCGCCGACTACGGCGCCGACCTGTCCGCGCGGCCCCGCCTCGCCGCGTCCTGGGAACCCGACGCCACCCTGAAGCGGTGGAAGGTCTCCCTGCGCGACGCGGAATTCCACGACGGGAAGCCCGTCACAGCCGCCGACGTCCTGCACAGCTACCGGCGCATAGCCGACCCGAAGCGCGCCTTCCGGGCCAGGGCCTCCCTCGAACCGATCGACCTCGCCGCCAGCCGGGCCACGGACGACCGGACCGTCGAGTTCGTCCTCAAGCGCCCGACCGCCGAATTCCCCAACGTCATGGCCGCGTTCGGCGCCTCCATCATCCCCGCGTCGGCCCGCGAGGGCGACTTCGACCACGCGCCCGTCGGCAGCGGCCCGTTCCGCCTGGTGTCCTTCGCACCCGGCCGCTCCACCCTGCTGCGCCGCAACGACGCCTACTGGGACGGCGCGCCCCATCTGGACGAGCTGGAGTTCGTCGTCGCCGACGAGGAGTCCGCCCGTGTCAACGCCCTGCTCGGCGGCCAGGTGGAGTACGCCCACGAGCTGAACCCCACGACCGCCCGCGCCCACGAACACGGCGGGCACGTGACCATCATCCGGCTGCGCGACAGCGCCATGCAGTCCTTCGCCATGAAGACCGACCGGCCGCCCTTCGACGACCCCCGCGTCCGCCGCGCCCTGTTCCTCGTCGCCGACCGTCCCGAACTCGTCCGCAGCGTCCTGTCCGGCGCCGGCGGGATCGGCAACGACCTCTTCGGCAAGGGCTACGAGTACTACGCCGACGGCCTCCCCCAGCGCGAACAGGACATCGACCGCGCCCGGCGGCTCCTGAAGGAGGCGGGCGCCGGCGATCTGCGCCTCACCCTGGACACCTCACCGGTCGCCACCGGATTCACCGAGGCGGCCGCCGTCTTTCGCGACCAGGCCGCGCGGGCCGGCATCACCATCCGGGTCCGCACCGGGAACAAGGACACCTACTGGAAGGACATCCTCGACTCGGGCACCCTCTGCTGCTACCGGTCCGGGGCCATGCCCATCGAGTCGCACCTCTCCCAACGGCTGCTCACCGACTCCACCACCAACGCCACCCATTGGCGCCACCGCGACTTCGACGCCCTCTACCGGCAGGCCCAGTCCACCCGCGACCCGCAGCGGCGCGCCGACGTCTACGCCCGCATGCAGCGCCGCCTCCGCACCGAGGGCCCCTTCCTCGTCTGGGGATTCGCCGACTGGATTCTCGGCACCGCCCGCAACGTCCGGGGCGTCGAGCGGCACGCCCCCGCCAACACCCTCGACTGGGCCCGCTTCGACAAGGTGTGGCTGGCGTGAACGAGACCGGGCGCCGGATCACGCGCCGGCTGATCCTCGGGGGCGCACAGATTGCCGCCGTCGTCCTGCTGGTCTTCGCCGCCACCGAGGCCCTGCCCGGCGACGCCGCCGTCGCCCTCGCCGGCGACCAGCCCGACCCGGCCCGCATCGAAGCCGTCCGCACGGCCCTGCGCCTGGACCGGCCGGCCCACGAACGCCTGCTGGACTGGACGGCCGGACTGCTCCACGGCGACCTCGGCGTCTCGCTCACCTCCGGCCGGCCGGTCGCCGCCGCCCTCGCCGACGGCTTCGGCCCCACCCTGCTGCTCGCCGTGCCCACGGTCCTCCTGCTCGTCCCGGCCGGCATCGGCCTCGGCGTGCTCGCGGCCCGGCGCGAGGGCGGCGCGGTGGACCGGGCCGTCAGCGCGGTGCTGATCGGCCTCTACGCCGTACCCGAATTCGCCCTCGGCGCCCTGCTGGTGGCGCTCTTCGCCCTGCGGCTCGGCTGGTTCCCGCCGACCGCCGTGGGGTACGGCACCGAGCTGGCGGCCCACCCCGAAGCGCTCGTCCTGCCCGTCCTCGTCCTGCTCGCCCGCCCGGTCTGCTCGCTCGCCCGGCTCGTCCGCGCCGGCATGCTCGACGCGCTGGCCTCTCCGTACGCCGCCCACGCACGCCGCTGCGGCATCTCCCGCAGCCGCGTCCGCTACGCCCACGCCCTCCCCAACGCCCTCGCCCCGGCCGCCCAGCAACTCGCCCGCACGGTCGACTGGCTGCTGTGCGGGGTGATCGTCGTCGAGGCCCTGTTCGTGATCCCCGGACTCGGCACCCTCCTGATGAACGCCGTCGCCGAGCGCGACCTGCCCACCGTGCAGGGGCTCGCCGTCGTGTTCGGCCTCGTCACCGTCCTGCTCAACCTGGCCGCCGATCTGACCACCCACCGCCTCGCCCCCCGGACGGCGGTGGCCGCGTGATGGCCGTCGCCGTCGCCCGCTCCCGGCGCGGCCTCAAACGCGTCGTCGTCGGCCCGCCGCACGATCCCGCGCGCACCCGTGCGCGGAGCGCCCTGCGGTACGTTCCCGGCCTGCTCGTCCTCGGCGTGCCGCTGCTCATCGCGCTGGCCGGGCCGCTGTTCGCCGGCGACGCCGGACCGCGCGGCACCTCGCTGACCACCGGCGACGGCCATCCGCTCGGCACCGACTTCACCGGACGCGACGTGCTGCGGGAGGTGCTGCTCGGCGGCCGGTCCGTCGTCACCGTCGCCCTCGCGGCGACGGCCCTCACCTACGCGGTGGCGCTGCCCATCGGCTTCGTCTGCGCGCTCACTCGCCGGACCTGGCTGGAGGAGTCGCTGATGCGCCCGCTGGACGTCCTGCTGTCGGTGCCCTCCCTCCTCGTCGTGGTGCTGGTATCCGCCGCCGTACAGCCGGGCGGGGCCGGCGCGGCGGTCGTGGTCGCCGTCGTCGGCATCCCGGACGCGGTCAGGATCGTCCGTGCCGCCGGGGCGGAGGCCGCCTCGCGCCCGGCGGTGGAGGCGCTGCGCCTGCAGGGCGAGAGCTGGGCGCGGACGGCCCTCGGCTACGTCGGACGCGCCATGGGCCGCACCCTCGCCGCCGACATCGGCGTACGCCTCACCGGAGCGGTCCACCTCGTCGCCACCGCGGCCTTCCTCGGCGTCGGCGTCGCACCGGACGCCGCCGACTGGGCCGTGATGGTGGACCGCAACCGCACCGGACTGTCCGTGCAGCCCTGGGCGACCGTGGTGCCCGCCCTCCTGATCGTCGCCCTCACCATGGGCGGCAACCTGCTCGCCGACGCCGCCCTCGCCCGCCCGCCCCGCACGGAGAAGGACCGATGACACCCGAACACACCACCACGGAGCCCGTCGCCGTGATCGAGGGACTGCGCGTGGAGATCGGCGGACGCACCGTGCTCGACGGCGTGGACCTCCGCCTGCGGCCCGGCCGCATCACCGCGCTGACCGGCGGATCGGGCAGCGGCAAGACGACCACCGGGCTCGCCCTGCTCGGCGAGTACCCGCCCGGAGCGCGGGTGACCGGCCGCGTACGCGCACAGCGGGGCCTGATCGGCTACGTGCCCCAGCACCCGGCGGCCGTGCTCAACCCGGCCCGCCGCGTCGGCGCACTCCTCACGGACATCGCCCGCACCCGCGTGCGGCACCTGCCCCGCTCCCGGCGCCGGGCCGCCGCGCGGGAACGGGTGCTCGACGCGCTGGCCCGCGTCCGGCTGCCGGCGGACGGACGGCTGTTGCGCCGCTTCCCCCACCAGCTCTCCGGCGGACAGCAGCAGCGCGTGGTGCTCGCCCAGATGCTGCTGCTCGGCGCCCGCGCCGTCGTCGCCGACGAACCGACCACCGGACAGGACGCGCTCACCAAGCGCGGCGTCGTGGACCTGCTGGCCGACGTGGCCCGGCAGGGCATCGCCGTCCTCCTGCTCAGCCACGACCGGGACGTGGTGCGCGCGCTCGCCGACGAGGTGGTCGTCCTGCACGACGGCCGGGTACGCGACGCCGCCCCGGCGGCCCTGCCCGCCACCCGGACCCCGCTGGGCGGCACGGGAAGCGGCGAAGCGCTGCTCGACGTGCGCGCACTGGTCGCACGGCACGGCCGGACGACCGTCCTCGACCGCGTCTCGCTCACCGTCCGCACCGGGGAGTGCCTCGCCGTCGTGGGCCGCTCCGGAAGCGGCAAGACGACACTGGCGCGCTGCCTGAGCGGCCTGCACCCGCGCCACGACGGGGCCGTCCTCCTCGGCGGCCGGACCCTCCCGCCCGGCCTGCGCGACCGCTCCCGGAGCCGGCTCGCCGAGGTGCAGTACGTCTTCCAGGACGCGAAGGCCGCCTTCGACGCGTACCGCCCGGTCCTCGACCAGGTGGCGCGGACCGCGGTACGGCTGCGCGGAGCGGCCCCGGCCGCGGCGAGGCGCGAGGCGCTGACGCTGCTGGCCGCCCTGGGACTCGCGGCGGAGGAGGCGGCCCGCCGCCCCGGAGCCCTGTCCGGCGGCGAACTCCAGCGTGCGGCCCTGGCCCGAGCCGCCCTGGCCCGCCCCGGGGTCCTGCTGTGCGACGAGATCACCTCGGGCCTGGACCCCCGGTCCCGCGACACGGTCCTCACCCTGCTCGACGGCCTGCTGCGCTCGGGGCGCGTCGAGGCGCTGATCCTGATCACCCACGACCTGGACACCGCCGCCAGGGCGCACCGCATCGCGGTGATGGACGCCGGCAGGGTGGTGGAGACGGGCCCGACACCACGGGTGCTGGCCGCGCCGGAGCACCCGTTCACCAGGGAGCTGCTGGCCGCGCGTCCACCGGCTTCCGTTCCGGGCACACCGGTGTGCTGAACTGTCCGGGTACCGTTCGATTCAGGAGCATCCTTGAACAGCTACCGGCAGCCCGGCCTCGTCCTCACCGACCACCGCTTCACCGTCCCGCTGGACCACGCCGACCCCGGCGGTGAGCAGATCGAGATCTTCGGCCGGGAGATCGTGGCCTCGTCGCGGGCGGACCAGGACCTGCCCTGGCTGCTCTACCTGGAGGGCGGCCCCGGCTTCGGCGCCCGCCGCTTCACCGGCGCGGAGGCCTGGCTCGGACGGGCGGTACGGGAATTCCGGGTGCTCCTGCTCGACCAGCGCGGCACCGGCCTGTCCACGCCCGCCAACCGGCAGACGCTGCCGCTGCGCGGCGGCCCCCGCGAGCAGGCCGACTACCTCGCGCACTTCCGCGCGGACAACATCGTGCGCGACTGCGAGGCCATCCGCCCCCGGCTCACCGGCGGCGCCCCCTGGACGGTCCTCGGCCAGTCCTTCGGCGGCTTCTGCGCCGTGCGCTACCTCTCGGCCGCGCCCGAGGGGCTGAACACCGTCCTGATCACCGGCGGCCTGCCCTCCCTGGACGCCCACGCGGACGACGTCTACCGGGCCGCGTACCCCCGGATCGAACGCAAGGTCGCCGCGCACTACGCCCGCTACCCGCAGGACGTCGCACGCGCCCGCGAGATCACCGCCCACCTCGCGGAGCACCGCCCGGAGAGCGCCGGACACCGGCTGACGCCCGAGGGCTTCCAGTCCCTCGGCATCCTGCTCGGCGGCGGCAGCGGCAGCCACCAGCTGCACTACCTCCTGGAGAACGCCTTCGTCCGCACCCCGCACGGCACCGAACTGTCGGACACCTTCCAGGAGGGCATGCGCGCCGCGACCTCCTTCGCCGGACACCCCCTGTACGCCGTGATGCACGAGGCCATCTACGGCCAGGGCGGCCGGGCCACCGACTGGTCGGCCGAGCGGGTTCGCGCCGAGTTCCCGCAGTTCGACGCGGCAGAGGCCTTCGCGGGCGGCGGCCCGGTCCTCTTCACGGGCGAGAGCATCCACCCGTGGCACTTCGAGGTGGACCCGGCGCTGCGCCCGCTGCGCGAGACCGCCGGCCTGCTCGCGGCCCGCACCGACTGGGCGCCCCTGTACGACCCCGCGCGGCTCGCCGCCAACGAGGTGCCCGTGGCCGCCGCCGTCTACCACGACGACATGTACGTCGACACCGCCCACGCGCTGCGCACCGCCGCCGCGATCCGGGGACTGCGCACCTGGGTGACCGACGAGTTCGAGCACGACGGGCTGCGCGCGGGCGGACCGCGCGTCCTGGACCGGCTGCTCGCCCTGGTCCGCGACGAGGTCTGAGACAGCGCCGGGGCCGGCCGCGTACCGGCGCGGCCGGCCCCGGCGTGTGCCGGCGGCCTCAGCCCTGCAGGGCGTCCAGCGTGGTGCGCAGGTCCGCCGCCGAGCGCGGCGCCCGGTTGTGCGGAAGCCGCGACAGGGCCGCCGCCATGCCGCAGGTGTTGGTGACGGCGGAGAAGACGAGCCCGGAGCCGACCCCGGCCGACAGCCAGCGCGCCGCCGGATACCGGAGCCCCGCCAGCAGACCGGCCACCACGAGCGACCCGGCGGCGAGCCGCACCTGGCGCTCCATCGGCCAGACCGTCCGCGCACCCTCCGGACGCTCCAGTCCGTGGCCCGCGGTCTCCCAGGCGGAGGTGCCGCCGCCGAGCGTCGCGGCTTCGATGTCGGCCGCCGCCAGGACGTCGCAGGCGCGCGTCGAGCGGGTGCCCGAGGCGCAGACCACGAGCAGGGCGCCGCGGGCGGACGCCGACTTGAGGGCGGGCAGCGCCTCGTCGAGACGGTCGAGCGGTATGTTCAGCGCCCCCGGCACATGGCCGGTCGCGTACTCACCGGGTGCCCGTACGTCGATCACGGTGAACTCCGCGAGCCGGGCGGCCGCCTGTGCGGGGGAGAGGGAAACGGGGGTGGTCACGAGCTGTGTTCCTTTCGTTCACCGGGTATGCGGCGGATATCGCTCCCGCCTGCCCCGGATCGCCCAGGATACCCCCCTGGGTATGAAGGCCGAGGTGTCGCGGATTCCGGCCCGCCCCCGCCCCGTGCCCGTTAGCCTGCCGATATGACCGATCAGACCGATCAACTGAAGCCCATGCCCGAGGACTGGCAGCGCGCGCTCGCCGTCGTGGCCCACCCCGACGATCTGGAGTACGGCTGTGCGGCGGCGGTGGCCGGCTGGACCGACGCCGGGCGTGAGATCACGTATCTGCTCGCCACCAGGGGCGAGGCCGGCATCGACACGCTGGAACCCGAGAAGTGCGGACCCCTGCGCGAGCAGGAGCAGCGCGCGAGCGCGGCCGTCGTGGGCGTCACGGACGTCGAGTTCCTGGACCACCGTGACGGGGTGATCGAGTACGGCATCCCGCTGCGCCGCGAGATCGCCGCCGCCATCCGCAGACACCGCCCCGAGCTGGTCATCACGCTCAACCACCGGGACACCTGGGGCGGCGTCCTCTGGAACACTCCCGACCACCGCGCGGTCGGCCGGGCCACCCTGGACGCGGCGGCCGACGCGGGCAACCGCTGGATCTTCCCGGAACTGGTGGAGCAGGGCCTCCAGCCGTGGGACGGAGTGCGCTGGGTGGCGGTGGCCGGATCGTCCTCGCCGACGCACGCGGTGGACGCCACCGCCGGTCTCGAACGGTCCGTGCGGTCCCTCCTGGCCCACCGCACCTACATCGAGGTCCTGACGGACGAGGAGCCCGAGGCGTACTGCCGGGACTTCCTCACCGGCTACGCCCAGGAGGTGGCCCCGCGTTTCGGTGGCCGCCCGGCCGTCCCGTTCGAACTCTTCACCCGCTGACCGGTCCGGCATCCCTGGGCCGGCCGGACCGACCGGCCCAGGTCTGTTCACAGGGCCAAGCAACCGCTTAGTATGCGCCGGAGCAGTGGTAACGCCGACAGTGTTGTGGAGGCCCCTCATGCAGGCATGGCGCGTGCACCGGAACGGAGAGCCGAGCGAGGTGATGCGGCTGGAGGAGACCGACCGGCCGGTGCCGGGCGACGGGCAGGTGGTCGTCGAGGTGCTCGCGGCCGGCATCAACTTCCCCGACGCGCTGCTCTGCCGGGGCCAGTACCAGGTGCGGCCCCCGCTGCCCTTCACCCCCGGCGTCGAGGTCTGCGGACGCACCGAGGACGGAAGCCGGGTGATCGCCACGCCCGCCCTGCCGCACGGCGGCCTCGCCCAGTACGTCGTCGCCGACGAGGCGGCCCTGCTGCCGGCGCCGGAGGCCCTCGACGACGCGGAGGCCGCCGCCCTGCACATCGGCTACCAGACCGGCTGGTTCGGGCTCCACCGCCGCGCGCACCTGAAGGCGGGCGAGACCCTGCTCGTGCACGCCGCCGCCGGCGGGGTCGGCAGCGCCGCCGTCCAGCTCGGCAAGGCCGCGGGCGCCATCGTCATCGGCGTCGTCGGCGGACCCGGCAAGGCGAAGACCGCCGCGGCGCTCGGCTGCGACCTCGTCATCGACCGGCACACCGAGGACATCGTCGCGGCGGTCAAGGAGTTCACCGGAGGCCGGGGCGCCGACGTCGTCTACGACCCGGTCGGCGGCGACGCGTACGCCAAGTCGGTCAAGTGCATCGCCTTCGAGGGGCGGATCGTCGTCGTCGGCTTCGCCT
Organism: Streptomyces sp. NBC_00525; assembly: GCF_036346595.1. Classification (GTDB taxonomy): domain Bacteria; phylum Actinomycetota; class Actinomycetes; order Streptomycetales; family Streptomycetaceae; genus Streptomyces. Next base: position 6,609,297 of record NZ_CP107834.1, read on the forward strand.
CCGGCACCATTCCCACGCCCGCCCTCAACCACGCCCTGGTGAAGAACTACTCCGTCCTCGGCCTGCACTGGGGCCTCTACAACACCAAGGACCCGCAGGCAGTACGCGACTGCCACCGGGAGCTGACCCGGCTCGCCACCGAAGGCACCGTCAAGCCGCTGATCAGCGAACGGGTCCCGATGGACCGGGCGGCGGCGGCCGTCCAGCGCGTCGCCGACGGCACCAGCACCGGCCGTATCGTCGTCCTCCCGTCAGGAGCCGCCCGATGAGCACCCCCGACGCCGGCGAACTGCGCCGCCGCACCCGCGCACTGCTCGCCGCACACCCCCCGGCCACCACCGGCCGCACCGAATTCCTCAAGGCGCGCTTCGACGCCGGACTCGCCTGGGTGCACTACCCGGTGGGCCTCGGCGGCCTGGCCGCGCCACGCTCCCTCCAGCCCGTCGTCGACGCCGAACTCGCCGCCGCCGGCGCCCCGGACAACGACCCCCGCCGCATCGGCATCGGCCTCGGCATGGCCGCCCCCACCATCCTCGGCTTCGGCACCGACGAACAGAAGGAGCGCTTCCTGCGGCCCCTGTGGGTGGGGGAGGAGGTCTGGTGCCAGCTGTTCAGCGAACCCGGCGCCGGCTCCGACCTCGCCGCCCTCGGCACGCGCGCCGTACGCGACGAAGAAGGCACCTGGGTGATCGACGGGCAGAAGGTCTGGACGTCCAGCGCCCACCTCGCCCGCTGGGCCATCCTCATCGCCCGCACCGACCCCGAAGCGCCCAAGCACCGCGGCATCAGCTACTTCATCTGCGACATGACCGACCCCGGCGTCGAGGTCCGGCCGCTGCGCCAGATCACCGGCGAGGCCGAGTTCAACGAGGTCTTCCTGACCGGAGTGCGCATCCCCGACAGCCACCGGCTCGGAGCGGTCGGCGAGGGCTGGAAGGTCGCCCGGACCACCCTCATGAACGAACGGGTCTCCATCGGCGGCTCCCGCATCCCCCGCGAGGGCGGCATGATCGGCCCCGTCGCCGCGACCTGGCGCGAACGGCCCGAACTGCGCACCCACGACCTCCATCAGCGCCTGCTCACCCTCTGGGTCGAGGCGGAGGTCGCCCGGCTCACCGGGGAGCGGCTGCGCCAGCAACTCGTCGCAGGGCAGCCGGGCCCCGAGGGCTCCGGCATGAAACTCGCCTTCGCGCGGCTCAACCAGGAGATCAGCGGCCTGGAGGTGGAACTCCTCGGCGACGATGGCCTGCTCTACGGCGACTGGACCATGCGGCGGCCCGAACGCGTCGACTTCACCGGCCGCGACGCCGGCTACCGCTACCTCCGCTCCAAGGGCAACTCCATCGAGGGCGGCACGAGCGAAGTACTGCTGAACATCGTCGCCGAACGCGTGCTCGGGCTGCCCGCCGAGCCGCGTGACGACAAGGACGTCGCCTGGAAGGACCTCTCCCGATGACCGCACCCACCCCGGCGGACCGGACACCCGAACTGCTGTACTCGCGGGACGAGGAGGACCTGCGCGCCGCCGTCCGCTCCCTGCTCGCCGGCCGGGCCGACGCGCCGTCCGTGATCGCCCGCGCCGAGTCCGACACGCCGTACGACCGGGAGCTGTGGCAGGCGCTCGCCACCGGCATCGGCGCCGCCGGACTCCTGGTGCCCGAGAGGCTGGACGGCCAGGGCGCCACGCACCGCGAGGCGGCCGTCGTGCTGGAGGAGCTGGGCCGCAGCGTCGCACCCGCGCCGTTCCTGACCAGCTCCGTCGTCGCCACCGAGACCCTGCTCGCGCTCGACACGCGGGACGGCCCGGTCGTCGGACTCCTCACCGAACTCGCGGAGGGGCGCAGGACGGCGGTGCTCGCGGTGCCGTTCTCGGCGTCGTCCGCCCCCATCGTCCCGCCGGACCGGCGAGCGGAGGGCGGCGGCCTGCACGCGGTGATCGGCCCGGTCGCGGACGCGGCTGCCGCCGACGTGCTGCTGGTCCCCGCCGCGGACGGGCTGTACGCCGTCGAGGCGGACGCGCCCGGCGTACGCGTCGAACCGCTCGTGGCGCTCGACCTCACCCGCCCGCTCGCCACCCTCACCCTCGACGGCGCGACCGGCACCCGACTCGCCGGCGCCGACGCCGCAGGGCGCGCGGTGGACCGGGGACTGCTGGCCGGAGCCGGGCTGCTCGCGTCGGAGCAGCTGGGACTCGCCGAGTGGTGCCTCACCGAGACGGTCCGCCACACCCGGGAGCGCCACCAGTTCAACCGGCCCATCGGCTCGTTCCAGGCGCTCAAACACCGAATGGCGCAGCTCTGGCTCGAAATCGTCTCCGCGCGCGCCGCCGCGCGAAACGCCGCCGACGCCCTGGCCGCGGACAGCCCCGACACGCCGCTGGCCGTCGCCGTCGCGCAGGCGTACTGCTCCCGGATCGCGGTCCACGCCGCCGAGGAGTGCGTGCAGTTGCACGGTGGCATCGGCATGACCTGGGAGCACCCCGCACACCTCTACCTCAAGCGGGCCAAGGCGGATGCCACCGCGTACGGCACGGCCGGACGCCACCGTGACACCGTCGCCGCACTGATGGAGCTGCCGGCGCCCTGAGACCCGAGCCCTACCCGTTTGGCGGACACACAAGTGCGCCGGACGGCCCCTCCGCTGCGCCACACTGACGCCGAATGCCGCACATCAGGCGCGGCGGAGGAGGGTGGCCATGGCTGTTTCGATCTCGGTGGTGCTGCTTCTGCTGATCCTCGCGGTGGTCTTCCTCCGCAGCGGCGGGCTGAAACTCTCCCACGCGCTGGTGTGCGGGATGCTCGGATTCCTGCTCGCAGGCACCAGCATGGCACCCACCATCCAGGACGGCATCATGGCGACCGCCGATGTGGTGAGCAGCATCAGGCCCTGACGGCCCGTCGCACGCACGGGCACGGACCGTACAGTGGCGGGCGGCTCACTCCGCGGGGGCTTCCCCCACCGCCTGTTCGGAACCGGGCAGCGACGCCGGAACCCTCGCCGACGCACCGTGCCGCACCGCCTCCACGGCGGCCGCGTGCAGGGCGCGGCTCGCCTCCTCCGAGGGGCAGGGCACGGGACTGCCCGCCATGGTGAACCAGTCGGCCGCATCGGTGTACTGCACGGTGATCTGTGCCGTGCCCTCGGCCCAAGTGGTGTGGATGGTCAGGTCGCCGTACAGCGGCGGCCCGCCCTCCTCGGTGAGCACGCCACCGTGCCCCGAGTACACTCCGCGCGTTGTCCAGGACGCCCACGTCATGGCTCCAGGCTCGCACCAAAGCGGCCGGATCGCGACCTGCGGGAACAGGTAATTCGGACTGTTGTCGCATCTTCGCCCATCGTGCACGAAATCCCCCCGGTACGCCCCGCGTTACGCGGGCCGGGGCGGGAAGACGGTCGATCGGGTGACACTGCCCGCCCGGTCCACATGCCGAAGCCGTACGGGGGTTAAGCATGCGGGCATGACACGTGATTCCCACGCCAAGAACACCGGATTCCTCCGTGCCCACCGGCTGCGCGCCGCCGGTGTCGCCTGCGTCGTCCTCTCCGCCGCCCTGCTGACCGGCTGCGGCCAGGACAGCGGCAGCGGCTCCACGACCGCGCAGACCTCCGAGGCGGCCCGCGCCGTCCCCGAGGCCACGAAGACTCCGTCCCCCACCGGGAGCGACACCGCGTCGCCGGCCCAGCTGACCGAGGACCAGAAGGAACGCAAGGAGCTGATCTCCGCCACCAAGGTCACCTACGACAAGGCCATCACCACGGCCGAGGACGCGGTGAGCGGCAGCAAGGTCGTCGACATCGAGCTCAAGAGCGCCAAGGACGCCGCCGACGACGAGAGCGCGAGCCCCAGCCCCTCACCCACCGGCAGCCCCTCTCCCACGGGCAGCCCCTCGCCGTCCGGCAGCCCCTCGCCCGGCGCCCCGCCCCAGTGGGTGGCGACCGTCGCCACCAAGACCGGCACCAAGCACAAGGTGCACATCGACGCCGTCTCCGGCAAGGTCCTCAGCTCCGCGGAGGAGTCCGACCAGGACACCGCCGACAAGGCCAAGACCGCCAAGCGGATGACCGAGGCCAAGCAGACGCCGCAGCAGGCGGCCAAGGCGGCCACGGACAAGAAGAAGGGCACGGTCACCTCCGTCGACCTGGACGAGAACGACCAGAACACCCTCGTCTGGCAGACCGACGTCGTGACCAAGGACTGGAAGAAGACGACCTTCGACGTCGACGCGTCCAACGGCTCGATCACCCACGAGGAGACCGACAACGACTGACGCCCCTCCCGCGTCCGACGGCCTCAGACCCCCGGCCCCCGGACCCAGGCCCCCGACCCTCGGACCCGAAGGTCCGGGGGCCGGGGGCTGCCCGCGTCAGGCAGATCGCACCGGCTCCGGCCGGCCGTCCGGAGCGTCCGGTGCGTCCGGTGACGCGAACTGCGTCCGGTACAGCTCCTCGTACCGCCCGCCCGCCGCCAGCAGCTCGGTATGCGTACCCCGCTCCACCACCCGGCCCTCCTCCACGACCAGAATCAGATCGGCGGCCCGCACCGTCGACAGCCGGTGCGCGATCACCAGGGCGGTGCGCCCCTCCAGCGCCTCGGCCAGGGCCTCCTGCACGACCGCCTCCGACGTGGAGTCGAGATGCGCGGTCGCCTCGTCCAGGATCACCACGCGCTGCCGGGCCAGCAGCAGCCGGGCGATGGTCAGCCGCTGCCGCTCCCCGCCCGAGAGCCGGTAGCCGCGCTCACCCACGACCGTGTCGAGCCCATCGGGCAGCGAGGCCACCAGTCCGTCCAGCCGGGCGCGCCGCAACGCGTCCCACACCTCGTCCTCGGTGGCGCCGGGCCTGGCCAGCAGAAGGTTGGCGCGCACCGAATCGTGGAAGAGATGCCCGTCCTGAGTGACCATCCCGAGCGTTTCGCGGATCGACTCGGCGGAAAGATCGCGCACGTCCACACCGTTCAGCCGCACCGCGCCCTCGTCGGCGTCGTACAGCCGGGGCAGGAGCTGGGCGATCGTCGACTTCCCGGCGCCCGACGAGCCGACCAGGGCGACCATGCGGCCGGGCGCGGCCCGGAACGACACCTCGTGCAGCACCCGCGTACCGCCGCGGGAGTCCAGCGTCGCGACCTCCTCCAGCGAGGCCAGCGACACCTTGTCGGCGGACGGGTAGCCGAAGGACACCCCGTCGAACTCCACCGACACCGGCCCCTCGGGCACCGTGCGGGCGTCCGGCTTCTCGGCGATCAGCGGCTTCAGGTCCAGGATCTCGAAGACCCGCTCGAAGCTCACCAGCGCGCTCATCACCTCGACCCGGGCACCGGCCAGCGCCGTCAGCGGGGCGTAGAGCCGGGTCAGCAGCAGGGCCAGCGTCACGACCGCGCCCGCCTCCAGGCTGCCGCGCAGCGCGTAGTAGCCGCCCAGGCCGTAGACCAGTGCCAGCGCCAGCGCGGACACCAGGGTCAGCGCCGTGATGAACGTGGACTGCGCCATCGCCGTACGGATGCCGATGTCCCGCACCCTTCCGGCGCGGGCCGCGAACTCGGCCGACTCGTCGGCGGGCCGCCCGAAGAGCTTCACCAGGGTGGCGCCGGGCGCCGAGAACCGCTCCGTCATCTGGGTACTCATCGCGGAGTTGTGCGCGGCGGCCTCACGCTGCATCCGGGCCATGCGGGAGCCCATCCGGCGGGCCGGCACGACGAACACCGGCAGCAGCACCAGCGCGAGCAGGGTGATCTGCCAGGAGATCGTCAGCATCACGGCCAGCGTCAGCACCAGCGTCACCACATTGGACACCACCCCCGACAGGGTGTTGCTGAACGCCCGCTGCGCGCCGATCACGTCGTTGTTGAGCCGGCTCACCAGCGCCCCGGTCCGGGTCCTGGTGAAGAACGCGACGGGCATGCGCTGCACATGGTCGAAGACGGCGGTGCGCAGATCCAGGATCAGCCCCTCGCCCAGCGTCGCCGACAGCAGCCGGGTCAGCAGCCCCAGTGCCGCCTCCGCCACGGCGATCACGGCGATCAGCAGGGCGAGACGGACCACCGTGCCGCTGTCCCGGCCCTCCACGATCGCGTCCACGACCCGGCCGGCCAGCAGCGGCGTCGCCACCGCGAGCAGCGCCGTGACCACGCTCAGCAGCAGGAACCGGTACATCTGCCGGCGGCGCGGCCGGGCGAAGGAGGCGATCCGGCGCACGGTCGCGCGGGAGAACGGTCTGCGGTCCGCTTGCGCGTTGATCGCGCTGTGCAGCGACGACCACGCGGTGACTTCCATGCTCATACGGGTGCCTCCGGGCAGGACGGATCGGTACGGCCCCGGCGGCCGGTGCGGACCGGGGTGTGCGACAAGAACGTTAGAAGCTCAAGCGAACTTGAGGTCAAACTCTGGGACCCGGTGCCGAACCGGCTCGGGACCTGCGTAGAATCGGCCCCTGTTTCCGGCCGGACGACGGCAGACACGACCGATTGAGGCAGTTCGACGTGAGTTTCACAGACAGTTCCGAAGCACCGATCTACGCCGGTCTCGTGGAGGAGCACGGGGATGTGCCGGCCGAGGTGCGCCGGGTGGCTGAAGAGACCATGCGAGAGGCCGACCGGGCCATCGACTTCAGCGATATCCGCAGGTCAGCGGCTTACCGCTAAGCCCGGGAGCCTCACCTTCGGCTCCCGCCCGAACGCCCGCCGAGCCCCCGGTGACCCCGGTTCCGGCCCGCGCGGACCTGCCGTCCACGCCCCGCCCGTCACGCACCGCCAGGACCACCCCGGCGGCGGTGCGGCGATCGCTCGCACTGCGGACCCGGCTCTCCCGTCGGAGCATGGAACGACACAGTCGCCGACGACTTCGGGACGAAGGGAAGCCGGATGGGTGGTGAACGGCGCGAGCCACCGACCGACGCGTTCGAGGCGGAGCTGCACCAGATCGAGGCGCTGAACCGGATGCAGGCACCGGGGCCCGACCCGGCGCTCCCGCCCGGACCCGACCACGGCACACGGGACGAGGGCACCCCGGAGGAGGCCCGGCGCCGCGACGCCCTGCTGCTCACGGCCGGGCACTCGGTGGCCGCGGCCGACACCCTAGACGAGGCACTCCGGCTCGCCGCAGGCCTGTACGCCCGGGACTTCCCGCTGGACGGCCAGGCCGTCTTCGGCGTCGCCGACGGCAACCTCACCGCGCTCGCACAGTACGGATTCCGGCCCGGCGGGGGCGGCCGCGGCTTCCGCATGCCCATGAACACCGGCTACCCGGCGGCCGAGGTGGCCAGGACCGGGCGGGCCGTCTACCTCGGCTCCGTCGACGAGTACCGCCGCCGCTTCCCGGCGACCTGGCACATGTCCGCCCGCAAGGGCCGCGAGGCATGGGGCTTCCTTCCCCTGGTGACCGCCGGACGGGTCGTCGGCGTCTGGCTGGCCGCCTTCCGCAGCCCGATGCAGTTCACCGCGGGCGAGCGCGCCCTGCTCACCGTCACCGGCCGCATGATCGCCCAGGTCCTCGAACAGGCCCGCGCCAGCCGCGCCGAACTCGAACTCTCGCGGGGACTGCGCCGCAGCATGCACACCGCGGGCGAGGCACCGACCGGGCTGAGCGTCGCCACCCGCTACGTGCCGACCGGCGGCGGCCTCATGGTCGGCGGCGACTGGTACGACAGCATCGACCTGCCCAACGGCCGGATGGCGGTCGTCATCGGCGACGTCCAGGGACACGATGTGCACGCCGCCGGCCTCATGGCCCAGCTGCGCACCGCCGTCCACGCCTACGCCGCCGAGGGACACGGCCCCGACGCCGTCCTGGCCCGGGCCTCCCGCTTCCTGACCACCCTCGACGAGGACCGCTTCGCCACCTGCCTCTACATCGAGGCCGACCCCTCCACCGGGGACCTGCACATCGCACGCGCCGGACATCCGCACCCCGTGCTGCGCATGGGCGACGGCACCTGTGTGCTCAAACACGTCAGCGGCGGCCTCCCGCTCGGGCTGATGCCCGGCGAGGAGGACTACCCCGTGGACACCGTGCGCCTGCACGAGGGCGAGATCCTCATGCTGTGCACGGACGGCCTGATCGAGAACGGCGGCCACGACATGTACACCGGCTGGGTCCGGGTGCGCGACGCCTTCTCACCCGGACCCGCCGACGACCTGGAGGCCATGGCCGACCGGCTCATGGCGGCCATCCTCAGCCCCGGCCCCGGCGCCCGCGAGGACGCCGCCGCACGCGACGGCGACGACATCGCCCTGCTGCTCCTGCGGCGCGACGCCGTGCACGCCCGCGCCGACCTCAGCCGGCGCCGGCTGGTGCTCACCGTGGGGCAGGACCAGGGCGAGGGCCTGGCCGAGGCCCGCGCCGAACTCAAGGCCCTGCTGCACGACTGGGCACGCCCCGACCAGATCGACACCGCGGTGCTCCTGGCGACCGAACTCCTCGGCAACGTCCTCGTCCACACCGACCAGGACGGCGCCCTCAACGCCACCGTCTCCGGCGAGACCGGCACCCGCCGGCTGCTCGTCGAGGTCATGGACCGCGGCGACGAACTGCCCCACCAGCGCACCCCCGGCGAACTCGCCTCGTCGGGGCGCGGCCTGCTCCTGCTGGACATCCTCGCCGACCAGTGGGGCGTACGGCCCGAGCCGGAGGGGAAGACCGCCTGGTTCGCGCTCAACGAGGCCGCCTCCGCAGAACCGGGCGACATCCCCGGCCTCTGACCCGCCCCCGGCCCCCGGTCTCTGTCCCCGCACGCCTCTCAGCCGGCTCCGCCCCCGGCCCCCGCACGCCTCTCAGCCGTCGCCCGGCCGCTGGGCCGCCACCGCGCCCAGGAGCAGCCCGGCACCGATCGCCATCACGATGGTGATCAGCTCCGTCAGATCGCGGAAGCCCTCGATGGCGTACCCGCCCGCCAGCGCCGTCAGCCCCCGCATGCCCAGCGAGCCCACCGTCAGTGTGAAGAAGCCCGGCAGCACCAGGACCAGGCGCGGCGGGCGGCCGGGCCGACGCGCCAGCCAGGTCGTGGCGGCCCCCAGCACGACCGCCGCCACGAACGTCCCGCCCACGTCCCCCAGCAGCGCCGTGAACCCTGTCTGCACCCCCACCGTCAGATACACCAGCGCCAGCAGCATGCCGAGCAGCCGCGCGGGTACGGCGAAGGCCAGCAGGGCGCCCGCGGTGAACACGATCCAGCTCGCGAACAGCACCCAGCGCGGCAGATCCGAACCGGCCGCCACATCGAACAGGTCCTGGCGCGGGCGGCCCGTGACGACCAGCCCCAGGATCACGCCCACATAGAGCTGCACCAGCAGCGCGACCGCGTACACCAGACGGATGGCGCCGGTCGTGAGGTAGCCGGCCGCCAGTTCGGCCGCCGCCGCGCTCAGATAGTCGCCGGGCACGAAGAAGAACAGCGCCGGCAGCATCAGCAGCACCGGCCCGCCGTGCGCCGGCGTGCGCGCGAACACCTCCAGCGTGATCAGCGAGACCGTCACCGCCACGACCAGCGGCAGCACCTTCGCCAGCCGGGGCAGCCGGTCCGCCGCCACCGCCAGGCCCCCAGCGACCGCCGCCAGGACCGCGGTGCTCCCGATCTCGTACCAGGTCGGCTGCATCAGCGGGGCGAAGCCCACCGAGAACAGCACGATCCCCACCAGCTTCGCCCACCAGGGGTACGGGGGAGCGGCACGGGCGATCGCGTCGAGCCGGCGCCCGGCCCGAAGGGCATCGAGCCGGCCCGCCGCCACCTCGTCCACCAGCGGCTTCAGCGCCACCACCTGGTCCATCCGGAAGACCTCCGGAAAGGCGCGCACCACGACCACGGAGTCCCGGCCGTGCGAGCGCACGGCGAGCGTGGCCGCGTCGGGCAGCACGGCCACCGACGCGGTGCCGCCCAGCCCGCGCGCCGCCGAGACGACCGAGCGCTCGATCTGCTCCGCGCCCTCACCGCTCGTGCCCAGCAGCAGCCGGGTCAGCCCGTCGAGGAAGCCGACGACGGCCTCGTGCCCGCCGTCGCGGTCGGTGTCCGCGTCCGCGTCCGGCCCCTCGCTCATCGGCCCCGCCCGCCGCGCTCAGCGCGCGGTGCGCGCGAAGGTCTGGAGGAACAGCGCCTCCACATGAGCCATGTGCTCGATCTCCGCCGGATCGACGCTCTCGTTGGGCGCGTGGATGAGGCACTGCGGTTCCTCGACGCCCATCAGGATGATCTCCGCCGAAGGACAGGCGTCCGCGAGGACGTTGCAGAGCGGAATGGAACCGCCCTGCCCGAGGAACGTCATCGGCCGCCCGTACACCGCGGCCATCGCCTCGCCCAGCGCCCGGTAGGCGGGCCCGTCCGTCGCCGCGCGGAACGGCGCGCCGGCCGACTCCGGCTCCACCGACACCCGTGCCCCCCAGGGAGTGGCGTCGGTCAGATGGTCCGTCAGCGCACGCTGGGCGGCCTTCGGGTCGGTGCCCGGCGGGATGCGCAGGCTCACCCGGGCGCGGGCCCTGGCCGGCACCGACGCGGACGACCCGACCACGGGCGGGCAGTCGATGCCGAGGACGGTGACGGCCGGACGGGCCCACAGCAGATCGGACACCGAGCCGGTACCGATGAGCGGCACCCCGTCCAGGACACCGGCGTCCTCGCGGAACCGGTCCTCCTCGTAGTGCGCGCCCTCCCACGTCCCGGTCGCGTCCAGGCCGTTGATCCGCGTCGCCCCGGTCTGCGGGTCGCGCAGGGTGGAGAGCAGCTGCACCAGGGCGGCCAGCGCGTCGGGCGCCGGGCCGCCGAACATGCCCGAGTGCACCTCCCCGGCCAGCGTCTCCACGGTGACGACGACGTTGACCAGACCGCGCAGCGAGGTGGTGGCGGTGCCGACCCCCACGGCCGCGTTCCCGGTGTCGCAGACCAGCAGGGCGTCGGCCGCGAACAGTTCGGGGTGCGCGGCCACGTACGCGTCGAGGCCCCCGGTGCCCTGCTCCTCCGAACCCTCGGCCACGAACGTCAGCCCCACCGGGATGTCGTCGCCGAGCGCGCGCAGTGCGGTGAGGTGCATGACGATGTTGCCCTTGCAGTCCGCCGCGCCCCGCCCGTACCAGCGGCCGTCGCGCTCGGTGAGGGTGAAGGGCGGGGTGGTCCACGCGTCGTCGTCCAGCGGGGGCTGTACGTCGTAGTGGCAGTACAGCAGCACGGTCGGCGCGCCCGGCGGGGCCGGCCGGTGCCCCATGACGGCGTCGCTGCCGTCGGGGGTCTCCACGAGGCGTACGTCCCGCAGACCGGCCTCGGTGAAGGCGTCCGCGACCCACCGGGCCGCCCGCACGCACTCCTCGGGCGGATACTGCCGGGGGTCGGCCACCGAGGGGATGGCGACCAGTTCCGTCAGGTCGGTCCGTGCGCGGGACATCAGGTCGGCGATACGTCCGGCGAGTGCGTCGGTGGCCATCAGCGCCTCACAGTGTTCTCGGTCTTGAGGTCGTCGAGCTTGTCCTCGATCTTGTCCAGCTTGTCCGGGCAGTAGATCTCCAGGATCTTCGCCTCGGCCCGCACCGCCTGGGTGTCCCCGATGACGGGGCGGATGCCGGGGCCGGTGGCGCCGTTGGACAGGCTGATCTTCCAGAGCGCCGACTTGAGCGCCGAGCCGGGCTTCTCGCAGACCTGGCCGCCGTCGTCGCCCAGGGTGCGCGCGATGGTGCCCACGTCGGGCCTCGGGTAGCCGGCCTCCTCGGCGGCGTCGGCGAGCTGTTCGGCCTTCCGCGTCGCCTGGTTGTTCGCCTTGACCTTCTCGTACTGGACGACGCCGACGACGGCGAGCGCCACCAGGAGGACGATCGCGCCCACGTACAGCCAGCGGTGCTCGGAGGCGAAACGGGTGGGGCTCATGACGCGGCCTCCTCACCGGCGGCGGCCGTCCGCCAGCCGGGCTTGCGCAGCTTCAGGAACAGCCACGGGATCAGCAGCCCCAGGATGACCAGACCGCCGCCGATGATCGCCACGTACACACCGACGCTGCCGCCGCCGAACTGGGACGGTGGTACGAAGCCGATGGCCAGGGCCGCGACGGAGGCCAGCAGGCCGACGACGCACAGCACGGGGAGCGCGGGGACGCGGTAGCCGCGCGGGTGGTCCGGCTGGGTCTTCCGCAGCCGGACGGCGGCCACGAACATCAGCAGGTAGACGATGAGATAGACCTGCGTCGTGATGGTCGAGAAGATCCAGTATACCCCTTGTGGTATGATGATCTGCAAAAACAGCGGAGACGTCACGGATGTCTGATTTCACCCTTCATGACGCAGTACATACCTACCTAGACGCGCTCCGCAACGAGGGTGCTCCACACGGGACGATCAAGCAGTACCGAAGCGTCCTGTACCGCCTCACTGCCCGCTATCAGGGCCGCCAGTACGGCGGGATCAAGACCAAGGACCTCGCCCAGTTCCTCTACGGCCCGGACGGCATCACGACGGGCAAGGCGGCGTCTACCGGCGGCGCCTACCGGGCGGCTCTCCGGTCGTTCTTCGCGTACGGCCATCTCATGGGCTGGGGCCCGGTCGTCGTCGTCCCGCAGCCGGTCATCCGCCAACGCTCTGGACGCCCCCAGGAGCGCCCGACGCGGCTTGCCCCCACCGAGCTGCACCTGATGCTCCAGCGGTGCCCAGACGCCGCCCAGGGGCGCGTCCTGCGGGGGATGGTGGCGGTCGCCATGAACACCGCGCTCCGGCTCTCCGACATAGTCAAGATCGAGATTGGCCATATCGACCTCGCCAAAGGCGAGTTGGCCGTCTGGAGCCAGAAGACGCAGCGGTTCAACACCTGGCCGATCACGGCGGACCTGGACCGGGAGCTTCGGGACTACATGACCTGGTACACGGCTACGACGGGCGTCACCTTCGCCGACGCCGGGCGCTTCCTGTTCCCCGGCTGGGGTACGACGCGGGTCGTCGGGGGCTTCGCGGCGACCCCGGAGCCGTCGCGGCACACGTCGCCGACCTGGGCGAACGTCCACATTCACCGGCTGTTCGAGGCGTGCGGCATCGCGGTCGAGTCCGGCGAGGCGTGGCACACGATCCGCCGGTCGGTCGCCCGGATCTACTTCGACACCCTCCGCGAAGAGGTCTCGTACGACCACGCGCTCCGGCAGGTGTCGGTGCTGCTCGATCACGCCAACTCGGCGACCACGGAACGGTACCTCGGCACCCGCGCCGAGAAGGAAGCTGTGGACCGGTCGTTGAAGGGGAAGCGGCTGATTCCGGCTCCGGCCAGCGGCGTGATCGACATGACTCGGCGGGCCGCGTAGTGAAGCCCCTGCCGCCGGGGGCTTCGGGGGCGTCCGGCGGCAGGGGCGGTCTGGGGTTAGTTCTTCCGTCGTCGGGCGCGGCGGGCGCGCTCCTCGTTCTCTTCGGTTTCCCGCTGCTTCTTCTGCCGCTGCTTCAGCACCTCGTGCGGGTGGCGGCCGATCTCGACTGCGCAGTCGGTCGACAGCGACGGGTCGTACTGGGGGCTGTTGGGCATCCGGGTCTGCTGCCACTGCTCCATCAGGGCGCCGCACACAAGGCATCCCGGCGTCGGCTGCGGGGCGGGCAGGGGGGCGGCTAGGAAGATGTCCTCGGTTTCCATGCGTCCAGGGTCTCCCCAGGCAGTGACGCTTTCCAGTAGCTAAGTGGTGACTAGTGGTGACTAGGTACCCTGCCACCATGAGCTTCGGGGACAACGTCCGGTCCGCCCTCCAAGAACGTGGGGTGTCGATCCGCGCCGCCGCCAAAGCCCTGAACTACGACCACGCCTACCTATCCCGCGTGATCAACGGCAAACAAGCCCCGTCCCGCGAACTCGCCCACGCCATCGACAAGTTCGTCGGCGCAGACGGCGCACTCGCCGCCCTCGGTGTCCGCCTCGACGGCGACGACGTCGACAGGGTCCGGAAGGTACTCCAGGACGCGTCCAGGCTCGACGCCCAGGCCGTGAAATCCCTCGCCGGGGTTCTGGCGGCCGAACGCCGACTCGATGACACCCTCGGCCCCTGCCCCCTCATTCCGGGCGCCAGAGGCGACGCCAGCAGCCTCCGGCAGCTCCTCCGCGCGGCCCGTGGCCCACACCGCCTCGCCCTGGCCGACGTCGTCGCCGAGTGGGTGCAGTTCGAGGGGTGGCTTCACGCGTCGGCTGGCAACTTCGGCGACGCCGTCCCGCTCCTCGTTGAAGCCCTCGATCTGGCCGACGAAGCGGAGTCCCCGACCCTCGCCGCCCAGGCACTCAACTTCCGGGGCTACATCGCCCGCCAACAGCGCCGCCCGATGGCCGTCGCCCGGTGGTTCTACGCCGCGTACACGACGCCCGGCGCCCACCCGGCACAGCGCATGGGGGACGCCGCACAGACCGCCCAGGGGCTAGCCGAACTGGGCAGATTCACCGACGCCCGGCGCATGCTCGACGAAGCTGCCGCGCTCGCCGATCCGGCCGCCGACCAACCCCCAGGCACCGCCTACTGGTTGACGCCGACGTTCCAGCGACTCAACCTCGGCCTGGCACACCTCGGCCTCGGCGACCATGACACCGCCGTTGATCATCTCGCGGCCGGCCTCGACGGACTGCCCGACGACCAGCGGAACGCTGAATGGACCGTCGAATACAAAGACGCCCTAAACGCAGCAAGGGCCGGACACGTTGAGGTCCATGTCCGGCCTGATGTCGTCTAGTTGGTGACTTCCCACCCCTGGGCGCCCAAGAACATCCGGTACGCCTGATCGCCGATGGCCTGGACGCGGGCATCACTCAGGCCGTCGCACTCCGGCGGCGTCTCCTGCGAACCGGTCGGGTGCTCCAGCTCCGCCATGAATCGGTTCAGGCAGCCGTCCCACGCCGGGTTCCACTCCTCGCCGGGTGCCGGAGTGTCCTGGACGGCCGCCTGCGGGGCCGCCGGGGCCGGGGCGGTGTCCTTGGCCGGGGGCCGCTCGACAGCGCTCTGGGCGGGCGTCGGGGACGCCTTCGCCGGGGCCGACGATGTCGCTGCCGGGGCGTCGCCGTCGCCGCAGGCCGTCATGCCGAAGATGGCGGCGAGGCTGATCATGACTCCGACGACGATCTTCTTCGTGCTATGCATTTCCGTCTTCCTCTTCCGCTGTTTCGGTGGTTGCTCGTGCTATGAGTTCTTCGAGGGTCGGGTGAACGGGATCGTCACAGTCGCCGTCCTCGCAAAACTCGTCCCAGGGTTCATGATTCATCTTGTTGTTCCGCTTCCAGTTCGCGAAGGAGCCGCCTGTATTTGCGGAGCCGGTCTCGTGCCTTCATATCGTGATCGAGGTCGTCTTCTTGTAGCCGCCGTTCAAACGCCGCGATTGCGGCGCATATCTCGTCAAGGTCGTGCATCGGCCGTCTCTTTCACACAGGCCGGATGCGGGTAAACCGGCTCGCTCTTCAGCTATTCAGCAGTCCCGGACGCCCTCTTTGTGCGGCCGGCCGCAGTCTTCGCAGTAACCCATCTCGCGGAGTATCTGTTCGATACGGTCGATCGACGCGAGGATGAGTTGATAGGCGTCTGTCGGCATCATCCGCCCCTATGGTTGTTCAGCATCGCGTAATGGGGAGAAGAGTCGCGGACGACAGCCACGCCGTTATAGGCGAAGACCTGGTGATTCTCTTGTCCCTGGGCGAAGACCTCGATGTTGCCGTACTTGGCGCGGATCGTCCGGAGCTTGATTATTAGCTGGTCGATGGTCAGCGAAATCGGCTCGAACACTTCGTCGTCATCGATCACCTGGACAACTCCTTGACCCTGTCGCGGGCGGCGTTCAGCGCTTTCGTGGGCTCGCTGCCGGACTCGCCAGCGCGGTCGGGGTGCAGGACCCGCAAGAGGGCGTTGTAGGCGGCCGTGTGCAGCTCCAGAGGGAGCGCCCGGAACATCGCCTCCGCCCAGTCAGGGACGGGGCTCTCGGGGGCGCTGGGCGGCGCCGTCCGCCAGATGATTTCCTGGGGGTCGTAAACCGCGACCACGTGCCCGCCCTTGCGCAGGGACATCAACAACAGGTCAGCGGCCAGAGGGGACTTGATACGCCACAGCTTCGAATCCGGCAGCCACTCACGGTCGTTGGAGTCGAGCAACTTGATCGCATGGACCACGTCGCGGTCGTAGGGGAAGTGAACGAGGACGCTCGGCCAGCCGGTACGAGGATCACGCCCGGCGAACATCGTTACCGCCGTCATCGTCGCCCGTCCTTGCTACGGAGGGGGCAGGAGTCGTCGTGTTTATAGACGATCGCGAAGTTGTCGCACGTAGGGCAGTGGTAGTGAGGTCGGTTGTTGTCCTCACACTTAGGGTTCTGACACTTGCGCATTTTCTGTGGATACCACTCTTCTCACGGCCTAGAGGGCGGGTGTGTTGGTCGCTGCCGTGCGGCTAACCCCTCGTGAAAACGGATGAGTTGGGGGCGGCCGTGGTCCGGCCGGCCGTCCCCGGTCCTGCTACTTCTCCAGGTAGTCGGCGAGCGCCCAACGGATGATGGTGCTCATGCTGACTTCCTGATCCTTCGCGACCTGCTCAAGGCGGTCTTTTACCTCTCCAGGGATCTTCAGGTTTATTGCGGTGTCATGGACCCTGGTTCGCTGAGGGATGCTCCGGAGAGCGTCGACGGAATTCGTCATCGATCTTCCTCTTTCACTTTCGGGTAATCCCCCTCGGGGTTTCGCCCTTCCATAATCGAAATTACCGTGCAGTCTTTTTTCACCGCAATACCTCAATGTCCGTGACGTCTATCACATTCCCTTGACGGGGTTGTCGGCGTGCGATAGAAGCCAGTCCCCCCGGCCGGAGAACGGTTGCCGGGGGGACTGGACGGGCCTCAGACGGGGGCTTCGACCTCCCCTCGGCCCGGTCTATGGGATGGGTACTCCTACGCCTTCAGCTCCCACTCTGCGGGGCCGTTGCCGTTGATCCGGGTCGATTTGCACATGTGCCGCGCGACCTTCTCCAGGGTGCGGCGTGAGTGCTTGGCCTTCTTCCCGTCCTCCACGGCCTCGGACTTGAGGACCCGGCCCCGGCTCATCAGGTACTCACGAAGCCAGTCCCGAGCGTCGGCGGCGCGGCCTCCGTCCCCCGTGTCGGCGATGATGTCGCCGACGGTCTTATCTGATCGCGTCATCTGACCGATACAGGAAGTCTCGATGTGTTCGCCATTGGTGGCGGTGTAGGCGAAGTCCTCGATCTCGTATTCCATCGACTCGATGCGGGACATTTTCGATAGGTTCGCCTTCTCCTGCGACATGATGAAGCGGCCGGGGTTTTCGTCGTCCTCGGCGATGCCGATAGCGGAACGGCACACGTTGCCCTGTTCCGACGAACCCATGATTGCTTCGAGCAGCGAACCCGACTGGCCCTTACGAGTGTGAGCCAGGCCGACGACGGCAATACCGCATTCCGTCGCCATGCGCTGAATAGCTTCGAACACCTTCCGCATGTCGTTTTGATCGTTCCTCTTACCCGTCCCCAAGTTCGAGGACAGGGGATCGAACATGACGCAGACGGCGTTCTTCTCGCGTGCCATCTCAGCGAAGCGGTCGCAGTCACGTGACATATCGATCCGCTCGTCATCCGCCATGCGAACGATGTGGATGCGGCTCATATCGACACCGGCGGCGACGAATCGCGGCTTAACCGTTCGGGCGATGTCATCCTCGTTCGCCACGTACAGAACGTCGCGCGGCTCCATAAGGAACTTCCCCGGCAGTCGGCCAGTGGTTATATCGGCCGCGATCTTCGCCAGCATCGTTGATTTGCCGACGCCGCCCTTTCCCGCTATCAGCGTCACCTCGCCGACCGGGATGCGGTCCTTCCACACCCAATCCGTGTGCGCCTCGCTGATCTCGTCCAGGCTGACGGAGACCAGACGACGCGAGGCGATGACCTCCTCCTCCAGCTTCGCTTCTGCCGCCCTGGACGCCTTCCTCCGGGCAAGCTCACGCTCCGCCGCCGCCTCCTCCGCCGCGCCCTGCTGGTCGGCCTGGAACTCGCCCGTCAGCCGACGAAGACCCACGGCGGTGACGAAGTCGGTGACGGCGTCGGCGGGGACGACGGTGTCGGCGAAGGTGTCTGGAGCCTCCAGGTGGGCCGCGTAGTCGACCAGGGCGTCCCAGGCCGCACGAGTCATCCCTGAGCGCTCCCAGGACGTGTCAGGGGCGGGCTGGGCGAAGGCGTCGGTGTCGGGTGACGGCTGACTGAACGGGGAGGCGTACATAGGGCGTTCTCCAAACGCGCGGGACGGGCCTGTCGAAGGGGCCACGTCCAGGGGGCTAGTGATCAGCTCCGGCGCGCGGGATGCGCCGTATGCAGTTATGAGGCGGGGAGAGGGCGACCCCTGTATCAGGCCGGAGTTCCCCTGTCAAATAAGGTACGCCCAGGGGGTATGAGGAGGCAATACCTGGAAGTGGTGATGTCGATCACAGCCTGCCGGGAGTCTTGACGTCCAGTGCCGGGTTCGCTAAGGGCGGCGAGCGGCCTTGGGTTCGGTGACCCTCCGCAGTGAGCCCCGCCCCGTCTCGCCCAGGTTCCAGCGCCCAGACGGCGAGACGGCGGCGAGACGGATTCGACCCTCCTCTTAGACGCATTTGGCGAGACGGCGAGACAGAACTAAGAAGAGTAGTAGTAGTAGTTTGACCTGGTCTTTGTCACTCTCCGCGTTCCGCACCCGACTCGCCAAACCGGTCGGCGAGACGGACGTCGGCGAGACGGATTCGGGTTGGTCTCGCCGTCTCGCCGTCTCGCCAGAATCTGGCCGCCGGAACCCGAAACGGTCACCCTGCGCAACGCCCCTGGGCGACGAAGATCCATACGCACCCCTGCGTAACGATCACTGGGCGACGACCGGCACCCCTGGGTGATGACGTACGCGATGACGTACCGGATGACGTACACCGGCACCCCTGGACGTCGCCGACAGCCCCGGCCGTCGCCCACCAGACGGCCCCGCATCCCCTGGGCGACCTCCGCGACGCCGACACCCCGCCACGGCCCGCAGACGGCCGCACAGGCGACGCCGACGCCCGACCCCGTCGCCTGTGAGCGACGACACGAAATGCCCCCTGGTGGGCGGTGGCTATTCGGGCGGAAAATGGAAGGACAAGCGAATAACGACTACCCCCGGCCCTTGATTGGCGACCGGGGGTTTCTGCTGCCCAGGCTGGGCGAAAGGGGCGGCGGCCTATGTCGGTCGACGAAGTCTTCCTATGGCTGGGCGTCGTCGCCGGTGGACTGGTCAGTCTCGGCGTGATCTGGACGAAGGGTGTGCGGCCGTTGTGGCGGTTCCTTCGCCGCGTCGAGGCAGTCCACGAACTCATCATTGACGAGTTGCCTGCGTTCATGCGAGACACGCGTGAATGGCAAGCGGCCAAAGACCCCGTCTTGAAGCAGCTTCAACCCAACTCCGGTAGTTCCATGTTCGACCGTGTGATGCGTACTGAGGAACTTCTCCAGGATCACGTTAGTAACAAGGCGATCCACGCACCCACTTATAGCCCGATGATGCGGCCGCCGGCCGTCGAATCCAGGGGTGACCGTGGGCAAAAGGACTGACGTAACCAGCTACGAGTACCGACAGCTACGTGCGGCCGTACTGCTTGCATCAGATGTGTGCATCCTCTGCGGCCATGGTGATAGCGACGCTGTCGACCACGTCATCCCGGTAAGCCGTGGTGGTCCATCCATCGACATCAACAACCTAGCTCCCATCCATGGTGTGAAGGGCTGTCGAGTCTGCCTGCGTAAGTGCAACTCGGAGAAGAGCAACAAGCTCATGAGTGAACTTGAGCGCAACCCCACATCAAGGGACTGGTACAAGGCGCCCGGCAGCTGACCCCGTTTCTTTAAAGACGGCTTGTTAGCAGCCCCACGCCCACCTTCTTTTTTTCTCTCCCTGGCCCGAAAGTTGCCGGGGCCGCCCCGACGAGGAGGACGTTTCGTGGGCAAAGTCGAGGCCGCAACGCAGCGGCTTATCAAGCAGATGGGCGAGTTGGCTGGACCCGAAGAGGCTCTGGGCGAACTCGCGCTAACAGTCGCTCACGCGATTGACCACATCGGAGAGGACAAACGCCAGCTCCCGAATCTGTCGAAGGAACTTCGGTTGGCGCTCAAGCAACTTCAGGGTGACCACGCCGGAGGCGAAGACGATGGATGGAGCGACCTGGCGTCCCCCGAGTGAATTCGAGCGGGACCTGAACGAACGTTACGGCCTCACCTGTCCCCCTCGTTGGGGCACTCCGCGCGATCCGTCTCGTAAGACCCTGGGCCCGAAGGTGGCGAGGGTTATGGAGGCGATGGGGTGTTCTCCGATGCCGTGGCAGCGCTACGTCCTGGACGTCGCTTTCGAGATCGACCCGGACACGGGCAACCTCTTCTATCGGAAGGTCGGTCTGTCGGTTCCCCGTCAGCAGGGAAAGACGGAGTTGGTATTCACGGTAATGATCTTCCGCGCGATGGCCTGGGCGAATCAGCACGTGATCTATGCGGCGCAGACCCGCAACGACGCTCGTAAGCGCTGGGAGGATGAACTACTCGCCCGGCTGGAGCAGTCAACAAAGCTGCGCCCGACGATGTATCCCAGGAAGTCGAACGGCAATGAAGCCATCATCTTCCGGCGTACGAGGTCGCGCATCGGTATCACGGCGAATACGGAGAAGGCCGGGCACGGTCCGCCGCTCGACCTGGGCATGATCGATGAGGCTTTCGCTCACACAGACGATCGCCTCGAACAAGCGATGTCCCCCGCCATGTCCACTCGTGACAACGCACAGATGTGGTGGGTTTCAGCGGGCGGCACGACGACGTCGGTGTTCCTGAATAAGAAGCGCCGACAGGGCCGGGAACTCATCGAAAGGCAATACGCCTCCGGTGACTTCTCCGAGCGCATCGCGCACTTCGAGTGGTTCGCCGATGAGGACATGCCCAGGGACGCCGTGGAGACGTGGCGAGCGGTAATGCCAGCCCTCGGAATCACGGTCAAGGAAGGGACGGTCAGGGCAGAGCTGACTTCCCTGGACGACGCCGAGTTCGACCGGGCCTACCTGAATCGGACCCGCAAGCCGACTCCGCCGGACGACCCGAACGTCCCTAAGAAGGAGTGGACGGGATGCGTCGACAAGGAGTCACGGGCAACCGATCGACTCGCTTTCGGAATCGATGTCGCGCCCCTTCGTGACTACGCGTCCATATCGGTTGCGAGCCTCCGTGAGGACGGTCGGGTTCACCTCGAATTGGTCGACCGCCGGCCCGGAACTGACTGGATTGTTCCGGCGATTGTCCGACTTCGGGAGCTGTGGAACCCGGTGGCCATCGCGCTGGATTCCAAGAGCCCTGCTGGTTCCCTGCTGGACGAACTCAAGGCGCGTGGCATCTGCGTACCCGAGAGGGCTGACGAGCCGCTGCACGGCGATCTGGCCATTCCGAAGGTGTACGAGGTGGCGTCGATGTGCGGGCAGATAGCCGACGCAATTCGGCAGGGCACGGCCGCGCACCTTGATCAGCCGCTTCTCACCGGGGCGATCAACGGCGCATCGACGCGGCCTCTTACCGACGCCTGGGCGTGGAATCGGCGCACGGCCTTGGTCGACATCAGCCCCCTGGTCGCTGTCACGCTCGCTCGCTGGGCGCTCATCGTCCGCGATTCAGCGATTGAACCCGAATACGACCTACTCAATTCGTTCTACTAGGAAGGAGGGTTCAGGCGTGGGTCTGTTCAACCGCAAGAACCGTCAGCCGGCCGTTGAAGAACAGAGGTCAGTTACCTCGCTGCCGTGGGAAATGTACGGCCCTTCTTCATCGAACGTCACTCCCGAGAGTGCAGCTTCAATCGTTCCGGTGTTCGCCTCGATGCGGATTCTGTCGGAGAACATAGCGACGCTGCCGATCGACGCATACCGAAACGTCGGAGGGAAGCTCACCCCGCAGAGCTACGTTCCTCCACTCTTCTACTCACCCGCCGTTCGAGACAACATCGTTCAGTGGGTGAGTAAGTGTCTCGTTTCCCTGGCACTCCGCGGAAACGCATACGGGGTCATAACTCAGCGGGATCAACTCGGTTTCCCGACTCAGGTGGAATGGCTTCACCCGGACGATGTGCATGTCGATGAGTCGAGTTCCGTGAAGCCCGTCTACTACTACCAGGGACACCAGGTCGATACTTCCGACGTCGTCCACATTCCGTGGATTGTGATGCCGGGCCGCGTCGTCGGCATGTCCCCGGTTCAGGCGTTCGCGGCGACCATGGGTATCGGCCTTCATGCCACCGAGTACGGGAAGCGGTGGTTTGAGAACGGCGGGCTCCCCCCGGCCACGGTGAAGAACAACGCCAAGACGGTCGGCCCGGACGAAGCAACGGAAATCGGCGCTCGCATGGGGAAGTCCATACGCAGCGGCCGGCCGCTGGTTCTGGGTAAGGACTGGGATTTCGAAGCCATTCCGGTGAACCCGAACGAGTCCCAGTTCATCGAAACCATGAAGCTCAACGCGACACAGATAGCTGCCATCTACGGCGTGCCCCCGACAGCGGTCGGCGGTGAACTCGGCGGGTCTCTTACGTACTCGACGGATGAGCAGCAGACCAACAGCCTGATCACGCTTACGCTGCGCCCGTGGATGATTCGGCTGGAAACGGCATTCTCCGCACTACTGTCCCCGAACGAGGAAGTTCGATTCAACCCGGACGCAATGATTCGCACCTCGATTCAGGACCGCTACGAAAACCACAACCTCGCCCTTGAAGGCGGCTGGATGAACGTGGACGAAGTGCGGGCCAAGGAGAACCTTCCGCCGCTCCCGAACGGAGCGGGACAGGTGTACCGGATACCCGGCGCCGCCTCTGCAACTCCGAGCCCTGACGAGGGGGTTACTGAATGACCGACATCGAACGGCGCTTCACTCGTCGGGCAACCGAAGTCCGCGCCGAAGACTCCCGGACCATCGGCGGCTATGCGGCCGTGTTCGGCAAGCGTTCCAACAACCTGGGCGGTTTCGTTGAGCTGGTCGACAACCGCGCCTTCAACAAGTCCAAGGGCGACGGTTGGCCGGACGTGATCGCCCGGTGGAACCATGACGACGCATTCCTTCTCGGCACCACGCGAAGCGGCACGCTCCGCCTTGCAGTTGATGGCGAAGGTCTGCGCTACGACGTCGATGTTCCCGAGACCCGCCAGGACGTTTACGAACTCGTTCAGCGTGGTGACATCGACAAGTCCTCTTTCGCCTTTCGGGTGATGGAAGACGACTGGGACTCAACCGAGGACGGGTTTCCGATCCGCACTCTTACGAAGGTTCAGCTTGTCGACGTGGCCCCGGTGAATACCCCGGCCTACCCCGACTCGTCTGCGGGTCTTCGCTCGCTGGCGCTCGCCAAGGACGCCGACCTGGAAGAGGTTCGCAAGCTGGCCGAAGAGGGGGAACTCTCCCGGCTGTTCAAGCGGACTGACCGACCGTCTCCGACTGCTGGCCCCGGTGGCGTCAGCGTCAAGCAGGCACGGATGGAACTTCTCAAGTTGAAGAACTCCCCGTACCTGTAGTTCCACCGGGCAGGGCCAACCCCACCCATTAGCGCAGTCTGAATGCCGGTAGCCCTGAAGGCACCGCGCAGCAAAACAAGTTCATAAAATTTGAATATGGGGTACACGCAAAATGTCTCTCGCAGACGCTCTCAACTCCCGGCGCCTCCAAGTGTGGAACGAGATGCAGGAACTCGTCGACCGCACCGACGCCGAAGGTCGTTCCTTCTCCGGTGAGGAGGACGCCAAGTGGGCCAACATGAACGCCGAGATCGCCAAGATCGATGAGCGCATCAAGTCCGTCCGCGACGCCGAAGCCCGCACCAACGAGGTCGACGCCATCGTCAACCGCAGCGGCCGGAAGCTCATCACCGGCGCCGACGCCGACGCCGAACTCCGCGCCTGGGCACGGGGCGAGCGCGGCAAGGGGTACGAGGTCCGCCCCGTGGGCCCGGTCAACTTCCGCGACCTGACCACCGGTACGGCCGCGACGCCGTACGCGGGCAACACGGTCCCGCAGTCGTTCTACGCCCAGCTCGTCCAGCACCTCATCGAGAACGGCGCTCTCCTGGGCGCTGGCGTGACCGTGCTCAACACGGCCTCCGGCGAGGGTCTGACGATCCCGAAGACGACCGCGCACAGCACGGCGTCGCTCACCGCCGAAGGGGCCACGATCACCGAGTCCGATCCGGTGTTTGGCTCCGTCGAGCTGGGCGCGTACAAGTACGCCACGGCGTTCCAGGTGTCCTCTGAACTGCTCCAGGACTCCGGCGTCGACCTGACCGGCTACCTCGCCTCCCAGGCGGGCCGTGCGCTCGGCAACAAGTTCGGCACCGACATCGTCACCGGCGCGGGCTCGTCCGGCCCGAAGGGCATCGTGACGGCGTCCACCCTGGGCGTCACCGGTGCTGCCGCGATCTCCGGCGGCCTGGGCTCCCAGGCGACCGCTGGGCAGGGTGTCGACTACCTGATCGACCTCTTCCACAAGGTCATCGCGCCGTACCGCCAGAGCCCGTCCTGTGGCTGGCTGATGAGCGACCCGACGGCGGCGATGGTCCGGAAGCTCAAGACGTCTGAGGGCGCGTACGTGTGGCAGCCCTCGGTGATCGCCGGGCAGCCGGACCTTCTCCTGTCGAAGCCGGTCACCATCGACACGAACGTCGCCGACATGGCGGCTGACGCGGTCTCCATCGTCTTCGGCGACTTCTCCCGGTACTTCGTCCGCATGGCGGGCCCGATCCGGTTCGAGCGCTCGGACGACTTCGCGTTCACCAACGACCTCGTGACCTTCCGCGCTGTGATGCGCGCCGATGGCGACCTGGTCGACACCACGGGTGCTGTCCAGCACTTCAAGGGCGGCGCGGCCTCCTGATGAACCCCGCCCCCGGCGCTGCCTCCTCCCGGCGCCTGGGGCGGCCTCCACTTCCCCCCTGACGGGGGCGGAGGACGACAGGGAGCGGAAGTCACCGGCGGTCCCCGATGGGCGTCCGCTCCCTGTCCTCACACCTCTGGAGGGGGTGCCACATGGGCTACGTCGACCTCACCGACGTGAAGGCCGCCGCCGGGATGGCGAGCGACGACGACACGAGGGACGCCCTGCTCACCACCGCGATCAACGCGGCCACCAAGCTCATCGACAACGAGACCGGCCGGACGTTCACCCTGGACGCAGCCGCGTCGGCCCGCGTCTTCGTCCCCTCGTTCGGGGACCTGCTGATCATCGACGATGTCGGCGCCGCTGCCGGTGTCGTTGTCGAGGTCGGGTCGGTCGGCTCAACTAGCTGGTCGGAGCTGGACAGTTCGGCTTACGAGCTGCATCCGTTGAACGCCCTCGCCAAGGGCAAGCCGGTCACGGGTCTGGCGGCACCGGCCTCCGCCGGTTGGGGGTCGCGGACGCGGGTCCGGGTGACTGCCCGCTGGGGCTGGCCGGCCGTGCCCGACGAGGTCGTGCAGGCGTGCATGATCCAGGCCGTCCGACTGTTCAAGCGGAAGGACTCCCCCGAGGGGATCATGGGCTCCGATCAGTGGGGGCTCGCTCGCCTCTCACGGGTCGATCCCGACGTCCAGGCACTCATCGCCCACCTCGCCCTTCCCGGCTTCTGAGAGGGGCGCACATGGACATCTACAGCGTGTGTGAGGGCTTGGCCGACACCCTCCGGACACACCTCACGCTCCAGGGCGGCGAGCGGGCCGTGACGGTCTTCCCGTACGTCCCCGACAGCATCCCCGAGCCGTGCGTGTTCGTGGCTGAGTACGAGGTCGACTACGACGGCGCCATGGGGCGCGGCATGGACACCCTCACGGTCACGATCCGTGCACTCGTCAGCAAGGCCGACGACGTGTCAGCGGCACGGGCCGTCGCCGCTCTCTTCTCCGGTTCGGGGGCCGGGTCGTTGAAGGCCGCCCTGGAGGCGGGGCGGGGAGGTCCCGGCGAGGGGTGCTTCCAGGGGACGGAGTTCGCCGACGCCTGCGACGACTACCGGGTCCTGCGGATGCAGGCCAACCGCTGGTATCAGCACGCCACCGCCACCTATCTGGGCGGCGAAATCACCCTCAAGGTAATAGGAAGCGGGGACTGAGATGGCCAAGACCATTCTCACTGGCGCTCGGATCTTCGCTGGCGGCGCGGATCTCACCGGAGCGTCCAACAAGGCAGAACTCAGCGCCGAGGTAGAAGAGAAGGACGTCACGACCTTCGCCTCCAACAAGTGGAACGAAGTCGTCGGTGGCCTGGCGTCCGGTCAGTTCAAGGGCTCCGGCTACTGGGAGTCCGGCGACGCGGGCAAGGTCGACGACGAGATGTGGGCCAACGTCGGCGGCGTCGGCGTCCCCTACAGCGTCGGCCCCACCGCCGCGACCGTTGGCAGCCTCGTCTACTTCATGAAGGCCATGCGGACGGACTACACCCTCCTGGGCGAGGTCGGCGAAGTCGCCCCCTGGGAGTCGTCGGCTACCACCAACTGGCCGATGGTGCGAGGGCAGTTCGCTCACCCGCCGGGCACCGCGCGGACGTCCAGCGGAAACGGTTCTGCCGTCGAGCTGGTCGCCGTCCCCGCAGGCAAGAGGCTGTACGCCGCCGTCCACGTCCTGGCCGCCGCCGGGGTCGACGCCACCGCCGACGTCACCGTCGAGTCCGCCGCCACCGCCGACTTCGCCGACCCCGTCACCCGGCTCACCTTCTCGCAGGCGAGCGGGATCTCTTCGCAGATCCTCCGCACGGACGGCACGGCCATCACAGACACGTATTTCCGAATCGCCTGGACGATAGCCGGGACTTCCCCGTCGTTCTCTTTCGTTGCTGCGCTCGGCGTCGCCTGAGCCTGCTTGCAAAACAACTTCACAAAGGTAGGTACGGCAATGGCCAAGATGGTCCTCACGAGCGAGTACGTCGGCATCAACAGCGTCGACTATTCCGACAACGTACGTAAGGCGGAACTCACCGTCGAGGTCGAGGACAAGGACGTCACGACTTTCGGCTCCGATGGCTGGACTGAGGTACTGGGCGGCCTCAAATCCGGTGAGCTGAAGGTCGAATTCCTTCAGGACTTCGCGGCCGGCCAGGTGGACGAAGACATGTGGGCGCTGCTCGGATCGGTCGTGACTTTCGAGGTCCGGCCTACGTCAGCAGTCGTGGGAACTTCCAACCCGAAGTTCACCGGCAGCATTCTCGTCAACGGCTGGAATCCCATCGAGGGCGGCGTCGGCGACGAGGCCAGCGTCAGCGTCAGCTTCCCGGTTTCGGGCGCGGTGACCCGAGCGACTTCGTAATGTCCACTGGCCGCCTGGAACTCCAGGTCGACGAGGGAAGCATAAGGCGGCTCACGGCGGCGCTCCGGGCGGAAGCGGATGGCAAAGAACTGCGCAGGGAACTCGCGAAGAACATGCGGGATGCCCTGCGCCCTGCCGCCGCCCAGGCGAAGTCGGCGATTATGACGATGCCGTCCGCCGGGAGCAATAATGCGCGGCCGGCGCTGAGGCAGCAAATAGCCAAGAAGATTCGCCCGGAAGTGAAGCTGGGCGGCATGTGGACCGGGGCCCGCGTCAAGGCCCGGAAGACATTCAACGTACGGAACTTCCCGAACGCTCCCCGGAGAACCAACTCCGCGAAGGGTTGGCGGACGCGGAACTTCGGCACCGACAACTGGCGCACTCAGTACGGCGAACCGAAATGGTTCGACGACTCGATGACCCGTGATCGAGCGCTGTACAAAGAGGCCGTCCGTCAAGCGATGCAGGACATGGCGGATCGAATAGCAGACAGGGCCGGACACTAACCGGCATTGGGAGGAGAAGAGAATGTACCTGGTCTATCACCCCGAAGGTTCCGAAGAGCCCCGCGTCTTCGAATACAAGCCCAGCAAGATGCTTTCGGCGGAACGTGAGGTTCTGGAGAAGCGGACCGGCCGGACGTACGAGCAAGCACATCAGCGAATCCTCGAAGGTGGCAGCGTCGAAAGGCGGGCGCTGCTGTGGCTGTTCCTCAAGAGGGACAACGCCAGGCTCCGGTACGAAGACGTCGAGTTCGCCTGGGATGAACTGACGGTCGAGTTCTCCAAGCAGGAATGGGCGGAGATGAGGGAGAAGGTCGAAGGCGTCCTCTCTGGGGACGAACTCAGCCAGGCTCTGGCCGCCATCGATGACGAGATGGAGACGGCAAGGGAAGAGGGAAAAGCCCTAGCGAAGAGCGACGGCTAAGGTACCTCGGTAACGCGGCCCACTTGCTAGGGATTCGTCCCTGGGAGTGGGCCCGTCTCACTGTCGAAGAAGAAGAGGCCCTGATGTACTGGGTCGATCAATACATCGAGGAGAACGACAAAGCCTCGAAGCGCTGAAAGGCGCCGCAGCATAACAACTCCATAGAGGCAGGTGGCGGGGCTAATGGCTTCCGATACGTCGCTAGTGTTCAACCTCGTCGCCAAGGATCGAGCCTCCGGCGAAATCAGCCGACTCGAACAACGCTTCGGCGCACTCGGCAAAGTCATCAGCGGGCTTGGCCCCCTGACGCTCCCGATCCTGGCCGGGGTCGCCGCCGGGGTCGCCACCGTGGGCTCGACGCTCCTCGGCGCCGGTGTCGCTGTCGGCGTCTTCGGCGCCGCCATCGCCCCGCAAGTGGCGAGCATCAAGTAGGTGTCGCAGGCCCAAGACGCCTACGCCCAGGCCGTCTTGAAGTCGGGCAAGAACTCGACGCAAGCCAAGGATGCTCTCGCGCTCTACCGCACCGAACTGGGCCAGCTCTCGCCTGCCACTCAGGAGACGGCGAAGGCGTTCGGTGGGCTGAAGTCCGACTTCCAGTCCTGGTCGGATTCGCTTTCCGGCTCGACAATGCCCCTCTTCACTAAGGGCATTGAGGTTCTGCGGGCGATCCTGCCGACACTGTCGCCCATCGTCCGGGGCGTCTCCGCTGCGTTCACGCCGCTCCTCGACAAGCTGTCGACCGGGGTGAAGTCCAAGAAATTCGAGGACTTCATGAAGAAGGTCGCAGACTGGGCAGAAGGCGGTCTGCGCACCACGATCGACTGGGTTCAGAAGCTCATCAGCAAGCTGAAGACCGGGGTTAACGGCGGCGGCATCGAGAAGTTCATCGACTACGCCAAGGAGAACGGCTCCAAGGTTCTCGGCATTCTCCGGGACCTTGGCCCGGTCATCATGACTGTGGTCGGCGCCCTCGGTAAGGGGACGGCCGAAGCTGGCGCGGACGGCCTGACTTTCCTTGGTGCCATCGGGAAGGCCGTTGCTCTGATTCCGAAGGGCGTAATGGACGCCCTGGCACCGGTGATTGAAAAGGTGGCCTACGCGATGGGCCTCTGGAAGATCGCCCAGGAAGCGTGGAACGTAGCGGCGATCATCTGGGAAGGTCTGATGGGCATCAAGATCGCCCTCACGACTTCTGATACCGCAGCCATCGAAGCGAACACCGTCGCGACACAGATCAACGCAGTGAAGCAGCAGATCATCACGGGGGCCACTCGTGCATGGACGGCCGCCCAGTGGCTATTCAATGCGGCGATGGCGGCGAACCCGATTGTGTTGGTGACGCTGGCAATCATCGCTCTGATCGCCGTCATCGTTCTGATCGCCACCAAGACGACCTGGTTCCAGACCCTTTGGCGCAAGGCTTGGGGCGGAATCAAGGCTGCGGCCTCCGCCGTCTGGTCGTGGATGCGCTCCACCTTCACGGCCGTGGTCTCATTCTTCACGTCACAGATCACGGCAGTCCGGACGACCTTTACCCGCGCCTGGTCCGCTATCAAGTCGGGTGCGTCGGCAGCCGGTAGATGGATCAGCGACAAGTTCGGCGCCGCTTTGAGCTGGGTGTGCACGAAGGTCAATTCCTTCGTCAGCTTCATGTCCGGTCTGCCGGGTCGTATCGGCCGCGCGGTCTCGGGTGCCTTCAATGGCTTGAAGAACGCCTTCCGAAATGCGATCAACTGGATTATCGGTCGGTGGAACGGCCTTTCGTTCACGCTGCCTTCGGTGTCCATCTTCGGGCACAAGATCGGTGGCGGCACGATCAGCACCCCGAACATTCCCTATCTCGCGAAGGGCGGTACCGCCCTTACGGCCGGCTCGGCCATCGTCGGCGAGAGGGGGCCGGAAATGCTTTCGCTACCGAAGGGGGCGCGAGTAGACCCGCTGCCTCGTTCCGGCGGCGGTGACGGAGTCAGCAGGATCACGCTGGAAGTGAAGTCTTCCGGTAGCCGGATGGATGACCTCCTGGTCGACCTTCTCCGGGATCGAATTCAAATCGAGGGCGGGGACGTCCAGGTCGTCTTGGGGAGGTAAGCGGTGGCGGCATCATTGGTCAACTGGTCGTGGGCTTGGAATTACGACCTGTCGGATACGGCGTCGCTGAACATCAACGTCCCGAGCGGCACCGTCGAGGGCGACTTCATGGTCGCGATCGTCAGCACCTGGGCGGGGGCCACGGTTTCCGCGCCGGGCTGGACGGTCGAGACCTACGCCACCACCACGAACCTGTCGTCGTGGATTCTGACGAAGGTGGCCGGGGCGTCGGAGCCGTCCAGCTATGTCTTCTCGTGGTCGGGTGCTGCGTCGGCGAACGGCGGCATCATCACCTACGCCGACACGGACGGCTTCGCCCCGGTCTCGGGTGGGGCGAACCCGGCGCCGAAGACGACGGGCGGCAGCATCTACATCACGCCGCCGGTGACGGGGGCGGCGTCGGTCGACGGCGTCGGCACCGTGTTGGGGGCGTGGCACGACACCGGCGGTACCGGGGTGACCTGTACAGGGCCTGGCACGGAGTTGTGGGATGTGTCGGCGACGGACGGGTCACCGTCGACCCATGAGCGCGGCAGCGCGGCGTACGGGGCGTTCTCGGTGTCGAGCGGCAGCACGTTCGGTGGGTCCTCGTACCGGATGACCCCGTCGAGCACGATCCTCCAGTCGATCGCCTGGGCGTGGATCATCGGCGACCGCGTCGCGACACCGTCAGGGTCGGGGTCGTCGTCGCTGGGCGGCGTCACGTCGTCGGGGTCGGCGTCGGCGTCGTCGACCCCGACAGGGGCGGGGACGTCGTCGCTGTCGCCTGTGGCGTCGTCGGGGTCGGGTCGGGAGTGGCTGTCGGGTGTCGGCTCTTCGGCGCTCTCGGGGGCTGTCTCGTCGGGTCTGGGCGCCATGCAGCCGAGGGGTTCGGGGTCGTCGGTCCTGGGCGGTGTCACGTCGTCGGGAACGTCCGGCGTGGAAGGCACGAAGCTGGAGCTTCGGGTGGGCGGCGAGTGGGTCGACATCACGCCCAGCCTCCGGCACTCGGCGGGGGTCACGATCACCCGTGGCCGGTCGTCGTCGGGGTCGCAGACGGTGACGTCGTCGTGCAGCTTTCGACTGGACAACCGCAACGAGCAGTTCAACCCGTTCAACCCGAACGGGGTCTACTACGGCTACCTGAACCGCAACACCGAGATCCGCATGACGAAGCAGGAAGTCGGGGTTCGGTTCTGGGGTGAGATCGCGTCGTTCGACTTCGGCACCGATCTCAGCGGCAACGACCTGTTCGTGGACGTCGAGTGCGCGGGCCTGCTGCGGCGTCTGGAGCAGGGGAAGGGCGCTACATCGTCGGCGATCCAGCGGGAAATCCTCGCCCAGGCCGTGGACTTCGACCTCATGCACTACTGGCCGATGGAAGAGGGCGGCGGCCACTCGTTCGCCGACGCCGCCCCCGTGGTCAGCCACGCGCAGATCAACGCCCCCCGGCCACCCCTCCGGATCGACCAAGTCGGCGAAGGCTTCATTCAGTTCGGCCAGTACAGGGACTTCGTCTGTTCGGCGCCGCTGCCGCAGATCGGGTCGTCCCGGTTCGCCTCGCCGAAGATCGCTGGGAACCTGGTGGACGAGCTGTCGGTGACGTGCCTGTTCGCGACGCCCGGCGGCATGGCGGCGGGGGCGGACATCCTCCGCGTCACCGGCACCGACGCCGACGGTTACGCCCTCCAGGTCGATGTCATCTACGCGACGACGAACACGTTCCGGCTGGCGATTGCCGGCTGGAGTAGCGGGATGCCGTACTCGGCCAGCGTTACGGGGGAGTTCACGGTCGTGGGCCGCCCCGGATGCATGCTGGAGGTGTACTTCCTGGGCGACGACGTCTACCTGTACGCCCAGGACGTCGAGAGGGGTAGCCGTGAACTGGTCGCCTCGCTCCTGAACTACATGCACGCGACCGGTGACTACGCCATCGAGGTCAACCCCTACAACCGGCCGTTCAACAACGCGTCGTCCGCGTACATCGGCCACATCGCCGTGTGGGACGGCGGTGCCCCCGCCTGGACGTCCCTCGACGCTCACCGAGGCGAGGCGGCGGCTACCCGGTTCCTTCGGTTGTGCGCCGAGGAAGGTGTGGCGGCGTCGGTGTCGGCGTCGGCGTCGAAGCGGATGGGGTATCAGGGGCCGAAGACGTTCGTGCAGCTTCTCCGGGAGTGTGAGGCGACGGACGGCGGCGTCATGTTCGAGTCGCGGGATGAACTGGGCCTCGCTTACCGGACGGTGGCATCGCAGTACAACCAGTCGGCGGCGCTGGCACTCGACTTCGAGGGCGGGCATCTCCTGAACCAGTTCAAGCCGTCGTACGACGACCAGGATGTCTTCAACGACGTCACGGTCACCCGGCAGGGCGGCGGCGTCGCCCGGTACGAGATCACCGATGGCCGCATGTCCACGGCTGCTTCCCCGGACGGCATCGGCCGCTACGACACGTCGGTGACGCTGTCGCTGGCGCGCGACGAGGACGCCTACCCGCAGGCCGGTTGGAGGGCCTTCAAGGGCAGCCTGGACGAGATCAAGGTGTCCCGGCTGTCGACGGGCCTTGAAGTCCCTGCCGTGGCCGCAGACGACGCCCTGACGGTTCAGGTGCTGACGGTCGACCTGGGCGACAGGGTGACGGTCGCGAACTGCCCGCCGTGGTTGTCGCTGCGGGACGACGTGCTCGATCAGATCCTCGACGGCTACACCGAACGGTGGGACCAGACAGAGCATCGCTGGACGTACAACACGTCCCCGGCGAAGCCGTATTCGGTCGCCCAGGCGGGGACGTCCTTGCGGGTCGCGCCGTCCGGGCGGTCGTTCCTTCTGGACGGCATCGACGCCGACGACACGACGGTGAACGTCGTCACCTACATCGACGGCAGGGCCGACGACGACCTTCTTCAGTGGTCGGTCGCGGACGGCCCGTTCGACATCAACGTCGGCGGCGAGCGGATGACGGTTACGGCCGTCGCCTACGTCGGCCACTTCGGGGCGAGTTTCCACGGCGCGGAATGGGCGCTGACGGTGACGAGATCTCTCGCCAAGACACACGAAAGCGGCACCGGGGTTCAGCTCTGGAATCGGCCGCGCGTCGCTCTTTAAGGAGGAGCGGAATGGCAGACCAGTATCCGCAGATCGCGGCGGGGGACGAGCTGACGGCAGAGCTGCTGATGTCGATGCTTCCCCGCATCGTGAACAAGCCGAGCAGCACGACCAGGACGTCGACGATCACGACGACCCTTGACCCTGACCTTCAAATGGAGCTGGAGGCCAACGCGACGTACTTCGTGGAGTTCTACATCCACTACGCCGCACTGGCCGCCGAAGGATTCAAGACCGACTGGACGGTGCCGACCGGCACGACCGGCAATAAGTGCGTCATCGGCATGGCGTCGACGGCAAGCGACGCCGACGCCGACGAGTCCCTGGGCCGATTCGGCGTGCACAACTTCTCTACCGATATCCGTTACGGAACCCGCGATCACGTCGGCAATCAGGCGTTCGCTTATGAGACGGCGACGGTGGTCACGTCGGCGTCGGGAGTGCTCGGGCTGAACTGGACCCAGACAGTCGCTGGCACGTCGGGAACGACCGTATTCAACACATCACTGATGCGCGTTACGCGCCTCGCCTGAATAGGAGGACGTCTCATCATGGCGACCAACTTCAAGATCTCCACGGCGGCCCGTAACGCCGCCTGCAACGCCATCGTCGACCTGCTGGACGCCGGGTCCGGCGCGGCCACGATCACCATCTACAGCGGCTCCCAGCCCGCCGGGCCCGACACGTCGACCGGCGCCACCGCCCTCGTCACCTTCACCCTGGACTCGACAGCGGCCTACGGCGCCGCGTCGTCCGGCACGGCCACCCTGGACGTGTCCCCGGCGGTGACGGCGACGGCGTCGGCGACGGGGACGGCGTCGTGGTTCCGTGCCGCCGACAGCTCCGGCAACGCCGTCTTCGACGGGTCGGTCGGCGAGTCGTCGGCTGACCTGATCTTCAACACGACGTCGATCACGATGGGCAACACGTGCGAGATCACCGGGCACACGGTGACGGTCCCGGCGTCCTGACCAACGCAAGAAAGCCCCCCAACTCCGGGTGTCGGAGAAGGGGGGCTTTTCGCTGTCTTCCGCTGTAGTATCGGCTGCGTTCCCGCAGGTCAGAGCCTGCAACGTATAAGATCCAGTAGACGCTGGAGACGTTGGGGATCAGCGCGTACAGCAGGGCGATGACGGTGGTGACGATGCCCTGGGTGACGAGGATGTTCTGCTGGATGCCGTTCTTGTTGAGCCGCTGGAGGTACGGCGGCAGATATCCCTCGCTGCGGGAGATCTCCAGCAGGCCCTTGGACGGCCCCGCGAGCCAGGTCAGCATGCCGCCGAGCGCCGCGGACACCAGCATCACCGCGGCGATCGGTGTCATCCAGCCGACGTGGAAGTGCGCGAAGAACGCGTCGAACGCCTGCATGACGCCGGCCGTGAGGCTGAGCTGACTGGACGGCACCACCCAGCTGATCGCCAGCGCCGGAAGGATGAAGATCAGCAGCACCAGGCCCATGGCCAGGAACATCGACCTCGGGTACTCCTTCGCCGGATCGCGCAGCGAGGAGACGTGCACGGCGTTCATCTCCATGCCGGAGTACGACAGGAAGTTGTTGACGATGAGCACCAGGCTGGCCAGCCCCGTCCACTGGGGCAGCAGATGCGAGGCGGTCATCGGGGCCGCGGAGCCGTTCCCCTGTCCGAGGAAGACGAGGCCCAGCACGACCAGGACGGTACCGGGGACGAGCGTCCCGATGACGAGCCCCCAGGAGGACAGGCCCGCCAGCGCCTTGGTGCCACGGGACGACACCCAGACACCGGTCCAGTACAGCACCATGATCACGATCGCGGTGTACACGCCGTTGGAGGCGAGCGAGGGATCGATGACATACGCGATGGTGGACGCCACGAACGCCAGCAGGCTCGGGTAGTAGAAGATCGTCATCGCGAACTGGCACCACACGGCGAGGAAGCCGAGCGGCTTCGACAGCCCCTCGCTCACCCACCGGTAGACGCCGCCGGGCCAGCCCGAGGCCAGTTCGGCCGAGACGAGAGCGGTGGGCAGCAGGAACACGATGGCCGGGATGAGATAGAGGAAGACACAGGCCAGCCCGTAGACGGCCATCGTCGGCGCCGCCCGCAGGCTCGCCACCGACGCGGTGGTCATCAGGGCGAGCGTCAGCCAGCTGATCCTCGGTGTCGCCGGCCGGTCCCTCGCCGCGGTCCGTGCCGAGTCCTTCGGCACATCCGCCGGCATGTCCATCGCGCTCATGCGTACCTCCGTCGCGACGCCACAGGTGCGGGCGTTCACCATGCAAGCCTTGGGCGGATCGACCCGTTCCGCGCGCGGGCTCGCCCGAATGGGTGGCCGGTGGGCGGATTGCCGCAGGCCCGTTCCGGCAGGGGCCCTGCCGCAACCGTTGACAGTCCCGCGCGGAACTGGCTTGATGAGCAACGCATTTGGGAGCGCTCCCACGCCCGGTGCTCCCGCACCGCCCTCCCCGCACCCCCACCGACGTGACGAAGGGACAGTTCCGTTGCGCTCGCTCACCCTCCCCGCCCTGCGAAGACGATCCCGCAGGCCCGGCCCCCTCACCGCCGTCGCACTGGCGCTCAGCGTCGGTGCCGGCCTCCTGCTCCCGCTCTCGCTGCCGGCCGGCGCGGCGGCCGCCCCCGCCTTCGCCTACGGCGAGGCGCTGCAGAAGTCCCTCCTCTTCTACGAGGCCCAGCAGTCCGGCAAGCTGCCCGACAGCAACCGCGTCTCCTGGCGCGGCGACTCCGCGCTGGAGGACGGCAAGGACGTCGGCCTGGACCTGACGGGCGGCTGGTACGACGCCGGGGACCATGTGAAGTTCGGCCTGCCCATGGCGTACTCGGCCACCATGCTGGCCTGGGGCGGCGCGGAGCAGCGGGCGGCCTACGAGGCGTCCGGGCAGCTGACCCACCTGCGCGACAACCTGCGCTTCGTCGACGACTACCTCATCAAGGCGCACCCCGAGCCCGACGTGCTGTACGCACAGGTCGGCAACGGCGGCGACGACCACAAGTGGTGGGGCCCCGCCGAGGTCATGCCGATGGAGCGCCCCGCGTACAAGATCGCCGCCTCCTGCCCCGGCAGCGACCTGGCCGGCCAGACGGCGGCGGCCCTCGCCTCCTCCTCGATGGTGTTCGCCGACAGCGACCCCGCGTACGCCGGGAAGCTGATCACCCACGCGAAGCAGCTGTACACCTTCGCCGACACCTACCGGGGCAAATACAGCGACTGCGTCACCGACGCGCAGAGCTACTACAACTCCTGGAGCGGGTACGACGACGAGCTGGTCTGGGGCGCGATCTGGCTGTACAAGGCGACCGGTGACGCCGCGTACCTCGCCAAGGCCGAGTCGTACTACGACAACCTCTCCACCGAGCCGCAGACCAGCACCCGGTCCTACCGCTGGACGCTCTCCTGGGACGACAGCTCCTACGGCGCCTACGTGCTCCTCGCCCAGCTGACCGGCAAACAGAAGTACATCGACGATGCCAACCGCTGGCTCGACTGGTGGACGGTCGGCGTCAACGGGCAGCGGGTGCCCTACTCGCCCGGCGGGCAGGCGGTGCTCGACAGCTGGGGCTCCCTCCGATACGCGGCGAACACCGCCTTCGTGGCGCTGAGCTACTCCGACTGGCTGACGGGTGACGCCACCCGCAAGGCCCGCTACCACGACTTCGCGGTCCGCCAGATCGACTACGCGCTCGGCGACAACCCGCGCGGATCGAGCTACGTGGTGGGCTTCGGCGAGAACCCGCCGACCAAGCCCCACCACCGCACCGCCCACGGCTCGTGGACGGACCAGATGAACAACCCGGCCGAGAGCCGGCACACCCTGTACGGGGCACTGGTCGGCGGCCCGAGCGCACCCGACGACTCCTACACCGACGAACGATCCAACTACGTCAACAACGAGGTCGCCACCGACTACAACGCCGCCTTCACCGGAGCCCTGGCGCGGCTCTACGCCGAGTACGGCGGCGCCCCGCTCGCCGACTTCCCCCGGCCGGAGGAGCCGGACGGCCCCGAGATGTCCGTCCAGGCGTCGGTGAACGCGGCGGGCCCCGGGTTCACCGAGATCAAGGCGTATCTGATCAACCGGTCCGCCTGGCCTGCCCGCGCCCTCACCGACGCCTCGCTGCGCTACTACGTCACCCTGGAACCGGGCACCACCCCCGACGACATCACCCTCACCACCAACTACAACCAGTGCGGCGAGGTGACCGGACCCACGCACCTGGCGGGCGACGTCTACTACGTGACGGTGGACTGCTCGGACACCGACATCGCCCCCGCCGGCCAGTCCGCGTACCGCAAGGAGGTCCAGTTCCGGATCAGCTCGGCGGGCGCCTGGGACCCGTCGAACGACTGGTCCTACCCCTCGACGGCGACCACACCCGGCGGAACCCCGGTCGACGCGCCGCACATGGTGCTGCTGGAGGGCTCGACGCCCCAGTGGGGCAGCGCCCCGGACGGCACGGACCCCGGCCCCACCCCTGACCCGACCGGCACCCCGGACCCGTCCCCGACGCCCGACCCCACGGACACGCCGGACCCGACCCAGACCCCCGACCCCACGGACACGCCCGACCCCGAGCCCGGTGCCTGCGAGGTGAGCTACCGCGTCAGCCAGGCGTGGGGCACGGGTTTCACCGCCGATGTGACGGTGAAGAACACCGGATCGACACCGCTCGACGGCTGGCGGCTCGTCTTCGACTTCCAGGGCGCCGAGAAGATCGGCAACGCCTGGAACGCGACCGCCACCCAGAGCGGCAGCCGGGTCACCGTCGAGAACGCCGGCCACAACGGGTCCGTCCCGGCGGGCGGCAGCGCCTCCTTCGGCTTCCAGGCCGACGGCGCGCCGGCGGCCGACCCCGCCGCCTTCACCCTCAACGGAAAGGAGTGCGGCTGACCCCGGCCCGGATCGTCGCGGCCGACCCCGGACCGGCTCATGCCCGCTTCGGTGTCCGCAGCGCCGCGTACGTACCGGACACCGCCGCCAGGACGATCACGCACCCGGTGAAGATCAGCCCGGCGTCGCGCAGGCCGAGCCACACGGCCAGCGCGCCCACGCCCACCACCGGCACGGAGATGCCCAGGTAGGCGACGACGAAGAAGGCCGAGATGGTGCCGCCCCTGTGCTCGGCGGGGGCGGCATCGCCGACCAGCGTGAGGGCGGCCCGGAAGGCCAGCCCCTGCCCGATGCCCCCGCAGACCGCGCCCAGCACGAGCAGCACCAGCGACTTCGCGAGCAGCGACGACGCCACCAGCAGCAGTCCGGCGATCAGCACCGCGCAGCCGAAGGGCAGCGCGCGGCGCGCCCCGATGCGCGGGGCGAGCGACTGACCGACCGTCGAGGCGCAGAACACCGAGAACACCACCGCGCCCGTCACCGCCAGGTTGTGCACGCCGAGCGTCTTCGCCGCGAAGCTCGGCGCGACCGCGGTGAACAGCCCGAGCAGCGCGAACCCGGCGAAGGCGGCCAGCGAGGCCGGCACGAACACCCCCTGCACCTCCGGCGGCACCCGCACCCCCTGCGGCTCCAGCCGGGGCCACCGCCGGGGCTCCGCGACCGTCTCCGCCAGCCGCAGGATGATGACGCAGGCCACCGCGACCAGTCCCAGATGGACCCAGAACGGCAGCGCCAGCGGCCACGGCGTGTACTGCGCCAGCACCCCGGCGAGCAGCGGACCGCAGCCCAGCCCGCCCATGTTGGCGGCCGTCGCGGCGAACCCGGCCCGCGCCTTCTGCCCCGGCTCCGCCAGCTCGATCACCGCGGCCGTCGCCGCGCCGCTCAGCAGCCCGGCCGCGCCACCGGACAGCACCCGCCCGGCGAAGAGCAGGGGCAGCCCGGCCTCCAGCAGGAAACAGCCCGCACTCGCGGCGGACAGCGCCATGGCGGCCAGCAGTACGGGACGGCGCCCGACCTTGTCGGAGTAGTTGCCCGCCACCAGGAGCACCGAGATGACCGCGACCGCGTACACGGCGAAGACCACGGTCACCATCAGCTCGGAGAATCCGATCTCCTTCTGGTAGAGGCCGTACAGCGGGGTCGGCAGCGTGGTGCCGGCCATCCCGACGGCGAACACGACGGCCGCCGCCGCGTACCCCGCACGGCGCCGGCCCACCCGTCCCGTCTTCTCGCGCACCCTCACGTACGCCACCATAAGCACGGGCGGCCGCGCGGACCCGTTCGCCCGCCGGGCGGCCCGGCAGCCGCTACGGGAAGGCCGGCTGGAGCCCCGCGTACACCCCGTGGCGGCCCAGCAGCTCCTGGTGGGTCCCGACCTCCACGATCCGGCCGCCCTCCATGACCACGATGCGGTCGGCACCCTGAATGGTGGAGAGGCGGTGGGCGACGACGAAGACGGTCCTGCCGTGCACCAGCCGGGACAGCGCCTCCTGCACCAGCGCCTCGGAGCGGTTGTCCAGCGCCGAGGTGGCCTCGTCCAGCACCAGCACCCTGGGGTCGCGGATCAGCGCCCTGGCGATGGCCAGCCGCTGCTTCTGCCCGCCCGAGAGCCGGGCGCCGCGCTCGCCGACCACCGTGTCCAGGCCCTGCGGCAGACGGCGGACGAACTCCATCGCGTTGGCGTCCTCCAGGGCGCTCAGCAGGGTCGCCTCATCGGTGCGCCCCAGGCCGTACGTGACGTTCTCGCGGATGCTCCCCTCGAACAGGATCGACTCCTGCGGCACCACCGACAGGAACCGCCGGTAGCTGCGCAGGTCGAGCCCGGCCATGTCGGTGCCGTCGAGCAGGATGCGGCCCGAGGTGGGCCGGATGAACCCGATGAGGAGGTTGAGGACGGTCGACTTGCCCGCGCCGGACGCCCCGACCAGGGCGATGGTCTCGCCCGGCCGCGCGGAGAGCGTGAAGCCGTCCACGGCGGGCCGCGCCTCGTCGTACCCGAAGGCCACGTCCTCGAAGTCGATACGCCCGGTGACCTGCTCCACCTGCGCCTTGCCGGCGTTGTGCTCCAGATCGGGCGCCTGGAGGACCTCACCCGCCGAACGCACCGACTCCAGCCCCTTGGTGAGGATGGGGGCGAGCCCGAGAAGCGTGGTCACCGAGCCGGTCAGGACGGTGAAGAAGGCGCTCAGCATGACGACGTCACCGGCGGTCACGGGCATCCAGCCGTGGTACGCCACCAGCGCGGACCCGGTGAGGCAGAGCACCCCGAGCGTGTTGAGGAGCACCCAGGCCAGCGAGCCGAACCGGCCGTTGAGCATGTCCAGGCGCAGCCCGGCCGCGAACACCTGGCGCAGCGAACCGTCCACCCGGCCCAACGCGGTCCGCTCCAGACCGTGGGCGCGGGTGATGGGGATGAGGGTGGTCATCTCGCCGACGCGGGAGGACAACTGCTCGACCTCGCGGCGGAAGGACTCGTTGTGGCTGCGCAACCGGCCGCGCAGTTTCATCACGAGGAAGCCGGCGGCGGGCACGACGACGAGGAAGACGGGCAGGAACGAGGGCACCCGGACGCCGATGACGACGAGCCCGCCGACCAGCGTCACCACCGCCCCGAGCCCCATGTCGGCGCTCTGCTGCACCATCTGCTCCACCGCCTCGACATCGCGGACGACCTTGGCCTGGAGCACGCTGGAGCTGACGCGGGCGTGGTAGCCGACGGACAGCTGCTGCATCCGGCGGCACAGCGCCGAGCGCAGGGTGATGCCCATGCGGCGGATGCTGCCGCCGAGGCAGCGCACGTACCACTGGTGGAGCGGGTAGTTGAGGACGAGGACGAACAGGAGGAGCCCGGTCGCCTTCCACAGCTCCGCCTCCGGGCCGTGCTGGACGACCACGTCGAGGACGGTCGCGGTGATCAGCGGCAGCAGCCATATGGGGCTGTGCTTCACGGTGAAGAGGACGACGGCGAGCGCCAGCCGGCCCCGGTCCGGTCGCAGGAGCAGGGCGAGGGTGCGGACCGGGTGTTCGCCGCGATAGCGGTGGTCCAGATGGTCGAAGGGTGCCAGGGATTCGACGGAGGGTGGGGATACCGCTTTCTGCATACAGTCATCCCACCCCGCGGCCGATGCCCGGAGCAACTGTGTTCCAAGGGGAGGACACGGACGCCGGGGAGAGGGCGTCCGGAGAGAGTGTGCGGCGAGGGCGGGGGAGCGGTCAGCGGACGGGCAGTTCGCGCGGCCGCTCCGCCGGGACGGGGGTGGCGGGGCCGGGGCGGCGCGGCCGGCCCAGCGAGGCCGCGGCACCGGTGACGAGCCCGGCCAGCAGGCCCCAGAACGCCGAGCCGATCCCCAGCAGCGTCACGCCCGACGCGGTGGCCAGGAAGGTGACCACGGCCGCCTCGCGGGACTCCTTGTCGGCGAGCGCCGAGGCGAGCGAGGACTCGATCGTCGCGAGCAGCCCGATCCCCGCGATGGCCATCACGAGTTCGTGGGGCATGGCCGTGAGCAGGGAGGCCACGGTCGCGCCGAGGAGCCCCACGCAGAGGTAGAAGAACCCCGCCCACACGGCGGCGAGATAGCGCTTGCCGCGGTCCGGGTGCGCCTCCTCGCCCGTGCAGATCGCGGCCGTGATGGCGGCCAGGTTGAGGCCGAACGCGCCGAAGGGCGCCAGCAGCGCGTTGGCCGCGCCGGTCCATGTCATCAGCGGGGACACCGGCACCTGGTAGCCGGAGGCGCGCAGCACGGCGACACCGGGCAGGTTCTGCGAGGCCATCGTGACGACGAACAGCGGCGCGCCGACGCTGACCAGGACCCTCCAGTCGAACTCGGGCGCGGTGAAGACCGGGGTGGCCAGGGAGAGGTGGACGCCGCCCGTTCGCCAGCCCCCGGTGAACAGGGTGGCCACCACCCCGGCGGCCAGCGCCACCAGCACCGCGTAACGCGGCAGCAGCCGGCGCCCCAGCAGATACGCGGCGAACATCGGGAAGGCCACGGCGAAGCTGTGCTCCATGGTGCTGAACAGGCCCGTGCAGAACCGCAGCAGCACCCCGGCCAGCAGCGCGGCGGCCAGCGGAACGGGGATGCGGCTCATCACCCGCGCGAACCATCCCGTGACACCGCTCACCAGGATGAGCAGCCCCGAGAAGATGAAGGCGCCGACCGCCTGCGGCATGGACACCCCGACCAGACCGGTCGTCAGGAGCGCCGCGC
Organism: Streptomyces sp. NBC_00525; assembly: GCF_036346595.1. Lineage (GTDB taxonomy): Bacteria > Actinomycetota > Actinomycetes > Streptomycetales > Streptomycetaceae > Streptomyces. The sequence goes on from NZ_CP107834.1 coordinate 6,651,720, forward strand.
CGGGGGTCGACCACGCGGTCACCACCGGGGCGCGGTGGCGCAGCGACAGACCGGCACAGGTGAAGGCGAGACCGACACCGAGCGCCAGCATCCAGGAGGAGATCTCGCGCGCGTCGGCCCCGGCGGCCTTCGCCGCGGTGAACACCAGCGCCGCCGAACTGGTGACCCCCACCAGCACGGCGATGAGCCCCGCGGCCACGGCGGAGGGCGGAGCGGCCGCGCGTACGCGGGGCAACACGGACATGAGTGAGCCACTTTCGGGAGTGCCGTGCGGTGTTCCGTATACGGAACGTTCTGTTTGTGGAACACTAGGGATGCGGACCGGTACCCGTCAACCACGAAAGCGAGCGGTACGGCGATGGGGCTGAACGAGGACGTGGGGCGCAGGCTGCGAACCCTGCGGCAGGACATGGACGTGTCCCTGTCCGAGCTGGCCAGGCGCTCCGGAGTCGGCAAAGGCACCCTCTCCGAGCTGGAGAGCGGCCGCCGCAACCCCACCCTGGAAACGCTGTACGCCCTCGCCACCGCCCTCGGCCGCCCCCTCAGCGCGGTCCTGAGCGACCCGCCGCCGGGCGGCGCGCCCGCGCGGAACGGGTCGGAGGTCTCGGGCAGCGCCGTCACCGCCGTACTCCTGGAACGGTACGAGGACGGGGAGGCGGTCACCGATGTGTTCCGCGTGACCATCCGCGCCGGAGCCGTCCAGGACTCGGAGGCCCATGTGCCGGGTACGTCGGAGAGCCTGATGGTCCTGGCGGGCGCCGCCGTCGTCGGGCCGCCGGGCCGGCCGTACACCGTCGGCCCCGGCGAATCCGCCCGGTGGCGGGCCGACGAGCCCCATGTATACGGCGCGCCGGACGGCGAGGTGCACGGCGTCCTCTTCGTGCGCTGCCCCCTCGTGGGGGAGACGGACGGCCGCTGACCGCCCGCCTCCCCGAAGGGCGGTGCTCAGCCGGTGCTGAGCAGATTGACCAGGCGGATGTAGCGGACCCAGTCCCAGTTGGGGCCCGGATCGGTGTGGTCGGCGCCCGGCACCTCCGCATGGCCCAGGATGTGCGCCCGGTCCTTGGGAATCCCGTACCGGTCGCAGATCGAGGCGGTCAGCAGCGCCGACTTCTCGTACATGGGGGTCGTGAAGTACGCGGGCTCGTCCACCCACCCCTCGTGCTCGATGCCGATGCTCCGCGTGTTGTAGTCCCAGTTGCCCGCGTGCCAGGCGATGTCCTTCTCCCGCACGCACTGGTCGATGTACCCGTCGCCGGACCGCACCACATAGTGCGCGGACACCTGCTTCGCCGGGTTCTGGAAGATGGAGATCGTCTCGGAGAACGTCTCCTGCGTGACATGGATGACGACGTAGTCGACGGGGTACGCCGAGGGGCGCGAGGAGGCCGTGTAGTTGGACGTCGACGCGGGTGCCCAGTGCGCCGCCGGATAGTCCGTGGCGCCCCGTGTCGCGGCGGTCGCCCGGACGGAGGCGGGCAGCAGCACACCCGCCGCCGCCACCGCGGCGCCCTGGAGGATTCGTCTGCGTTCCATGCGTACTCCTGTGGGGGGAGGTGGGAAGGGGGATACATGGTGGGGGACCGGGCGCGGCGACCGGCGGCCCGTCCGGTGACCGTGACGCGCTGTCCGATGTACGGCCGGGTCGTGTGCGGGCCCCACCGTACGGGTGCCGCGCACGACGCGGAAGACGGCAGGATATCCAAATCCTGCCCATATAAAGGACGTTGACGGCGCGTCAGCGCGTGTCGCGCGCCCCTTCAGTCGCCCCGCGCCTCCGCCCAGGCCGCCGCCGGATCGTCGTCGGACGGCCCCGCCGGGAACCACTGCCCGTTCTCCTTCCGGTACGGGTACCAGCGTCCGTCCGGCCCGTACCGGAGCTGCAGGTTCCCGTCCGCCGACGTCCAGCGGTTGCCCTCGGCCCGCAGCCGCGGTGCCTCGTCCTCCTCCCACGCCCCCGCCAGCCGCGTCCGGGCACGGGCCAGCTCGGTGGCGTCCGGCGCCCGGTCCTCGTCCAGCACCGCCAGCGCCGCCGAGCCGCCGAGCCGCCACGCCGCTATCGCGGCCGGGAACCCCGCGCGCGGACGCCCCGATCCGGCCGCCAGCCGGTTCGCGATCCACGGCTCGGGACGCGCCTCGGCGGCGAGCCGCACCGCGTCCTGGCGCACCGTCAGCCCCGCGGCCACCGGCCGCAGCTCATGGCCCGGCGCCAGCGCGTCGGCCAGCATCCGGTGGGCGCGGGCCGCGGCGTCCCTGGCCAGCATCTCCAGCGCCGACGGGTCGACCCCCTCCTCCGGATCGGTCTCCGTGTCGAGCGAGGGCGCCGCGCCCGGCTCGTCCGGAAGCCCGGGAGGCGCCGGCAGCGCGGGCAGGATGCCCCCCTGCGCGTACGCCTGCGCCGCCGGTACGCCGGACCCCTCCGGCACCGCCGCCCGCTCCTCGTCCCCGCCGCCGTCGTGCTCCCCGGCCGGTGCCGCGATCCGCCGCTGGAGCTCCGCCAGCAGCCGCCGCTCGCCGCGCCCCCGCATCAGCAGCAGCACGAACGGGTCCTGGTCGAGCAGCCGCGCGACCTGGTAGCACAGGGCGGCGGTGTGCGGGCAGTGGTCCCACGCCTCGCAGGTGCATTCGGGTTCGAGGTCGCCCATGCCCGGACGCAGATCGATCCCCGCGGCCGCCGCGTCCTCGATCAGATGCGACGGCATCTCGTGGTCCAGCAGCGCCGCGATGTGCCCCGCCCGCTCGGCCGCCATGTCCAGGAACCGGTCCCACTCCCGCTCGTCCAGCTCCTGGAGCAGGACATCGCTGCGGTACGTGCTGCCGTCCCGCGCGCTCACCACCGCCGTGATCCGGCCCGGCCGCACCGACACCGCACCGACCCGGCCCTCCCTGGCGACCCGGCGCCCCTCCTTGAGCTGTCGGCCGTCCAGCGCAGTCTCCTCCAGCGCCCGCAGCCACGCCCTTCCCCACCACGAGGTGGCGAAACCACGGCCCGGCGCGGGCGGCAGCGCCGGGAAGGTGCGCTCCTGCGCGGGCGCCCCGTCCTCCCGTTCGTCGCCGCCCTCGGCGAAATCGCCGGCCTCGTACCCGTCGCTCATCGTGTCCCCCCTCGAAGCTCCACCAGATCGGCCAGTTCCGCGTCGCTCAGCTCGGTCAGGGCGGCCTCGCCCGACCCCAGGACCGCGTCCGCGAGACCCTGCTTGCGGGCGAGCATGCCGGCGATCCGGTCCTCGATCGTGCCCTCCGCGATCAGCCGGTGGACCTGCACCGGCTGCGTCTGCCCGATGCGGTACGCACGGTCGGTGGCCTGCGCCTCGACCGCCGGGTTCCACCAGCGGTCGAAGTGCACCACATGGCCGGCCCGCGTCAGGTTGAGCCCCGTGCCCGCCGCCTTCAGGGACAGCAGGAACACCGGCGTCTCGCCCGCCTGGAACCGGTCCACCATCTCCTCCCGCGCGGCCACCGGCGTGCCGCCGTGCAGGAACTGCGTGCCGATGCCGCGCGCCGCCAGATGCCGTTCCAGCAGCCGGGCCATCGCCACGTACTGAGTGAACACGAGCACCCCGGCGCCCTCCGCCACCATGGTGTCCAGCAGTTCGTCGAGCAGCTCCAGCTTCCCGGACCGGCCCTCGATGCGCGGCTCCTCCTCCTTGAGGTACTGCGCCGGGTGGTTGCAGATCTGTTTGAGCGCGGTCAGCAGCTTCACCACCAGCCCCCGCCTGGCCATCCCGTCGGCCTCCGCGATCGCCGCCAGCGTCTCGCGCACCACCGCCTCGTACAGCCCGGCCTGTTCCGGCGTCAGCGACACCGTCCGGTCCGTCTCCGTCTTCGGCGGCAGCTCCGGGGCGATGCCGGGATCGGTCTTGCGCCGCCGCAGCAGGAACGGACGCACCAGCGCCCCGAGCCGTTCGGCCGCCGCCGGGTCACCGCCCTCCACCGCCCGCGCGTACCGCGTACGGAAGGTGCCGAGCCGCCCCAGCAGTCCGGGCGTCGTCCAGTCCAGGATCGCCCACAGCTCGGACAGGTTGTTCTCCACCGGCGTACCGGTCAGCGCCACCCGCGCCCCCGCGCCGATGGTGCGCAGCGCACGCGCCGTCGCCGAGTACGGGTTCTTGACGTGCTGCGCCTCGTCCGCGACGACCATGCCCCAGCGCACGGCGGCCAGCTTCGGCGCGTCCAGCCGCATCGTGCCGTACGTGGTCAGCACGAAACCCTCGTCCGCCAGGTCCGCCGGACCGCGCGAGGCACCGTGGAAGCGGCGCACCGGGGTGCCGGGCGCGAACTTCTCGATCTCGCGCTGCCAGTTGCCCATCAGCGAGGTCGGGCAGACCACGAGCGTGGGACCGGCACCGCCTTCCAGCGTCTGGCGGTGCAGATGCAGCGCGATCAGGGTGATGGTCTTGCCGAGCCCCATGTCGTCGGCGAGACAGCCGCCCAGCCCGAGCGAGGTCATGGTGTGCAGCCAGTTCAGACCGCGCAGCTGATAGTCCCGCAGGGTCGCGGCCAGTGCGGCGGGCTGACCGACGGCCGGCTCCCCGTCCTCCTGCCGCCGGGCGGGATCGGCGACCCGTTCACGCAGCCGCTCCAGCCAGCCGGCGGCCCGGACCTCGACCCGCCGCCCGTCGACCTCGGCGGACCCCGTCAGCACCGCGCCCAGCGCGTCGATCGGGGTGACCTTGCGGTCCTGGGTCTCGCGGGCCCGCCGCGCCTCGTCCGGGTCGATGAGCACCCACTGGTCGCGCAGCCGCACCAGCGGCCGGCCCGCCTCGGCGAGCCGGTCCAGCTCCTCGCGGCTGAGCTGCTGGTCCCCGAGCGCGAACCACCAGTTGAAGGTGAGCAGGGCGTCGGACGAGAGCAGCGGTTCCGCGTCCGACGCCGTACGCGCGAGACCTCGCGGCGCACCGCCCTCCTCGTCCTCGCCGTCCGGCCCGATCACCGCACGAGCCGTCAGCCTGCGGGCGGTCAGCTCCCTGGGCCAGTGCACCTGGACCCCGACGGCGGCGAGGGCCCGTGCGGCGGGGCCGAGCAGTTCGGTGATCTCCTCGTCGGCCGGCTCCACCGCGTCGGGCACGGCCGCCGACAGCAGCGGCGCCAGCGACGGCCAGGCGCGGGCGGCCCGGCGCAGCATCAGCAGCGCGTCCATCCGCACCCGCGGTCCGAACGCCCCGGCCGCCGGACCGCCACCCGCCCAGATCTCGGCGGCGTCGGCCACCACGGCCGGGTCGCTGACGCTGTGGATCTGCGGAACCACCCGGAACGACGGGCCGGCTCCCCCCTTGCCCGCCCCGTCGAGCCCGGCCACCTCCACCCGCAGCGACAGCCGTACGCCGGCGTCGTGACCGGCCGCCACATCGGCGGCCCAGGCACGGTGGGCGGGCACCCGCTGCGGCTCCGGCGCGGTGAACGCGGGCCCGCCCGAGGCGAGCGGAGCGGCGGGGGTGCGGGGCAGACCGTCGGCCACCGCGTCGAGGAACGCCCGTACCAGATGCTCCGGTTCGGGCAGCAGCAGCGACCCGTCCGCCGTGTCCAGCGGCACGGCGTGGGCCGCGGGCGGCATCGAGGCGGCCAGAGTGCGCACCCGCGCCAGATCGTCCGGGGCCAGCGGCCCGGCCCGCCAGCTGTCGTGGTCCGTCGCGCTCAGGCCCGGCAGCAGCAGACCCCTGGCGGCGAACTGCAGGGCGAGCAGCCCGGCCACGCCCCAGAACGCCACGGACGCGGAGGCGTGCCGCGCCAACCGGGCACGCGTCAGCACCGGGAGCGCGTCGGCCACGGACAGCAGCCGCGCCGGCACCTCGTACGGCAGCGCGTCGGCGCCGGCGACCGTCAGCTCCGCGCTCTCGCCGGGCCCCTCGGGCGGACTGCTGCCGTCCGGATGCCAGAAGGCGAGCCGGCCGGTGCGGGCGGGGTCCGCGGGCAGGAAGACCGCGCAGCAGCCGGCGAGCGCGTCGATGTCGGAGAGGGATGCGGAGGAGAGACTGTGCACAGCGATGTCAGAGTCCTCAAATTTGACTAGTCGACTGAGGTCGCCGAGGGTACCCCACCGAACGCGACCGCAGACCTCCCCTGTGCGTGAGGTGCGACACAGGGTAGTCCGCCGTGCTCTGCCGGTGCGGTCGGCCCCCGGCCCGGAGAGGGGGCTGGCACCACCCTGCCCCAGGGTGGTGGCGTCATGGTTTCCGCCACCCCGCCAACCGTACGTTTTCCGGAGTCGGAGCGGACTCGAGACCGGAGAAACCATGTCCCACGCCACCCTTGCCGTCGCGGAACCCACACGCGACGGAACCGGAAACCGGGGGAGCGACTTCGCGCCCCTGCTGCGTGCCGTGCGGGCACGGGGACTCCTCGAACGGCGCACCGGCTGGTACACCGCCGGCATCACCGCCAACCTGCTCGCCCTGGCGGCCGTCGTCACCGGCATCGTCCTCCTGGGCGACACCTGGTGGGTGCTGCCGCTCGCCCTGCCGCTGGCCCTCCTCTGGGCCCGTACCGCGTTCGTCGGACACGACGCGGGGCACTCCCAGATAACCGGCGACCGCCGGGTGAGCCGCGCCATCGGCCTCTTCCACGGCAACCTGCTGCTCGGGATGAACGAAGCGTGGTGGAACGACAAGCACGTACGCCACCACGCCAACCCCAACCACATCGACAAGGACCCGGACGTCGGCGTCGGCGCCCTCGTCTGGACCCAGCAGCAGGCCGCCCGGCGCGAGGGCTTCGCCCGGTGGCTCACCCGCCACCAGGCCGGCCTCTTCTTCCCGATGCTGCTCCTCGAAGGCATCGCGCTCAAGGTCTCCGGCTTCCAGTACCTCAAGCGGCAGCCCGTGCGCGAACGCGCCCTGTCCGCCTTCCTGCTCACCGCGCACCTCGGCCTCTACGCCGCCCTCCTGTTCACCGTGCTGTCGCCGGGCAAGGCGGTCGTCTTCGCCCTCGTGCACCACGCCCTGTTCGGCCTCCACCTCGGCATGGCCTTCGCCCCCAACCACAAGGGCATGGAGATGCCCGACCCGGACGAGGACCGCTGGGACCACCTGCGGCGCCAGGTCCTGACCTCGCGCAACGTCCGCGGCGCCGCCCTCACCGACTGGTTCCTCGGCGGCCTCAACTACCAGATCGAGCACCACCTCTTCCCGAGCATGCCCCGCCCCCACCTGCGCCTGGCCCAGCCCCTGGTCAGGGCCCACTGCGAGGCGATCGGCCTGCCCTACACGGAGACCGGCCTCGTCGAGTCCTACCGGCAGGCGCTCACCCATATGCACGAGGTCGGCGCGCCGCTGAGGTGACCGGCCCCTCCATGGCGGCCGGTGCGGACAGCTCCGTACGATCAGCTGTACGGAGACCGGCCGCCGATGGCCGACCGCTGAGAGGGGAATCCCGCCGTGAGTGGCATCGTGACCGCCGTCAGCAGGAACGAGACCTACACCTTCACCAAGCCGAACCGGGACAGCGTGACGCTGCTGGCCGGCCTCGGGGTGGAGGGCGACGTGCACTCCGGGGTGACCGTCAAGCACCGCTCCCGGGTCGCCAAGGACCCCACCCAGCCCAACCTCCGCCAGGTCCACCTCATCCACGAGGAACTGTTCGACGAGGTCCGGGCCAAGGGTTTCGAGGTGGCCCCCGGCGAACTCGGCGAGAACATCACCACGCGGGGGATCGACCTGCTGGCCCTGCCCACCGGCACCCTGCTGCACCTCGGCGCCGAGGCGGTCGTCGAGATCACCGGGCTGCGCAACCCCTGCTACCAGATCGACAACTACCAGGACGGCCTCCTCAAGGAGGTCGTCGGCCGGGACGAGGCCGGCCACATCGTCCGCAAGGCCGGGATCATGGGCATCGTCACCAGAGGCGGCGCGGTCGGGCCCGGCGACCCCATCGAGATCGTGCTCCCCGCCGAACCCCACCGCCCGCTCGACCGCGTCTGACCCCGTCCGGCCCCGGCGCGGGTCAGAACGGCCGGACGGCCAGCTCGTCCAGCGCCGTGAGCAGCCCCGGCAGTTCCGGCCCGCGCCCGACCGGCAGGATCTCGCCCGGCGCCTCGTCCAGGAGCAGCAGGGCGATGTCGTCGGTCCTGGCCACCATCGACCAGCCGGGCCCGTCCGCCCGGATCATGCGGGCGTCGCCGGGTGCGAACGACGACCGGACACGGCCGGGCGGCGGCGGATCGTCCACATAGGCGCGCGCCTGGGCGAGGGCCCGCCGCACTCCGGGATGCCGCCCGGAGCCCGCCGGGCGCGGGGCTTCGTCCGCCGCCTCGGCCGATTCCGCACGGTCGGCCCCGGAATCGTCCGCCTCGGTACCCGGCCCGCCCGCCGGTGCGAACACCGTCTCGTCGTCGATCCGCTCGCGCCAGTCCGCCCACTGCGCGGCGATGGCGTCCGCGCCCATCCGGCGCTGCGCGGGCCCCCACTCCTCCGTGTCCGGCGGCGCCAGCGCGGCCAGGGCGTCGCCGTCCGCGTCCGGACCGGGCACCGGGTCGTGCGGCGCGGGCACCCCCGGCGTGGAGACGGCGAGCGCGAGGGGCCAGCCGGGGAGCGCGCAGACCACCGACCGGTCGTCCGGCGACAGGTCGTACTCCATCCCGCAGTCCCAGGACGCGATGGCCACCGCCACCAGCGACACATCGTCCACGACGACCGTCCACCGGGCGCCGTCCCCGTCCTGGCCCATGACGAGCCCGTACCCCTCGGCGTACGGCTCCAGCCGCAGCGCGGCGCACGCCGCCGGGTAGTCGTCGCCGAGCACTCCGGGGAACTGCGCCGGGGTCAGCAGGACGGCGGTCAGCACATACAGCGCGTCGTCGTCGGCGACCGCGTCGTCCGTCCCGGCCACTGGGCCCTCCTCCGTCGGGGATGTCGTCGGCGCACCTTAACCAGTGAGTAACCTCCGAGTCGAGGGCCCGTACGCCCCGACCCGCCCGCCGCCGCAGCCGCCCCGCGCACCCCCGCAGCGGCCCTGCGCACCCCCGCAGCGGCCCCGCGCACCCGCCTCAGCGGTCGGCGGTCACCCCGAGCAGGTCCCGCGCCACCGTCTGCGGCGACTCGCCCCGCTCCCGGGCCAGCGCGATCAGCGCCCGGCAGGCCAGCTCGCCGACCCCGAAGGAGAGCTGCTCCGGCGACACCCAGCCGCTCGCCTCGTCCATCCGCTCCTCGTCGTCCTCGGCCGACGCCGCGACGAAGACGGCGGCCGCCTCGAAGAGATTGGGCTGCCGGCGTACGGGCTCCGGCCGGGCCACCGCCGTACGGCCGCCACCGCGGCCCGCGGACAGGGCCTTGCGCAGAGCACCGAATATCCCGGTCATGGGAAACCGCCTTCCGTCAACCTGAGTACGCGCGTGCGTCGCGCGTACTCAGCGTCCTGCCCGCGGACGTAGGCTGGGACACTCGACCTGGACAAGGGGGACGGTGCGGTGAAGCGCTACGACCGGCTGAAAGAGATCCAACGCCTCGATCCGGAACGGGACTTCCTGGAGATCTACCGGCTCTCCGTGACGTACGAGTTCCCGTGGGACGTCACCCGCGCCCTCGAACTCGCCCTGTACCGCACCTATGCCGTCCCCAGCATCGGCAGACTCCTGGCCGAAACCGCCGAACTGACGGACCGTACGCAGAAGCGCTACGACGACACCGCGCTGCTCCTCGACACCGTCGTCGAGCACGGCTTCGACAGCGATCCGGGACGCACGGCCCTGCGCCGGATCAACCGGATGCACGCCGCCTACGACATCAGCAACGACGACATGCGCTATGTCCTGTGCACCTTCGTCGTCGTCCCGAAGCGATGGCTCGACGCCTACGGCTGGCGCCGGCTCTGCGACCACGAACTGCGGGCCTTCGCCGCCTACTACCGGGCGCTCGGCGCCCGCATGGGCATCAAGGACCTGCCGCGGACCTACGAGGACTTCGAGTATACCCTCGACACCTACGAGAACGATCACTTCGCCTTCGACGAGGGCGCACGGGCCGTCTCCGACGCCACGCTGGACCTGATGGCCTCCTGGTACCCCCGCCCCCTGGCGCCCCTGGTGCGCGGCGCGAGCCTCGCCCTCCTGGACGACTCCCTGCTGCGCACCTTCCGCTACGAGCGCCCGGCCGCCGCGGCCCGGAGCCTCGTCCGGGGCGCACTGCGGCTGCGCGCCCGCGCCGTACGGCTCATGCCGCCCCGAGGCAAGCCCCATTACGCCCGGCAGAACCCCGAGATCAAGGGCTACCCGGACGGATACGAAGTGGCCTCGCTCGGCACGTTCCCCACCCCCGGCGTCCGCGGCTGCCCCGTCCGCGACCTCGCCGGCCCCGGAGCACGGGCCGAGTGACGGACGGCGGCGGGCCGCCCCCGCCGGCCCGCCCCTACGGCCTCGGTTCCGTCCGGCGCAGTTGCCCCAGCTCGTCGTTCATCGTCTCCAGGAACCGGACCACCACCCGCAACTCGTTCTCGTCGAACCGCCTGCGCGCCGCTTCCGTGCCCGCGGCCAGCGGCCGGAAGAAGTCGCGCGCCACATGTTTCGCCGGCGCCGCGTAGTGAAGATGCACCACCCGCCGGTCGCTGCTGTCCCGCACCCGGCGGATGTGCCCCGCGCGCTCCAGCCGGTCCAGACACGCCGTCACCGCCCCCGAGGTGAGGTCCAGCTGCTCGCGCAGCCGCCCCGGTGTCATGGCACCCCCCTCCTCACCCGGAACCCCGTCGAGAATCGCGACGAGCGCCTGCACATCCGTCGGATGCAACCCCTGCGACTGCGCGAACTCATGCGTGATGCGGTTGAACTCGCTGTTCATACGGCGCAGCAGCACAGCGAACGACTGGAGGCCCGTGGGCCCGCCGTCCGTGCCTCTGTCCGGGCCCTCGTCCGTGGTGCGCATACCCCTAGACTAATATCTCTTGATGATTGAGATAATGAATCATCGAGAGAGCCATCGGGAAACCTTTGCCATGTGTGTCACGAGTCGAACCAAGGGGAAGCAATGAAGCCCGCACCGAGGCACCGCGCCGTCCGATGGCTGGTGCCCCTCGCCCTCCTTGTCGTCTGGCTCGGCATCGGAGGAACCCTCGGCCCCTACGCCGGGAAACTCGGCGAGGTGGCGACCAACGACCGGGCCGCCTTCCTGCCGCGCAGCGCCGAGTCCACCAAGGTCGCGGACGAGCAGAAGGCGTTCCAGAAGGCCGGGACCGTGCCCGCGATCGTGGTGTGGACCGGCGCCGACGGCACCCTCCCGCCCGGCGCACGGGCCGATGCGACCGCGGCGCTCGCCTCCCTGAACGGCAAGCCCGGCGTCGTCGGCACCCCCTCGCCCGCCCTGCCGTCCGAGGACGGCGAGGCCCTCTCGGGCGTCGTGCAGCTGCGCTCCGACCTCGGCGACGAACTGCCCGCCACCCTGGACGAGGTGCGCGACGCGGCCCGTACGGTGCCGGGCACCACCGCCGAACTCGCCGGACCCGCCGCCACCCAGGCCGACCTCAAGGACGCGTTCGCCGGAATCGACGGGCTCCTGCTCGGGGTGGCCCTGGCCGCCGTCCTGGTCATCCTGCTGCTGGTCTACCGCAGTGTGCTGCTGCCGTTCCTGATCATCATCAGCTCCGTCCTCGCCCTGGGACTCGCCTGCGGGATCGTCTACGTCCTCGCGGACCGGGACGTCGTCCTCGTGGACGGCCAGGTCCAGGGCATCCTCTCGATCCTGGTCATCGGCGCGGCCACCGACTACGCCCTCCTGCTCACCGCCCGGTTCCGGGAGGAGCTGGCGGGGCACGGCGACCGGACCACCGCCGCGCTCGCCGCGCTGCGCCGCTCCTTCGGCGCCATCGTCGCCAGCGCCGCGACCGTCGCCCTCGGACTCCTCGCGCTGCTGCTCAGCGACCTGACGAACAACCGCGCCCTGGGACCGGTCGGCGCCATCGGGATCGTGTGCGCGGTGCTGAGCACGATGACGTTCCTCCCCGCCGTCCTGGTGCTGTGCGGGCGCGCCGCGTACTGGCCGGCCAAGCCGCGCCCCGTGGACGAGGCGACCGGCGGACACGGCATCTGGCGGCGGATCGCCGCGCGCGTGGACGGGTCCCCGCGCAAGGTGTGGCTCTCCTGCGCGGTGGTCCTGCTCGCCTGCGCCGCGTTCGCGCCCACGCTGAAGTCGCACGGCGTGCCGCTCGACGAGATCTTCGTCAACGACGCCCCGTCCGTCTCCGCCCAGGCCACGCTCGGCAAGCACTTCCCCGGGGGCTCCGGCAACCCGGCCGTCGTCGTCGCCGGCGCCGGACAGGCCGAGCAGGTGACCGCGGCGGCCGAGAAGACCCCCGGCGTCGCCTCCGCCGCACCCGTGACCGAGTCCGGCCGGCCGGGCGGGGGAGCCCCGCTCGTCGTGGACGGCCGGGTGCGCATCGATGTGACCCTCAAGGACGCGGCGGACAGCGACGCGGCCACGGAAACCGTCAAACGCCTGCGTACCGCCGTCCACGCCGTGCCCGGCGCGGACGCGCTCGTCGGCGGCTACACCGCCCAGCAGTACGACACCCAGCGCACCGCCGAACGGGACCGCTCCGTCATCGTGCCGGTGGTGCTCGTCATCATCCTGCTCATCCTGATGGGCCTGCTCAGGTCCGTCCTGGTGCCCGTGCTCCTCGTGGCCACCGTGGGCCTCAACTTCCTGGCGACCCTCGGCGTGGCGTCGCTGGTCTTCAAGCACGGCTTCGGCTTCAGCGGCACGGACGCGTCGGTGCCGCTGTACGGGTTCGTGTTCCTGGTGGCCCTCGGCGTCGACTACAACATCTTCCTGATGTCGCGGGTCCGTGAGGAGGCGCTGGAGCACGGGGCGCGGCAGGGGATGCTACGGGGCCTGGTCAGCACCGGCGGTGTCATCACCTCGGCGGGCGTGGTGCTGGCGGCCACCTTCGCCGCCCTGATCGTCATCCCGCTGGCGTTCCTCGCGCAGATCGCGTTCATCGTGGCGTTCGGCGTGCTGCTGGACACGCTGGTGGTGCGGTCGCTGCTGGCCCCGGCGCTCGTCGTGGACATCGGGCCACGGGCGTGGTGGCCGAGCGCCATCGGCCGCGCCGCGCGGGACGGGGAGCCGTCCGCCTCCGCGTGACGCCCGCGCCACCCGCCTCCGCGTGATGACGCCCGCGCCACCCGCCCGCCGGGCCGGCCGCCGCTGACACGGGGCCGGGACGGCGGGCGGGGCCGTCGGTCAGACGTTGACGCCGAAGTCCTTCGCGATTCCCGCCAGGCCGGAGGCGTAACCCTGCCCGACCGCGCGGAACTTCCACTCGCCGCCGTGCCGGTACAGCTCGCCGAAGACCATCGCGGTTTCCGTCGACGCGTCCTCGCTGAGGTCGTACCGGGCGAGCTCCACACCGTTGGCCTGGTTCACGACGCGGATGAACGCGTTGCGCACCTGGCCGAAGCTCTGTCCACGGCTCTGCGCGTCGTGGATGGAGACCGGGAAGACTATCTTCGTGATCTCGAGCGGGACCGCCGCGAGGTTCACGTTGATGGACTCGTCGTCGCCGTCCCCCTCACCCGTGAGGTTGTCACCGGTGTGCTGGACGGAGCCGTCCGGGCTGTTGAGGTTGTTGTAGAAGACGAAGTGCAGGTCGGAGACGACCTTGCCGCTGTCCCCGCAGAGCAGCGCACTGGCGTCCAGGTCGTGGTCCGCACCCGTCGTCGTGCGTACGTCCCAGCCCAGGCCGACCGTCACCGCGGTCAGGCCGGGCGCCTCCTTCGTCAAGGAGACGTTGCCGCCCTTGGCCAGGGTCACACCCATGAACTTCCTCCAATGATCCAGTGGTTCACCGACCGGCGCCCGCGCGTTCGTCGCGGGTGACGGTCCGGCCGTCGCCCGGAACGAACGGCGGCCGTGCCCTACTCTTCAGGAATCGCGAGGATTTGCCCAGGGCGTCGGCACCGTCCGCCCCGATTACCCGGTGGGCGGGCGGGGAAGACGTCGTTGCCCGGCCGTCTCTCACGACCGAGCATCCGCACGACCGTAGAACCGCACGACCGCATGACCGAACGGGGTGGCCCATGGCACGCAGGAACAGAGGAACCGGGCCCGGCGGGAGGGGAAGCCGGCTGCGGCGTACGGCGGTGTCCGCACTGTCCTTCCTCATCCTGCTGGTCGCCGGGGTCGGCTGGGGGTATCTGAAACTGACCGGCGGCATCGACACCTTCAGCGACGACGGTGTCTCCGGCGACCGGCCGCCCGGCACGGCCGGCGGACAGAACGTCCTCGTCATCGGGTCGGACACCCGCGCCGGCAGCAACAAGGGCCTCGGCGGCGGCACGGGGGCGGTGGGCCGCTCCGACACGGTGCTCCTCCTTCACGTCTACGCCGACCGCAAACACGCCGTCGCCGTGTCCGTGCCCCGCGACGCCATGGTGGACATCCCCGCCTGCCGCAAACCCGACGGCAGTTGGACCAGGCCGCAGCACCACAGCCAGTTCAACGGGGCGTTCTCGGTGGGGGAGACCGCCGAGGGCAACCCGGCATGCACCCAGAACACCGTGGAACACCTGACCGGGCTGCGCGTCGACCACACGGTGGTCATCGACTTCGCCGGATTCTCCGCGCTGACCTCGGCGGTCGGCGGAGTGCCGGTGTGCCTCCCGGAGGACGTGTACCAGCGCGACCTCAACCCGAAGCGCCCGACACGAGGTTCCCTGGTATTCGCCAAGGGGCCGCAGACGGTCTCCGGACAGCGGGCCCTCGACTACGTGCGCCTGCGGCACGGCATCGGTGACGGCTCCGACATAGGGCGCATCAAGCGCCAGCAGGCCTTCGTCGCCTCCCTGGTGAAGAAGATCAAGTCACGCGGAATGAACCCCACCACTCTGCTGCCGCTGGCCGACGCGGCGACGGACGCCATGACGGTCGACGAAGGGCTCGGATCGGCCGAAAAGCTGCTCTCCTTCGCCCTGTCGATGAAGAACATCGACCTGCACAACACCAAGTTCGTCACCGTGCCCTGGCGCTACGAGGGCGAGCGCGTCGCCGTCGTCGAACCGGACGCCGACGCCCTGTGGGCCGCGCTGAAAGCCGACCGCCCCCTCGACGGAAAGGCGAAATCCGGACCGTCCCCGAAGGCTTCGCAGGCACCCGTCCGGGGCGCGGGCATCGCGGTCGCCGTCTACAACGGCACCACGGTGAACGGGCTCGCTGCCAGGGCCGCCGACCTGCTGCGCGCACACGGCTTCACCGTCACCGGCACGGCCACCGCACAGGACCAGAGCCGCACCGGCACCGTCGTCGTGTACGGCCCCGGCCAGCGCGAGGAGGCCCGCACGACGGCGCGGCTCTTCCCCGGCGCACAGCTCACCGAATCCGGCACGGCGGGCGTCCAGGTCACGGTCGGACAGGATTACGCGGACGAGCCGGCCCCGGCACCGGACAACGCCACCGCCGCCCCGGCCGCGAATGCGCCCGCGAACCTCGCCGACCAGGCCCGCTCGGCCGACGACGACCCCTGCGAGGACCTCTCCTACGGCTGAACCCGGCGTCCGTTTCGGGACGGGTGCGCGGAGCGGCGTGCTTGCCCCGGCGTGACCCGTGCGCAAGGCTGGCACACGAGCGAGGCACGGGGAACGCGTGAACGGGGAGGAAAAGCATGGCGCTGGACAGGGGACTCGACTGGCTCCTCGACGATCTCACCAATCGCGTGGAGCACATACGGCACGCCCTGGTGCTGTCCAACGACGGCCTGGTGACCGGTGCGAGCACCGGACTGGCCCGCGAGGACGCCGAGCACCTGGCGGCCGTCTCATCGGGGCTGCACAGCCTGGCCCGCGGATCGGGGCGGCACTTCCGGGCCGGACGGGCCCGGCAGACCATGGTGGAGTTCGACGAGGCGTTGCTCTTCGTGACGGCGGCGGGCGAAGGCAGCTGCCTGTGCGTCCTGAGCGAGGCGGAGTCGGACGTCGGTCAGGTCGCGTACGAGATGACGCTGCTGGTCAACCGGGTGGGACAGCACCTCGCGGTGGACACCCGACAGGACGGGGACGGGGGAGTCAACCGGCTCTGACGCATCGGCACCCATGCTGCCGCCGGGTCCGTGGAGTTATCCACAGGCTCGGCGGCAGTTGACTTTCCCGGACTACTCTGGTCACAGAGAGTAATTGAAGCGAGCGGGGGAGTTACGCCATGCCACTCATGAACACGTCCGGAACGACGGAGAGCGCCACCGCGCCGGAGGGCGTCGAGGACACGATCTCCGCGAGCCGCGCCTCGGCGGAACTCGGGCTGAAGCGCGCCGAGTTCGACCTCGCGGTCCACCTGGGGGCGGTGCGGGTGGTCAGCGGTCCGGACGGCCGGCCCCGGGTCCGGCCGTCGCAGATCGAACACCTTCGCGCCCGGGAAGGGTTCCCCGACGCACTCCGCGAACAGGTGCGCACGGTGGGAACGGCGGAGGGCGCCCGGCTGCTCGACATCAGCCAGACCCGCTTCACCAGGCTGGCCCGGTCCGGTTGCCTCACACCCATCGCCTTCTACCTCAACCGCTACCGCGTGGTCGTGTGGATCTACCTCGCGCAGGAGGTCCAGACGCTGGCGCTCCGGTCGCCGGAACTGCTGGTGGGCAACAGCCCGCCCTGGATGCGCGACCTGCTGGACGCCGGGGACGACCTGCGGCCCCGCAACTGGCGGTCGCGCCGGATCGAGCGACTGCTCGCCCTCACGGACGACCCCTGGGTACGCGCGGCGGTCGTCGCCCAGGGACTGGACCCCGTCCAGTTGGCGGAGGTGGTGGACGACCCCTACGAGCGCGCCCTCCTCGGCAAGCTCCGGCACGAGGCGGTGTTCGGCCGCAGGCCATCGGTCGCGGGGCGCGAGGTGATGGCCCGGCTGATGCCCGCGGACGCACCCGATGAGATCCTCTGGCGCCGGATCACCCTCATCGCGGAGCTGGACGCCGCCCGCGAACGCCATCCCGCCCCACGCCCGGGCGACGCGCCCCGGCCGCAGCCCGCCGCGCCGGAGCCTGCCGCGCCGCAGCCCGCCGTGCCGGTCGCGTCGTCCGTCGCCCCGCCCGTTGGCTCTTCCCGGCCGGGGAGGCCCGTCGGGCTTCTGGCCCGGCTCGGGCGGCGGGCGTCGGGGAGGCTCAGGCTTCGCCAGGGGCGGCGCGGCGGCGCGATCGCCGCGGTGCGGCCCGCCGGGCGGCGGGACGGGCGGCGTGACGGTGCGGGGCGGACCGGATAAAGAGTGGTGGGCCGGGGGCGGGACAGGCATTCTTTGCGCCATGTTGATCAGGGAAGCAACTTCCGAGGACTGGCCCGCCATCTGGCCGTTCTTCCACGAAATCGTCGCCGCGGGCGAGACCTTCACCTATCCGCTCGACCTCCAGGAGACCGACGCCGCCGACTGGTGGCTCATGAAGCCGCCCCACCGGACCGTGGTCGCGGTCGACGGCGAAGGAACCGTCCTCGGCACGGCGAAGATGAACAGGAACCACATGGGCAACGGCTCGCACATCGCCAGTGCCAGCTACATGGTCGCCCCGGCCCACAGCGGACAGGGCGTCGGCCGGGCCCTGTGCGAGTACAGCATCGAGTGGGCGCGGGCCGCGGGATACCGGGCCATGCAGTTCAACGCGGTGGTGGAGACCAACACGGCGGCGGTCAAGCTGTACCGCTCCCTCGGATTCGACATCCTCGGCACACTGCCCGAGGGATTCGACCACCCCACCGAGGGCTTCGTGGGCCTGCACATCATGCACCGCCGGCTCTGACCCGGACACGCCGCGGCCCGCCGCCCTACGGCTCGCCGCGCGGGCCGATCTCGCACCAGACGGCCTTGCCCTCGCCACGGGGCTCGATGCCCCAGCGGGCGGTGAGGGCGTCCAGCAGGAGCAGCCCCCGGCCCGACGTCGCGGTTTCGCCCGGCTGGCGGCGGCGGGGCCAGGCACTGGACCGGTCCTGCACGGAGAGCCGGACCCGGCGGACCGGCTCGGGCAGCACCTCCAGGGTGAGGACCGCGCCGCCCTCGGTGTGGAGCAGCACGTTCACCAGGAGCTCCCCGGTGACCAGTTCGGCGTCGTCCGCGAGTTCCGCCATGTCCCAGTCGGTCAGGGCCTGGCGGACGATGGACCGGGCGTCGGACAGCCCCTCCGGGTCGGCCTGATGGATGTACTGGTGCAGGCGCGGCGCGCGGGGCGAGCCGGGGTCCGGGCTGCGGCGCAGCACGAGCAGGGCGACGTCGTCGCCGGAGCCCCAGCGCTCCCACAGCCGGTCCGAGAGGTGGTCGGCCAGCGCCTCGGCGCCCGCCGGGCCCGCGCTGACCTCGGTGATGAGGGTGCGCACCCCCGCGTCGATGTCGGCGCCCGGCTCCTCCACCAGCCCGTCCGTGTACAGGACCAGCGTCTCGCCCGGCACCAGGTCGAGCCGGGTCTCCGGATACTCCTCGTCGCCGAAGTCGGTGGAGATGCCCAGCGGCATGCCGCCGCGCACCTGGGGGCTGCCCACCCGGCCGTCCATGTGCCGGATCAGCGGCCCGAAATGGCCGGCCCGGACGACCCGCACGGTTCCGGTGCCCAGATCGACCTGGGCGTACGCGCAGGTCGCGAACCGGTCGGTGTCGAGTTCGGCGAGGAAGCGGGAGGCGCGGGCCAGGACCGTCGAGGGCGGATGCCCCTCGGCGGCGTAGGCGCGCAGGGCGATCCGCAGCTGGCCCATGATCGCCGCCGCGTGGGTGTCATGGCCCTGGACGTCGCCCACCACGATCCCGAACCGGTCCTTGGGCAGGGCGATCACGTCGTACCAGTCGCCCCCGACCTGGCGGCCGCTCCACGCCGCGTGGTAGCGGACGGCGATCTCCCCGCCCTCGATGTCGTGGATGCGGCGCGGCAGCATCGCGGCCTGGAGGCCCGTGGCGAACTCGCGCTCCTCGTCGAACAGCTTCGCCCGCTGGAGCGACTGGGCCACGATCGCGGCCAGCCCCAGACACAGATTGCGCTCGTCGGCGGTGAAGGTGGTGCGGGCGCGGTAGAAGAGGGCCAGTCCGCCGATTGTCCTGGCCTGGGCGACCAGCGGCAGATAGGCAGCGGCCTGGAACCTCAGCCGTCCCGCGAGCGGCTCCAGCACCGGATAGCGGCGCGTCAGCGCCGCCAGGGAACCGACGAACCGGGCCCGCCCGCTGAGCACGGTGTCGGCCAGCGGGAACCGGGGATCGAGCCGTCCCGCGCTCAGGTCGTCCAGCTCCGTCAGCGACTCGCCGCTCAGGGCGATGACGTTCAGCGCGGCGTTGTCCAGCAGCCCCAGCGCGAGCCCGTCGGCGCCCAGCCGGGCCAGCCCGCCCGGCCCGGTGAGGGCCGCGGTCACATCGTCCACCGTCACCGCCCGCGACAACGCGGTCGTTGTGCGTTCAACGATGCCGGTCTGGCGGCGGCGGCGTTTTTCCAGTTCCAGCACGAAGTCCGAATGGGTGACCTCGGCCGTCGCGTCCCGCACCAGACCGATCACCCGGCGCGCCCTCCCGTTCTCGCCGCGCAGGATGCGCCCCTGGACATGCGTCCACTGCTCCCGGCCGTCCCCGAGCCGCATCCGGAAGTGGACGCTGTACGAGCTGTGCCGGCCCTTGAGCGCCTCCTCCGTCGCGGCGTCCAGCCGGGCCCGCTCCTCCGGCTCCAGCCGCTCCGCCAGGGTCTCCGGGCGCGCGTCGAACGAGGCCGGGTCCAGGCCGAAGACCAGCAGGCCCGCCTCGTCGATGTCCAGCGTCCCGGCGTCGACGTCCCACTCGAAGCTGCCCGTCCGGTTCAGGGCGAGCCGCTCCGCCGTACCCGTTTCGCTCGCGGGCGCGCCACCCGCGGGCCGGCCGGGCGGGCCGGGGACGACCGGCGGCCGGTTCTGATCGGTCATGCCAGCTCCGAGGAGGATCGTCCGGCGGGTCCGCCGTACGGGGTGCCTCAATTGTCCGGCCGCTCCGGCACGCCTGCCACAGCGGACACCCCCTCGTCCCCGCCCCGGCGGCCCGCCACGCACAATGGCAGCGGAAGACCGCCCCCGACCGGGGCCGTACCGCACCAGGGCCGACCGGAGCGCACGCATGAACCACGAGGACCCCGTCCTGTCGCACACCGAAGGAAGCGTCCGCCACCTCACCCTCAACCGGCCCCGCGCCCTGAACGCGCTGAACCACGTCATGGTGCGGCTCATGGCCGATGCGCTCGACGCGGCGGAGCGGGACGAGGCCGTCGTCGCCGTGCTGCTCACCGGCGCGGGGGAGCGGGGCCTGTGCGCGGGCGGCGACATCCGCGCCGTCCGCGACGACGCCCTCGCCGGAGGCACCGCCTCACTGGACTTCTGGCGCGACGAATACCGGCTCAACGCCCGCATCGCCCGCTTCCCCAAGCCGTACGTCGCACTGATGGACGGCATCGTGATGGGCGGCGGCGTCGGGGTCTCCGCCCACGGCTCCGTCCGCATCGTCACCGAGCGCTCCCGCATCGCCATGCCCGAGACCGGGATCGGCTTCGTCCCGGACGTCGGCGGAACGTATCTGCTGGCGACCGCGCCCGGTGAACTCGGGACGCATCTGGCCCTCACCGGCGACCCGGTCGGCGCGGCCGACGCACTCCTGTGCGGCCTCGCCGACCACTTCGTGCCCGCCGAAGGGCTCACCGCCCTCGTGGCCGCCCTGGCGCAGTGCACGACCCCCGCGGAGATCACCGCCGCCGCGCGGCGGCACGCCCGCCCCGCGCCCGGCGGAGAACTCGCCGCGCACCGCGACTGGATCGACTCCTGCTACGCGGCCGGCACCGTCGAGGAGATCGTCGACCGCCTCACCGGCCACGGCGACCCCGCAGCCAAGCAGGCCGCCGAGACCATCCGGGCCAAGGCGCCCACCTCGCTCAAGGTCACGCTCGAAGCCGTGCGCCGGGCGCGCCGCCTCGGCGGCCTGGAAGCGGTCCTCGACCAGGAGTTCCGCGTCTCCACCGCCGCCTTCGCCGGCCCCGACCTGATCGAAGGCGTCCGCGCCCAGATCGTGGACAAGGACCGCGACCCCCGCTGGCACCCGGCGCGGCTCTCCGAGGTCACCGACGAGGACGTGGCACGCCACTTCGCCCCCCTCGGCGACCGGGAACTCGGCCTCGCACCGCTCCCCGGGGCGTCACCCGAGGGCTGAACTCCTCAGTGACCGCCGCCCGTCAGGCTCGGCCGCAGCGAGCTGACCAGTTCGAAGAACCGGGTCTCGTTGCCCGAGAGCCCCGCGCGCCGCAGCGCCCCGTCGGCCTCCTCCATCGGCGAGGTGAGCAACGGCAGATACAGCGGGGTGTCCGCCGGGTCGGACAGGGCCGCGCGGGTGGCCTCCAGTAAACGGACATACGCCTGCGCCGCCGCGAGTTCGTCCTTGCGCATATCAGCATCTCCAGGTCAGAGGTGTCGTACCCACCAGCATCCCCCATGGGTCTGACAAGCGGCCGCCGGGTGGGGCGCGGCACGGCTTCTATCGGCCGTCCGGCGGACGCCCGCCCGCCGGCGGCTCGACCTCCAGGAACCGCCGGCCGCGCGGCCCCCGGTACAGCAGCGCGGTCCAGCCCAACTCCCGCAGCGCCCCGGCGCACCGGGGCAACTCGCGCTCCTCCTCGTACGCGGCCCCGCTGCCGGCCGGCCCCAGCCACTCCACCCGCACCGTGCCCGGCGCCGCCCCGGCCACCACCCGGTACCCCTTGCCCGTACGCCGTCCTGACGCGTCGACGGCCGAAGCGGGCAGCCCCGCGGACTCGAGGGCCAGGGCCACGGCCCGTACCGGGCGGTGCAGTTCCCAGGGGGCGGGCACCGCTTCCGGATCGGGCCGGCCGCCGTTCGCCAGGCGCCTGATCTGCAGGAGTCCGGCCAGCGCCGACCGCACCGAAGCGGCACGATCCCGCGCCGGCCCACCGCCGGGCGGACCGTCCCCGGTGGCCGGTTCGAACCCGCCCGCCTCCTCGGCACCCATCCGCAGCCCCTCCGTCCCGTCGCCCTGCCGTGTCGCTGCCAGTGTGCGCCGCCCCACCGACAACGGCCGTCCGCACCGAGGGCGCGAAGGTCCGGCGTGCCGAGCGGATAGGCTTCTGTGCCGCTCACGAACCCCGCGCCCCGGAGGACTTCCGCACCGTGCCCGACA
Source organism: Streptomyces sp. NBC_00525 (assembly GCF_036346595.1). Taxonomy (GTDB): domain Bacteria; phylum Actinomycetota; class Actinomycetes; order Streptomycetales; family Streptomycetaceae; genus Streptomyces. Next base: position 6,673,784 of record NZ_CP107834.1, read on the forward strand.
ACGACCGTGCCGCCCTCCGCGCCGACTGCGCCAACTGCTTCGCCCTGTGCTGCGTCGCGCTGACGCTGACGCGCTCCGCGGACTTCGCCGTCGACAAGGCGGCGGGTACGCCCTGCCGCAACCTCCGGGACGACTTCCGCTGCGGCATCCACGCCCGGCTGCGCACCGAGGGCTTCCCCGGCTGCACCGTCTACGACTGCTTCGGCGCCGGGCAGAAGGTGTCGGTGGAGATATTCGGCGGACGGGACTGTCGCGCCGCCCCGGAGACCGCCGGGCAGATGTACCAGGTCTTCCCCGTCGTCCGGCAACTCCACGAACTGCTCTGGTATCTCACCGAGGCCGCCGGCCTGGCCCCGGCCCGCTCCCTGCGCGGCGCGATCCGCAGCGCCGTCGAGGCGACCGAGGCCCTGACCCGCCTGGACGCCCACGCCCTGGAGACCCTGGACGTGGCGGCGCACCGGGGCGAGGTCGCCGTGCTCCTGGGCCGGGTGAGCGAACTCGTCCGCGCCACGGCCCCCGGCCGCAGGAAGCGCGCCCACCGGGGCGGCGACCTGATGGGCGCCCGGCTCAGGAAGGCGGACCTGCGGGGTGCCGACCTGCGCGGCGCCTATCTCATCGCGGCCGACCTCGGCGGCGCCGACCTGCGCCTCGCGGACCTCATCGGCGCCGACTTCCGGGACGCGGACCTGTCGGGCGCCGACCTGACCGGGGCGCTCTTCCTGACCCAGGCCCAGGTGAACGCGGCGCGGGGGAGCGCCGCCACCCGGCTGCCCGCCGCGCTCGACCGCCCCGCGCACTGGGGCAGGTGACCCGTCGGGCAGCGCGTCGTCCACCGTCCCGCCCCCGAACCTTACCGGCAGGTCACATAGGATTCGGCGGCGGGGAGTGACGCATCCGGCAGCCGGGGAGAGAACGCCCCGCGGCCGTGGTTCGTTGCACAGACGTCGCATCCGGAACACGCCGACGACCGACCGAGGAGCCCGTACATGCCCAGCCGTACCGATCCCGCCCGCACCGAGCCCGGCAGCGCAGACCGCACCCGGCTCGTCGAACGGCTGATGGAGCGGTTCCCGCACGTCCCGCGCGAGGCCGTGATCAAGGAGGACCTGCTCCGCGGCGGCCTGGCCTTCGACGAGTCCGCGCTCAGCGACAACGAGGACGGCGACGTCAAGCCGAAGTCGTACTTCATCTTCTCCTTCGACCACGGCACCCTGCCCGAGCTGGGCGAGGCCGCGCTGCGCCGCCCGCCCGAGGAGATCGTGCTCACCGGCGGCCCGTACGAGCTGCGCCGCACCGTCGTCTCGGTGCGCGTGAACCCCGCGTCCCCGTACCGCGTCGCGGCGGGCGACGACGGAATGCTCGGGCTCTACCTCGACGGCCGCCGGATCTCCGACGTCGGCCTGCCGCCCATGCCGGACTACTACCGGCACACCCTGGCCAACGGCAAGTCCGTGATGGAGGTCGCCCCGACCATCCAGTGGGGCTACCTCGTCTACCTCACCGTCTTCCGCGTCTGCCAGTACTTCGGCGCGAAGGAGGAGTGCCAGTACTGCGACATCAACCACAACTGGCGCCAGCACAAGGCGGCCGGCCGCCCGTACACCGGGGTCAAGCCCGTCGAGGAGGTGCTGGAGGCACTGGAGATCATCGACCGCTACGACACGGCGAAGAGCTCCACGGCGTACACCCTCACCGGCGGCGCCATCACGTCGCACATCGGCGGCCGGGACGAGGCGGACTTCTACGGCCAGTACGCCAAGGCCATCGAGGAGCGTTTCCCCGACCGCTGGATCGGGAAGGTCGTCGCCCAGGCCCTGCCCAAGGCCGACGTCCAGCGGTTCCACGACTACGGCGTGAAGATCTACCACCCCAACTACGAGGTCTGGGACCGCCGACTGTTCGAGCTGTACTGCCCCGGCAAGGAGCGCTACGTCGGCCGGGACGAGTGGCACCGCCGCATCCTGGACTCCGCCGACGTCTTCGGCGCCCGCAACGTGATCCCCAACTTCGTGGCCGGCGTGGAGATGGCCGAGCCGTTCGGCTTCACCACGGTGAAGGAGGCCATCGACTCCACCACCGAGGGCCTGCGCTTCTTCATGTCGCACGGCATCACCCCGCGGTTCACCACCTGGTGCCCGGAGCCCACCACCCCGCTCGGCAGGACCAACCCCGACGGGGCGCCGCTGGAGTACCACATCCGGCTGCTGGAGTCCTACCGGGCCACGATGGAGGAGTTCGGGCTCAGCTCGCCCCCCGGCTACGGCCCGCCCGGCGCCGGGAACGCCGTGTTCTCCGTCAGCTCCTTCATGGACAGCCTGCCGGCCGCTCCCGAGGCCCAGTGAGCGGTCGCGCCTCCTGAACGCGGCCCCGGACGTCCCCGACACCGCGAGGGCGCGTTCCGGCCTGCGCGTGTGTGCCGGAGCGCGCGCCCCGGCACACACGCGCATTCACACGTCCGGTGCGGGTGAGTGAAGGATTCGGCGGGAAGAAACGGAACAGAGCAACCCACTTGTGAATGAGGCGGTGCCCATGCTGCACGGTGTCGATGTGAGTTCCTATCAGTCCTCGTTCGACGCGGACGGACTCGACTTCGTCTTCATCAAGGCGACCGAGGGCCGTTCCTATGTCAATCCGCGCCTCACCGACCAGACGAAACGCGCCCGCGACGCCGACTGCGTCATCGGCTTCTATCACTTCCTGTGGCCCGGGAACATCGCGGCCCAGGCCGAGTACTTCCTGAGCAAGGCGCCCGAGAAGGCGGGCGACCTGCTCGCCGTGGACTGGGAACAGAACGGCGAGGGCACCCGCCCGAGCAACGCCGAGAAGGACCGCTTCATCCGCGAGGTCAAGCGCCTGCGCCCGCACCACCGCGTCCTGCTCTACTGCAACCGCTACTTCTGGCTGCACCACGACACCACGTCCTACGCCGGGGACGGGCTCTGGATCGCCGACTACGTCAAGGCCGGCCATCCGCGCATCAAGGCGTCCTGGCGCATCCACCAGTACACCGACCGGCCCCTCGACAAGGACGTCGCCCACTTCTCCTCGCGCGCCGCGATGCGCGCCTGGGCCCGGAAGTGACCGTGCGCACCGCTCAGTACGACTGCAACTCGACGAGGTTGCCCTCCGGGTCCCGTACATGGGCGGTGCGCAGTCCCGGCCCCCACTCCGGCCGGTCGCGGGCCGCGACCGTCAACTCGGCGCCATGGGCGAGGCAGAGCGCCAGCCCGGCGTCCACGTCGGCCACCCGGCAGACGAACATCGACCGGTCCTGCGCCGGCGGGGCCTCCACGGGCAGATCCGCCGTCCCGGCCACCTCCGCCATCGCACCCCGGTCGAACAGCACCAGCACCCCCTGACCGTCCACATCCCAGTGCGCGTACGGCCCCGTCGCGCTGCCACTGGCCCGTACGGCTCCGACGAGCGGCGGCAGCACGGCGTCGTAGAAGCGGAAGCAATCGGCGAACCGGCCGACCAGCAGGCGGGGATGCAGCGCGTCCACGGCGACTCCTTTAGTAGGTGTTCACCCATCATTGGGTTGGCCCTACGATATACCGATGAACGAGACGCCGCCCAGCCTCCTGGGACTCACCACCTACCTCATGTCCAAGACCGGCAAGACGGCGCGCGGGCTGCTCGCGGACCGGCTGGCCGAACGCGGGCTGCGGCTCTGGCACATGGCGGTGCTCGCGGCCCTGCGCGACTTCGGCCCCCATGTGCAGCGGGAACTCGCCACCCGGCTGTCGATCGACCGCAGCGACGTCGTCAAGATCGTGGACGGGCTCGGCGGGGTCGACCTGGTGGAGCGGGCCCGCGACACCACCGACCGGCGCCGGGTCACCGTCACCGTCACCCCGGCCGGCCGCGCCCTGCTGGAGAGCCTGGAGGCCGAGGCGCTGGCCGTGCAGGAGGAGGTGCTCGCCCCGCTGAACAGCCGTGAACGCGCCCAGCTCACCGCCCTGTTGCGCCGGGTGCACGACGCGGCGCAGGAGACCGGCCCGGCCGGGCCAGGTCGCTGACGGATTCCGCGCGCCGGGTGCGGCAGACTTCTCCGGTGACCACACCCGCGGCGCAGCCGCCTCGTGACCGTGCGCTCGGGCGCGGTATCTCCACCCTCATCCCGCAGGCCGCGCCCGCCACCCCCGCCGAGCGGGCGGCGGCCGTGCTCACGGCCATGCGGACCGTTCCGGTACGCGTCGGCGTGCTCCAGGCGGCCATCGTCCTGCTGGAGGAACGGGTGCGCGCCACCGACGACGAAGCGGAACGCTCGGCCGCCGCGACCACCGTGGCCATGCTCCGCAGCGCCATCGGCCAGGCAGGCTGACCGACTTCTGATCGCTTCTGTTGAATTCCCTTCGCCCCGCGCGCGGAAGTGAGTCATCATGATCACCGCTTCCGCCTGGAAGCGGCGATCGAGAGGCAGTGGGAACGCGTTGACACAGAGCGGTGTGTACGGGACGACCGGCGGACGGGTACGCGGACGCGCTCCGGTCGACGGGGTCGTGGCCGTCCTCGGAATCCCCTACGCCGAACCGCCGTTCGGCGAGAACCGGTTCCGCGCCCCCCGCCCCCGCACCCCGTGGCCGGGGGTACGCGACTGCACGGAGTTCGGCCCCGTCGCCCCGCAGTCCGCCGAACTGCCGGGCGCGCCCTGCTGGTCACCCGGCGACGAGGACGTCCTGACCCTCAACATCTGGGCCCCCGCCGACGCGTCCGGCCCGCTGCCCGTGCTCGTCTGGCTGCACGGCGGCGCCTACACCTTCGGGTCGAGCGCCCAGCCGGACTTCGACGGTACGGCGCTCGCCCGCACCGGCCTCGTGGTGGTCACCCTCAACTACCGCCTCGGCTTCGAGGGCTTCGGCCACGTCCCCGACGACGGGTCCGGCGCCTTCCCGCCCAACCGGGGTCTGCTCGACCAGATCGCCGCCCTGGAATGGGTCCGCGACAACATCGCCGCCTTCGGGGGAGCGCCGGACAACGTCACCGCGGCCGGGCAGTCGGCCGGAGCCGCGGCCGCCGTCTGCCTCATGGCGATGGACGCCGCCCGCGGCCTCTTCCACCGGGTGATCGCCCACAGCGCGGTCGGCCCCTGCTTCGCCCCCGAACTCGCCCGGCGGGTCACGGAGCGCGTGGCCGCCGCCGCGGCAGTGCCGGCCACCGCGGCAGCCCTGGCCGGCGCGGACCCGCAGGCGCTCGTCCGGGCCTCCGACGCCGTTGTCGAGGACTACCGACGCGACCCCGGTTCCGGCCCGCTGCACTGGGACCCGGTCATCTACGGACCGGTCGCCGACGGGCACGTCCTGCTCGACGAGCCGCTGAACCTGATCGCGGCCGGCGCCGCCCGCGACATCGGCCTGCTGGTCTGCCACACGACCGAGGAATACTGGCTGATGGACGCCGTGGGGGCCGCCGTCGACGTCCCCACCGACGAGCGACTGCACCGCTTCGCCGCCGACTTCGGTCTCCCGGCCCCGCTCGTCGACGGATACCGCGCCCTCCTGCCCGGCGCCGGGCCGCACGACCTCCATCTCGCCCTGTACGGGGACCTGCTCTTCGGCGAGTACAGCAGCCGGCTGGCCGCCGTCCACGAGGCGGCGGGCGGGCGCGTCTTCCTCTCCCGGTTCGACCGCAAGGATGGCGGGGTCCGCGCCTGGCACTGCGCCGACGTGCCGTTCGCCTTCGGCAACGAGGACGAGCGGTGCGTCCGGTTCCTGATCGGCGGCACGGAACCGGGGCCGGGCGACCGGGCCCTCGCACGACGGATGACCGCGGCCTGGGCCGGCTTCGCGACGAGCGGCGATCCGGGCTGGCGCCCCGGCACCGACGGCGACATCAAGGTGTGGGGGACACCCGACCGCGCGGCGGCCTCCGGGCACTGGCGGGACGGCGACGCGCTCCGCGCCCTGTGGGCCGCGTACACGTACCGTCCCGCCCGGCCCTGAGCCGGCGGGAGTCGCGCGGGCTCACATCGGGGGCAGTCGCAGCGGTCCGCGGCCCTCACGGACCTTGCCGACATGGCGCAGCTCGCCCACCGGGTTGCCCTCCAGATCCGTGGTCACCAGCACCGCCAGGTCGCCCAGGCACGACTTCTCGCCGTCCGGTTCCTCGCAGTACAGGACATAGCCCGTGACCCGGTCCACCGTCCCCGGCTCCAGTCGCCACACCCATTCGAAGTCGCTGACCTGGACCCGGGGGTGGTCGGCCCTGAGCCGGTCCGCGACGGCGCTGTGGACGGCGGCCGCGAACTCCTGCCGCTCCTTGAACGGGCGGACGATCCGGGCGCTGCCCGACGACGGGTCCACCCGCCCGTCCTTCGCCCCGTACCCGACGCTGTAGTAGGCGTGCGAGCCGAGGGAGGCGCGCAGCGAGCTCCCGCTCAGGCGCATCGCGGTCGGCTGCGACTTCGGAGCCTTGCGCCGCTTCGCCGCGACGGACGGGGAGACCACGTTCACCGAGGCCCCCTTCACCGCGTCGCCGTCGCTCCTGGGCGCCGCCTCCTTCCACTGCCGCGCGCACCCACCGAGGTCCGCGATCAGAGTGCTCACCGTGGAGTTGGTCAGGGAGGCGGCGATCCACGGCGCACCCGTCTGCGGATCGACGGCGAGCACCTCGTGGCCGCAGCGCCGGAACGTGTCGACGAGGGCCCGCACCGCGGCCCCCTCCTGCCGTCCCCGCTCCACCGCCTTGTCCAGCACCTCGCGGCACCCGTGGGTGTTGCAGGTGCCGGCCTCCGCGTCCACCCGAATCCGCACCACGGCGTCCGGATTGTCGGTCATCGCGAACACGACCTCCGAACCGCTCGCCTCGGGGATCAGGGTGTGCGCCTCGATCACCCGGAGCAGGCCCGGATAGTGGGTCTCGGCCAGCTTCTCCGCGTACGCGCGGTCCTCCTTCGTGGTGGTCACCACCCCGCACCCCGTGAGCGCCAGGGCCAGCGCGCCCGTCAGCACCCCGGCCACCGACACCCCGGCCCGGCGCCGTCCCCGCGATCCGCCCATCCCGCCGCTCCCCACCTCGTGCTCCGGCCCCGCCCGCTCCGGACCCGTTCGTTCTTCCGGTGTGACAGTAGGACGGGAAGGGGGCACGGCGGATGAGTACTGCTACTCAGCGGACGGCCCGCCGTCAGGCGAGCCGGAGGTCGATGAACGGCACGGTGTCGCCCGGCAGGACATACCGTTCCGTCTCCACGAACCCCAGGCGCAACGCGAACCGCAGCCCCTCGGGGTTGGACTCCAGCACGCAGGTCTCGATCACCTCGGCGCCCAGCTCACGGGCGAGCTCCAGACCATGGCCGTACAGCATGCCGCCGAGCCCCCGGCGGCGGTACGGGGGCAGGATGCGCGCGATCACGGTCGCCACCGGTGCGCCCGCACCCGGCGGGCGCACCGTGGAACAGCCCACCAGCACACCGTCCAGCCGGGCGACGGACAGCAGGTTGCGCCCGGCCCGCTCGGACACCTCCGCCAACGACAGCGCGGCGGTGGGCACGACGGCGTTGTGAACCGAACGCCAGTCCCGGAGCGAGGCGTCACCGTCCACCCGCTCGATACGAAGATCACTCATCGCGTCAGGAAACCGGCCCCGGCGACCGACCGTCAACCGACTTCTTTCCGCCACCCACTCACCGGCCTCGGGCCCTCACGGGGCGCGCAGAACCGGCGTGCTCGAGTGGGCGCGGCGGGGTCCGGCGTGGAAGAGGAGGACGATGAGGCGTGCGCCCGGCGCGGTCATGGGCTGGGCCGCGCACATCGTCACCCAGCCGGGGCCCTCGATGGCGTGGTGCACAGGCCGCTCGTCGCCGTCCGGATGGATGTGCGCCCCGCCCGACTCCCAGATCGGCGCACAGCGCGGGTCGGCGAGCACGTCCTGTTCGAGGCGGCGCAGCACCTCGTCGTCGGGCCGGCTGACCAGCGCCGCCCGCAGCTGGGGCACGACGAGCGGGGCCCAGGCGGTGTCCCAGTCGAGCAGCATGGCGCGCCCCTGCGGTTCGAGGAGCATCCACCGCATCGTGTTGGCGGGCACCCGCTCGCCGGGGAAGAGCCGGGCGAACTCGCGATTGTGCGCGACCAGTTCCCACGAGGCGTCGGTGATGTACGCGGGATGGGTCATCCCGTCCACCGCCTCCTGCCACACCCCCGGAACCTCCTTGCCCGAGCGGGCGTTGAGCGGGCCGGGCGGGTCGCCTATACCGGCGTACCGGCAGAGCGACACCCACTCCTGTTCGTTGAGGGCGAAGAGCACCGCCACATCGCGCAGGAACCCGGTGTCCGGGCGCGGCCAGGCGCCGGACTCCAGCCGGCGGTAGGTGCCGGGTGTGCGGTGCAGGAGCTGGTCGACCTGGTGCTGGGCCAGGCCCGGCGCGCGGCGCCCCTGGCGGGACGGGCGCTGGAAGCCGTGCCAGGTGGGGTCGATCCGCGCGCGACAGGCTCTCAGCAGGGTCCTCAGTGCCGACTTGTCGGTGTTGGTCATGCCATCAAATCCCCCGCGTCATGGGCCACGTTGCGCGGGCGTGAGCCTAATTGGCGCGACGTGGCTTAGCGCTAAAAACTGGACGTGGAAAACAGCCTGCCGTCCCTCCCATACTGGAGCGCGTCAGCCGGTGGTGTGTGGCCCTCCGGGGCGGCGGACCCACGGTTGACGTGCGGTCTTCCTGCTGCCCGCTCCTGGCGATGGGCGCAGCCGGGATTCCGTGCCCGTCCAGAACGGTGGCGGGAAGGGCTTGACGAGCGGCCCGTATTTCGCCCCTGCGGGGCGACGGAGGCGTACGGTCCGCTGATCTGGCTCTTTCCGCCATCCACCTCGGACTTCCGGGTCCGGGGCGGGGCGGAGCCCGGTGCGGCCGGCAGCCTCCTGCCGGCCGCACCCTTCTCACGGCCGCCCCCACTGCTCCATCCGGAGCCGTCCTTACTCCGTCGGGGGCCACCGGCCGGGCCCCGGCAGCGAGTTCCTCCGGCATTGCGCGCGACGCGAACTCGTTGCTCTCTGGTGGAGAGGGGTTTCGCCATGTAGCGTCACCACAGGAAGTCGTGGTTCGCACAAACCGCCCGTGCTCCGGCGCGGGCGCCTTGCTGTGCAGGGGGCGGATCGCGACGCAGTGGGACCGCGTGGTGCGGCTCCCGATATCGACTGAGAGGCACCGGCATGGCCAGCGGAACCGTCAAGTGGTTCAACGCCGAAAAGGGTTTCGGCTTCATCCAGCAGGACGGCGGCGGGCCGGACGTCTTCGCGCACTACTCGAACATCAACGCCACCGGCTTCCGTGAGCTGCAGGAGGGCCAGGCGGTGACCTTCGACATCACGCAGGGCCAGAAGGGCCCGCAGGCGGAGAACATCACGGCCGTCTGAGGCCGCGAGCAGTACCGTCCGGCCCCCCGGAGGCGCACAGGCGCCGCCGGGGGGCCGGACGCGTGAACGGGGCGATCCGCCTCAGCCGGCCGCCGTGCCCGTCCCGCTCCCGGCGGTCTCCCCGGACGCGGCCGGCTCGGCCACCGTGTACATGGCGGCGCCCTGCTGGAGGCCCTTGGCCACGGCGCCCCGCTTCACCAGGGTCTCCAGGGTGTTGCGCACCACCTGCACCGAGGTGCCGCGCTCCGGGTGGGCCTTCGCCAGGTCCGCGTGCACCTCGCGCACCATGCGCGGCTCGCCCGGCGGCATCAGCTCGCGGATGAGCCGGTGCAGGGGAGTGGCAGCCGTGGCCGCCTTCCCGCCGGACGTCCGGGGCCGTGCGGGCCTCGCCTTCGCGCGGGCGGCGGGCCGGGGTTTCGGTACGGGCGTGGCCGCCGGGGCGCCCTCACCGGGCGGCGCCGCGGCACCGGGAAGGGCCGACTGCATGCCGTCCAGCCAGGTCTCGTCGGTCCTGAGCTGTTCCAGGCGGGCCCGCAACCGCTCGATCTGCGCGGTGAGCTCCTTCTGTTCCGCCCGGTTGTCCGCGAGATCGGTGGCGAACCGCTCGGCATACACCCTTTGTACGCTCTCGGACGCGCTTTCTGCGTTGTTCACGGTGATTCATGCTCCTTCGGCTGGGTTTGCTGCCGCAAGCCTCCATTCACCACCCGTGACCACAAGGCGGGCAGAGTTTGCCGGAAGGTCCAGCCGAAGGGATGAATACGCACCCGCGCGCCGGAAAGTCCACATGCTGATCACATGAATGGGACCCGCCCGAAACGACGTGTGAAGCCACGCGTCGCGAAGACCGTCACATAGCCCCTGGTGAGAGGCAGGGCGGTGGTGGCGGGCCGCTGAGGTGTGCCGATCGGAGGGTTCAACTCCGTTTGTGTGTACAGATGTTGCATTGACGCGCGCGTGTGCTGTTCATAACATCAAAACATCTGAAGTCGCGAATGACTGGATCTCGCCGTCGGCGGGACCACCTGGCCGCCCCGGCACCCCCATGCCGCCGCGTTGCTCCGCACCCCCACATGCTCCGTATGTCCCCACGTCCCCATTGACCTGAAGCAACCGCACACCACGCCGCTCGGCGTGCGCGCCGAGGGAGCCGGATGAGTAACCAGGCCGTCGAGTCGTATCTGACGCATGGCCAGAAACGCTTGTGGTTTCTGCACCAGATGGACCCGGACGATCCCTCGTACAACATTCCGCTCGTCCTGCGCCTGACCGGAGAGCTGTCCCCACCGGCACTGCGCGCCGCCTTCGACTCGGTGGCGGCCCGGCACGCCGCCCTGCGCAGCAGATTTCCGGCCGAGGACGGCAACCCGGCCGCCCTGGTCGAGGAACCCGGCCCGGTCCCCGTGGAGTTCCACGACCTGCGCGGCGCCGCCGACCGGCCGGCCCCGCTGATCGCCGAGCGCACCAACCAGCCCTTCGACCTCGCGCGAGGCCCGCTCCTGCGCGTCACCCTGCTCCGGACGGGCGACACCGAGCACGTCCTGTGCGTCGTCCTGCACCACATCGTCGCCGACGGCTGGTCGCTCAACGTCCTGCGCGACGAACTGGCCGCCCACTACACCGCCCACCTGCGGGGCGAGGACGCCGGCCTGCCCGCACCGCCCGCCCACCCCGCCGACCTGGAACGGGAGGCCGACGAGGCGGCGACCGGCGAGGCCCTCGCCTACTGGCGCGACCGCCTCGACGGCGCACCCGCCCTCGAACTCCCCCTGGACCGCCCACGCCCCGAACACCCCTCACCGGACGGCGCCTTCCACACCCAGCTCCTCACCGGCGCCGGCCCCCTGATCGACGCCCTGGCCCGCACCCGGCGCTGCACCCCGTTCATGGTGCTCCTCGCCGCCTACCAGGCGACCCTGCACCGCTGCACCGGACAACGCGACTTCTGCGTCGGCGTGCCCACCGCCGGCCGCGCCGGCCCCGACGCGGAACGGGCCATCGGCTACTTCTCGCGGACCCTGGTCCTGCGCTCCGAGCTGTCCGGCGCCCCCACCTTCGCCGATCTCCTGCGCCGCGCCCGCACCACCGTGCTGGGTGCCTTCGCGCACGACCGCATCCCCTTCGAGGAACTCGCCGAGTCCCTGAAGCTCGACCGCGATCCGGGGCGCACCCCGCTCTTCCAGACGATGCTGACCGTCCACACCCAGGACGCCGGGCTGCTGCGCGACGCCTCCTTCGCCGGTCTCGGCTGCACCGAACTGGACCCCGGCATGCGGGCGTGCAAGTTCGACCTCACCCTGGACGTGCGCCGGGACGGCGCGGACGTGGTCGCGGTCTTCGGCTACCGCACGGACCTCCTCGACGCCGCGTGGGCCGCCCGGCTGGGGCGCCGGTTCGAAACGCTGCTGCGCGCCGCCGTCGCGGACCCGGACACGCCCGTCCACCTGCTGCCCCTGCTGGACGCGGCCGAAGCCACCGCCCTGGAGGCGGCCGGCCGCGGCCCGCGGCTGCCCGAGGGCCCGCCCACCGTGTACGAGGCGATCGCCCGGACCGTGCGCGAACGGCCCGTGAGCGAGGCCCTGCGCGGGCGCGACACCTCGCTCACGTACGCCGCCCTCTGGGAGGAGACGGGCCGGCTCGCCGCACGGCTGGCGGACGAGGGTGTGCGGCGCGGGGACACCGTCGGTGTGCTCCTGCCCCGAGGACCGCGCGCCGTCGTGGCGATGCTCGCCGCCTGGCGGGCCGGCGCCGCGTATCTGCCGCTGGACCCCGACTACCCGGCCGCCCGGCTCGCGTACATGGTCGCGGACAGCGGCACGGCCGTCGTCATCACCTCCCGCGCCGGGGCGGCCGCCGCCGTGCCCGGAAGCGTGCGCACGCTGTACGCGGAGGACACGGACAGCACCGGCGGCGCGGGGGAGTCCCCGACCGGGCCCCTGCCCGACGACCCCGCCTACCTCGTCTACACCTCCGGATCGACCGGCACGCCCAAGGGCGTCCTCGTCCCGCACCGGGCGCTCGCCGAACGGGTGCGCTGGATGCGCGAGGGCTACGGCATCACCGCCGGCGACCGGGTCCTGCACTGCGCCTCACTGAGCTTCGACACCTGCGCCGAGGAACTGTTCCCCGCCCTGGCGGCCGGAGCCGCACTCGTCGTCGCCGACCCCGACGCCACGCTCCCCGACCAACTGGCCGAGGACTTCACCGCCGATGTCACGGTCATGGACCTGCCCACCCCGTACTGGCACCACCTGGTCGGCGACCTCGACCTCGTCGCCTGGCCGGACGGGCTGCGGCTGCTGATCCTGGGCGCCGACCAGGTGCGGTCCACCGCCGTGGCCACCTGGCGCGAACGCTTCGGCGACCGGGTCCGGCTCGTCAACTCCTACGGGCCCACCGAGACCACCGTCATTGCCACCACCGCCGACCTCGGCGCCCCCGACACCCGCGCCCGCCCGCCCATCGGCACCCCGATCGGCGGTGTCACCGCCACGGTCTGCGACGAGCACGGCGGCCCGGTCCCGCCCGGCACCCCCGGCGAACTCCTCATCGGCGGTACGGGGGTCACCTACGGCTACACCGGCCGGCCCGGCGCCACCGCACGCGCCTTCGTCCCCGACCCCTACGGCCCGCCCGGCTCCCGCCGCTACCGCACCGGTGACCTCGTACGCCACCGGGCCGACGGGGCCCTGGAGTTCCTGGGCCGGCTGGACGGCCAGGTCAAGGTGCGCGGCTACCGGGTGGAGCCCGGCGAGGTCGAGAACGCGCTGCTGGCCCAGCCGGGGGTCGCCGAGGCGGTCGTCGTCGCCCGGCGCGACACCCTCGTGGGCTACGTGGTCCCCGCGACCGGCCTCGCCCCCACGAAGACCGCCCAGCCGAACGGTGCCGCCGACGCACCCGGCATCTCGGACGGTGCCGCCGCCGCACCCGCCCACCCGGACCGCGCCGCCGCCGCACCCGCGCTCGCCGGTCTCGATCCTGCCGGTCTGCGGAGCGCCGTGGGAGCGCTCCTACCCGCCCATCTCGTGCCCGCGTCGATCCTCGTCCTGGACCGGCTGCCGCTCACCCCGAACGGAAAGCTCGACCGCGCGGCCCTGCCCGCCCCCGACCAGCGCCCCGAACTCCGTGCGAGCTACCTCGCCCCGCGCACCGAGGCGGAGGAACTCGTGGCCGACATCTGGCGCGAGGTCCTGGAGATCGACCGGGTCGGCGCCCTGGACGACTTCTTCGACCTGGGCGGCCACTCCCTCCTCGCCACCCGGGTCATCGCCCGCGTCCGGGCCACCGCCGACCTCACCGTCCCCCTGCGCACCCTCTTCACCCACCGCACGGTCGCGGCCTTCGCCGAAGCCGTGGAAGCCGCCCTGCTGGCCGAGATCGACGCCCTGTCGGAGGAGGAGGCCGCCGCCCTCCTCGCCGCGGACGGCGATGCCCTGGAAGGAACCCGTACGGCGTCATGAGCGAGACCACCACCACCCCCGCAGGACTCTCCGACGCCAAGCGCGCCCTGCTCAGCCGCCGGCTGCGGGCCGGCCGCGGCACCGCCTCCCGGCCCGCCGTGCCCCGGCGCCCTGACGGCACCGTACCGCCGCTCTCCTTCGCTCAGGAGCGCCTCTGGTTCATGGAGCAGTTCGCGCCCGGCACCGGCGCGTACAACATCCCCGTGGCCCGCAGACTGCGCGGCGAACTGGACCGGGAAGCACTGGCACACGCCCTGGACACCGTGGTCGCCCGGCACGAAACGCTCCGCTCCCGCTACCCGGCCACCGACGACGGCCGCCCCGTCCTGGAGATCGCCGAACCGGCCCCCGTACCGCTGCCGCTCACGGAGGCGGCGGACGAGGAGCACGCGGCCCGGCTGGTGGACGAGGCGGGGGCGCTGCCCTTCGACCTCGCGGCCGGACCCCTGCTGCGCGCCCTGCTGGTGCGCCTCGGCGACCGCGAGCACATCCTGCTGCTCGTCGTCCACCACAGCGTCAGCGACGGCTGGTCCAGCGAGATCCTGATCTCCGAGATCCTGCGCTGCTACACGGCCCGCCTCGAAGGGGACGACGACCCCCTCGGTGAACTCCCCGTACGCTACGGCGACTTCGCGCAGTGGCAGCGCGACCGGCTGACCGGCGACGCCCTCGCCGCCGAAGTCGCCTACTGGGCCGGGGAACTCGCCGGAGTCGAACCGCTCGTCCTGCCCACCGCCCGGCCGCGCCCGGCACGGCAGACCTTCGACGGTGCCGGCTACGGCTTCCAGGTCGACCGCGAGCTGCTCGACCGGCTCGCCGCCCTCGGCAAGACCCACGGCGCCACCCTCCACATGGTGCTGCTCGCCGCCTTCCAGGAACTCCTCGCCCGGTACAGCGGGCAGCGGGAGTTCGCCGTGGGATCACCCGTCGCCGGCCGCCCCGAGCCCGAACTCGAGGGCCTGATCGGCATGTTCGTCAACGTGCTGCCCCTGCGCGCCCGGCTCGACGGCGACCCCACCTTCGCCACCCTGCTGGAACGCACCCGCGAAACCTGCCTGGAGGCGTACGCCCACCAGGAGCTGCCGTTCGCCCAGCTGGTCACCGAACTCAACGTGCCGCGCGACGTCTCCCGCTCCCCGGTGTTCCAGGCGGTCCTCGCCGTACAGAACTACGCCACCGGGCGCCAGACCTCCGCCGGTCCGGGACCGGCCGTCGAGAACTACGGGCTGCGCGCCTCCGGCACCCGGTTCGACGTCGAGCTGTTCCTCATGGAGTGGCCGGACGGGCTGCGCGGCGCCTTCAACTACAACACCGACCTCTTCGGCGAGGCGGACATCGCCCGGCTCGCCGCCCACCTCGACCGGCTGCTGCACGCGGTGGCCGACCGCCCCGACATACCGCTGTCCGCACTCGACCTGCTCTCCGACGACGAACGCGCTCTGGAGACCGTGCAGTTCAACCGCACCGATCGGCCGGTCCCGGCCGACGCCACTCTGGTCTCCCTCATCGGCGAGCAGATCGCACGCACCCCCGACGCCGTCGCCGTCACCGCCGACGACCGCAGCCTCAGCTACGCCGAACTCGACGCCGCCGCCGACCGCATCGCCGCCCGGCTGCGCGCGGCGGGCACCGGCCCCGGCGACGTCGTCGCAGTAGGTGCGGAACGCTCCCCGGAACTCGTCGCCGCGCTCCTCGCCGTCCAGCGCACCGGCGCCTGCTACACCCCGCTGGACACCGAATACCCCGCCGACCGGCTCGCGTTCATGCTCGACGACAGCGGCGCCCGAGTACTCCTCACCCAGCGCGCCGTCCCGGTCCCCGAAGGCTGCCGGGCCATCGTGCTGTACCTCGACGACGCCGACCCGCTCGACGGGAGCGCTCCCAATGCCGCGCCGGACACGCCGGGGCCGACGCCCGACGACCCCGCGTACCTCATCTACACCTCCGGCTCCACCGGCCGCCCCAAGGGCGTGCCCAACACCCACCGCGCCGTCGTCAACCGCCTCCTGTGGATGCAGCGGAGCTACCCCATCGGGCCCGACGACTCCGTACTGCAGAAGACCCCGGCCGGCTTCGACGTGTCCGTCTGGGAGTTCTTCTGGCCGCTCATAACCGGCGCCCGGCTCGTCCTGGCCCGCCCCGGCGGCCAGAAGGACACCGCCTACCTGAGCGAACTCATCCGCTCCGCACCCGTCACCGTCGCCCACTTCGTCCCCTCCATGCTGCCCCTCTTCCTCGCCGAGGAGGGCGCCGGACACTGCACGGACCTGCGCCGCGTCGTGTGCAGCGGCGAGGCACTGCCGCCCGACACCGCGCGCGCCTTCCACGAGGTGCTGCCCGGCTGCGCCCTGGCCAACCTGTACGGACCGACCGAGGCGGCGATCGACGTCTGCGCCTGGGAGTGCGAGGAGCGGCCCGACGTCGTCCCGATCGGCTTCCCCGTCGACAACCTCCGCCTCTACGTCCTGGACCGGGCACTGCGGCCGGTGCCTCCGGGGGCGCCCGGCGAGATCCACATCGCGGGGACCGGGGTCGCCCTCGGCTACCACCGCAGACCGGGGCTGACCGCCCGCCAGTTCGTCCCCGACCCCTACGGCCCGCCGGGCTCCCGCCTCTACCGCACCGGCGACCTCGGCCGCCGCCGCCCCGACGGGGCACTCGAACACCTCGGGCGCATCGACCAGCAGGTCAAGCTGCGTGGGCTGCGCATCGAACCCGGCGAGATCGAGGCGGCCCTGCGCGCCCTGCCGCCCATCACCGAGGCGGCCGTCGTCGTACGCGAGGACAGTCCGGGGGACAAGCGGCTCGCCGCCTACCTCGTCACCGGGGACGGACAGCCCGCCCCCGACCCGCAGGACCTGCGCACCGCGCTCAAGCAGGTGCTGCCCGACTACATGGTGCCGGTCTCCTTCACCGCGCTGCCCGCCCTGCCGCTCACCGCCAACGGCAAACTCGACCGCCGCGCGCTGCCCGCCCCGCAGATCCACCGGACCGGCGGCGCAGCGAGCGCGGCGCAGACCCCGGCGGAGCATGTGCTCGCCGCGATCTGGTCCGAGGTGCTCGGCCTGGACGAGGTCGGCGCCGACGAGGACTTCTTCGACCTCGGCGGCCACTCGCTCCTCGCCACCCAGGTCGTCGCCCGCGCCCGCAGACTCCTCCCCGAGGCGGGCGCCCAGCCGGTCAGCGTCATGGACCTGTTCACCTGCCGCACGGTCAGGGACCTGGCCGCCCTCGCCGACCTCCCCGAGGACGCACGGGGCCCGCGCAGGCTGCTGCACCGCCTCACCCCGCAGGCCCCCGCCGGCCGACTGCGCGCCACCCTGGTGTGCGTCCCGTACGGCGGCGGCAGCGCGGTCGTCTACCAGCCCGTCGCCGACCTCCTGCCCGAGGGCTACGAACTGTGGTCCGTCGCCATACCCGGCCATGACGTCGGGGTCACGGAGGAACACCTGCCCTTCGGGGAACTCGCGGAGAACCTGGCCGCCGAGATCCGCGAACGCGTCCACGGACCACTCATCGTGTACGGGCACTGCGGCGTCGGCACCGCGCTCGCCGTGGCGACCGCACGCCTCCTGGAGGCGTCGGGCCGCACACTCGAAGCGGTGTACGCGGGAGCCCAGTTCCCCTTCGCCAAACCACGCGGCCGGGTGCTCGGCGCCCTGTCCAAGGTGGCGTCCCTGGAAGCGCTCCTCGGCAACCGCGTGTACGTCAACTGGCTCACCGGGATGGGCGTGGACACCTCCCAGCTCGACCGGGAGCAGACCGCGTTCATCGTGGGCAACATGCGCCGCGACAGCCAGGCCGCCGAGGAGTACTTCACCGGTGCGATCGCCGACGTGGAGGCCGGGGCGCCCCGGCTGCGGGCCCCGCTGGTGTCGCTCGTCGGCGACCGCGACCCGGCCGCCGACTTCTACCAGGAGCGCTACCGGGAGTGGCTGCTGCTCGCGGAGCGCTCGGCGGTCGCGGTCATCGACCAGGGCGGCCACTTCTTCGTGAAGTACCGGGCCGCCGAGGTCGCCGAAGCGGTGACCTCCGTGCACGAGGCGATCGGCCGGGGCGACACGGCGACCCTGCCCGCGCGCTCCCCGGACGCGGCATGGTGGTTCCACGCCGAGACCGGGCCGCCGGACCGTGCACCGGAAGCCCTGGACCGTACGCCGGAAACCCCGGACCGTACGCCGGAAACCCCGGGCCGTAGACCGGAGCCCCCGGACCGCACGGGAAAGGCGCGGGAGACCGCCCCCGCGCCCGGCGCCGCTCGCTTCGTCGCCGTGGTGCTCGGGCAGCTGGGCTCGATCGTGGGGTCCGCGCTCACCGAGTTCGCGCTGCCCATCTGGATTCTCCTGGAGACCGGCTCCCTGACCCGGTTCGCGCTGTACTCGGTCGTCGCCATGCTGCCCGGCATCGTCGTCGGACCACTGGCCGGCGCGGTCGTGGACCGGTTCGACCGCCGGAAGGTGATGCTCGCCGGCGACATCGCGGCGGGGCTGAGTCAGGTCGCCATGCTGTGCCTGCTGCTCGGCGGCGCGCTCGACACCTGGTATCTGTACCTGCTGCTCGGCGGCCTCTCCGTGGCGCTCACCTTCCAGCGCCTCGCGTACAACTCGGCCATCCCGCAACTGGTCCCCAAGCGCTACCTCGGACACGCCAACGGCGTCGTCCAACTCGCCTTCGGCGCGGCACAGTTCGTCGTCCCCCTGGTTGCGGTGGCGCTGATGGCCGGGATCGGGCTGCGCGGCATTCTGATCCTGGACATCGCGAGCTACGTCGTCGCCGTCGCCGTACTGGTGTGCGTCAGGTTCCCCCGTACGCTGCCCTGGACCCGCCGGGAACCCGTCGTCGAGGAGATCAAACAGGGCTTCGCCTACACCTGGCGCCACCGGGGTTTCCGCTCCATGCTCCTCTGGTTTGCCGCGCTCAACCTTTTCCTCTCCCCGCTCTTCCTGCTGGTGACGCCGCTCGTGCTGTCCTTCGACACCCTGGACGGGGCGGCGGCGGTGGCCACGGCGGGCGGCGCCGGCGCCGTCACGGGCGGCATCCTCATGGGCGTCTGGGGCGGGCCCCGCAGGCACCGGGTACGCGGCATGCTGGCGCTCGCCGGAGTGTTCGCGCTCGCCGGTGCGGTGACCGGGCTGCGCGCCGACCTCTGGGTCATCGGAGCCGGTGCCTTCGGGATGTCCTGCTGCATCGGCCTGGTCAACGGCGTCTACTCGACCATCGTCCAGGTCAAGGTCCCGCAGCGCTTCCACGGACGCGTCTTCGCCCTCAACACCATGGTGGCCTGGTCCACCCTCCCCATCGGCCACGGACTCGTCGCCCCGCTCGGCGCCCGGCTGTTCGACCCCCTGATGACCGACGACGGGGCCCTGGCCGGCACCGTGGGACGCGTACTGGGCACCGGACCGGGGCGCGGCATCGGGCTGATGTACCTGCTGTGCTGCGTGGCGATGCTGGCGCTCGTGGCCCTGGCGCTGCGGCTGCCCGCCCTCGCCCGCTTCGACCTCGACGTGCCGGACGCCGAACCCGACGACCTCATCGGCCTGCGCGAACGCGCCGCCGCCCTCGCCGCCTCCGCCTCCGACTCCGCGCTCGCCGCCTCCGCCTCGCGCGCCGAGGCCGTCCCGGCGGGAGCGGACCGATGAGCCCCGCCGCGCCCCCGCGCTCCCTCGTCGAACTGCTGGAACACCGCGCCGCCCTCCACCCCGACCGCATCGCCCTCCGCAACGGGCCCCGCCGCCTGGACTTCGGCACCTGGCGCCACCGCGCCGCCGCCCTCGCACACGGCCTGCTCGCCCGCGGCCTGCGCCCCGGCGAACCGGTGGGGCTGCGGTACGGCAGCACCGAGTGGACCGACTACGCGGTCGCCTACTGCGGGGTCCAGTGGGCCGGCGGCATCGCCGTACCCCTGTCCGACCGGCTGGCCCCGGCCGTCGCGGCGCACATCCTGCGCGACAGCGGATGCGTGGGCGTCCTGCACGCGCGGGGCGGGCCGCCGCCCCGGCTGCCCGCGCACGTGTGGCAGGCATCGGGCGAAGACCTCGAAACGGGGGCCGGCGCCGCCCCGCCCCCACCCGACCCCGCCGCACCCGCGCAGTACCTCTACACCTCCGGAACCACCGGCCTGCCCAAGGGCGTCCGGGCCACCCACGCCAACCTCGCCCACGGCTGCACCCTGGACGAACGCCGCCGCCCCCTGCGCCACTCACGCACCTTCCTGCACAGCTTCCCCATCGGCACCAACGCCGGGCAGACCATGCTCGTCAACTGCCTGGACACGGCGGCCACCGGCATCGCCGCCCCGCAGTTCACCCCGCTGCGGTTCGTCCGGCTGATCGAGGAGTACGCGGTCGGCAGCCTCTTCCTGGTGCCCGCCACCGCCATCGAACTCCTCGCCTCCACCGCCCTCACCCACCGCGACCTCAGCACCGTCCGGCTCGTCGGCTCCACCGCGGCCGCACTCCCGCAACCCGTCGCGCTCCGGCTCTCCCGCGCCTTCCCCGGCGCCCAGATCGTCAACTACTACACCTCCACCGAAGCCGCGCCCGCGCAGGTCACCCTCCTGTTCGACCCCGAGCACCCCGAATCGCCCGGCCGTCCCGCCTCCCTCGGCCAGCTGCGCGTCACCGGCCCCGACGGGCGCCCGGCAGCCACCGGCGAACCCGGCGAGATCTGGCTGCGCTCACCCACCGCACCCCGCTCCTACCTCGGCGCACCCGACGCCGACGCGCAGGTCTTCCGGGGCAACTGGGTGCGCATGGGCGACATCGGGCGGCTCGACGCGGACGGCTACCTCCACCTCCTCGACCGGGAGCGCGACGTCATCAAGTCCGGCGCCCACAAGGTGTCCACCCTCCAGGTGGAGAACGCGCTGCACGCCCACCCGGACATCGCCGACGCCGCTGCCTTCGGCATCCCGCACCCCGTGCTGGGCAGCGTGGTCGCCGCCGTCGTCGTACCCCGGCGCGACGAGCCGGACACCACCCGGCTGCGGGCCTTCCTCCTCGAACGGCTCGCCGCGCACGAGCTGCCGGCCCGCATCCTCTTCCGCGACACCCTGCCCCGCAACGACGGCGGCAAGGTCCTCAAACGTGAACTGCACCGGCTCCTGGACGACGAGGCGACCTCATGACCCCTTTCGCATCCGCCACCGCACCGACACCGCTCGATCCCGCCCAGCACGGCCTCTGGATCACCGAGCAGACCCTCGACACCGCCGCCGCCTACCACCTCGGCCTCACCCTGCACCTCCGGGGACCGCTGAACCAGGAAGCCCTGGCGGCAGCCTGGACCCGGTGTGTACGGGAACACCCCGCGCTCGCCGCCCGGATCGACCCGGCCGGGCCCGCCCTGCTCACCGGCGACGCACCGCCGCTGCGGACCGTGACCACCACCCCCGGCGACCTCGGCAAGCTCCGCGACGAGGAGACCACCGCACCCTTCGCCCCGGACGGCCCCCTGGTCCGCCCGACGCTGTTCACCACCGCCCCGGACCGCCACCTGCTCCTGGTGGTCGCCCACCACCTCGTCTTCGACGGCGAGTCCAAGGACATCCTCGTCTCCGCCCTGGCCCGCGCCTACCGCGAGCGCACCGGCCACGCCGACGCACCCGCCCCGGCAGGGGCGCCCGCGCCGACCGGCCGGGACACCACGCCCACCCCGGCAGGTTCACCTTCCGCCCCCGAAATCGAGGCCGCGGCCCGCTTCTGGGACGGCCGCCGGCGCGAGAGCCCCGCCCCCGCCCTCCCCGGCCTCACCGCCCACCTCCTGGACCCCGTCACCCCGGCCCCCGGCAGCGCCTGCGGCTTCCGGCGCGACGGGGCATGGCACGCCCGCCTGGTGTCCACCGCCGAAGCGCTCGGCGTCACCCGCTTCGAACTCCTCACGGCGGCCTGGCACACCCTCATGCTGCGGTACGGCAACACCGCCCCAGCCACCGCGATCGAGCTCTCCACCCGCGCACCCGGCGCGCCCCGGCAGGCCGGCCTGCACGTCAACGAGCTGCCCCTGTTCACCGAACCGCTCCCGCACCACACCTTCGCGGAGTTCGCCCACCAGGTCCGCGCCGCCCTGCGCGCCCTCTACCAGCACCGCGCCGTGCCCCTCAGCCGTGCCGTACGCGGACTCACCCCGCGCACCGCCCTGTGCCCCCTCTCCCTCAGCTACCGCCGCCGCGACGCCTCCCGGCCCGCCGACTTCGGCCCCGCACTCGACGTCCGCACCGAGTGGATCGGCTTCGCGGACACCGCCCGCAACCTCGCCCACCTCCAACTGGTGGACGCCCCCGACGCCCTCGAAGGCAGCCTCCAGTACCGCACCGCCGCCTTCGAGGACGACGCCCCCGCCCGCGTCCTCGACCACTTCCTCACCCTGCTCGACGGCGCCGTCGCCGCCCCCGACACCACCCTGGGCCGGCTGCCGCTGCTGCCGCCCCGGGAACGCGCCGCCCTGCTCGCCGACACCACCCGCGCCCCCGGCAACGCGCACGCCACCCTGCCCGCGCTGTTCGCCGCCCAGGCCGCCGCCACCCCCGACGCGCCCGCCGTGATCGAAGGCGACACCACCCTCACCTACGCCGAACTCGACGCCGCCGTCCGCCGCCACGCCCACCGGCTGCGCGCCCGCGGCGCAGGCCCCGGCACCCTCGTCGGCATCGCCCTGCCCCGCTCGGCCGCCCAGCTCGTCGCCGCGCTCGGCACCCTCACCGCCGGCGCCGCCTACCTCCCGCTCGACCCCGACCACCCGGCCGAACGCCTGGCGTTCATCCGCGCCGACGCCGGGCTCACCCTGGAGACCGCCACCGACCCCCGGACCGCGGACCGGGACCGGCTCCCCGACACGCCACCCGCCCCCGCCCCGCCCGCGCCCGCGGACCCCGCCTACGTGCTGTACACCTCCGGCTCCACCGGCATGCCCAAGGGCGTCGAGGTCCCGCACGCGGCCCTCGCCAACCTCCTCGCGGCCCTGCGGGACACCAGCGGCACGGGGCCCGGCAGCCGCTGGCTCGGACTCACCTCGCTCTCCTTCGACATCTCCACCGTCGAACTCTTCCTCCCCCTCGTCACGGGCGGCACCGTCGTCCTCGTCCCCGAGGGCCGCCACCGCGACGGCGCCGCCCTCACCGCCCTCGTCGAACGGCACCGCCTCACCCACGTACAGGCGACCCCCAGCGGCTGGCGCACCATGCTCGCCGCCGGGCTCCACGCACCCGACCTGGTGGCCCTGACCGGGGGAGAGGCACTGCCCGACGCCCTCGCCCGCGAACTGCGCGACGCGGTCGGCCGCCTGGTCAACGTCTACGGGCCGACCGAGACCACTGTCTGGTCCACGGCCGCCGACATCGGACCCGAGGACCCCGTCACCATCGGCGGCCCGCTCGCCAACACCCGCGCCCATGTCCTGGACGCCCTCCTCCAGCCGCTGCCCAGGGGCCTGACCGGCGAGCTGTACATCGGCGGCGACGGAGTCGCCCACGGCTACCGGGGCCGGGCCGGGCTCACCGCCTCCCGCTTCGTCCCCGACCCCTTCGGCCCGCCCGGCGCCCGCCTGTACCGCACCGGCGACCTCGTCCGGCTCACCGCAGACGGCAGGATCGCCTTCGCGGGCCGGTCCGACACCCAGGTCAAGGTGCGCGGCCACCGCATCGAACTCGGCGAGATCGACGCCGCCCTCGCCGGACACCCGCACATCGGGCAGGCGACCACCGCGCTGCGGAACGGCCCGGACGGCGAGCCCGGCCGGCTCGTCGCCTACGTCGTCCCCGCACCCGGCCGCGTACCGCCCACCCCAGAAACCCTGCGCGACCACCTGGCCCGGACCCTGCCCGCCGCGTACCTCCCCGACGCGTATGTGACGCTCGACGCGATGCCGCTCACCCCCAACGGCAAACTCGACCGGGCCGCCCTGCCCGAACCCGCGCGCACCCGCCCCGCACCCGCCGGACCGGCCCCCGCGGCGGACGGGGACGACGGCATCACCGCCACCGTCCTGGCCATCTGGCGCGAGGTGCTGGACCTGGACGACCTCGGCCCCGACGAGGACCTCTTCGACCTCGGCGGCCACTCCCTGACGATCACCTCCCTCGCCGGCCGCATCCACAAGCGGTACGGGGTCTCCGTGCCCTTCGACGTCTTCTTCGACAGCCCCACCGTCCACGGCGTCGCGGCCCGCGTCGCCGAACTCATCGAGGAGAACCAGTGAACACACCCGCCCTCCGCTACCTGGTGGCGGTCAACGACGAGGAACAGCACGCCCTGTGGCCCGAGGGCACCCCCCTGCCCGCCGGCTGGCGTGCCGAGGGGTTCAGCGGCACGGAGGACGAGTGCATGGCCCACGTCGACGAGGTGTGGCCCGACATCAGGCCCCTGAGCCTGCGCCGCAGACTGGCCGGAAAGGAAGGCAGTTGAGCACCGCACCGCACCCCGCCACCGGGGCACGCGCCCGGCTCGCCGGACTGATCAGCGACGCCATGGACGGCCAGATCCCGGCGGCCGAGATCCTTGCCGCCCCGCGCGGCACCCTCACCGAACTCGGCGTCACCTCCCTGGCACTGCTCCGCCTCGCCGACACGCTGGAGGAGGAATACGGCGTCGAACTCGACCTCGCCGACCCGTCGTTCTACCAGGAGACCATCGACAGCCTGGCAGCCCGGCTCGACGACGACCGGGAGCCCGATGAGTAACCACCCGGCCACCACGACCGTGCGGGTCCCCTTCACCGGGGACCGGTCCGGCACGGCGCCCCTCACCTGGGGGCAGCGGGCCATCTGGAACGCGATCCGGCGCACCGCGCCCAACGACATCTACTTCAACATCGGGCGCCTGCTCACCCTGGAGCAGCGCGGCCGCGCCATCGACCTGCCCCGGCTCACCACCGCGCTGGCCGCCCTGCTGGAACGCCACGAAGCGCTGCGCACCCGGCTGTACGGCATCCAGGACGGCGACCCCCGCCAGTCCCTCGCGGACTCGGGCACCCTCCCGCTCACCGTGGTGGAGGAGGCCGACCCCGCACGGACCGGCGCGACCGCCCAGGCCCTGCTGGACCGGCTGGCGGCCACCCGCTTCGACTACGCGGGGGAGTGGCCGCTGCGCGTCGGCGCCGTCCACCACCGGGGGCGGGTGACGCACGTCGCGCTCGTCCTGTGCCATCTGGCGGCCGACGGCCACGCCGCCGAACAGGTGGTACGGGATCTGCGGCTGCTGGCCGTACGCGGCTCGGCGGGCCGGCCACCGCGCACCAACCCCCTGGACCTCGCCCGTGAACAGGAGGCGCCCGCCGGGGTGCGCCGCAGCGAGCGCGCCCTCGCCCACTGGGAAGGCTTCTACCGGACCATCCCGCCCACAATGTTCCCCCACGAGGCCGCCCCGCCCCGCACACCCCGGTTCTGGAGCGGCCGCATCGTCTCCGAGGCACTGGCGCGGGCCACCGACGCCCTGGCGACCACGCACCGGATCAGCGGCTCCACCGTCCTCATGACCGCCCTCGCCGCCCTGGTCGCCGCCGAGGGCGGGCACACCGCAGCGGCCATGATGCCCATCGTCGCCAACCGCGCCGCCGAGGACCGGCGGGACCTGGTGGCGATGCTCTCCCAGGACGCCCCGTTCCTCCTCGACACCTCCGGCGCCGAACGGTTCACGGACCTGCTCCCCGTGGCGTGGCGGGCGGCCCTGGCGGGCTACCGGGCGGCGTCCTACGACCCGGCCGCCTGGGAGGCGCTGCGCGAACGGATCGGGCGGGAGCGCGGTACGCCCGTGCACCCGTACTGCTGCTACAACGACCAGCGGTTCTTCGTACGCCCACCGGCCGAAGGCCCGCCACCCCGCCCCGCCGCACTGCGCGCGGCACGGGCCCGCACCGAACTCGGCTTCCCGGCCACTCAGGAGAAGCTGGGCTGCCGGTACTGCGTCCACGTCACCGAGGAGCGGGGCGTCCTCGCCGTCATGCTCACCGCCGACACCGCCTACCTGCCGCCGGCCAGGATCGGCGCACATCTGTGGGCGCTGGAGGAAGTGGTCGTCGCCTCGGCGTGCGGCGAGCCGCCGCCGCTCGACGAACTGCCCGCACTCCTGGAGCAGGGCGAGGCCGCGGCCTGAACCCGTACACCCGCTCGACCCCGCCCGGCACCGGCGGGCAGACTGGTGCCGTGACGACACTGAGCAAGGGCGCCAACATGCCGGTGGCGGCAGCCGCCGTCCGCGCCGTACTGGGCTGGTCCGCAGGCCCCGGCGTGCCCGACGTGGACGCCTCCGCGCTGGTGCTGGCCGCCGATGGACGCGTCCGCTCCGACGGCGACTTCGTCTTCTACAACCAGCCCCGGCACGCCTCCGGAACCGTGCGCCACCTCGGCAAACAGCCCGGCTCCGACACCCTGGAGATCGAGGTGGCGGCGCTGGGCCCCGACGTCGAACGGGTCGCCCTGTGCGCCTCGGCGGACGGGGGCACGTTCGGCCGGGTGCCGGGCCTCCATCTGCGCCTGCTCGACACCGCGTCCGGCGCGGAACTGGCCCGCTTCGACATGGCGGCGGGACCCGAGACCGCGTTCGTCTGCGGGGAGCTGTACCGGCGGGCCGGCGGCTGGAAGTTCCGGGCCGTGGGCCAGGGGTACGCGGCCGGGCTCGCCGGTCTCGCGACGGACTTCGGGATCACCGTCGACGAACCCGGCACCACACCGACGCCCGCCGCCCCCGCCCACATGCCGCCGCCTCCGCCCGTACCCCCGGCGCCCGCACCCGCGCGGCTTGCGGGCGACGCGTCGCCGCGCCCGACCAAGGGCGAGGAACAACTGCCGGTGGACATGCGCAAACGCCTGTCGCTGCGCAAGCGGCAGGTGGCCGTCAGCCTCGACAAACACGGCCTGGGGCGGCTGACCGCGCGGGTGATCCTCGTTCTGGACGCCTCCGGTTCGATGGGAGGCCTCTACACGCGCGGCACCGTCGCGGGCGTCACCGAACGCATGGCAGCCGTCGCCGCCCAGCTCGACGACGACGGCGAGATGCAGGCATGGACCTTCGCCTCCAACCCGGCCCGGCTCCCGGACCTCACCATCGGCGAACTGCCCGAGTGGCTGCGGCTGCACGTACGGGTCGGCCGGCTCGGCCTCTTCGGCCGAAGGAGGCCCCAGCGAGGGCTGGTCCCCGGCCAGGTGGACATGCGCGCCGTCGGCATCCAGAACGAGGAGCAGAAGGTCATCGCCGAGGTGCGCGACTACGTACGCGCCCACCCGGTGCCCGCCCCGACCCTCGTGCTGTTCTTCTCGGACGGCGGTGTGTACCGCAACGACGAGATCGAACGCGAGCTGCGCGCGGCCGTGGACGAGCCGGTGTTCTGGCAGTTCATCGGCCTCGGCCGGTCCCACTACGGGGTGCTGGAACGGTTCGACACCATGCCGGGCCGCCGGGTGGACAACGTCGGCTTCTTCGCCGTGGACGACATCGAGAAGCTCTCCGACGAGGAGCTGTACGACCGGCTGCTCTCGGAGTTCCCGTCCTGGCTGAAGGGCGCCCGGCAGGCCGGCATCCTGCGCTGAGCCGTCCGGGTCATGAGCGCTCCCGCCGCCCGGTGCGGCGGCGCGGCCCGGCACGGACACGGGTTTACGGTGACGGCCGGCCGCACCCGGCTCACGGAAGGCTCGTCCATGAAGATCACGGTCATCGGCGGAACCGGACTGATCGGTTCCCAGCTCGTGTCCAGGCTCCGGGAAGCCGGGCACACGGTGGTCCCCGCCTCCTTGTCCACCGGCGTCGACCTGCTCACCGGGGAGGGCCTGGACGCGGCGCTCGCCGGAGCGGAGACCGTCGTCAACGTCTCGAACTCGCCCACCTTCGACGCCGCGTCCCCGGACTTCTTCCGTACGACCATGGGGCATCTGCTGACGGCCGGTGAACAGGCTGGGGTGACCCACCAGGTGGTGCTCTCCATCGTCGGCGTGGACCGCGTTCCCCAGCTCGACTACTACCGGGCCAAGACGCTCCAGGAGCAGCTTCTGGCCAACGGCCCGGCCGCCTACTCCGTGCTGCGCGCCACCCAGTTCTACGAGTTCATGGACGCCGTCATGTCGTGGACCTCCGACGACGACACCGTCCGGCTCCCCGCCACACCCGTCCAGCCCGTCGCGACGGCCGATGTGGTCGCCGCCCTGGCCGATGTCGCCGCGGCCGCGCCGCTCAACGGGATCACCGAGGTGGCCGGGCCCGACGTCTTCCCGCTCAACGAGCTGGGGCGGCTCACGCTGGCCGCGCGCGGGGACGGGCGCTCCGTCGTCACGGACGGGACGGCGGGGATGTTCGCCGCGGTGCGGGGCGATGTGCTGCTCGCGGGGCCCGGCGCCCGCATTGCCGCCACGTCGTACGAGGAGTGGCTCGCCGGCCGCTGACGCGGAAGGGCGGCCACCCGGTGCGGGCCGGAGCCCTCACCCGGTGGCCGCCCTCCGTTCCGGCCGGCGGTTCAGTCGCCGCTCAGGTGTTGTTGGCCAGGGCCAGCAGCCGGCTGGCGTCGCCGTTGAACCGGTCGCGGTCCACGGCGCCGGAGATGCCGCTCACCGAACCGGAGTCGGTGTACTGCCAGAACGTCCAGTAGGGGAAGCCCTTCGGAATCGCCGGGCTCGACGCGGTCGTCCAGTGCGCGGTGAACAGCGGGCTGCGCGCGGACATGCCGCTCCAGCCGCCCGTGCAGGAGTTCCACCAGCTCGCGCTGGTGTAGATGACGACGTCGCGGCCCGTTTTGGCCTTGTAGGTGTTGTAGAAGTCCAGAATCCACGACTGCATGGCCGAGGCCGACTTGCCGTAGCAGCCGCCCTCCAGGTCGAGCATTCCGGGGAGTGTCAGGTTGTCGCGCGACCAGCCGCCGCCGTGGCTCGCGAAGTACGCGGCCTGGGTGGCACCGCTGGACAGGTTGGGGCGCGCGAAGTGATAAGCGCCCCTGATGACCTTGGCGTTGTAGGCGTTGAGGTAGTTGGTGTTGAAGTTGGGGTCCTTGTAGGAGGTCGCCTCGGTCGCCTTGATGTAGGCGAACCTGATGCCCGCCGCCTTCACCTTCGACCAGTTGATCGACCCCTGGTAGTGGGACACGTCGATGCCGGGGAGTGTGGTCGCCAGTGCGGAGGACTCGGTTTCCGGGGTGAGGTCGAGCTGCCGGGTGTCCGGGGCGAACTTCCTGCCGTCGGCGAGGTAGCCGGCGCCCATGTATCCGTCACCGAGGGGGATGGCCGCACCCGACGAGGGGACCGGCTCGGCCGCGGCGGGCGTCGTCGCGACGGTGGGGATGAGCGCCATGCCCAGACCGGCGGCCCCGAGGGCCATCAGCTTGCGAAGTGCGGGTCTGCGGCTGCGAATGGATAACAACGGAGCCTCCAGGGAGTGAGCGGGGTTCGTCTACTCGCGTAGCATGAGGGGCGGTTCCGAGCGTAGCGACGGGTTCGGGGGACGGCCCGTCAGAAAGTCCGGTGGAGCCACCGACTTGACGGGTTCACGTCACGAGTGACGCATGAACACCACTGTGCCGTAAAGGGCTCCGGGCCGGTCCCTGTGGTCCAGTCCAGTGAAGAATCCGCCGAGCTGCGGTGATTGCGCCGCGCGGGTGAGAACTTTCAGCTCCCTGAAACCCGCGCCCCCTCCGGCCGGCCCGAGAGACGCGGGCGGTGACCCACCGGGCACACGCCCACGCCCACGCGACCGAATGCGGGTTGTCACCAAGATCGCCAGGCGGATAGGGTCCCCGAGCACATGCGGGGAGACCAACGCGGGTGGGGGACATGGCCGCAGCTGACAGCGCGTCCGAGAAGGCGCCGGGCACATGGACCCAGGTGAGCGCCGCACTGGTGCTCGTCGGCATGCTCGCAGGCGGCTTCTGGCTGCTGGTGAAGACCTCCGCCGCCGAGAGCACGGCAGCCCGCGTACCCGCCACCTGCTCCACCGAAGCACCCTCGAAAGCGCCGCCGAAGTCGGACAAGGGCGCTGCGCACGCCTCCGGCGCACGGCTGTGCGAGGCCCTGAACCGGACCGACCTCGCCGCGCTCCTCGGCACCCCGGACGAGATCCCGAAGAGCGCGAACGGCAGCGACGGCTCCTTCGGCCTCCCCGGCGCAAAGTTCGCCCGCCCCTCGGCGGAGGTCGAGTTCGATACGTACACCGTGAGCGTGGCGGCCACCTACGACGGAACGCCGGTGGGCGGGTCCGGCACCTATCTGCCCAGCGCGCTGGAGCAGAAGTTCCTCGGCCGGCCCGCCTACCTCTACTCGGACCGAACGATCAGCATCGCGCTCCGCCTCGACGGCAGGGACGCCGGCACGGGGCCGGGCGTGCCGGTGCGCGCCCTCACCGTCGCCGCGGACACCGAGGACAGCGGCGGCTCATTCGACGTGGCCCTGTGGCGCGCGGACGGCCGTATGCCCGACGACGCGGTTCTGCTGCGCGTCGCGGAGAAGGTGCTGCCGACGCTGAAGGCGTGGGGCGCCGGAACCTGACCCCGGCGCCCGGCAGCCGTCAGTCCACCGGGTGGCCGGGCGGAATGCCGATCGCCTCGCGGAGGGCGAGGACCGGGAAACCCCCGTCCGCCGGGTGGCGCACCTCCTCGGGGGCGAGCAGGAACCCCACGTGGTCCCCGTGCCCGGCGACCCGTTCCGCGACGCGGCCGACGAACCAGGCGGGCGCCTCGTCCAGCACCGGCACCCCACCCGGACCGGCATGCCAGGCGACCCGCGTGAACTTGTCCGCACGATCGCCCGTCTCGCCGCCGAAGACCCGCGCCAGCTCCTCCTGGTCGCGGCGCAGGAGGTGGACGGCGAGCCGCTCGGCCCGCGAGGCGACCCGGCAGGTCCGGTTCAGCTCCGAGAGCCACACCATGAACCGGACCGGCCGCATCGAGCACTGCGAGCCGAAACCGACCAGGCAACCGGCCCGCTCCCCCTCAGCCTGGGCGGTCACGACGTACATGGGGTAGTCCAGCGCGTCGGTGAACCGGTCGAATGCGATCACGGCGTACGGCTCCTGTCCGGGGCTCGGCTGCGGCTCTGACGACACCACCCCGCCGGCCAACGAACCGGCGGGGTGGTACGGGTCAACGTTATCCGGGGACGAGCCGGGACTCAGGCCATCTCGGGCTGCGGCTCCAGCTTGGCGACCGGCGCCGCCTTCGGCTCCCAGCGCCGCACGATCCGTACGTAGCCGTAGATCACCGAACCCATGGCCAGGATGAACAGCGGACCGAACAGCCACGGGTAGTGGGCCATCTCCAGCGACAGGTAGCGGTACGCCACCAGCAGCACGGAGAAGACCAACGTGCCGTGGACGACCAGCAGGGCGGCCGAGCGGTCCCAGCCGCGGTCGAAGGCGCGCACCCCGACTTCGAGGGTCAGCGTGAAGACCACACCGGCGACGAGGTCCGCGCCGTAGTGGTAGCCGAAGCCCAGGGTCGCGGCGAGCGTGGCGACCAGCCAGAAGGTGCCCGCGTACCGGAGGAACTTCGGGCCCCGGCGGGAGTGGATGTAGATCGCGGTGGCCCAGGCGGTGTGCAGACTCGGCATGCAGTTGCGCGGGGTGATCTCGTCGAACGGCATGTGATGCGGGGTGCCGACCGGCACGGCGGCGTCGGGCCAGAGATCGGCCATCGCCCAGTGCCCGCCGTCCGACCCGAACGCGAAGATGGGGCCGACCACCGGGAAGATCATGTAGATGGCGGGGCCGACCAGGCCGATCACCAGGAAGGTGCGCACCAGGTGGTGGCCGGGGAAGACGCGGTCGCGGGCCACGTGGCGCAGCTGGTACACCGCGACGCAGACGGCGGCGACGGGCAGCTGCGTATAGATGGAGTCGAGGAAGAAGTCGCCGGCCGGCCCGGTCGCCTCGACGAGGCGGCCCACCGCCCAGGACGGGTTGCCGAACGCCCGGTCGGCGTTGGCCAGGTACTGGTCGAGCACCAGCGGGCGGGTCTTCGAGGTGATGAGCAGCCAGGTGTCCCCGGTCTTGCGGCCCGCCACCAGCAGCAGTCCCAGACCGACACCCTTGAGCAGCAGCATCCGCTCCGGGCCCGTGCGGCGCGTGAGCGCGATGACCGTGACACCCACGATCACCCACAGCGCGCCGTTGCCGAAGGGGTGGCCGTCGGTGATCGGGGCATCGGCCACCAGCCGGATCAGTGCGACGACGGCGTCGATGCCGACCGCGACACCGAGCGCGATCAACCGCTGCCGCCAGGTGAGGACCACCATCATCAGCCCCATGCTGGCGTACAGCAGGAAGCCCGACTGAGGGGCGACGACCAGCTCCTGGACCTGCGTGGTGACCGGCCCCGGCAGGCCGTAGTGGCGGGCGGCGATCTCCAGTGCGACGAGGAAGGCGAGGGTTACCGCCGCGGCCGCCGTCCACAGGATCACTCGCGGTCGGCGCCACGCGGCGAAGGGTATTCGGCGGTCTGTCCGCGAATCCCGCGATGCTTTTGATATCAATTCTCTGGCCGATGTCCTGGTTTTGGGCAAATGGTCACTTTTCATGCCGTACGGCACGGTGTGCGGGGCGATGAGGGCCGTCGCCGGGGTGGGATCATGCTAGCCGAGGGGTTTCGGAGGGTATCCGCTGGTCGGGAGTGCGTCGGGAGGGGTGTCCCGAATGAGGTGCAGCCCGCCACGGGGGCGGGCTGCGGTGCTCCTGCCGCGGAGCGGATCGTGCGCGGGGCCGGTCAGGAGAGGGTGCAGCTGACGGTCGGTACGGCGCCGGCCGCCGGTGTCCCCTGGAAGCCGAAGCTGGTGTGCGCACCGGCCGCGAGGCTCCCGTTGTAGTCGGTGTTGGTGACGGTCACCGCCGCGCCGGTCTGGGTGTAGGCGGCGTTCCACATGTTTGTGATCTTCTGGTCGCCGCCGTAGGTCCAGGTCAGCTTCCACGAAGTGGCGGCCGAGGTGCCCGTATTGGTCACGGTGACGTCCACCCCGAAACCGCTGCCCCAGTCGCCGTTCACGGTGTATGCGGCCGTGCAGCCGGTGTTCCCGCCGGTCCCGGTGGTGGTGGCGGTGACGGACGCGGAGGGCGTGGAGGTGTGACCGGCGGCGTCGCGGGCCCGGACGGTGTACGTGTACGAGGTGCCGGCCGTCACACCGGTGTCCGTGTACGTGGTGCCGGTGGTGGTGCCGGCCTTGGTGGCTCCCCGGTACACGTCGTAGCCGGTGACCCCGGTGTCGTCCGAGGCGGCCTGCCAGGACAGGGAGACGGAGGACGCGGTGGTCCCGGTGACGGTGAGGCCGGTCGGGGCCGTGGGCGCCTCGGTGTCGTCACCGCCGCCGTCGCTTCCGCCGTCGCCGAAGCCGGGCGCCTTGATGCTCGCCAGGTAGCCGTCCTTCACGGTGTCGACCGAGGTCCAGTCGTCCTTGAGGATGCCCCCGGTGTCACCGGAGTTCGGGTTCCAGGACCAGAAGGTCCACGAGAAGCTGTCGCCCCCGTACTGATCGGTCGGCCGCAGGTAGTCGGCCAGGGCCTTGAGCCACTTCTGGTCGGTGGCGGACTGGAGCGTGGTGCCGAACTCGCCGACCCACACCGGGGCGATGTTCTGCTTGAAGATGTAGCCCCAGTACTTGTCCCAGACGCCCGGCATGTTGGCGGGGAACGAGGCGTCGGAGAACCACGGCTGCTGGGCGACGCTCGTCGCGTAGTCGTGCGCCGAGTACACCACCCGGTTCGGCACGCTCAGCTCGACCGGGTACTGGGCGACTCCCATCAGGTTGCCGCCCCACCAGCCGGACACCCCGTCGTACGTCTGGACGCCCTCGACGAAGATCAGCAGATCCGGGTTGGCCGACAGCACCGCCTCGCCGCCGCGCTGCGCCGCGAGCCGCCAGTCCTTCGTGGTGTCGCCGCAGCCCCAGCACGCGGGGTCGTGGGGTTCGTTGTGCAGGTCGATGCCGACCACCGCGTCATTGCCCGCGTACCGGGCGGCGAGCGATTTCAGGTTGGCCAGCCAGGTGGACTCGGGCACGGCCGCCGTGTACCAGAGCGCCGACTGGCCCGCCGAGTCCGGGCGGTGCCGGTCCAGGATGACCTTCATGCCGACGCTGCCCGCGTGGTCCACGATCCGGTCCATGACCTGGAGCGAGTCGAGACCCTGGAGGTCGCCGTTCATGCCCCCGGAGAAGTTGATGCTCGCGGGGTCGGTGCCGGCGAAGATGTCGTCGCTGTACGGCAGCCTGATCGTGTTGTAGCCGAGCGACCGCATCTGGTCGATCATGCTCTTGTAGTCGCGGGACCACAGTCCGTGGGCCACGTAGTTGGCGGTCTCGAAGCCGAACCAGTTGATACCGGCGATCCGGACCGGCTGGTTGCCGGAGTCCAGGATCTGTCGCCCGCTGGTGTGCCAGTAGCCGGCCCCGGCGGTGGCCCCGGCGGCCTGGTCGGCGGAGGCCGTCGCGGCACCGGCGAGGGGCAGCAGCAGGGCGACCGCGCCGGCGGCGACGGTCCTCGCGGCTCTTCGAAGAGTGCGGAGAGGGTGAAGCACGGTGCTGGTTCCTCTCTCGGAGACACGGGCCGGCGCGAGAACCGATATGGGAGCGCTCCCACCCCGCGCCGCGCGCCGCGTCTCCATTGACATGGGGGACGGGGGTGCGGAGGCCGCCGACCCCACTCGCCCGCCCGAAGCCGGACGGGGCCGCGACCCGGCGCCATAAAAGCGATAGAGCAATGGGCATGTCAATGCCACGCGCGACGTTCATGTGTTGAACGCGGGCGGGAGAGGTGTCCTCGATCGGGTGCTAGCAGTCGCATCCCGTCGCGTAGAGGGCGAGGTAGAGGGCCACTCCGGAGGAGAGTGCGAAGAAGGCCGTCGTGGCGGCGGCGACACCTCGGCGCGGGCCGCCCTTCGTGGGGGTGCGGAGGGTGGTCCAGGCTCCGTGGGTGAACGCGACGCCGGCGAGCGCGGTGCCCGCGACGGTGAGGCGGGGATTGATCTGCCAGCTCCGATGGGCCACCCAGAGCAGGCTGCCGAGCAGTATGCACGCGAGCACGGTGAGCGCCGCCTCGCCGACGAACTCCGTGATCAGCTCCCGCAGGGGCTTGCCCCAGTTCACCATGATCCTCCGTTCGCTCATTTCGCTTTGCTCGTCGGCCTGTTGGCTGATCCATGGAGGAGGACCTTCTTGGGGGTGTGTGGGTTGCCCGCTCATGACATCGGGTGGACGGCCGGACATTGAGGCTGTAAGTATATGTTGCATGACGCATGATTATGCAGCTACTGAGGCGGGCGAGACCCTGGTCTGGCCCGGCGGTTTCTTCGGGTATACCGGGCATGGCGGGTTGCGTGAGAGTGGGGACGATATTTCGATCGTCGCCTCGGACCGGCCGGCGGTCAGTGCCGCCGTGTTCACGCGAAGCCTCTTCGCCGGCCCCGCCGTGGTGCTCAGCCGTCGCAACGCCGCCGGGCGGCAGCTGCGCGCCGTGACCACCCTGGCGCAGAACGCCAACGTCGCCACCGGGCGCGAGGGGGAGCGGAACGCCGCCGAGGTCGTCCGCCGGGTCGCCGGGATTCTCGGCGTCCCCGAGGGCGATGTGCTCATCGGTTCCACCGGGGTCATCGGCCGCCCCCTGCCGATGACCACCATCCTCCCGCACTTCGACCGGACCGCCGAGCGGGGCGTCGAGGCGTTCACCGCCGGACCGCTGGACGTGGCCCGCGCGATGATGACCACCGACACCCGCCCCAAGACCGCCGCCCGCACCGTGGGGGAGGCCCGCATCGTGGGTGTCGCCAAGGGCGTCGGCATGCTGGAGCCCGACATGGCCACGATGCTGGCCTATGTGTTCACCGACGCCGAACTCTCACCGGAGGACCTGGACGCCGCGCTGCGCGGGGCGGTGAACCGTACGTTCAACTGTCTGAGCATCGACACCGACACCTCCACCTCCGACACCGTGGCCGTCCTCGCCAACGGCGCCGCCGGACCGGTCGACCCGGCGCTGTTCGCCGAGGCGCTGGCCGACCTGTGCCTGGACCTCACCCTGCAGATGGCGCGCGACGGCGAGGGCGCCACCAAGCTCCTGCGGGTCACCGTGGGCGGCGCCCGCGACCACGCCCAGGCCAAGCGGGTGGCCAAGAGCGTGGTCAACTCGCCGCTGGTCAAGACCGCCGTGCACGGCGCGGACCCCAACTGGGGTCGCGTCCTCATGGCCATCGGCAAGAACTCCGACGAGATCGACATCGTGCCCGGCGACGTCACCGTCAGGTTCGGCGACATCGCGGTGTATCCCGACGAGCCCGAGGCCGACACCCTCGACGCCCTGGTGGAACTCATGCGCCGGGACGAGGTGGACATCGTCATCACGCTCGGGCTCGGCACGGCCGAGGCGACCGTGTACGGCTGCGACCTGTCCGCCGGGTACATCCGCGTCAACGCCGACTACACGACCTGACCACCGGACCGCTGCCACCGGGCCGCCGCCTCCCCGTTGCGGGGTGGCGGCGGCCCGCCTCACACCCGTACGAAACTGACCACCAGCACGGCCAGCGACAGCGTCAGCAGGCCGAGGCAGTTCACCCAGAACGTCCGGCCCAGCGCGCGGGCGCGGATGTGCGCGGCGGCGGCCGCGAGGAAGTACACCACGATGGCCGCGGTCGTCGTCATGGCGACACCGGGCACCCAGAAGCCCACCACGAGGCCCGCCACCGACGCCGTCTTGGCGGTGGTCAGCAGCCACCACCAGTCGCGCGGCAGCCGGACGCCGTCCAGGCAGTCGGCGATGAACCGCGGCGGCCGCAGCATCATCGCCGCGTCACCGGCCTGGATGACCAGCAGGATCACCACCGGCCATATGGGGGAGGGGAGTTCGGAGAGAGTCATCGGTCAGTTCCCTTCCTGGGCGGTGATGAAGCGGGCGGTGGCTTCGAGCCGCGCCGCCGTCTGTTCGGGGTCGGTCGTCCGGGTGGCGAGGAGCATCAACTCGCCCAGGTAGCCCGCGAACATCACCTGCGCGCCGAGCCGGGCGCGCGCCTCGGGCATCCCCGCGTGCACCAGAGCGGCCATCAGGTTCTCCTCGGTGAGCGTGCGCAGCGCGCCCAGGGCGGCGTTCTCCGGCCGGCCGCGGGCCAAGGTCCGGAAGTACGCGCGGGCGAGGTCGTCGTTCTCCGCGAACAGCGCCAGGAACGGGTCGAAGTAGTGGCCCAGATACTCGGCGGCGTCCGGCGCCTCCGCTCCCGCCACCGCCACCGGCGGAGCCGGAATGCGGTCCGCGATGGCCTGGTCGTACACCAGGCCCAGCAGCGACTCCTTGTCCCCGACCGCCATCACCGCACCCACCGACACCCCCGCCTCCGCCGCGATCCGGCGCACCGTCGTGCGCTGGAAGCCGAGCTCCGTGAAGAGCTGGGCGGCGGCCTCCACGATGCGTGCGGCGGTCTGCCGCTTCTGCACCGCACGCGTTGACTGAACCTGTTCACCGAACATGTTCATAATGTACGAGCGGGGCGCTGCCCACGCAAGAGCCCCGGTCCGCACAGGGGACGGACCGGGGCTCGGCTGCGCGGCGCGGACGGCCGCGGTTACAACTCGTCGGCGAACGCGTCGGCGAGCGCGCGGTACTCGGCCAGCGGCAGGGTCATCGCGCTCCGCTCCGCCGTGACCACCTGGAGCGCGACGTGGTCGGCGCCCGCCGCGAAGTACTCGGCCGCCCGCGCCTTCACGCGCCCGGCGTCACCGAGCGCGAAGAGGGCGTCCAGCAGGCGCTCGCTGCCGCCGCCCGCGAAGTCGCCCTCGGTGAACCCGAGGCGCAGCAGGTTGCCGGTGTAGTTGGGCAGTTGGAGGTACATCGCCAGCATGGCGCGCGCCGTGGCGCGGGCCCGGTCGAGGTCCGTGTCGAGCACGACGGTCAACTCGGGGGCGAGCAGGGCGTCCGGCCCCAGCGCCTCGCGTGCCTCGGCCGTGTGGGCAGCGGTGACGAGGTAGGGGTGGGCGCCCAGCGCCCGGTCCGAGGCGAGCCGCAGCATCTTGGGGCCGAGCGCCGCCAGCACCCGGCGGCCGGGCCCCACGGACGGGTCGGCGGCGTCCAGCGCGTCGAGGTACTCCACCATCGCGCTGTACGGCTTCGCGTACTGCGGGGCGAGGGCGCCGTGGCTGACGCCCAGGCCGAGCACGAAGCGGTCCCGGGCCGCCGGGTCGAGCGACGCGATCCGGGCCGCCACCTCCTCGGCGGTGTGGTTCCAGATGCTCAGGATGCCGGTCGCGACGGTGAGGGTGCGGGTCGCCTCCAGGACCGTGGCGGCATCGTCGGGGGAGGGGCTGGCGCCGATCCACAGCGTTCCGAAGCCCAGTGCCTCGATCTCCGCTGCCGCCGCCGCGATCGCCTTCTTCCCGTCGTCATCGGCCTGCGACGCGTTCAGCGCGCCGTTCCAGATGCCGACCCGGCCGAACTTCTCACGTGTGTGCGCAGTCATGCCGGAGACAACAGCCCCCGGCCCCCGCTATTCCCGAAGGCGGCCGAACGGGTGGCGCGGGCCGACACACCGTCACCCGCCCGGCTGCGCAACCCGTGTGGACCAGTCACCGCGTGTGCGGCGGTGGTGGCGGGGGCAACCGGCGGATATTGAATGCTCTGCGGCCCCGCAGGGACGCACCCGCCCCGACGAGGAGGAGCTGCCTTGACGACCCCCGCCGCATCGGAGGGCCCCGGCGACCGGGAACGGCGCCCGCGCGGAAGAGATGACCGGGAGCGCGAGCGGCGCGAGGAGGCGGCGGCGCCGGGCGACTCCGGACTCGGCACCATCACCACCGCCGTCCCGGCCAGGCTGGACCGGCTGCCGTGGTCCCGCTGGCACTGGATGATCGTCATCGGCCTCGGCACCGTGTGGATTCTCGACGGCCTCGAAGTCACCACGGTCGGCAACATCGCCAGCCGGCTCTCGGAGGACGGCTCCGGCCTGGACATCACCTCCGCCCAGGTCACCGGGCTCGCCGCCGCCCTCTACGTGGCGGGCGCCTGTACCGGCGCGCTGTTCTTCGGCTGGCTCACCGACCGCTACGGCCGCAAGAAGCTGTTCATGGTGACGCTGGCCGTCTACCTGGGCGCGACCGCCATGACCGGTCTCTCGTTCAGCGCCTGGTGGTTCTTCCTCTTCCGTTTCCTCACCGGCTTCGGCATCGGCGGCGAGTACGCGGCGATCAACTCGGCCATCGACGAACTCATCCCGTCGAAGTACCGGGGCCGGGTGGACCTCATCATCAACGGCAGCTACTGGCTGGGCGCGGTCGGCGGCGCCCTGCTGTCGATCGTCATGCTGAACACCGACTACTTCCCCAAGGACCTCGGCTGGCGGCTCACCTTCGCCCTCGGCGTCGTCCTGGGCCTGGTGATCCTGCTCGTACGCCGGCATGTGCCGGAGAGCCCGCGCTGGCAGTTCATCCACGGCCACGGCGAGCAGGCCGACGAACTGGTCGACTCCGTCGAGCGGGAGATCGAGGAGGAGAAGGGCGAGAAGCTGCCGCCCCCGGCCGGCGAGATCACCATCCACGAACGCAAGAGCATCGGTTTCGGGCTCATCGCCAAGACCGTCTTCCACAGCTACCCCAAGCGCGCGGTGCTCGGCCTCTCCCTCTTCATCGGGCAGGCGTTCCTCTACAACGCGATCACCTTCGGCTTCGGCGCGATCCTCACCACCTTCTACGACGTCGAGAGCGGCCACACCGGCTACTACTTCGCGGTGATCGCGGCGGGCAACTTCATCGGCCCGCTGGTGCTGGGCAAACTGTTCGACACCATCGGACGGCGCGTCATGATCGCCACCACGTACATCCTGCCGGGCATCCTGCTGTTCATCACGGCCTGGCTGTTCGATCGGGGCTCGCTGACCGCCAACACCCTGACCGCCTGCTGGTGCGTGGTCCTGTTCTTCGCCTCGGCCGGCGCCAGCAGCGCCTACCTCACGGTCTCCGAGGTGTTCCCGATGGAGACCAGGGCCATGGCCATCGCCTTCTTCTACGCGATCGGCACGGCGGCCGGCGGGATCAGCGGCCCCCTGATCTTCGCCGACCTCACCGAGTCGGGCGTTCCCGGCGACACCGCCCTCGCCTTCTCCATCGGTGCCGGGCTGATGTGCGCGGCCGGACTCGTCGCGGCCTTCCTCGCGGTGGACGCCGAACAGCGCTCCCTGGAGGACATCGCCAAGCCGCTCTCCCAGACCACGTAGAGGAGCACCCGCACACGACCTCGGGCCGGACCCGCGCGCACGGCAGCGGGTCCGGCCCCTCCGTGCCGCGGCGACAGGACCACCGCCCGGCACCCCGGCCGATCATGGACGGCCCCGTTCGGGGCACACGACGGGCGACGACGTCCGCGACCCGCCGAGGAGACACCGTGCCGATACGCAGACCGGGAAGCACCGCACCCGACCCCGTCGCCCGGGGGCCGCTGCTCACCCTCGCCCTGGCCGGTGCCCTGATCGGCGGGGCGGCCCTGCTCTTCGTCCGGTTCGCGCACTGGGCGGGCGCCCACCCCGTCCTCGCCGTCCTGCTGGCGCTCCTCGCCCTCCCCGTGCTCTACATCCTCTTCCGCGCCATGCCGCGCGCCCGCGAACTGCGCCGGGCCGCCTGCGCGGGCATGGCCCCGCCCCCGGCGGAGGAGAGCGTGCCCGCCCCCGCACCCGTGACCCTGCCGTCGCCCGCCGGTGCGCGGGACGGGCTCACCGAAGTGCTGCCGCCGCCGGTCCCCGACTTCGCCGCCCTCGACCCCGACGGCTTCGAGGCCGCCGTGGCCGCCCTGTGCGAGCGGGACGGCTGCCGGGACGTCGAGGTGGTCGGCGGGTCCGGCGACCTCGGCGCCGACGTCCTCGCGACCGCGCCCGACGGGCGGCGCGTCGTCCTCCAGTGCAAGCAGTACGGCCCCGAGCACAAGGTGGGCTCCCAGGACCTCCAGCGCTTCGGCGGCACCTGCTGGACCGTGCACGGCGCCCAGCTGGCCGCCGTCGTGACCACAAGCGAATTCACCGCACCGGCCCTCGAATACGCGCAGACGTGCGGCATCCAGTGCGTCGACGGCACAACGCTCACCGCCTGGGCCGACGGCACCGGCCCGGCCCCCTGGGGCCCCGCCATGGTGGACACCGTCTGAGCACCCCACACCACCGGGCCGCCCCGGACACGCGCGGGGGCGCGGACCCCGTACGGGAATCCGCGCCCCTGCCCGGAACGGTGGGACCTCACACCGGGACGGCCCCCGAGTGATCGGCGCGCCCCGGCTCCTCGGCGGGGAACTCGCGGTCGAGCAGGGCATCCGCCCTGCTCAGGGCCTCACGTACCTCACTGACACCCGTCATCACACACAGCGTGTACGCCGTGTCCTCGCGCCGCCGTACGGACTCCGGGGTGGAACGGCGCTCGTCCTCGATCACGGCATCGGCGTAACGGGACAGCGCGGCGCGCAGGTCTGCGGGCGTGGGAAGCAGCACAGCCAACTCCTCCTCAACTGAACTGACCCTCCCGAGCCGGATCGACGGCCGGGGCAGGGGTCGTCGCTCACGACGATCTTCGATCATCGGATTCCCCGTATCGCGCAGACCAATCCCACCATTTTCGGCCGAACCGGAAACCCGTTCCCCGCCAGGCGCGGCCGAAACGCGCCGGACGCTCGGACAGCACAGAACCGGCGCACCGGGACCGGGGCCGTGTTGCGCCGGACGGCACGGTGGAACGTAAGGTCTCCTCGCCGAGCTACTTGGACCGGGGGGTCTTCGTGAGTCTGACCAGCCAGATACTGCCGCTCGCCGGCGTCGTCCTGGGGGCCGTCACCTCCTTCGTGGTGACCAGCACCAACGAGCGCACGAGATGGCGCCGGCAGCAGGCCGCCCGGTGGGACGACCGCCGCCTGACCGCGTACGCCGACTACGCCCACGTCGTCAAGGAACTGGCGGCCCACTACCAGAGGCTCGCCGCGGGCCGGGGCCTCACGACCGGACCCATCCCGGCGGAGGCGACCCCCGAAGTGCTCGCCGAGGTCGCCCAGCTGGAATCCCGCCGCTCCGCTCTGTCCGAAAGCCTCGGCCTGCTCGGCGACACCGACGCGAACACCGCGTCCAAGTCCGTCGACCGGAGCCTGTGGCGGCTGGAGGCGCTGGCCAGGGGCGTCGACACCTCGGACGACCAGGACTGGGGCCGGGCCTATCTCCAGTTCCGGCAGGCGCGGGACCACTACGTCGAGCGGGCTCGCGCCAGCCTCGGCGTACCGGGATCGGCCGGCCGCCCCGTGCCGCTGCGAGCGGACCGGCGCCCCGCCCAGCCGCCCGGGTCCTGACCTTCCCGCCGCGTCCCCGGCGCCCCGTGCGCTACCGTCCTGGGGACATGGACGACGCGGCCGAGGCACCCTTCATCGACCCGGAGTCGGACTACCCGTGCTGCTGGTTCTGCCCGGCGCTGCGGCTTCCGCGCACCGGGTTCCTCGTCGCGGACCGGCCCAGCCGGGACTGGCCGTTCGACGCGGCGGACGGCTTCCGGTACACCACCGACACCAGGACACCGGTCTGCGTCCACCCCGGCCGCGTCGGCCTCGCGGCGCAACGCACCGCCCGGACGTACCCGGAACCGCCGCTGCCCGCCCTCGACACGGGCGAGCCGGGCGGGCCGGGCCGTCCGCGGAGGTGGTGGCGGTTCGGGCGTCCCGGTCCGCGGGCCGGGGCGGCGCCTCGGTAGCCTGGGGCGTCATGATGCGTGTCTGGCTGGCGCCGATCCTGTTGCTCGTCTCCGGCGGGGCCGTCGCCGCCAAGCTGATCGCCGATGGCAGCACCCTGGGAGGGCCCCTTTTCCTGCTCGCCTTCGTGCTGCTCGCGGTCCTCA
This sequence comes from Streptomyces sp. NBC_00525, assembly GCF_036346595.1. Lineage (GTDB taxonomy): Bacteria > Actinomycetota > Actinomycetes > Streptomycetales > Streptomycetaceae > Streptomyces. The sequence continues at coordinate 6,716,369 of NZ_CP107834.1, forward strand.
ACTCGCCCCTGGTGTTCCCGAGGTCGATCACCGCGGCGGAGGCCCACCGCCGCAGCGCGGCCGACGGCCGCCCGATCGTGTTCTGGCGGCCGGGCTGCGTGTACTGCCTGCGGCTGCGGTACGCGATGCGCCACCGCGCCCGCCGCCTGCACTGGGTCGACATCTGGCGCGACCCGGAGGCGGCGGCGGAGGTACGGGCGGCCAACGACGGCGACGAGACCGTCCCCACGGTCGTCGTGGCCGGCACACCCCACACGAACCCGCCCCCGAGCTGGCTGGCGGCCCAGCTGACACGGTCCTCGCCGAACTGACCCCGCACCCGCGAGCAGGCCCTAGACCCCCACCCCCAACCGCTCCGCCACCGCCCCCAGCGCCGGGCCGAGCGGCAGCGCGATCCGGGTCACCGCCTCCGCGTCGCCCCGTGTCGCATCGCGGTTGATGATGAGCACCGGCTTCCCCGACCGGGCCGCCTGCCGGACGAACCGGAGGCCCGACATCACCGTCAGCGACGACCCCAGGACGAGGAGCGAGGTCGCCTCGTCCACCAGCGCGCGGCAGTGCGCGACCCGCGCCGGCGGCACCGACTCGCCGAAGAACACCACGTCCGGCTTCAGGATGCCGCCGCAGACCGCGCACGGCACCACCCGGAAGTCCCCGACCTGCTCGTCCGTGAGGTCCGCGTCGCCGTCCGGGTTGATCCCCGCCGCCACCGGCCGGAACCCCGGATTGGCCTCCTCCAGCCGCCGGGCCAGCTCGCGCCGCGCGACGAACGTGCCGCACGTCAGACAGACCACCCGGTCCAGGCCCCCGTGCAGCTCCACCACGTCCTCGCTGCCCGCGGCCTGGTGCAGCCCGTCCACGTTCTGGGTGATCACCCCGCCGAGCGCCCCACCGCGCCCGAACGCGGCCACCGCCCGGTGGCCCGCGTTCGGCCTGGCACGCCGGAAGGTCTTCCAGCCGAGATGGCTGCGCGCCCAGTACCGGCGCCGGGCATCGGGGCCGGCGACGAAGTCCTGGTACGTCATCGGCGTGTGCCGGCTGAGGCTGCCGCCCTCACCCCGGTAGTCGGGTATGCCGGATTCCGTGGAGATACCGGCCCCGCTGAGCACCAGCACACCGCCGGCGCCGAGCGCGTCGACGACGGGCTCCAGATCAGTGGTGGCGGGCGGCAGCCCTTCGGCGGGAGTCCAGCTCAGAGTGGGGCGCATGCGCATGCGTCCAGGGTACGGAACCGGCCTCCCACCGCCTCGTCGTCACGACAGCAGCTCCACGTACCCGTCGGTGCCGTGCACACGGATGCGCTGCCCGTCCCGGATCAGCCGGGTGGCCCGGTCCACCCCCACGACAGCCGGCAGACCGTACTCGCGGGCGATCACCGCGCCGTGGGTCATCAGACCACCCACCTCCGTCACCAGACCCGCGATGCCGACGAACAGCGGCGACCAGCTGGGGTCCGTGAACGTGGTGACGAGGATGTCCCCGGCCTCCAGATCGGCCCCGGACACATCGAGGATCACCCGCGCCCGCCCCTCCACGGTGCCCGCCGACACCGGCAGACCGTTCAGCGCGCCCTCCGGCGCGTCGTCCCGCCGGTACGCCCCGTTCACCGCCTCGCCGTCCGAGGTGAGCACCCGGGGCGGAGTGAGGGCGCCGAACACCCGGAACTCCTCCTCGCGCCGCCGGATCAGCGCCCGGTCCACCTCGTGCGTGCGTACGGCGTCCCGGAACTCCTCGAAGGTGAGGAAGAAGGCGTCGTCCCGCCCGCCGAGCACCCCGGCGTCCACCAGGCGCTCCGCCTCCCGCAGCAGCGCCCGCTTGTAGACGAAGTAGCGGCAGACGATCCCGTACTTCGGGTATTCCCGGTATCCGATGAAGGTCCGGACCCGGTCGATCATCCGCTTGGTCTCGTCGGCCTTCCGGTCGCCGTCCGGCAGGGCCCGCAGCCGCGCCAGCACCTCCCGCTCCTTCGCGAGGGCCTTGTGCCGCCCTTCCTCGAAGCGCCGGGCTGCGGCACCCGGCCCGAACAGCCGCACGTTGTCGAGGAGGACGGGCACCAGCGCGGTGGGCCGCTCGCCCCAGCGCGGGCGGGTGATGTCGATCTCGCCGACACACCGCATGCCGTACCGGTCGAGATACTCCTCGATCGCGGCGCGCGCCCGCCGGCCGCCGTCCACCTTCGCCAGGCCGTCCAGGAACCCGTCGTCGTCCCCGGCACCGCGCAGATACGCCACCACCTCCGGATACGGACGGATCGCGTCGGCCACATCGAGGAGGGCGAGGCCCATCTCGGACGTCACGTTGCCGGGCGCGGACAGCGTCAGGGTGTCGGCCGCGTTCTTCTCGCCCAGCCACTCCCACAGCTTGTCGTTGAGCCACCACGTGGACTCCATCCCGGCCATGATCGCCTGCATCGAGACCGGATCGCCGAGGACCCGCTTGTGCTCCTCGAAGGCGGCCGTCAGGAAGTCGAACAGGGCCGGCCCCGAGTGCGTACGGATCTCGCGCTCCAGATCGGCGACGGACTCCTCGCTACGGGCGACCAGCTCCCGCACCACGACCGGATCGGTCTCGATCGGGGCGAGGCCACCCGAGGCGGGCAGCGGGGCGGGCACCGGCTCCGGATCGGGGCGCGAGGGTACGAAACCGGGGCGGTCGAGCACGGTCTCCAGCGCGTCCCGGACCAGCGGGTCGCCTCTGCCCATGAGGTCCAGGAGACCGGGGCGCACGGCGGGCGAGGCGAGCCGCGGGGTGACGTCCACGAACAGCCGGCCGCCGGCCTCCAACATCGGCGCCATGGCCGTCAGCCGCCACATCGACAGCCCCAGCGGCCTCATCGCGTCGGTCATCATCTGCTGATGCCCCACGGACACGTAGACGTGGTTCTCCCCGTCGTCCACCTCCGGGACCGGGAACAGCGTCGTGATCGGCCGGCTCTGCACGATGCGGAAGCCGTCGTCGGCCAGACACCACTCGATGTCCTGCGGGCTGCCGAAGTGCGCCTCGACGCGCCGTCCGAGCCGTACGAGCGCCAGCACCTGTTCGTCCGTCAGGGCGGGCTCCTCCCGCCGTCCCGCGCCGACCGGCACCTGCCGCGTACCGCCGCCCGCCACGGGCTCGACGGCACACTCCTTGGCCGCGATCGACCGGTGGACGACCTCGTCGTCGCGCACCCTGAAGACGTCGGGGTTCACCAGACCGGACACCAGGGCCTCACCGAGCCCGAAACCGGCGTCCACGGTGGCGTCCCTACGGTTCCCGGTCACCGGATCGGCCGTGAAGAGGATGCCCGACGCCTGCGGGAACACCATCCGCTGCACGACCACGGCCATCCGGACCGCGCGGTCGTCGATGCCCTGACGCCTGCGGTACGTCACGGCCCGCTCGGTGAACAACGAGGCCCAGCACCGGCCGATGTGCCGGAGAACCGCCTCCGTACCCACCACGTTCAGATACGAGTCCTGCTGCCCGGCGAAGGAGGCCGCCGGCAGATCCTCCGCCGTCGCGCTGGAGCGTACGGCGTACGCGGCGTCCCCACCGTGCCGCGCCAGCGCCCCGGCGACCTCCGCCACCAGCCCCTCCGGCAGCGCGAGCCCCGCCACGGCCCGGCGCAACTCCGCGCTCAGCACGCGGATCGCCTCCCGGTCGCCCTCCTCCACGCGCCCCAGCCGGCCGCACAGCTCGCCGACCTCCGGCGCCCCGGCCACGGCCTGCCGGAAGGCATCCGTCGTGACACAGAAACCGCCGGGCACCCGCACGCCCCCGATCCGCGACAGCGCGCCCAGCCGCGCACCCTTGCCACCGACGAGCGCGATCGGCGCACCCTCGGCCTCGTCCAGCTCCCACACGTACCGCTCACGCACGCAGCGTCCTCATTTCCGCAGGTCGGGGTGGTCAGGCCGACGATTGTGCGACACCCCCCGACCCTTGCGGCAAGCCCCCCGGTGCGCTATACGTTGAGCACGGCAGGGAGAAGGACCTCCCTGCCTTCGCCTTTGTCCCCGGCCTTTGTACGCGGATGAGGCGGGCCCGCGCGGGCGGCACGCACGACGGGCACCCCGCCGGGCTACGAGGCGCCCTTGGCCCTCCGCAGCAGCACCGGCCGCAACCGGCTGTATCCCCGCACCGACACCGGCCGCAACGGCCGCAGCGCGTACGCCGCCATCCCCGCCAGCTCACCGGCGAGCGTTGTGTTCACGAGCACGGAAGCGGGGCGGGCCACGGCCGTGAGCCGCGCCGCGATGTTGACCGCCGCGCCGTACACGTCACCGAACCGGCCGATGACGGGGCCGTGGGCCAGCCCGGTGCGCACCTGCGGCAGCTCCGGGTCCGCCAGGGCACGGGCCGTCAGCTCCAGCCCGATGTCGGCGGCGCCGGCCGCCGACTCGCACACGAACAGCACCTCGTCCCCGATGGTCTTCACCACCTCGCCCCGGCCCTCGGCCACCACATCGCCGGTCATCGTCTCGAACCGGTCCAGCACCCGCACCAGTTCGGCCCCGTCCAGGCCCCGGCTCATCCGGGTGTAGCCGACCATGTCGGTGAACCCCACGGCCCGCTCCCGGACATGCGCCCCGTCCCCGGCCGGCCCCGCCACCGCGCCCTCCGGTCGGCCCTCGGCGAAGGCGTGCCCGGCGTACGCCACCAGATGCCGGTGCCAGACGTACCGCTGGAGGTGTTCGATCTCCGGCAGCAGCGCCGCCATCCGGTCCAACAGGGCCCGGCCGCCGGGGGAGTGGTCCCCGTCGCGGGCCATCCAGTCCCGCAGCGTGTCCACCTGCCAGTCGGCGAGCCGGGAGAGGTGGTGGCCCAGGGCGCGGGCCATCAGCGTCTCGCCGTGCTCGGTGATGAGCCCGGCCGCGATGAGTCGTTCACCGGCGAGCAGGGCTTCGACATCGGCGTCGGTGAACACCCTGGCGCCGTCGTCGACCGCCGGGAACCCGAGCGCGCGCCACACCCGTACGGCCCGCTCGAACTCCACCCCGGCCCGCGCGGCCACCTCCCGGCGCGTCCAGACCCGGCCCCCGCCGAGCAGCACCTCCTCCACGGACTCCGGAAGCCGCGCCCCGTCCCCCGGCTCCGCGGCATGCGCGGCGCTCATGTGGTGTGCACGATCAGCACGTCCAGGCCCGCCTTCCTGGCGACGTCCGCCGGCACGGAGCCGAGGATGCGCCCCGCCAGCGAGCGCAGCCCGCGGTTGCCGACGACGAGGAGATCGGCGGAGCACTTTCGCGCGGTCCGCACCAGCGCCGGAACCGGCTCGCCCTCGACGGCGACCGTACGCACCTCGACCGCACCCTGCAGCCGGGCCCGGTCCCTGGCGGTCAGTAACGTGTCCTCGGCGGGCGCCGAACCCACCACCTGATACGCCTCCGCCCCCAACTGGTCCTGGGCGGCAGCCAGTTCCTCCCCGCGCATGGGCGCGTACGCGCAGGTGATCACAAGCTCGGCGCCGCAGACGGCGGCGAGCCGCGCGGCGGCCTCGACCGCCGCGAACGACGATTCCGATCCATCCGTGCCGACGAGCAGAGTCCGGTAGGCGGTCAACGCAAACTCCTTACTCCGAAGTAAACTTACTTGAAAGTAAGGTAAGGGCTGCGCACGAAACCGGGCAAGAGTGGAACGGGTGGGCTCGCTCACCCCCCCCGAAAGCCCGCAGGGCGCGGCGACCCGGTGGGATAAGGTGCCCGTCCATGGCCGAACCGACCACCCGCGACCAGGACTTCACCCCCTGGCCGCCCGCGCCGATCAACACCGCGCGCCTGGTGCTGCGCGAGTCCGAGCCCCGCGACCGCGCGGCCTTCGTGGAACTGCTCTCCTCCCCGGAGGTCCACACCTACCTCGGCGGCCCACGACCACGCGAAGCCTGCGAGCAGTCCCTGCCGGAAGCACCGGGCCGCCGCCCCGGCTGCTTCGTGATCGACCTCGACGGCGAGATGATCGGCCTCATCGAACTCAAGCACCGCGACCTCACCACCCCGGACGCCGTCCGCCCGGACCTGGGCAGAACCGAACTCGGCTACCTGCTCCTACCGAAGGCCTGGGGCAACGGCTACGCCACCGAAGCATGCGAGGCGGCCCTGTCCTATCTGCCCCCGACCACCCCGGTCGTACTCATCACCCAAACCGCCAACACCCCTTCCATGCGCCTGGCAACCAAACTCGGCTTCACCGAAGCCCACCGCTTCGAAGCCTGGAACGCACAACAATGGCTGGGCGTACGCAAGGCGGCCCGCGAGGTGCCCGTATGCCCCGAAGGGGATGCCGCTCCCGTTCGTACCGGTTGAGCAACCGTTCTCGGTGCTCCGCGCACCCCCGTTGGCGGGCTCCCTAGACTCGCCGCATGAACAACCTCACCTGTACCCACTGCGGCACCGTCGGCCTCGATGACGGGTTCATCGAGGACGCCGGCGACCACTCGCGCGGGTACGCGCGCTGGATCGAGGGCGCGTTGGAGCGGGGCATCTTCGGTGGGGCCAAGCGCATGGGGCGGCCGCGCCGTCAGATCGAGGCGTTCCGCTGCCCCAAGTGCGGCCACCTCGAACTGTTCGCGACTCACCAGGCGTAGCGAAGGCCGCCGGCGGGAAGTTCCTCAGCCGCCCTCGGGCCCGGCCGCACGGAACAACGCCGCCATCGACCGGCCCGCCACCCGCAGCGGTTGTGGATCGCGCGCGGCGCGGCTGAGCATGAAGGCGCCCTCCAGCATCATGACCATCGAGTACGCGAGAGACCGCGCCGCCTCCGGTTCGGGCACCCAGCGGCCGAACCATCCCGCCGCCGCGCCCACCCACTCCTCGAAGACGTCCGCCGTCGCGACCCGTAGCGCCTCGTCGCTGCTCGCGACCTCCAGGGCCACCGTCCCGATGGGGCACGCGTCGGCATAGTCGGCCGCCGCGAGGTCGTCCGCCGCCGCGTCGAAGGCGTGCACCAGCGATTCGGCGGGGTCCGCCACACTGTCGAGGAGCGCCAGCACCATACGGCCGTACGCGGTCCCGGACGTCCGGATCATGTCCTCGGCCAGTTGCCGCTTGCCGCCGGGGAAGAAGTGGTAGATCGAGCCGAACGGCGCCTCCGCCTCGACCGCGATCCGCTTCAGGCCCGTGGCCGCGTACCCGTGCCGGCGGAACAGCGTCGCGGCGGCGCCCCGGATTCTGGTTCGCGTGTCCGACCGTCCCATTGGCCTTCCTTCCCTCGCTCCCTGAGATTACAGTAGAACGATCTATCAAGTGAGGGGTAGAGATGCCGAGTATCGAGTTGTCGTCCGGCCCGATCGACTACCAGGACACCGGCGGCGAAGGCCCCGTGCTGGTGTTCGGCCACGGGCTGCCCATGAACGAGACCCAGTGGCGCAAGGTGGTCCCACTGCTGACCGGCTACCGCTGCGTGCTGCCCACGCTGCCCCTGGGCGGCCACCGCCGGCCGATGCACCCGGACGCCGACCTGTCCCAGCGCGGAGTCGCCCTGCTCCTGGGCGAGTTCATCGACAAGCTCGGCCTGGACGAGGTGACCCTCGTACTCAACGACTGGGGCGGCGGGCAGTTCCTGGTCTCGGAGGGGCGAGACCAGCGCCTCGCCCGGCTCGTCCTGGTGGCCTGCGAGGCGTTCGACAACTTCCCGCCGGGACCGGCGAAGGCCATGTCGTACGTGTGCCGGATTCCCGGCGGCGTGTGGCTGCTGACAAGGCTCATGCGCGTCCCCGCCTTCCGCCACCACCGGGGCGGCTACGGCGGGATGAGCCTGCGCGGCATTCCCGACGAGATCGTGGACGACTGGTTCGCCCCCGCCACCCGCAGCAAGGAAATCCGCCGGGACTTCGCCAAATTCGCCACCGGGGCACCGGGACGCGAGACCCTGCTCGCCTGGAGCGAGCGGCTGCGGACATTCGACCGCCCGGTCCTGGTCGTCTGGGCCACCGAGGACCGGCTGATGCCGCGCGAGCACGGCCCCCGGCTGGCCGACCTGTACCCCAGGGGCCACCTGGTCGAGATCACCGACTCCTCCACCCTCGTCCCCGAGGACCAGCCCGAACGGCTCGCCCACGTACTCACGGAGTTCCTGACCCGGACCGGAGCGCAGCCGGTCGCGCCCTGAACGTCGGGAGCGGAGCGGGCCGGCACCCGACGCCGGGGGCCCACGGTTCCGACTTGACCCTCACGTCGCGTGAGGCCACAGGGTGGACCCATGAGCGACTACTACAACGCGTTCGAGATGAGCCCCGTCCCCGCACCCGGCCCGGACGCCGTTCCGCCGGAGCCGTTCCACGGCATCTACGGCATGCCCGCATTCGTCACGATCCCCACCACCGACCTGGCCGCATCGACCGACTTCTGGGTACGCGGTCTCGGCTTCTTCGAGCTGTTCGGCATCCCCGGCACCCTCGTGCACCTGCGCCGATGGGCCTTCCAGGACGTCCTCCTGGTCGCGGCGGACGCCGTCCCCGAGCAGCCGCCCGCGATGAGCTTCAGCTTCTCCGGCGTACTCGGCCAGATCGAACCCCTCGCCGCGGCCTGCCGCGCCCTGCGCCCCGGCTCGGTCGACGGTCCGAGGGACACCCCCTGGAACACCCGCGACGTGGAGGTCGTCACCCCGGAGAACGCCCGCGTCGTGTTCACCGCGGCGAAGCCGTACGACCCGGCGAGCGAGGAGGCGCGCAACCTCGCGGCCATGGGGATCACCGCCCCCGACGACGGGCACGGCGACAATGTGAAGCATGCCTGACACCACTGACGCCGATGGCCTGACCGTCGGACAGGTCTCGAAGCGTCTGGGCGTGACGGTCCGCGCGCTCCACCACTGGGACGAGATCGGCCTGGCCCGGCCGTCGCTGCGCACGGCCGCCGGATACCGGCTCTACACCGCCGCTGACCTGGAACGTCTGCACCGCATCGTCGTCTACCGCGAGCTGGGGCTCGGCCTGGACGGAATCCGGGCCGTCCTTGACGACCCGGCCTCGGACGTCACCGGCGCACTGCGCGCCCAGCGCTACCAGGTCGCCGAACGGATCGACCGCCTCCAGCGGCTCGGCGCCGGCCTGGACCGCATGATCGAGGCCCATGAGCGCGGCCTGACGCTCACCGTCGAGCAGCAGGCCGCGATCTTCGGCCCGCAGTGGGACCCGGACGGACCGGCCGCGGCCCGCCGGCGCTACGGCGACACGACGCAATGGCGGCAGTACGCCGAGCGCGCCGCCTCCCGCGGCCCGGAGGAGTGGCAGGCCATCGCCGAAGAGGTCGCCCGCCTCGACCGGGCCCTCGCGGACGCGATGGACGCGGGCGTCACACCGGGCAGCCCGGAGGCCGGCCGCCTCGCCGAGCGGCACCGCGAGGTCTTCGCCTCTTACTTCCCCCTCACCCGGCAGATGCAGGTGTGCCTCGGCCGCATGTACGAGTCCGATCCGGGCTTCGCCGCCCACTACGACGGCGTCCGTACGGGCCTGGCCGCATGGTTCCGCCGCGTCATCGACGCCGACGCCCGCGCCCACGGCATCGATCCGGACACCGCGACCTGGGAAGGAGAAGGCGGGGAATCCCGATGACTTCTCTCGTCTCGAACGGTCTACCCCCTACACGACCGCCGAGACGGGAGCACCATGTCCACCATCCAGCCAGTGATCCTCACCGCCGACCCGGACGCCCTGCTGGGTTTCTACACGCGGTTGTTCGACGCGGAGGAAACCTTCCGCATTCCGGAGAAGGGCCCCGCCTTCTACCGCGGCCTGCGCATCGGTGACACCGACCTGGGGCTGGTGACCAAGAAGCGGCCCGACGACCGGCCGGACGCGGGACCGCGCATTCTGCTCAGCATCGCCGTGAGCGACGTGGACGAGACGTTCAACCGGGTGACGGCCCTGGGCGGCTCTACCCAGGGCAGTCCCACCGACATGCCCTGGGGGGAGCGAGTGGCCCACATCAAGGACCCGGCGGGCAACGCCATCAACCTGACCCAGCCGGTTCGGCAGGGGTAGGCGGGGCGGGGCGCGTACGGGGTCGGCGCCGCCCTACGAAGGATCGCGGCCGGTGTCCGCCGGGCCGGCCGCGACCGGAGCCGGCGGCAGGAGCTCGGGGCGCTTGGCGGTCCTGGTGTCGCCCGACGAGCGGCCCCGCAGACGGCGTCCGAGCCACGGGCCGAGGAACCCGCCCACCCAGCGTGCCTCGGCCACCACCACCTGCCGGAGCGGCGGGACGGGCCGGGGAGGCAGCGGGAGCGTCCACGCGTCGCTGCTACCGGGGAGTTCGAGGGCGTGGGCGAGGGCGGCGGCGATCCGCTCATGGCCCAGCGGGCTGGCGTGGAGCCGGTCCGCCGTCCACAGACGCGAGTCGGTCGTCACCGGGTAGTCGGCCGTCTCGGCGACCGTCACCCCGTGACGGGCCGCCGCGGTACGGATGTGGGCGTTGAGGGCGAAGACCCGCGATCTGAGGGGCCGGGCCAGGGGCGCGATCCTGCCCAGGTCGGGAAAGGTCACGGTCACCACCCGCGCCCCGGAGGCCGTGAGCGCCGAGAACGTCGCCTCCAGGTGCCCGGCCACTTCGGCCGCGTCGAACCGGGGCCGGAGTACATCGTTCACCCCGGCGACGACGGTGGCCAGGTCGGGGCGCATCGCCAGCGCGGGCGCGAGTTGTTCCTCGCGTACCTGGCTCGCGACCCGTCCCCGTACCGCCAGGTTGGCGTACCGCAGTGCGGGGTTCACCACTGCCAGGTGTTCCGCGAGCCGGTCGGCGAAGCCGCGCAGGCCGGTCGTGTCGTCCCCGTCACCGAGCCCCTCGGTCTGGCTGTCGCCCAGGGCCACGTAGCGCAGGTATTCACCGTTCGACATGGGCGGCTTGCCTTCCTCGCAGTACCGCGGCCATCCGCCGGCACCAGTCCCTGTGACCCTGCTCGAACGCCAGACCGCGCAGACACGTGAGATACGGTCCGATCCGGGTGCCCTCGCGCAGGAACTCTTCTTCCTCCACATCACCGCGCAGCTTGCGCAGCAACGCTTCGAGGAGTTCGATCTTGGCGTCGGCCGCCGAGGCCCGGTCGTCGAGCTGCTCGATGACCGACGCGGTGCCGATACGGTCCGCGACCTGGACCTTGACCATCAGATCGTCGCGGATGGACGAGGGCTTCGCCGTGGTGGAGGCGAACTCCTCCAACAAGGCGCGGCCGGCATCGGTGACGCGGAACAGCCGCTTGTTGGGGCGAGTCTCCTGAACCACCTCCCGGCCCGCGACCAACCCCTCCCGCTCGAGCTTCGTCAGCTCCGCGTACAACTGCTGGGGCAACGCGTGCCAGAAGTTGGCGACACCGATGTCGAACGCCTTCGCCAGCTGATACCCGCTGTACTCGCCGTCCAGCAACGCCGCCAACACCGCATGCCGCAACGCCATCGAGCAGCCCCCCTCCCACATCCGTCACCGCATCATACTCAAGAAAATGACTAATCCGGTTGATGATTAGGGGAGTTGGGGGGAGGGGCTTGCCGGCAGGGGTTGCGTCCGCAGTGCCCGGCCGCGAGGGCTCACTTGGATTCGACGCGCCCCACGGCATGGTGGTCGGCCGCCAGCGCCTCGCACGCGGTCTGCCACGCCGTGGCACCGGGGTGGAGCGCGGAGTGGAGGAAGGCGGCGGCGAGCCGCGCGAGAGCCGCGACCCGCTCAGGGTTCTCGTCGGTGGTCTCGGCGGCGTCGTACCCGGCGACCCCGCCCAGTCCGTGCTCCGCGTCGAACAGGGTGAGCAGGCTCTTGGGGCTCGGGGCGAGCGTGTAGGGGTCGGCGTGCCATTCCGGCCCCATGTCCGTGAAGTGCCGCGAGTCGTCCTTGTCACCGGCGACGACCAGCGTGGGCGCGGCCATGGTCGAGAAGTCGACGCCGCCGATGACCGGCCACTGCTCGGCCATGGGCCCGTTGAACGCGTCGCCGCCCCGGCCGGGCGCGGCGAGCAGCACACCGGCCTTGATCCGGGGCTCGACGAGGTGCACCAGATCACCGGTGTCGGGGTCGGTGAGGCCCGCGCCCAGCAGAAGGGCGGCCGTGAAGCCGCCGAGCGAGTGGCCGGCGACGGCGACCTTGGACGCGTCGACCCGCCCGGCGAGCTGCGGCACAGTGTGCTCGAGTATGTCGAGCCGGTCGAGGACGTGGGTCATGTCCTCCGCACGGGACCGCCAGAAGTCGGGCGCTCCGGGTGCGTCGGCGACGAGGTGGCTCAGTGTGCGCGAGGTGAGGTGCGTGGGCTGGACGACGACGAAGCCCTGAGCGGCCCAGAGGTCGGCGAGGGGCGCGTACCCATGGAGCGAGGAGAGGTGGTTCGAGGGGCCGTGGCCGTGGGACAGAAGGATGACCGGGAGGCCGGTCCCGGTCGCGGGTGCGGACACACGCACCTGGAGATCCACGGGGCGTCCGGGCACCGGCAGGACCACGGGCCCGAAGGACAGGACCGGAACGGGGGCGACGAAGGAGTCGGCGGCAACGGGGTTGGCTGTGCTCACAGGGGGTTTCCTTTCGGTGGCACCCGCCTCCACCGGCCGTGGCGACGGGCGGAGGGCAGGGCGGACAGGAGCGCCCGCTTCGACTAAGCTGAAACGAAGCGCCGCTCCACTTAGTATCCGGAGCGCTGTTCCGCTTTGTCAATCGGTGGTCGAGGGAGTGCACGGGTGGCCATGGACAGTCCTGCGGGGAAGCCGCCGTCCCGAGGTAAGCGGGCCGACGCCCAACGCAACCGGGAGACGGTGCTCGCCGCCGCCGCGGAGGTGTTCGTCACCTCCGGCGTCGACGCGCCGATCCGCGAGATCGCCGCTCGGGCCGGAGTCGGCATGGCCACGATCTACCGCCACTTCCCCACTCGCGCGGACCTCATCACGGCCGTCTACCGCCACCAGATCGAGGCATGCGCGGAAGCCGGCCCCGACCTGCTGGCCGGCGCCGACACCCCCTTCGACGCGCTGCGCGAGTGGATCGACCTCTTCGTCGCCTTCCTCGTCACCAAGCACGGCCTGGCCGATGCCCTGCAGTCCGACGACGACCGCTTCGCCGCGCTGCACGACTACTTCCTCGACCGCCTGCTGCCGGTCTGCGCACAACTCCTCGACGCGGCGGTCGAGTCCGGCGACATCCGCCCCGGCACACAGCCGTACGAGCTGATGCGCGGCGTCGGCAACCTCTGCATCGGGCACGGCAACGACCCCCGCTACGACCCCCGCCGTCTGATCGCGCTTCTGCTCCAGGGCCTCCGGCAACCGACGGGAACCGCCGGCGCACCCCTCACGAGCGCCGAGTGAACGTAATGTCGTTTTCCCGCGACAGCAGTGAGGGACTGACATGAGCCAGTACTACGGCATAGGTGACCGAACCCTGTGGAACCCGTCGAACGGAGCCTCCCACCTCTTCAGGAGCCAACTACCCATCTACGAGGCAGAAGTGGGGCTGCCCTCCGGCATCGGCCCCATGGCGGACGACGAGTGCCGGATCGACCCCGTCGCATTCGCGGCGTTCGTCGACGCCCTGCTCGCCTGGCACAGCAGAACCAGGCACGCCGTCATGGCCACCCTGTCCGAGGGGTTCCTCACCACGGTGCTCGCTCTGGCCGAGATAGCGAACATCGAGGTGAGCTGGTACGCGGCCGAGCGAGCCGAGAGCCACTACATCAGGCTGACATCGGACCCGCAGGCCCGGGAGTGGACGGCCGCACTCAGGCAGCGCTCACACGAGTTGGTCCGGCACATGGCGTATTGAGAAAGCGGTCGTCGGTCGTCGGTCGCCGGTCGTCGGGTGGAGCGCTTCACGCCGGCGGCGAGGGCCGATCCCACCGCGCCACCAGGTCACCACTCACCACACGGAGCACCCCCTCCGTGAAGGCGATCTCGTGCGACATTCCGTGCGGGTGCGGGAGAACCTCATCCAGCTGAAGATCGCCCAGCGAAGGAAGCTCGTCGACGCGCTGAGCGAACGCGGCGGCATCGGCGACTCCACCGAAACCGGAGACCTCCGCGAGTCCGGCTTGCTCAGCCTTCACCGAGAAGGACTGAACGTCCGAGTACCGAATACGCAGACCGCTTTCATGCTTCCACTCATTCGGGGCCAGTGACAATTCGACCGACACGCTTCCGGGCCCTTCGTGCACATCCACCCGCTGGAGCGTCAGGTCCTTCACGCACCGCGCACCGCTGAAGTCGTAGTGGTCGGGGTCCGAGACGAATTCCGCCGCGCCGGCGGGCAGGTCCCGCACGATGTCCGGAAGAGCGCTGAGGTATGCGCGCGGGTCGAGATGGAAGCCGTACATGTCCCGCAGCGGTCGCACCTGAACGTACTTCATCAGCAGCCACCGGTGATGCGCTTGCGCTTCCAGTTGTCGCCCTTGATGTTCTCCGTGCCCTTGGAGCCGATGCGGCCGTCGCGCCTCAGCTCACCCACCGCCAGTCCCTTGACGAGATTGTAGACTTCGCGGGGCACCTGCACATCTGCGCTCTTCCCGTGCTTGGCGAACCACCCGTTACTGCCGAAGATCCCGATTTCCCTGCCGCTCCTGTACACGTGGATCTCGAAATCCGTTTTTCCGCCGATTTCGAACCGGTCGAGACGTCCCGTGTAATTGCTGCCGAAGTTGAGCGGGTCCTTCTTGCGCTCAGCCGCCCGGTCAGCGGGCGGCCCCAGCTCCGTACGCACCTGTCGCATCGCGCCACCCGTAGCGGCTTCTGGCGCGAGGAATCCGGAACGGAAGTCACGGAAGGCGGAGCACGGCTCGGCGCCCCCGCGTTCCTTGCCGACCTGCTTCACGAGCCTCTTGACCTCGACCGTGGCCAGAGCTCGCGCACTGATCAGGGAGTTGGCCCGCAGCGGAATCGTGTACCGCACGGGCCGGCCGCCGTTGGCGCGCGAACGGGCGCGGGCCTCCGACTTCTTCTGGGCCTCCACCGAGACGAAGGTGCCGCCCGCCCCCGGGTTGGAACAGGTGAGCCGGCCGGAGACGCCCCCGCCCTTGACCGGGAACGTCGCCGCCGGACTCGTGCAACTTCCGCCGGAACGCCCGTCGATGGTGAAGGTGGAGGTCATCACCGCAGTGATGCGACCGCCCGTGAGCCGTGCCTTGGCGTCCGTGGTGATCTGCCCCGAGAAGTGCCCCGTGGCCGTGCAGCCGCCGGCGCTGCACCGCACCGATCCGTCGCCCCGCATGGACAGCGAGATGCCGCTGTCTCCCGCCTGGCTCAGCTCCTTGGTCTGCTTCTCCAGGGTGTCGTACATCGCGGGGGCTTCTGCGGGACCGACCGGTTCGAGGTCCAGGGCCACGGTGTCCTTCCCGTCGAAGGGACCGTTCCCCGTGGATTCCGCGTCGTCCTCGGCCGGGACGGCGTAGTTCACCGTCCGTGCGGACCCGCCCGCTGCCGCGCCCTCGGGCCGTTCGAGCCGCAGCAGCCGGTAGGGTTCGCCGGCCGTGATGACCATGCGCCCGGCCGGCGTATCGAGGGCACGGGCGGGCACACCATCGACGTTGCGGTGCTCGGAGGTGTACCCGTCGCTACCGGGGTTGGCCTCCAGGTCGGCCAGGGCTTGCAGCAGCGACGCGGCGAGCTCCGGGGGAGCCGGCCGGTGCTCGGTGAGTTCGTCGGTGAGCCCGTCGTTCACGTCCGCGCCGGCGTCCCACCTGCTCGGTTTCTTCTTTCCGGCCTCGGCCGCAGGGTCCAGACGCCACCGGGTGAACGTCTTCCCTCCGACGTTGAGGAATTCGCGGTCCAGCTCCGCACTGCCGAAGCCGTTGCTGCCGAAGCGGCTCCCGGCGGAGGTGACGGTGACCTCGCGTTCCATCATCCCGCCCGGCAGGTCGTCCTTGTAGCGCAGCCCCGGTGCGGTGACGAGGTCGACCAGCGCGAGACGGTAGGGCGCGAGCAGCCGGGGATCGGGCTTCGTCTGCCCGGCGTCGTCGGACGAAGCGGGAGAACGGGAGTGGTCGTCGCCGAGAAGGCCGAGTCCGGCGACGAGCGCGAGAACGAGCACACCCACGCCGGCGGTGAGCAGCAGCACCGCAGGTTTGCCCACGCGGAGAAATGGTTTACGAGGCCCTCCGGGCCCACCGGGCGGGCCAGGAGGATGCGGCGGCAAGGGCGGGTACGGCCCCACCGGCGGCACGGGCCCCCCATGGGGTGCCTGCCAGGGCCCACCAGGTGGTGGACCGAACACACCGCCCTGGCCCCAGCGGTCCTCGTGCTGCTCCGGCGTTGCCATCGAATCTCCTGAACGTGCCGCCGACCCGGCGGTGCGCTCAAGGGAGAACGCTGCGGGACCAGCCCCTGCCAGCCTGAAAACTGGAACTATGCGGGAGTAAGCCGTGATCGGCAACAGTCTTTCACGCCAAAGGACCCGTAGACATCCGTGTGGTCGTGCAGATGTACGACTGAGGAGCGACTGTTCGTACGGTGCGTGGCTCCCACCAGCCACGGGGGAGTGGTCTTGCGGCAAATCGCCCTGAAGGGCTGCCTGTTGTCACCAGGATGTGGGCATGAGGCAACAGGACGCCATGGGCCAGCAGCCCGTTCTCGTAAGAATTCCGGTCGAGCCCGTCGAGGCCGCGATGGAGGCCGACGCCCGCGATGCGGCATTGCGCCAGACGGTGGCGGTACGCGGACCGGTCTTCGGGGTGGTTTCGCAGAAGGAGGGGGAGGGACGACGGTGGCGGGTGGTCATCGAGGTGACCCACAGCTGTCCGCAGGTGGCGCGGGACGAGCTGAACTCGCGGCTGTGGTTCAGGGCGAAGGACGACGCGAAGGACAAGACGGAGCGGCGCGCGCTGCTCGCGGCGGTCAGCCGGCTGGAGACCGAAGAACTCACCGATCTCACGGTGCTCGATACCCGATACCGCGTGGTGCGCGCCGAGGAGTACGCGGGCATGAACGCGGACGGGGGCCTGGAGTTTCCGCGGCCCACCGATGTGGAACCGCTCAACCCGACCTGGGACCACTCAAGTGGTCCGGGTGTCGATGACGGCCTGGTCCTCGACCCGGACGCGCCTCTGTCTCCGGTCCAGGGGGTGGAACGGCTGTCTCTGAGGTCTCTCGCCTACACCGGGAGCAGATATCCCGACAACGTACGCCGCGATTCCGCTCGGGCCGTGAAGACCCACCCCGACGTCGTGCTCATGCCGACCGGCTTCATGGTCGTCGAGCGTTCCGGCGACAAGGGCTGGACGATGGGAGGCCGGCTGCACGCCACCCCGCACGACGCGCGCAAGTCCCTGAACTTCATCCTGACCGTGTGGGAGCCACGCATGCGGGGCCTGATCCCCATCGGCGCCCTCATGGACACCGACGCACACAGCGTCGTCGCGGAGGGGACCAGCCCGGCAGTCGCGGAACTGGCCGAGTACGCGGCGGCCTCCGACCGGCTCCGTGAGGGCATGCTCAACGAGCTCGAGGCCCACGGCACCACGTACCGGATCGCCCGTATCCGGCGCCTGGTGCGCTGGGGCCCGGACGGCCCGGAATCCCAGCGCCCCTCGGACATCGCCTCCCAGCCTCCAGCCGTCCTGCACCTCCGCCTCGACGAGGACGGTGTGGTCCACCCGGACGAGCCCGAGGAGGAGAAGAGCACGTCATCGTGATCGTACGGTGAACTCGGCCGGCGCGCCTGCCCTCTGGCGGGCGCCCGCTGAGCCGAGGATGGCGCACACCTGGACGCGGTCGAGCAGAAAGCGCTTCACGCCTCGGCCCCGTCAGGACATGCTCCCCTCACACACCGTCCCCGGAGCCGGGGTGCGGCCCGTCCGCAGATACCGGTCGACCGCCTCGACGACGCAGCGGTTCCCCGGATACGTACCGTGTCCCTCCTCCTCGGCCGTCAGGAGCACGCCGACGCCTTTGCCCAGGTCCCGCGCCATATGGCGGGCTCCGGCGTACGGGGTGGTCGGATCACCGGTGCCGCCGACCACCAGGACGGGTGCCGCACCGCCCGCGTCCACCTGGAGCGTGGCGCGCTCGCCGTCGAAGGGCCACTCGAAACAGAGGTACACCCCGGTGGACCAGGCCGCGCCGAAGACGGGCGAGGCGGCTTCGACGCGTGCCGCGTCCTCGGCGAGGCGCTCGACATCGGGCCGCAGGCTGGAATCCGCGCAGGTGATCGCGGTCAGGGCGGTGCGGCCGTTGTCGTGGGGCGCGTCGGCGGCCTCGGCCGCGCCACCGTCGTCCAGGCCTTCGCTCAGCGGGCCGCCGTCATTGTGGTCGATCAGCGCGGTGAGGGCCTTGGCGAGCGGCGACCAGCCATCCGTACCGCGGTCGAGGAAGCCGCTGACGGCGTACGCGAGGTTGTCGGCGTCGAGGCTGCTCCCGGCAGCCGCCGGGGCGGACTTCTTCTCCAGGCGGTCGGCCAGACGCGTCATGCGCCGCGCCGCCTCCTTCGGTCCGTCGCCGGTCGGGCAGTCGCGCATACGGGCCGCGCAATGCTCAGCGAACCTGTCGAAGGCTGCCTGCACCGCCTTGACCTGCGACACCTGCTCCTCGGTGAGGTCCTTGGTCGGATCGACGGACGCCTCCAGGACTAGTCGTCCCACGTGCGACGGAAACAGATGGGCGTAGACGGCACCGAGCGCCGTCCCGTACGACACACCGAAGTAGTGCAGCCGCTTGTCGCCGAGGAGATAGCGCATCAGCTCCATATCGCGGGCGGTGTGCGAGGTGCCGATGTACGGCAGGATCGCCCCCGAGTGCTTCGCGCAGGCGTCGGCCCCCTCATAGCCCATGTCGTCTGCGGTCTTCCCGCAGCGCACGGGAATGGTCGCGCCGACGCCGCGCGGATCGAAGGAGACCAGGTCGTAGCGGTCGAGAAGCGACTCGTACTGTCTGATGTGATCGGGCAGTCCACTCACGCCGGACACACCGGGACCACCGAAGTTGAGGACGAGCGAGCCGATGCGCCGGGCGCTCGACCCGGTCGCCTTCCGACGTATCAGGGACACGTCGATGGTCTTGCCCGTCGGCTTCCGGTAGTCGAGGGGAGCCTTCATCACGGCGCAGTCGTATCCCGTACGCGCGCGGGGCGGTGAGGTGCAGCGGGACCAGCGCAGATGCTGGCCGGTGGTGAGCGCGGTGGGCAGACCGGCGGGCGGATTGCCTGCGGCGAACTCCGTACGAGGCGGCGCACTCCGACCGCCGGAGTCGCGCTGGAGCCAGGCGCCGACGGCACCGACCGCGACGAGGAGCACCACGGCCATGATGCGCGCACCGACCGAGAGGCCCGGCCTGCGGCTTCGGATCGGATGTACGTCATGCATGAAAGTCCCCGTGCCCCCACAGCCGTGATCGTCGACTGAGTGCAGAGTACAAGCCACCTCCGACAACTCGACCCACGTACAGCCACCCGGTACACGCACCGGTCCGCAGCCGTCCGGCAGGCTGCCGCGCTCCGGTGGCGGGGTGCGGAAGGCCGATCCCAGTCTTGGGCATGCTGCCCGCAGTGGAAACGGGCGAGGAGTGGGGGACGCCGTCGTCGTCGGCGAGAGCGTGATGCGCCCCGGCGTGGAGGACCTCTGCACGCGCCTGGGGCTATGCCCGTGCCTGGCGCAACGAGCCGACGCCAATCAGGGCAACCGCTCTGGTAACCCGTGACGTAGGTCTCCAGTCGCCGCTCTGGGAGTACGGGACGGAGACGAGGGTTCCCCAGCTGTAGCTGTTCTCGCAGTTGTAGCTGTTGTACGCCTTGACCGTGAGCTCGCCCCGCCACCACCAGCCGAAGATCGGGGGTGTTGCCGCCCGAGTTGATGTTGAAGCAGCCGAGGCTCTCCGCGCCGTTCTGGACCTGGTCCAACGGCCGAACAACGTGCCTCCAACGGGAGCCCGGTAGTGGTGAGCCGACCGAGCCGAGTGGGCGGTACGAAGGTTTGCCGGTTTCCGGCGTTGTCGGTCCCCGGTGCTAGCGTCCCCACCATGGCAAATCGCTCGTATCTCTACGCCGCCGACTCGACGCCGAACGAGGCGGACATACCCAAACCAATCCGGTGCATATCCGAGCACAATTGGGCCATTCCGCTCGCGCACAAGCTTCTGGTGGGACGAGGGACGACGATCGTCCCGTCCATGATCTGGAACCCCCGCATCGGCATTGCCGCGGACTACGCCGATGGGGCGGCCTTGCTCCGTGACCTGCTGCACGCGGTCGGCAAGGGCCTGGAGAACGACGCCGAGTTCAACGAGTGCGTGGCCAGGACCACGGCCCACCTCGAGAAGCAGCAGGCGAAGTACTTCATCCTCGAAACCGGGGAGATCGTTTCGATGGAGGGCGACGATCCCGTAGCGAGCGTGCAGTACCTGGTGTCGACCGACATCCCCGACACCGTGGCCAAGGCCGAGGCGGCGATCGCCGGTCGAAACGATGACTGGCTGACCGCACTGCGCACCGACTGGCAGAACCACTTCGCGTCCTTCTACAGCGAGACGCTGTACTTCTCCTTCCCTAACTGACCGACTGCCGACCCCGCTGACGCCGGCGCCGCCCTCCGGAAGGGAGGCCGCGCCGGCGCGGGTCGCGCTGGTGATCGGCACCCTTCCGCTCCTCCACCGCCTCCGCCACGCGTACCGGCTCCCCGGCAGACGTCGATGCCGGTCCGGGTGATGCTGCAGGTCCCACGACGGGTGATGCTCGCTCCGGCGCCGTGGCACGGACCCGCCTCGTACCGTACGGAAGGGGCCCGTCGCAGTCGGTAGGACGGCGACGGCCCGGCAGACCGCTGCGCCCTTACAGCCGACGCTCTTTTGCCACGATGTCACGTGCGTACTGGTCGTCCGGTCCGATCTCCTGGATCGCCCCCTCGGCTTCTTGCACCCGACCCGTCTCGCACAGCAGCCGCACAAGCACGTACAAGGCGCCACGGTCACCCTCTTCGGCGCGGTCGCGCAGCGCCGCCGCCATGCCCCGTTCTCGAAGCAATCTGTTGAGCCGCCGACGTGCGTGGCTGTCCGTGAGGGCACGCTTCGTAAGCTCTGGAATCCGTCCTGCCCGGGCCAGCAGATCCATGTGCCACAGGTGGTTGTCGTGCATGTCGGGATCGTCCGAGAAGCATTCGGCACGCGGGTGTACCAGCGCGATAGCCACGTCCCATTCTTGAAGCTGTTCCGCCGTCCGAGCCCGCTCCAACCAGTCCACAGAACGATTATCGCCCGTCGGCCCGCACAACAACGCAGCCGGAGTAGCCGCCATCGAGGGTGCAACCGAGCGACGGGGGAGCGATCGGAGTACGGCGCCCGGCGCCACGCGACCCGCCGTCTATTCCGCCGGCGACCAGGGGGCGGAGAGCAAATGCGCGACGCTTCGCCGGTCGCGGCCCTCTGAAGGCCCGTCAGCCGCCTTGCCCACCGCGACCATGGAGACGATCACCCAGCCCGGGTTCGGTTCCAGCTCCTTGGTGAGCCCTTCCAGGTCGAAGGCGCGGAATTGGTGCGCGGCAAGTCCGAGAACCTGGGCCTGAACAGTCAGGTGAGCGACGGCCTGACCAAGGTCGTAGTCCGCGAACTCGGAGTAGGTCAGCTGTGTGTCATCGACGTATCGGCGCGTCAGCGTGACGACGAGCAGGCCCGCATCCGTCGCCCAGCGAGCCGAGCTCGGTGCCAGGTACGGGAGCAACCGATCATGCTTCGGCTCACCGGGCCTGCCGACGAAGAAGCCCCACGGCTGAGAGTTCCCTGCGGACGGTGCCCACCGCGCGGCTTCCAGCAGCAGCCCGAGGGCACGGTCGTCGACCACCGCCGAAGCATCGAACCGGTAGGGGCTGAAACGCTCGGCAAGCAGGGGGTGTATGCCGTCGTACGACGTCTGAGGATCATGCACGTTCTGCTCCAACCGGCGACCGTGGGTGCGTATTCCGGCCAGCGCAAGCAATGCCATCGCTTACGCCGGACGATCGGCTGTACCAACGAACACGGGGGAAGCCCCCGCACTGATCATGGATCGACACGAACACCAACGCGCCCTCTCCGAAAGGACGTTGGCGCCCACCACTCAGCACGAGGGCAGGCGACCGCGACGAGGCGTCATCGAGTTGACGAACCGCGTGACGTCCAGCAGGGAGGCCCCGCTGTTAGCGGAGTTGTGTGGCGCGGCTTCCGACTGGGCTCGGCTCTGGGACAAACCACGGGCGCCATTCATCGCAATGGCTCGTCCCCGGCAAAGACGCGGTTGTAGCGTCAGCCGTGAGCCCTCGTAGGAGGGCCACGAGAGTAGGGGGAGGGACCGTGTCAGACATTTCCCGGCGCGCGCTCGTGGGTGCCACCGGCGCAGCTGTCGCATCGACACTTCTCACGGCAACCGGAACCGCTCAGGCCGCCGAGGCCGAGCCCGCGGGTGGCAAGAACGGACACACACCACACAGCACCTCGAAGGAGGCCGAGACACTCATGACCAGTGGCAGCCAAACTCTCAAGTACGTGGCATACATCGGGAGCCCTGACATGGAAGTGCTGAGCGACGCGACGTTCGGCGTCTGCGCAGACCCGGCCGACATGTGGGCGTATCTGGACGATGCCACTGCACGTCTCCAGGCGAAGCACCCCTCGTATTCCTTCGTTCCTCATCTCGTCCGATTCGACCAGGTCACCACCGACATCCCGCGCCCGTAGCAACACACTGCGCCGGCCCTGCCCCCAACGGGTCCGGCGCACTACTGGGGGTGTCGAGCCGCATTGCATGCTAGAGCGTGTCTGTCCGAGAATCACACGCTCGAATGTTCCCGCAGCGGGCGACGGGCAAAGGCCGAAGGTGGTCAGCGACAGCCGAGCCCGTCCTCCAGGCACCTACGTCACCGGCGGCGCGGCAGCGAGACACGACTGCAGCAGCTACAGGCCCAAATCGGAGACGAAGCCCGAGAAAGTAGGTGCTACGACTCGCCACTCGCACAGGAGGGGGTCTGCCCAGAAGTCACTGCCGACGACGCGGGGGTCCGAGGGGTCGGTCCGGTAGTCGAGAGCCAAGGCGCCGTCATCACCGGGATGGCGAGTGGTGGCGATCAGCACTGCCTGGTCAACGTCAAGCCATGGAAGCTCGAGCGGAGCGACGCTCCTGCTTCCGCGTGCCTGGCGAAAGAATGCGGAGTGTGGATCATCGGCGAACATGTCCATTGATTGGGACGCGTACGCCATCTGCTCAGGGTTCGACACGAAGCCAAGTGGGTCCTTGAACCACGGAATGGCCTTCACCAGCACCGCATCGCCCGGATGACGCCAAAGGTCGCGAGCAATGAGCGACGTCAGCAGGGCGGGCAGAGGAAGTCCACGGACTACCGAAGGTGCCATGGCACACAGCTTCGCACGGCGGAGAGGGCTCGGGTGCCCGCCCAGGGCCGGCTCGGCTGCGCCTCGCCCCCAACCGGGACTGTGCGGACAAGGTGTGCGCCCCCGTAATAGCTACGCCTCCCTGTATTGCTGCAGATGTCCGTGGAACCGCCGGGGTTCAGGTATTGAGGGCGTGTTCGACGAACTGGCCGCAGTCGCGGAACCCCAGGCGGCGGTACACGGGCTCACCGTCGGCCGAGGCCTGAAGGACCGCGATGCCGTGGTCTCGCTCGCGGGCGGCGTGAAGGGCCGCGACCGTGATGGCTCCGCCGTATCCGCGCCGGCGGTGGGCGGCCAGGGTAGAGATGTTGTAAATGCCGGCGACCCCCGCGTGGTGAAACACCTCGGCGGAGCAGACCGGACGGTTCTCCACGTAGCCCACCAGGTACCGGGCCGGGCAGGTGGCGGCCAACGCCTGTGACGCGGCCCGGGCGAAGAAGGCGCGGACCGTTTCAGCGGGTGGATTCCAGTTCGCGGCGAGGACCGCGGCGTAGTCGGCGAGCTGCTCGGGCGTATTCACCGTTCGGATGTCCAGACCCGGGACGGAGGGGATCGGCAGGCCGCCGTCCAACTTGGCCCACATCGCCGTTTCATGCTCGGAGACCGGCAGTCCGGCTGCCGTCAGGCGGGCTGTGAGATCTGTCGGTGTCGAGGCAGGCCCCACCCACCAGGAGAAACTGCGGCCGGTGCCGGCCAGCGCCCCGATGGTCTCGGCAATGCGGGCTGCGGCGTCGCCGGCGGTGAAGCGGGCCGCGGCGACGATATTGAACGTGTCGTCGTCGAGGCCGCTGTCAGCGACCAGGAGATCGCCGGTCTCCGCGACGGTCGCACCGGACATGCTTCGGTGCAGATGGCAGGCGTGTTCCGCCAGGTTCCGCTCCATCCTGTCCACCAAGTCGGCTTCACTGAGAAAGTAGTCGTTCATAGGGATTGATCCCAGCACGACCGGGCAGCGACCGCACGTCGTTTTGGGTGGTGCCACCGGATACCGGCGCGGCTCTCGCCCGTGCGGCTCGCCCGTGCGTGAAGGGCACCTCCCAAGGGCGATGGTTGGCAGGGACGGAGAGTGCCACGCACAACCGCCGTCGCCTACGCCCTCTCCCGCATTCCTTCACCAGATAGTCATATTTCTCGATAGGCTCCGGCACGCTGCATCCGCACCACAGAGGGGGGAATCCTCATGCGTGTCCGTCATGCCCTGACCGCCGCCGCGACGGCGGCTTCGGTCGTCTCGCTCGGTCTCGTGGCCGGGGCCCCGGCCCAGGCGGCCGAGTACTCCTCGGCCCTGAAAATCAAGGGCGTCCAGTACGACGCTCCGGGCCGCGACTCCAACAAGTGCTCGGGCGGCAACGCCGCGAGCGAGTACCTGACGATCAAGAACTACTCGCGCACCGCGACGGTGAACCTCAAGGGCTACGTCGTGAAGGACGCCGCCGGAAACAGGTTCACCTTCACCAAGTCCCACTCGTTGCAGCCCGGCGACTACGTAAAGCTTCGCGGCAACCGCGGCACCGACTCCGACGCCAAGAACGTGGTCTACCGCCAGAACTGCAACTTCATCTGGAACAACGACAAGGACACCATCTACCTGTACAAGCCCTCGGGCGCCCGCGCCGACGTCCACTCCTACAGCAAGAAGAGCAACGACCGCGACGGCAACGGCTACATCACGTACCACGGGTAGCCCTGCCTGGGGCGGAGCCGTCGCACAGCCGCTGACCGCGTACTTCGACGCGGCGGGGACGGCGTACGTACGGCTCCGCGAGCCATCCGGAACCGGCACGGGCCGCTGCGCCCGTGCCGGGTTCCGAAGCACCCGCCGAACGAGTCGCACCGGTCGCCCAGGTGGTGAAGGGCGGCACGCGCGGTGCGTACGGTGCGAGGTTGGCCCTCGTACGGCCGGCCCGGGGGCATCGGGCGGGCATGGGCTTCGGCCCGGCCTGTGGTCGTGGTCAGGGCATTGCGGACAGGTGCAGGTGGTTCGACGTGGGGAAAGTGAGCCGGCGTCCTTCCCCAACTTCTTGGCTGGACCGTTTCCGGCACCGCTCGATGGTGGCGGCAGAAGGTTGCTGGGCATCACGGGCTCACCAGGCTCCTGTGTGGTCTGCTGCTGCGGCCCAGCGGCGGATGCGCGGGTCGGGATGTCCCTGGGCGGATGCGAGTGTGCTTTCAAGTAGTTCGTACAGCGATGGGGGATAGGCCGCGCTGGAGGTCGGCAGAGCCAGCAGGACACGGTGGCGCATCCGCAGGTCGGTGGATTCGGCGAACACCCGCAGGCATGCCTCCAGCCAGGCGGCCTTGATGTCCTGTGCCTCGTCCAGGGCGGGATCACGTACCTCGGTCGGCGCGTACGCCGGAGACCGGTCTGCGCGCAAGGGCACATGGGCGCTGTACCAGGCCCGCGTGGCACCGGCGCGCTCGGCATCCGTGCCGATCCGTAGGTAGTCGACCAAGGCCGCCATCACACGGCGGCGTCCGAATGCGTAGACCGCCGGCTCGACAAACCAGCGGCAGAAACTGGGGTCCGGGTCATACACGGCTGCCGCCATCAGCGGAGCGAACCACCCCTCGGGGAGATCGACACGTTCGAACAGGGGCTTACGCACCGCATGGGCGAGGTGGCGGGCACGCCGGTCCTGTCCGGGTTGTCGTGCCTCCTCACCGCCCCGGCGCGGCGGTTACGACCCCTCCGTGAACATGGAGGCGTGGTCGGCGGCCCACTGGCGAAACGTTCGCGGCGATGTCCCGAGAATGTCGGCCACCGCAGTGGTGATGTACGCGGGCTGCCCGACCGCCGCTTTCCACGCGGCGAGCAGCATGTCGACGGCCGAGCTGGGCGCCGTACCCGCCCACAGGCTTCGGAACTTCTCCGGCGTGATCTCCTCGAACGCGATCCGGCGCCCCAGGGCGTCACCGATGGCGTCCAGCTGCGCGGCTTGGGTCAGTGATTCGGGGCCGGTGAGGACGTAGTCGCCCCCGACGTATCCGTCCTCAGAGAGCGTCCGCGCCGCGACGGCTGCGATGTCGCGGTCGTCGACCGGTGCGGACTCGGCAGCGCCGTACGGCCACCGCACGACTTCACCGGCCCGGATCGCGGGCGCCCACCAGGCCAGTGAGTTCGATGCGAACATCCCCGGCCGGATGATCGTCGCATCGAGTCCGGTGGCCGCGATGAGCCTTTCGATGTCGGCGTGCAGCACGGCCATGGGATTGGGCTGCTGAAAGAGGGGGTGCGGCGTCTGATGCGGGGAGGAGAGGAAGACGATCCGCCGCACGTGGGCTGCCAGCCGCTCGACGACCGCCGCGGCGGTCTGAGGCGGGGCGGTCCAGACGAGGAAGACCGCACCGGCGCCGCTCAACGCCGGGTCGAGCGACTCGGGCACGGTGAGGTCACCGACGAAGACCTCGGCCTTCGCCGGCAGAGTCGCCGCAGCAGCAGCGCTGCGGGTGAGGGCCCGGACCGTAACGCCCGCGTCGAGCAACTGGTCGACGACGAGGCGGCCGACCCGGCCCGTGGCCCCAGTGACGAGCACGGGGGAGTGGTCTATCTGATTCATGCGCCCATGAAATCGTTACTCAGTTAAAAATGCAACTCAGTCACAAATGTTACAGTGGTCAGATGAGCGAGTTGACGGGACTGCGGGCCCGTAAGAAGGAGCGGACGCGCGACGCCATCGCAGGCGCGGCCGTCTCGCTGTTCCTGGAGCGCGGCTTCGACCGCGTTTCGGTCAACGACATCGCTGCGGCGGCCGAGGTCTCCAAGCCAACTCTCTTCCGGTACTTCCCCACCAAGGAAGACCTGGTGCTGTACCGCTTTGCGGATCACCAGGGCGAGGCCGCACGCGTCGTACGGGACCGTGAACCCGGCATCAGGCCGGTGACGGCGCTGCACCAGCACTTCCGGGCCGGCCTCGATCAGAACGACCCCGTCACCGGCCTCAACGACCATCCCGAGGTGGTGGCATTCCATCGGCTGGTGTTCACCACACCGAGCCTGGCGGCACGGCTCACGCGCTACCAACTCGAAGACGAAGAGGCACTGGCGGCCGCCCTCGGCGAAGACATCCAGGCACGCCTGCTGGCCGCCCAGGTACTCGCGGTCCAACGGGTGCTCGCCCGCACCAACTGGCAGAAGATCGCCCACGGCCGCACCGCCCACGACGTCCACCCCGAAGCCACAGCCGACGCCGACCAGGCATTCAACCAACTGCCGTGAATCTGCGGTCCGAGGGGCTGGGCAGGAAGACCGGTTCGGTACCGCGCGCGTCCGAAGAAACCCGGCTTCGCCGCGGACACCAAGCTGTACGGCGGAAACCGATATTGCTTCACCACGCGGCGCTGAACACCCCCACCGGACAACGGGCGAGCCGGTGGGCACGACGGTGTGCGATTGCCGCACCGGCGACGTGGCCCGCGAAGTGGCGCCCCGCCTCCGTGCTACCGCGCGTACCTCCGCAACAGCCCGTCCCTCATGATCGTGTTCTCAGCAAGGGGCGGACGGGTTCTGAGCAGTGTCGGCGCATGCGGAGAAGGACAGCGTTGTGCTGCAGCGTCTCGCGCAATGTCCGTACCCCTTCGTCTGGCAGGCCCTGGCTGCAAATCCCCACACCCCGCCAGTCGCCCTGCAGGAGCTGAGCACGGCCCGAGACAGCATCTGGAACGACAACCGGCTCCTTTGTCTGCTGGCAAAACATCCCGGCGCGAACCCTGACGTCCTGCGAGCCGTCCTCGGCGCCGTTGCCGCGAAACTCGAGGAGGGCGAACGGCCCTACGCCGCCGTGCTTGCTCTCGCAGACCGGCTGGAGCTTGAAGCGGACGAGGTGAGGAAGCTCGGCAACCTCCGCGCTGCCTCTGCTCGTCTACGCCACCTGCTCGGACTGCGGTTGAGCCTTCGCGCCTGATGCGTCCTTCTGGTCACGGGCGAGATGATCTTGTCGTGCCTGGTGTGCTGCAAGTTCTGAAATGATCAGTAGAGACAGGCCCGTTCAGCGCTTACGATCACGCTCATGTCCCTCACCTCACCCATACCCGTCCTGCGTGGTTCCGGCGGAGCCGTCCTCCAATCCGAAGGCGACGACCTGGTACTGAGCCGGGCGGACGTGGAGACGCGGATTCCGCTCCAGGCCGTCCGGCGGATCCGCGCCGAAGGGAGCGCGGTCGCCGTGGAGCTCACCGCCCCCGCCGGGACGGCCCCGGCCGTTCACCGGGTCGACGGCTTGAGCCGGGCGGCCGTCACGGTCTTCGCCGACGCGGTCAACGCGGCCCTGCCCGAGCGCGCCGAGGAGGCCGGGGAGACCGCCGACGGTTCGGCCCTCGTCACGGTCCGCGCCCTGACCGAGCCCCCCGAGTCCGAGCAGGACAGGCGTACGCGCGTGTTCAGGCTCTGGCTCAAGACCGTCGCCCTCGTGACCGTCGTGCTCGCTGTGGCTGTCGGTATCACGTCGCAGGCGGTCCTCGGGTTGTCGGTCCTGGTCCTTCTCCCCATCGGCCTTACACTCACCACGGGCGGCTACATGGGGCTGAAGATCGTCTGGAAGCAGTGGTACCTGCCCCGCAAGGGCATCACCGTCGTGGCGGTACGGCGCGAAGGCGCGACCGACGAGTTCGGCGGGACGGGGAACTTCGTGTACATGGACCTGCACGGCCAGAGCCGTGCCATGTACGCCCAGAGCCGCGCCGAGGACATCCCGGTCGCCTACCACCCGGAGCGCCCTGGCACCGTGGCGGCCTGCCAGTCGTGGCTGCGCAATTCCGTTGAGACCGTGTTCAACGTGGCCCTCTTGCTCCTCGGCCTCGCCATCGACGCCCTCATCGTCGGCCTGGCCGTCGGCGCTTTCCTGGGCCTGTACGACGATTACGTGTACACGCTCGGCTGACCCAAACGCCCCGCGACCCCACCCGGCCTGGTGATCCACTCCGAGCGGCACGGCACGGTCGCCTGTGCGGGCGGCTCACCGCACCCAGCAGACCGGCCGCGGTGAGCCCCGGCGCCGTGACCACGTCGTAGCCGACCACCACAACCACCTGCCCGGAGGGAACCCATGCTGGATTCCGCGTCGGGTGAATCGTACGGTCAGTTTCTTGTGCGGTGTGTTCGACTCGTCTTCCGCGGCAGCTGGGCGGGTGTCACCACCTCCGCTGGAACCGCTCCTCCCTGGGTGATGTCTGGGCAGACGTGGCTGATCTTCTGTTCCTTGCAGTGCTCTTTGCACCCTTTCTGGCGCCCGGGGTCCTCCTGGGCGCTGCCATCGTCTTCGTCCTACGGGTCCGTAAGCAGCGACCGATCCTGGTCGGGCGCCTGCCAAACCTCGCCACCTCCGTCCTGCTGGCGGTCATGGCCGGCGCAGCGGCGTTCGGAGCGTACTCGTGGGGCGTGCTGTCGGGGTTCTACATCCTGGACCCGGATCAAATGTGCGCAGCGCAGGGCGTACCTGGCGATCACATAGTGACGCGATGGACGTTGCCGGTCAGTGCCCAGTGCGTCACATCGGACGGTGTGGGAACCGAGCTGGCGCCAGGCTGGGTGAATCCTGTGATCTTTGCAGGCCTCGCGCTGCTGCTGCTGGCCCTCACCACAGGATTCCTCGCAGCGGTGCGCCGGCGCCCTTCCCCGCGGTGAGGCGTTCGACCGCAGTGTGCCTCCGCGCCCACGAGGCACGTCTCGCCCACTGGGACGCGCGCTTCACCGCTCGCACAGCCACCCCTGCGTGCTCCATGAGGCGCTTCTGCGGGGTCGTCAGCTTCCCGGCCCGGTAGCGCTCCACGGTCCGGCGTGAGAAGCCCAGGCGCTCCGCCAGGGCCTTGGCCGGCCCCTTCGCCCGCGTGAGAAGAAATTTCACCTGGGCCTTTGCAGATTCCGGCACGGGCCGGGTGTACACCCGCCGCTCCGCCTGTACGAGGGCTTCCAGGACTGTGCCGCGGCTCGGGGCCGGCTGCTGCTTGTGATCGCTCATATGTTCCAGGAGGCCGCGGATCGCGTGTGGACAGAGAGTGGGCGTCTGACACGCCCTGAGAAGGCCTGGGTGATGTCCCGTATGCGGACGTCGTCGGTTGTTACCCCCGGCGGCTTCGAAGCCGAAGTGCGCGCGGGTGGAGACGACCAGCCCGGTCGTGGTCGCCGCCCTTCTTCCTCACCTTCGCGCGGACCTGCGGCTGCCACCGCTTCGTCACCTCGCGCTCCAGGCGGCCGCGCAGCGCCTGACGATAGCCACGAAGCGTCAGGGGTGTGGTTTTGGTGTCTGGAGGAGGCTGAGTGCTGCTTCGTTGAAAGCACGTGTGCGGGCTGTCGCACTGTCGATGGACGAGATCAGGCCCCAGTTCACCGGTGTGGCATCCGTGAAGGGTATATATGCGACGTCGGGGCGGGCGAGATACCGTCTTGTGTGGGCTGCGACGATGAAGGCTCCCTCTCCGGCTCCCACGAGTGTCAGCGTTTCGTTGAGTGTCATGGCCGGTGGGCCGAGCTTGATCGGTTTCCCGGCGGGGGTCTGGCTCGGTGCCTGGTCCCGGCGCAGGGGTTCCGGGAGCGTCTCGGGTATTTGCAGCAGGGTCACGCGAGCCAGGTCTTCGACGGAGACGGTCGTTCGGCGGGCGAAGGGGTGTTCTGCCGGCACGGCGAGCATGCGTGCTTCCCGTACCAGGACGGGTCCCGTGACGATACCTTTCTCGCGCATCGGGTAGCGGGTGAGCGCGATGTCCACCTCACCTTCGCGCAGCCAGGGCAGGACCTGTGGCAGGTGTGCCTCTTTGATCTCGACCTCGCAGTCGGGGTGCCGCATGCGGAAGGCCTGTTTGGCCCCGGCCAGTAGCTGGCCCGCCGCAGGTCCGGTGAAGGCGATCCTCAACAGCCCGGTCAGCCCTTTCCCGGCCTGGACGGCCCGCTCGTACGCTTCGGTGATCCGGGACCACGCGGGGCTTACCTCTTCGAGGAACTGCTGTCCCATCGAGGACAGTTCCACCCGGCGGCTGGTGCGGTGGAACAGGGGCATGCCCATGCGGCGCTCCAGTTTGGCGACCGTCTGGCTGACCCGGGCCGTGGAGACGTGCAGCC
The DNA here is from genome assembly GCF_036346595.1 of Streptomyces sp. NBC_00525. Classification (GTDB taxonomy): domain Bacteria; phylum Actinomycetota; class Actinomycetes; order Streptomycetales; family Streptomycetaceae; genus Streptomyces. The sequence continues at coordinate 6,747,694 of NZ_CP107834.1, forward strand.
GCTCGGCGGTACGGCCGAAGTGCAGCTCCTCGGCAAGCGTCAGGAAGACCTCCAGCTCGTGCCGCTCCAGCATCCCGCACCCTCCCATCGTTAATCGTGGCTTCACGGTCGTTGCCCAGAAGCGCGTTGATGCTCTGTGCGGTCCTCAGCACGATGAGAGCCAAGCCCTTGCCAGGGCACCTCACCCGCACGGGAGAACATCATGTACGTCACGCACGACCGCGCCCTGACCGCCCCCGCGCACGACATCGCCGCGACCGTCGCCGAACTGAGGGACCGGGCGGAAATCACCGACGCACTCCACCGCTTCGGCCTGGGCCAGGACCTGAAGGACAAGGAACTCTTCGCCTCGGCGTTCGCCGTCGACGCCGAGCTGGATTTCCGTCCCGCGGCCTCCGCATGGGGCGCAGAGCCCCCGCTGATGTCCGGACGCGATGCCATCGTCACCACCATCCTGGCCATGTTCACCGGCCGGGTGGACACCACACACCAGATCACCAACACGCGTATCTCGATCGACGGCGACACCGCCCGGCTCACGGCCCTGGTGGAAGCACAGCACCTGCTCATCGCCGACCCCGCCACGCACGCCCTGCTGAAGAACCCCTACGACGTGGACCTGGTCCGCGACGGCGACCGATGGGTCATCCGCCGGCTCCGCATCGACAACACCTGGTACACCGGCGAACCCGCCGTCATCTTCGGCTGACCCACGCCCACCGCACGCCGCTTCCCGAGCCGGGGACCGGCAGATGTCTCCGCTCCCTGCACGACCCTCTCTGGAGAATCAGGAAGGACCCGACATGAAGAACACAGAGACCCATGTACCACTGGTGCTGACCCGTCACACCGAGGCCGAGACCTGTGCCGACCCCAGCAGTGTGATGACGCTGCTCGCCGACACGAACAGCACCACCGGCGGTTTCACCAGCTATCGATCCACTTTCGCCAAGGGCGCCGTAGGGGCACCCGCCCACTTCCATACCAAGGCGACCGAGCTGTTCTTCGTGATCGGCGGCTCCCTGCAGGTGCTGATCGGTGAGGAGGTCACCGTCCTGGAGGCCGGTGATTTCCTGGCCGTGCCGCCCCGTACCCCGCACGCCTTCGCGGCGGCGCCGAACGGTGAGGCGGACGTGCTGTTCGTGTTCACGCCGGGCATGGGCCGGTTCGACTACCTGCGCCTGCTGGGCCGGGTGATGCGGGGCGAGGCCGACCCCGCGGAGATCGCCGCCTCCGCGGAACGGTTCGACAACCACTACGTCGACAGCCCGGTCTGGCGGGCTGCCCTGGAGACCGAGGCGTAGTCGGGCATCCCGGTGTCAGTCACCTGTGGAGCTGCATCACGACCGGCCTTTGTGGACTGGGGTGTTGCCCTCCTGGTGATGGGAATCTCAAGGGGTTCTGATCGTGCTTGCTGTTATGGCTGGTCCCGCCGGGGTGCCGGACCTCAGTGCCATACCCGCGCCCGGCGGGCTCCGCCGTGCAGAGGGCTACTGCATGGTGAAGCCGAGACCCCTGGACCTCGCACCGACAAAGACCTGCGCACGGCCATGGAGATGCGGCAGCTGGTTGAGCAGGGCGCCTTCGGCGCCACTGCCCTCCAGGCCACGCTTCAGCCCTTTCTGGATGTGGATGAGGCGGAGATGGAGGACGAACGCGATGCAGGAGAGGTGCCGTGGACTGCGCATGAGGCTCCACTGCGCAGAAATCCTGGTGATCCGGTCCGTAGCGATGCGCGGTCGGTGTACGACGTGTCGTAGGACGCGGAACCGAGAATGATCGGGATCGGGGTGTCCAAAGGACGTCGGGGTGCGCAGCAGGGCGGGTGCCGGTGAGCCCGTCATCCGCCCTGCTGCCCTCGCCTGGCTTGACGAACCGGACGCTTCCGGCTGACCGGGCCAACCGGAGCACCGGCCCGCGCGGTGGACGCCTGCCTGAGGATGGGACGGGAGCCGGTAGCCTGCCCGGGGCCGCCGAGCGAATCCCCGGCTCACCGGCTCACCTTGCGCAGCCGGTTCCCCCCGGAGGGAAAGCGCAGAGGACGACCCGCAGCGCAGGATCCGTGCCCGGCCGGATCCCGGCGACCGGGCACGACGCTGGACGGGACGGACCACGCACCGCATCCCTGACCGGCCGAGTCCCTTCAGCCAGCAGGAACACAATCTGCGGCCCGCCGTCCAGCTCCCTCGCCGGTGCGCGCTACCTCAGCGTGCGCTAGTCGAAGAGTGAGTCCTGCACGGGGGCGGTGCTGCGGGGGCGGGGGAGTGGCCGGCGCTGGTCCTTGGGGGGTGGTGGGGCGCCTTCGTCGCCGTCGGTCAGAGCGTGCCGGCAGGCGGCTCGCAGGTCGGGCAGCTCGAGGCGGGCGCCCAGCAGGCCGAGGAAGTCGGCCACGCTCCAGTCGATCAGGGCGCCCTGGCGCGAGAGATACAGGCTGACCCTCTCGATGGCGTACTGGTTGCTGTAGTCGAGCAGGAGGTAGCCGGCGAGCTGGTAGATCTCGGCGCGGCCCAGTCGTTCGGGGCGGATGGTGGCCTTGCAGTCGATCAGGGCCCGGTCGAGGATGAAGTCGGCGTCCGCGCCGCCGACGTGCAGGCTGCCGTCGAAGACGGGCCCGCAGATCCGCCGGTCGGCCGGCAAGCTTCGCAGGGCTGTGAAGGGGCCGGGGCCGGAGGCGAGTGCCATCTGTGCGCGGATGTCGTCGACCACATAGCCGGGAACGGCTGCCGCCAGGTCGTCCAGGCCTGCTCCGGGTTCGCACAGGCCCAGAGTGTTACCACGTACCCACCCCGCATGCCGGAAGATCGCTTCGAAGCCGGAAGCGAGGTGACACAGTCGGATGAGCCGTTCCTCGGCCGCCGGTTCAAGAGCCAGGGGCTGGCCCTCGGCCGCTTCGTACCGGTCCAGTTCCTCCAACAGCACCATGCCAGCCGCCTGGACAGCGCTGATGATTTCCAGGCTGGGCCAGCCGTCGTCGTCGAGCGCTGCGCGGCGCACGCCTTCCCTGATGGGCTGGCCCGTGGGTGCTCCGAGGCTGATGCGCAGCCGGTGGTCGATCGTATGGCCCAGCATCCGCCAGTCAGGACGCTGTCCCGACGGCGCGGCGGGAACGACGTGCGCGGTGCTGCGCCGCACGCGCAGCCGATAGTCGGCCAGCACGTTCTCAGGCTGGGGCAGATGTTCCGAAAGGAACCGGGACATGGGGGAACCAGGGTCCTTGAGAGACGATGTGAGACTCATGCGCGCATCGTGATTGAAGGGTCTGACAACGGCACCCAGAAGAATCGATCCGGCTGTTGGTGGGTGCGTCCGGAACCAGACGATGCCCGGGCGAGCCATGAGGGGGACGTCCGCATTGACCAGCACCTTCCTCCAGGAGGAAGCAGCCGACTGTGCATGTGTGTCGAATTTCGGTCAACTGTGCGCTCTTGAGGCGGAGGCGCGCACCTGCATGCCTCCATTGTCAGTCCCGGCCGCTAGCGAGCTCGTGCACGGTATGCGGTGAGACGTCGAGCCACGGAAGGTCGATCATGGTGGGGTGGTGGGGACCGTATTGTTGCCGATGCCGGCTACGAGGGCCTCGGCGCTCCGACCGGTGGACGCGTGGTGACACCACCGCACCGCAAGTTCAAGAAGGACGCCCCGGACTGGTACCAGGAGATGCGCGAGCGACAGTGCAAGGCGCACTCATCACGTCGCATCCGGGTCGAGCACGGCATCGCCAACCTCAAGAACTGGCGGTCCCTGGCCCGCCGCCTCGGCCGCCGTGCTCACATCAGTGACACCGTCCAGGCCGTCGCCGGCCTGCTGTCCCACAGCGCCGCGGACCTGAACCCACGACGACGGAGGCGAGCACCAGGCGTGGAGGAGCCCTCGGCGTCTCGCCACCTACCGTGCACGAGCTCGTTAGACCGTTTGAGGAGCCGGGGATCCGGCTCAGGCCCGTGCATCGAGGCCTTCGATGACGACAGCAGGGGATCGCCACGCCTGCAACCGCAACAACAGTCGGCGACGGCGCAGCGGAAATCGGCCAACTCCGATCTGAGAAAAGCTGGTTAGAGGATGCCGTAGGGAGCGGAATTGTCAGACCCTTCCGTTAGGGTGACCCGCTGCCGACGCGGCAAGCAGTCGGCGGCACAACCTCCGGTGTGAAAAGCGTGGGAAGTGCGAGGAAGGGCGGCCTGGAAGACCACCGCCGCGTGCATGACGCCGGGGAGCGCCGAGGGCTTGAGGGCTACTGCCCCGCCTGCGGATTCTCCCGGTCGGGCCAGAGCGCCGCAGTGATGGACGCGGCCGAGGAGGGATCTCCCGCCCTGTGAACGCGAGGACGCGGCAGTCGGGATACAAGCGCAGCATCATAGGCGGAACATCCTGAAGATGCGGTAAGGCAATGTAAATTGTGAAATAGGGCGATCATGGTGATTCTGTAATGTTTGGGTGATTCGCTTAACCAGGCTTTCGTAACGACTGGAAGCAGCACCAACGCCGGCGCGCACGGCCTAAGTTACGGCACACCGAACCCCCTTGCGCGGCGCCTCCCAACCCTTCAGGTCCGTACATGGCAGGCCGACGCGTGCCTCCCCCAGCCGGCTCTTTGCCGCGCTTTTCGACCCACCGCCCTTGAACGCGAACGCGCACGACTTGCAGGAGACCGAACAATGGGATTCGGACGACTCGGAGCCCACGGGGTGCCCGCAGCGCTCGCCCTCACCACCACCCTCGACGAGATCGCTGGCATCTTCCAGCCGTATCTCACCCCCAGGGAACGCCACCGCAGCCACCTGCTGTACCTGACCCGCTCCCGCGCCGGGTACGCCTTGATGCAGCAGAGCGGAATCCTCCTGGACCCCCGGAAGATCACCGCATGGCTGTCCGAAGAGCGCATCCCCAGCGCCGAACAGCAACAGCGCCTTGACGAAGCTTTCCGCCTGCTGCGCCGCCGTAACATGCACCAGCCTGACGCGCCGGCTCAACAGCGGCGGCGGAACCCGTGTGGAGATCCCCCCCGCCGACCAGAGCTATGCCGACGCCAAGCATCAGCGCGTGGCCAGGTGGCGGCGGAAGAACATCTACCGATGGGACCCCATAAAGCCCCACACCGCCCACCAGGAGACACCCACGACCATCGCCCCAGCGCCGGCCCTCGACGACGAGTCGGTCGGAGAACCCGACTTCTATCTCAACCTCACCGACGCCCGCATCGTCGCCACCGAAGCACTCCTCGAGGCCAGTGAGAACATCGCCGACACCATCGAAGCCCGCGCCATGTCGTGCTTCTTCGGCGATGCTGGCCTCGGCAAGACCTTCTCCGTCCTGGCCGCGCTCAAGGAAGTCGCCGCGGACCGCGTCCTGCTGCTGCAGTTCCGCTCCCACCCCACCCCGCGCGACATCCGCATGGAACTGTTCACCGCCCTGCGCCTCGAAGGAGAACCCCCTTCCCACCCGAGCGAGTTCGACCGGCCGCTCAAGCGCACCCTGGCACGCAAGCCGTACGTCATCGTCTGCGACGAAGCCCAGCAGTTCAGCCGTGAGTGCTTCGAATTCGTCCGCCACCTCTGGGACACCGGCAAGGGCCCCACCCGTCCCGCTGTTCTCTTCGTCGGTGGCGAAGAGGCCTACAAAACCCTCTACAGCGAACCCGCCCTCGCCTCCCGCATCCACATCCGGCAGGAATACACCCCCATGGGCCTCGAAGAGGCTCAGCGCAACATTCCCCTCTTCCACCCCATCTGGGCCAACGCACCCGCCGAACTCATCGAGTACGTCGACGACGAAGGCGGCGCTGGCACCTTCCGAATGTGGTCCAAGATCACCTACCACATCCTCGAAGGCATGAAGCGGCGCGGACCACCGAAGCCGACGAGACCATCGCACGCTGGGCCATCCGCCGCGCCCTGCCCCACCGCAGCAGGAACCCCCGTACCAAGGAAGCCTAGTGACCAGCCCCATCGGCACCCAGGCACACCACTACCTCAACCTGCCCGACGCCCGCACCGTGACCACCCATGCGGTGCGCGCCGCCGCTCATGCCCTCGACACCACCATCCAGCACAGCGGCATCCTCTGCCTCGCCGCCGACCCCGGCATCGGTAAATCCTTCACCCTCCACACCCTCCTTGACCAACGCCCCCACCTGCCCGCCCTCCGCCTCCTGGTCCGCCCCAAGCCCGCCCCGACGACCTGCGCCACAGCCTCCACGACGCCCTCGGCGTCGCCGGCAGCCCACCCAAAGACCCTGGCATCTGTGACGACTACCTACGCCACACCCTGCACGAACCCCACCGGATCATCGCCATCGACGAAGCCCACCAGCTCTCCGCTGCCTGCATCGAGTACATCCGCTACCTCTACGACGACCCCACACCCACCTCACCCTCGTCCTCCTCGCCAACCAGCCACGCCTACGTGTCCTCCAAGCCAAACCCGTCCTCGCCTCACGCGTCACCACCTGGCACACCATGTACCCCCTCACCCCCGCAGAGACCCTCACCGCCATTCCCACCCTCCACCCCGCATGGGAACGCATCGCACCCGAGACCATCAGCAAACTCGACGCCACCTGGGCAGGCGGCAACCTCCGGCGCTGGGCCGCCCTGACCCACCGCCTCTTCACCCATCAGCGCCGCACCCCCCAGCCCACCACCCCCGCCGCCCCCCTCCGGCCCCTGCAGCCCACCCGGGTGGCGCCCACCCCATGACCCCCGACAGCACCCAGACATCCGCGCCTCCCCACGAGACAAGCGGCTGGAAACCTCACTGGAGCCCCGAACAGACCAACCCGGACCTGCCCCCGATCACCGTCATCAACGACCCCGACGACCTGACCCCCTTCACCACCAGCGCGCTCGCCGCCCGCCACCCCGCACGCGGCCGCATCACCATCCACCCAACCCCCTTGGCCACCGCACCCGCCTACCTGGCCCACGACCTCATCCGCGCCCTCGGCAAACACCTGCCCACCCCCAGCCCCGGCGCCGAACCGCCCTGGTGGACCGCCAACGCCGGCGAATCCTGGCGCATCGCCACCGCCTGGACCCAGGCCCTCCACATCCACCACTACGTCCTGACCCGCGCCCACCGGATCCCCAGCCGCCACTACGAACACCTCATGGCCCTGCGCGAACACACCGCAATCCACCTCACCCTCATCGTCAGCGGCCCCACACCCCCCGCGCTCCACGACATCCTCACCACCGTCCAGCACCACCACATCGACACCACCGACGCGGCCCGCGCCCACCTCACCAGCAACGAACACCCCGCAACAGCCACACCACACCCCTGGTGGAACGCCGCACCCTTCCCACCCAGTCCCGACGAGTACTGGTTCCAGCTGCCCCCACGCCCTCACGGCCACGAAGCCTGCGCGACGACCACAGCCGCCCCCGCCCACTTGCCGCCCCTCCCACCACCAGCCCACGCCCGACCGCCATCCCCCTGCACAGCCCCATTCCCGACACCGCGCTCACCACCGTCGCTCAGCGCATCCACACGCACATCGCTCACCCCGTCCACGCGGCAGCAGTCGCGCTCAGAGCCCTCACCGGCTACGACACCGACCAGCTACGACACCTGGCAGAAGAGCCCACACCCGCCGGTCGCAGACCGGCATTCGCCGACGACCTGCCCTCCTGGGTGACACCCCTCATCGACGCCGCATACGCCTACACCCAACTGCAGAGCCCTCACCGGCAAGCAACCCGTTCTCCTTGTCCTCCCGGGACAGAGACGACATCGCCCACGCCACCGAAACCTGCCGCCTCCTCACCCCGCCCCCGCCCCCCGATCAGCCCGCGTCCCCCACCCCACCACGGCGCCCCGGGAAACAAAGGACCCATCGTGAACCCCTTCGACCCCATCGACACCCTCCTGGCAACCGCAGACATCCCCCTGCCGGCCGCCTCAGAACGCCGCCGCCTACGCCGAACCTTGCGCCTTGACACACAATCCGTCGCCCAGGCCCTGGACATCACCGCCAGCACCCTCAACTCCTGGGAACAAGGAAGCGAACCCGTCGGCGCAGCGCGCGTCCGCTACGCCTACTTCCTGAGTAAAGCCCGCATGCTGACCCCGACCGAAACCAGCCAGCCCCAACCCCACACCGGCACCCACCCACACCCCCGAGCCGCGAACCCCGCAGGGCCAGCGCCTCGACACTCCCCACGCCCACCCGCTGGCGACCCGATCAGCGATACCGTGAGTGCCGCCCTGGACTACTACGGCGGTGACTGCGGCAAGGCAACCGAAGAACTCGTCAAGCGCGCGATCCCGCACGCGATGCGCCTGTTCAACCACACCCGGGTAGGCGGCCGCTACGACGTCGTCGCCTACCCGCCGATGCCCGACATCCTCAGCCGAAGCAGCCCCAACACCTCCGACCAGATCTGGGAAGCCCGACCGAACTGGCAGCGCCCCGACGCCGACCCAACCGAGGCCGGTCCCGTCGCCGCCCTGGACATCAACGGCGCCTACCTCTCCGCCCTGAAGACCCACCTGCCGCTCGGCGCCCTGCAGCACCAGACAGGCGCTCCCCACGACCGGCGCCGTTCCGGCTTCTACCGCATCACCCCACCCCGATGGGAGCACGACGCCTACCTGCCCAACCCGTTAGGACACCGCCTCGAACCCGGTCCTCTCTGGGTCACCGAGCCCACCATGAGGCTGATCCTGCAACTCTCCGAGGGCGAGAAGCCCCTGTGTGATCCGCCGGTGATCCATGAGTCCTACACCTCGGGCTCCACCGAGGGACTCCTCGAGAAATTCCGTACTCTGCTCAGAGACGCACGAGCCACAGCCCTTCACCACAACGACGAAGTGACCCTCGGCTACGTGAAGAGCATGTACTCCAAGTTCGTCTCCACTATGGGCGACTCGAACCACAACAGGGAACTGCACCGCCCCGACTGGATGCACATCATCCGCTCGCAGGCATTCGCCAACCTCTGGCGCAAGGCACACCACGCCCACACCGACCAACTCACCGTCGTCCGTCTGTGCGGCACCGACGAACTCCACGTCCGAGGAGACTGGCGTCGCACCTTCACAGAAGGCACCGGACTCAACGAAGTCAAGCTCAAGCGCACCACCGAGGGCGGCGAAGAGAACTGACCGCAGGCCGGGATCGGAGACGAGCAGCCGACCTCGCGGTGCCGGTTCCTGCAGTTCATCCTCACCCCACTTCTGGAGGGACGGGGAGGCATGGAACCGCGGTCAGAACCTCGGAAAGGACGCTTTCCTTGCCTTCCCCCAGGTCGGGCGGAGCCCGTGGTCAGCTCGCTGACTGGGACAAGACGGCGACCCGGCAGGTCCGCTGATCCATAGCTGGTTTCGTCTTCCCGTACGCAGGTGGGCGAGGTCTGTGCCAGGGGCCGCTGTCAGGAATGTGCGGACGTTCCCGCGTGTGTACGGGTCCCACGGCTGTACCTCTGCGTTCGTGCCGACTGCCAGCAGGGGTACTGCACTTGCGGGCTATGCGGCTCGGAGTCTGCTTGACGACAGCCACATGGAGCCAGGAGCCCGACCGGTCGCTGTCGAGGGACAGACAGGCGGGCGGCCGCTGTGGTGCCGGGTCCTGGTGACGGAAGTGAATCCGCTGGCAAGGCTAGGGTCTTGCTGATGGGGCGGGAGGAGGGAAGGAGTGACTGTCATGGGGGTGTCGTTGTACTCGGTGGGCGGCGGAGGGACGGTGCTGGAGCACCGGTACGCGGCCGTCCTGCTTTCCGCGCTGCTGACCGGCAGCGCACTGGACGAACTTGGCGACGCCTTGATCGAACCGGAGCAGATCCGTCTGCAGGCACGGTTCCTCACCCGCGTCGACGACATCATGATCACCGGACACCGCCGAGGCGGGACGGACGAGTTCACCGCCTGCATCGGAGTGCGGCGCAACCCCAGCTTCGTTCCCTCCGACGACCCGACCGTCACACTCGTCGGCACCTACCTCACAGAGATCACGGAGCACTGGGGAGAGATCGAGTCCGGGCACCGCAGGCTCGTCCTGGCGGTCGCCGAACGCAGCCCTCACGCCATTCAGGTGGCGTCCCTCACCTCACTCGCCCGGGGACAGAGCCCGGAAGGTTTCCGGCGGATCGCCGCCCAGTCCGGCCCCACGAGCACTGACGTGCGTGGCCGCCTGGCCATGTTCGACCAGGTCGTCGCCGAAGCCGCAGCCCGAAACCGTCTGGACACCAGTGCTGTCGATGTGGCCGAGCTGTCCTGGCGGCTGCTGTCGAACCTGAGGGTCAAGCATCTGCGCCTGGAGGACGGCGATGGGCAGGACCGCAGTCACGCGATCGACCGGCTGCGCCCGGTCGCGTTCGAGGACACCCTGGAAGGGGCGGAGGCGGTTTTCTCGGACATCGAGCACAAGGTAGGCGACTGGGTTCCCAACGGCGCGTGGATCAGCGAGAACACGCTGCGCCGTGAGCTCGCCCCCCGGCTGAAGCAGCGGTTCTCTGTCATCGCAGCGCCGCACCGGCAGCGGCGGCCCGTGGAGTCGGACGCGGTGATGCGGGGTCCCCTCGCCCACCTGGGCCTCGACCGGGACTTCGAGCAGGCCCGGCTGATGGAGACGACCCAGCCTGCCGAGGCTGCCGCCCGGTATGCAGCACTGGCGCAGGCGCTGGACGATGCCGGCTGGCCGTCCTTCTCCCTGTCCGTGTGCCAGAGGCAGGCGGAAGTTCTGCACGAGGCGGGTGACCACGACGCCGGCACGCTGATCCACGTGTCCGTCATGGCCGCCGCTCTCGAAACAGGTGAACCGTGGCTGGCGAACTCCGTCATCCAGCGGCTGTCCGACCAGCAGATCGATGCTGCCGACCACCTGATCCGCTCAGCGAACGCACTGGGAGGCCTGGCGGCCTTCGAGCACTACCACCAGGTCTCCCTGACGGACGTCACCACCCACATCGACGCCCTGCAGCCTCACAGCCCTCACGCTGTTCAGGCGGCAGCATGGTTCGCCGAGCACGCCGTCGCCCAAGGGCGGCCGGACCTGGTCCATGACCGGAAGGACGCCCTGCGAATCCTTGCCGACGGCGCCGCCGAGACCGAAGTGGTGGCCCAGGTACGCCTCTATGCCTGTCTGGCGGACACCGACCGCACGGGGACGACCTGGAAGAACTTCATCCGGTCATCGTCCTACCCTCCGCCGGTCGCCGCGCTCCTGCGCGCCCGCCACGCCCGGTTCCTGGCCGAGACCGGAGACGGCCCGGGGGCACTCGAACGGTACGGAGAAGCGATCGAGCGAGCCGTTCACTACGGCAACCATCACGATGCCGCGGCGTGGATCGACGCACAGAGCCAGGTCCGCATCCGCTACCACCTCCAGACCAAAGAGCTCGGCCAGGCGTTTCCGACAACCACCGTCCTGCGCGCAGCCGGCCAGGGCAGCATCATGGGCGCCACGGCAGCAGTCCGCGAGCGGACCCTTGGACGGCTTGCGAACCGGGTGCACCCCGCCGACCGCCGCCAGGCACTGACCCAGTACCTGCGCCACAGCGTCGCTTCGGCAAGCTGGTCGGCCGAACGCGAAGCCCATGAACTGCTCGGACGTATGCATCTGGAGCACAAGCTGTTCAGCCAGGCCGCCGGCCATTTCACCAAGGCGGGCACCAGCAAGCTCATCCAAGAGCTGAGCGAGCACCTCCCCGATGCGCCGCTCGATCTGCCCGTGCCCCACCACTGGACGGACCTGCCCCGGTGGAAACACCAGAGCATGTTCCTCACCGCCCGGACCCTGGCCGACCTGATGCCGGATCCGCAGGTCCGGGCCTGGGCGGATCTGGCCATGCAAGAGCTCTCCGGGCTCGCAACAGCCCGGCCCGACATGCCGTACGTGCACCACGAAGCTGCCGGACTGCTCGCAGCGGCCGCCCCCGCCCTCACCACCGACCAAGCCCGCCGGTTCCTCGACTTCACCGAGCAGTGGCACGCGACACGAACCACAGCCCACCCCAACGTCGGCGGCCCCTACGCCCGGACTCTCCTCGCTATCGCCCAGCACCATTCCGGCCCGGAACGTGTCGAAGCGGTCGACAGGGCGTGTCAGGCGATGCTCACCGACTACTCGATGTCGCAGATCGTCCTCACAGCGGGAGACATCCTCCGACTGCTGCCCAGCGTCGTCGCTGAACGCTGCACGGCCGGCGCCGGCCGCGGGGGAGTGGTCGCAGCCCTCGCGCTCGTCCTGGCCGGCGCACCCGCCGACGCGGCCCGCCCCCTCGCACAGTCACTGCTCGACGCCACACTCCTGAGACCAGGCGCCGCCCCGTTGCCCGCAGAAGCAACCCTGCCCCGCACCGCCCTGCTGGCAGCCCGCCTGCTGACCCCCTCGGACTGCGATGCTCTCGCCGAAACTCTGAACCGGCAGATCCGAGACCGCACGAACACCGCCGACCTTCGCCAAGACGCCCTGCACGCACTCAGGTCCCTGGCCACAAGACTCACCCCGCAGCGCCGCTCACAGTTCCTGGAAACCGCCATGGACGCCCTCAGAGGACTCCTGGACAACCCCGGCACCGACGACCACGAAACCATCCACCCCTACGAACGATTCCGCTTCGAAAGCGGACCGGCCACCCTGCGGTACGCAGGTCTCAGCGCGGCATGCCGCCTCGCCCGCACACCAGCCCAGCACGACCCCATTAAGACCGCAGCCCTGCCTCTGCTGGCCCAGCACCGCAAGAACCTCGACCGCCACATCGCACGAGACCTCGACGCCCTGCCTCGCGAAAGCCTGATCCCGCTGATCCCGAGCCTGTCAGGACACCCGTCCTCATGGGTCCGCGCCCTGGCCGCCCGCCTGTGGTGCCACGCCACCGACCGACCGGATCTGACCGACCTCGGCCACCAGCTCGCCCACGACCCCGCCCCCCGCGTCCGCTGCACCCTGGCACGCTTCCTCCCCGACTCACCCGCGTACTCCGCCATCCAGGCCACCCTCCGGCAGGACTGCCGCCGCACGGTACGCCAGGAAGCCGTAGCACCACCCCACAGGCGATGAACGCTGTCAGGTGCATCGCTGCCATGACCAACGGCAAACCGTCCCTCGGCATAGACCATGCGGCACCTGCCCAACAGCCCTGCCTGACCACACGAGACGGTACGGCCAGGCACATTGGAAGCCCCGAGTGCCCGCAACGGAAAACCGTCGGCACCCCGGCCGACATCGCAGGAGCACAGACGGCCGATCCTGGTGAGGGACAGTGCAGGGCACGTCGACCGGGCTGCACTGACCACGCTGATCCATATGTGGTGGACTGACGCCGTAATCGAGGCGTGGCCCCCACAGATCCGGACCATCGTCCCACGGCCCGCTAGGACTTGTCCGGCCGATCATGGTTGTGGGCTGCCGGGCATGATGCCCGGGTGAGCATCATCGTGGAGTTCTTCGTCGCGCCGGACGACACGTCAGCGAGCCTGACCCTCAATGCTGGGCCGGGACGGGCGTTTGAGTCGCTCTCCTTCGGCAACTTCGATCCCGAAGAGGCCGTGATCGAGTGGGAATGCCTTCTGGTTGGCGGCAGCTTCGAGGAACTCGTCGAGTCCGGTGAGCCTCGCATCGTCGCCGGCCAGGACAACGACGGATGCGTCGTCTTCGCGATCTCGCCTCGCCTGACCACTGCGCTCGCGGACGCAGGGCACTCCAGATTGAGCGATGTCGCCGCCTCGTGGACTCAGCTGCGGGCGGAGGACGGCGAGGTCATCGACGCGGAGATCGCGGACGCGATCATGGGTGATCTGGCTGCTCTCGTCAGCAAGGCCCGGCGCCAGAACCAGGGCGTCTACTGCTGGGTCGCGTAGAAGTTCATGTTCGGAGCCAGATGGCGATGGCCGCGGCGGTTGTAGTGCCGAGGAAGACGTAGCCGCGCTTGTCGTAGCGAGTGGCGACCGCCCAGGACTGTTTCAGGTGGTTGATCGCCCGCTCGACGGTGCTGCGCTTCTTGTAGCGGTCCTCATCGAAGCCGGGCGGCCGGCCACCGCGTGCGCCTTTACGTATGCGGGCGGCCTGGCTGTCGGTCTTCTCCGGGATGGTGTGGCGGATTCCTGGCCGTCGCAGGTACTCGCGGATGCGGCCGCTGCTGTAAGCCCTGTCGGCCGCAACGCTGTCCGGCTTCTTGCACGGCCTGCCCCGTTACGGGTTTCGGCCGGACTCGAACGGATGGCCGGATCGGGCCCGGTGATTGCGGCTGCTCGTCCGTCTCCATTTCGTTTCGGTCCTGCATGGGCTGCACTGCTGTACGGGGCGGCCGCTGGGGTCTGGACACCGTGCCTCCCTCCGGTCGTATGGGAGGAGACTGACGGGAACCTCGCAGGGCCACGGCCGGGACGCGGCATCGAGCGTATGCGCGGGGCGCTGAGAGGAGGGCTGGCACAGGCACCCCTCGAGAAGGACGGAGCGGCCTGCACCCGGTCCAGCGTCCACCCCCGGCGGCAGGCCCGAGCAGCCGCAAGACGCGTTCTCCTCCCCGGCTGGAGCCGAGGGACACGCACGCAAGGCCAGAGGTGGCGGCTTGGCGGCGGTGCGATGTGCCATCCGGTAGCGCCGACCTGACCAGTCATGGAAGAGCCGCCAAGGCGTCGCCAAATCAGATCCGGACCTGTGTCTTTGACGTGCTTGAGCGCACTCGATAACGTTTATGTCGAATCAGATATCTGATGCGACTTGATGTAGGGGGCGGTGTGATGCTGCTGACGACGGGGCAGGCCGCCGCCGAACTCGGCATGGCCATCACCACCTTCCGCCGCCTGGTGCACGCTCACCTGATCCCGGGGCTGACCAACAGGGGAGTGCGGGTAATAGTCCCCCTGGAAGCCGTCCAGGCCCTGAGCACACGCCACGCGGCTCCGCTGCACGCCCTTGAAGCACCGGAGATCGCCGTGCTGCGCGTGGAAGCGGACCGGCGCGCACGCGAGGGGAATGCCGGGAACACCGAGCGGACCGGGTTCTCCGCCACCTTGCAGGCCGGGAAGATCCAGGAGGCCATGCGCGGCTGGTGGCGCTGCGACGCTGCCAGCGTCGCAGCCGGGCAAGTGCTGCCCGTGACCGTCTCCGGCTACGTGGTTGCCGTTCTGACCGGTCTGGGCCGATGGGAGAGCAACGGGCAGGGCCGGCACGCCTTCCCCGACGCAGTCCTGGCCGGGTATGTCACCGATCTCGTCCAGCCGGTCGTCCACCTCACCGCACCGTCGGCCGCAGACCGCAGAACCGCCGAACTTCTTCTCGGCTCCCGCCTGCCCTCCCATTCCGGCGGCCCGATCGCCTACGTATCAACCCGCAACATTGACTGCGAGGCACCGTGATGGACGCCAAGACCTACAACGCCGCCCTTGCCGACCTGCGCAAGGACCGCGACGCGATCAAGCAGGCGAAAGCGGCTCTGGCCAGGCTCGAGGCAGCCCGGGACAAGAAGATCCGGATGCTGGCCGCCCACGACAAGGCCAACCCGGAGCGCATCGCTCCCGCAGCCGGCCTCAGCCTCGCCGACATCGTCCAGATCGCCCCGTCCCTCGCCCCCGACAAGCTTCTCGCCGAGACACAGGAATCTACGCCCGCCCCCACCTCCACCAGCGCATCCATCGTCGGCCAGAGCACCATGCCGGCCGACGGCCGGACAGCCCCTGCCGCAGCAGAACAGCCTGGTCCGCCCGAGACGCACGCGGCCTCCTTCCGTCAGGCCGCGCCCACTCCTCATCCTGCTCCCGCCCTTTTTGAACCCGCCGCCGCAGCGGAACCGGTCACCGCCGCAGCCCTTTCGCGAGAGCTGCCCTCGATCCCCGACGGACCCGAGGGCGACCGCTGGTTCGCCCACACCCCCCACCTCGTCTCCACTCACCCGAACTTCACCCAGCAGGCCCGCTCGACCGTCTTCCTCGACACCGCCACAGGCGTTCTGGTCCACCGTGACCAGACCCTGCGCCTGAACCTGCCCGACACCACGGCCGCGACCATCCTCCAGGCCGTCTTCCACGCCGTCCCGGAGGGAACCGAGCGGATCTTCATCACCGCCGGCGACCCCTGGCACCACCAGGCCGGCCGGCACCCCTTCCTCAAGGACGCCGTCGCCGCCTGGCTCAACGCCCCCATCCCCGGCTGGCGCACCGACACCGGCCGCGGCAAGGACAAGATGGCCGGCCACTTCGTCCACCCCCGCAACCCCGTCGCCCGCTACCAGAGCGACAACGGCCGCCACCACGTCGAGATCCGCTCGGTGGGGGAGTGGTTCGACCCCGAAGGCGCCGGCCCCGCCACCGTCCGCGACGCCTTCGTCCTCCTCTGGAAAACTCTGCGCACGCACTGGAACGACGCCGTTCTCATGGGCTCCCCGTCGCAGACCGGACGCGACCTGTGGACCCGCACCATCCCCACCCGCGGCCAGTACGCCGACGGCTACCCCGTCCTGTCCGAGGAACTCCGCAGCCTCCTGCACGCCACGGCCGGCCAGGGCCGCACCGAACTCATCACCCCGCCCGCGGTGCCCGAGCAACTGCCCGCCCTGGTGGAGTACGACCGCACGTTTGCCTACGCCAAGCACACCTGGAAATCTCCCGTCGGCACCCCGCGCCGCATCACCGCAGCCACCTTCGCCTCCTGGAGCGAAAAAGAACAGCTCAAGGCCCTCTACGGCTGCGGCCACTGGCACGTACGCGTCACTGTCCCCGACACCTGGAACCACGTCGGCCTCCTGCCCGCACCCGCCCCCGGCGACCGCGCCTGGCACTACCCCGCCCAGCCCGGCACCACCTTCACCACCTGGGCCGGCGGCCCGGAAATCTACACCGCCCTGGCCAACCCCCTCACCCCCTGGCGTATCGAAATCCTCGACGCCCTGCTCTTCGACGACGGCAAACCCCTCGACGACTGGTCCAAGAAACTCAGGGAAGCCTGGTCCTCCCTCGCCGCCCAGGCCGACCTCCACGGCGACCCGAACCAGCGCCAAGCCGCCCACCTCGCCTCACGCGCCGTCCGCAGCCTCCTCCTGTACGGCATCGGCTCCTTCGCCCAGCGCCCCCGCATGGTCACCGGCACCACCCCCCGCACCGCGGAGCGCGACGTCCCCCCCGACGCCGAGATCATCGGCTTCACCGATGAGCAGATCACCTGGCAGCGCCCCACCGGCTTCTCCCGCGACCCCAACGCCCACCCCGAATGGGCCGCCGCGATCTGGTCGGGAGCCCGGGCCGCCCTGCTCTCCCAACGCCACCGCGACGACAACACCCACGCGGGCGCCCTCCACACCCCGCCCGGCAGCGTCGTCGCCTTCCGCACCGACGCCGTCTACCTCTCCACCCCCCAGGCCTGGCCCTACCACGGCCAGCCCGGCGACTACCTTCGCAAGGGCCACCTCGCAGGCCCCCTGCCCGCACCCACCACCGAGGACAAACTCCTCGCCCTGCGCGACGCAGGCCGCACCGCCCTTCAGCCTGCCGCGGCCGCCGCGCCCGGGGAGGCCTGATGCCCCCCAGCCGCCGCCCCGCCTCCGAGCCGCAACTGAACGAGGCAGCCCAACTCGCCGACCAGCTCCAGGCCGCCGGCTTCACCAAGCGCGACATCGCCCGCATCATCGGCCGGGACCCCTCCCTGGTCTCCCAGTTCTACACACGCCACAAAGGCGCCGCCTTCGTCCCCGCCCTCACCCACGTCCTAACCGCCGTCCAGACAGCGGGAATCACCGACACCGCCGAACTGGCCGCCCTCGCCGCCCCGCACATCACCCGCCGCACCACCGCCTCCGGAACCCGCGCCCGGGTCCGGACCAAAGCGGTCCTCATCACGCCCGCCGGAACCGGTACCGGCCGCGCCGGAGCCCAGGCCATCGCCTCCGGTTCCACCCGCCTGCGCACCCTGATCGCCGAAGCCGCCCGGCACAGGCTCCGCATCGCCTTCACCGTCCGCCTGGCCAAGACCGCCTTCGTCCATCCCTCCGGCAGCCGCACCGACTCGCCCGGCATCCGCCGCGACATCGTCCAACGGGCAGACCACACCGAGGAACGCTCTTACGGCTCCTCCACCACCGGCGGCTTCGACGCGGCCGACTTCGCCCGCCGCACCGACCAGGCCGCAGGCGATGTCACCGCCGCCATCCACCAATGGCTCGTCGAAACCGGACGTATCCACTCCGACACGAACATCCTCCACCTTGAGCTCCGCACCTGGCGACCCCGCCCGTAGGGCGCAGCAAGCCTGCTCCCGGCAGAACGACCCGCGCCTCCTATGCACCGCGGTGCCCAGATCCCCGGCGACCCGCCGGTCCGCCAATATGGGAACCAGCGGGTATTTCTCCCCCTTGGTCCATTTTTATGGAGCCCGGAAAGCATGCCCCTCGGTTCACTCGATCGGGTTACTTCTCCGAGGGCCCGATGAACGCCCCACCTCTCCCGTCCTGGACGTGGCTGAACAACCTTTTGAGCAAATGCGAACAGGAATACGCCAGGAGCTGTGCAGGAAGGTTCACTTCGCGCCGCACGGACACGCTCAGGCGTCAACAGGCGGGATGCGGCTTGCCCACCCGGGACAACGTCCACCAGATCGCCCGCCGTGGGAGCACGGACGCCTGCCTCGTCTACATTGACAACGACCCCGTCGTCCTGGCCCACGCGCGCATGATGCTCGACGAGGACCGCACACTGATCCTCAACGCCGATCTACTGGACTTCACCACGATCCTGGCCCGCAGCGAGCAGGCCGGGATGCTGGACAGCAGCAGCGCACCTGTGGCGGTGCTGTCCACTTCCGTTCTGCACTGCATCCCCGACACGCGCAACCCCTGGCGGCACGTGGCAGAACTGATCAACCAGCTCCCCTCGGGCAGCATCCTGGTTCTGAGCCACCTGGCCGACGAGGACCGCGTATTAAACGAGGAAGCACCTGACCTCATGCGAGAGCTCACCGGACAGCAGTGGGCAAAGATCCGTTCCTTCGCCGAAGTAGCACGGTTCTTCGACGGCCTTGAGCCCATCGGCGGTCCGATCGGTGACGTTGCACGCTGAAGACCGGCGACCAACCTCAGTCTGCGGCCTGCCGACCGCACATGGACTGTCTACGGCAGCCTCGCCCGCAAAAGATGAACCAGACCCGCCCTCAGTCGGAGAGCTTGCGGATGTAGCTCTCCAACAGCTCCAGCGTCTGGTCGCGGTCCGCAGCCCTGTGCCACAAAGACGTCAGGACCAGGCGATACCTGTCCACGTCCTCTGGGTTCGTGAGGTAGCTGCCGCCATTACGGACCTCCAGGTAGACCATGTCCACCTCCCGGTGCGCCGGAAACGACAGATAAGTAATGGACGGTGCGGGAGCCGTCGCTTCATCGCAGGCCGGGCCAGAACAGCCTCGTCCACCAGCGCGTAATAGTCCGGCGCGCCCGCGTCGGAGAGCACCTCTCGTCTGGTCTGCCGCATGCGCACCGCACGATCACGCTTGACCAGCTGCCGCTCGGCATCCTCAGCAGAGGTGCCCGGCAGAGCGTGCTTCATCAGCGCCCCGGCGTACTCCGGCCTCTGCAAGAGGCCCGGGACGTACTGCACCTCATAGGTGCGAATCTCCTGCGCAGACGCCTCCGCACTGATCAGCCGCTTCAGCCAGTCCGGGATCGCGTCCCGGAACTCCTCCCACCACTGAGTGTCCTGCGAGCGGCTGGCCAGACGCTCCAAAGATTCCAACTCCGCGGCGTCAGTGACGCCGTAGAACCGCGCGAGGGAAAGCAGTCGATCCGGCTTCAGAGGCGACTCGCCGTTCTCCAGACGGCTGAGCATCGGAGCGGAGCCGGCCAGGCCTGCCTCCACCACATCCACCAGGCGCAGTCCCCGCTCCTTGCGCAGCCGGCGCAGGTGAGCTCCCAGCACCCTTCCCGCGCCGGCCAGGTGACTACCTGAGTCCTCTCCGCCTTCGACAGCCCACAGGACTTGACCGCCTGACACCCGCAACTCCCTGGCCCCCCGTCGTCGTTACCGTGAGGATCTCAGACTGAGACCCTGCCAGGGCGGTCGTAAGCCTGTAGCGGCCAAATTCAGACGATCAGGGGGGCGAACTCGTCACGCTTCACCCCGACGAGCATCGCACTGATTTCCGAACGGGTGAACACCGGTGCGGGCCGTCGGGGAACCGGGAGTTCCGCACCGCGATCTCGTCATTCGGCAGACGCAGGGGCGGGCCCGGGCAGGACCAGGAACCCGGCCGCGCGAGTGAGCTTGACCGGATCGTCTTCGATGGTGAACCCTGGCGCACCCCTGGCACTCCAGGAGGGGGCTGATCACGTGCCTTCAGCGGTCGTTCTCGCGATGAGCGGCCCACCCGCCGTCCGCCTCGCGGAGCATCTCGGCACCGTCGGGACAGCTCACCGGGCTGCCCGACAAGAATGATGACGGTGATGCCGATGAAACTGAACAGGACTGGAGCATCACGCTCGCAGGAGACCGTGGCGCTCTCCTGGGCGGCGGTCGCCGGCACCGCGGCCGTCGCGAGTAGATGTCCGGCTGGCCGCCGGCGATGAGAATCCTCGGCGCGCCCCCTGCGACACTGCGCGTGAAGGACGGCCGGCACGGTCCTTCACAACGGCTGGCCCGCGTACGAGGGGGTCGTGGTGGCCTTTTAGACCGTGTCCTATGTGGTGAGGTGGTCGTTGGGCAGGTCATGGGGCGGGGTACGTGGAGTTGGATTGTTCCGGACGGGCTGTGGGAGATCGCCGAGCCGTTGGTCCCACCATCGAGGACGCGTCCGCAGGGCGGGGGAACGCAGGACGCGCCTGATGAGACGCTGTTCGCCGCGATCATTTACGTGCTGGTCAGTGGTTGTGCCGGGCGTGCTCTGCCGCCATGCTTCGGCATATCGAAGTCGACGGCTCACCGCAGGTTCCTGATCTGGTCCCGGGCCGGAGTCTGGGGTCGGCTGCACGAGGAGATCCTGCACCGCCTCGACGACTCCGGCCTGCTCGATCTCTCCCGCGCGGTCCTCGACTCCGCCCACGTGAGGGCGAAAAAAAGGGGCGAACTCACAGGGCCGAGTCCCGTGGACCGGGGCAAGACGGGTTCCAAGATGCACGTCCTGTCGGACGCGAACGGCCTGCCCCTCATCGTCGGCGTCTCAGCCGCCAATACCCACGACAGCCAAGGCATCAGGTCCATGGTCGCGGGTCTCCAAACGAAACACGACCCCCACCGCGGCCGGTACTTCAAACCAGCGCCTCCACGCCGACAAGGCATACGACATACCTGAACTGCGGAAATGGCTCCGCGGCAAACGCATCGGCGTCCGCATCGCCCGCAAGGGAATCGAATCATCCGAGCGGCTCGGGCGACGCCGTTGGGTCATCGAACGGACCATGTCCTGGCTGACCGGCTACCACCGACTCAACCACCGATACGAACGCCACCCCCGCAACTACCTGGCCTTCCTCGGCCTCGCCACCGCCATCTGCTGCTACAAACGACTCCTCCGCCTCACCACATAGGACACGGTCCTATGTGGATGTGGCGCACGCCTACTCCCGCCGGAGATCGGCCAGCAGCAGCGGGAGTTGGGATTCTTCGTGGATCGCGATGCCTTGCCTCTGCATGACTTGCTGGAGGTCGGCATCCCAAACGGCCCTGGTGGGGGCCCCCGTCAGGGCTGTCACGTTCTCCGGCGACAACGCGCCGCAGGCTTGCAGGTAGTCGTCGCTGCTCATCCGCCATGGGCGCGCACCAGCCTCGATCAACCGGTTCGTGATGGACACGCCTGCCCAGTCGAAGTCGCCGTGATAGGCGATGTCGGCTCCGCCAGCGCTAAGCCGCTGAAGAAGGGCGATTCCGGCAACCGAGGGATTCCCGCTGACACACACCAGCGGGTACGGCACGTTGTAGCGCGCCGCGGCCTGAAGAACCTGCGGGTTCTCGCACGCGTAGACCCTCGCCCCGGCGGCCGTCAGCGGCAGATCGGGCACGGACCGCAACTCCTGCAAGGCGAGATGCGTGACCAAGGACAGCGCACTGCGGGACCGCATCATCACAGACCACGGATGGGTGCCTGGCGGCTCCAGCTTCCAGACCAGGACCGTGCCGGAGACACTGTCGACGCTGACGCCCGCCCGTTCCCACAACAACCGTCGGCTCGCGCTTGACCGGGCGTGCGGCTCGGAAATCGCCGACGCGACCGCGCGCAGGACCAGCGCACCGGTGAGCCGGCCCTCATCGAGACCGTGGGCGTCACCGGTGGCGAGTGCGGCGAGTTCAGCCAGCTCCCAGGATCTTCCACTGAAGAAGTCTCCCGAGGCCGGATCGAGGTTCGGCCGTAAGACAGACAATGCCCTGACGCAACCCGCCATGGCGCGTGCAGCGGCCTCAGCGCCGACCCGCGTCAGAACTCCCGCGTTGCGAATGCCCTGCAGCCAAAGAGCAATCCACGGCTCGTCCGCCAGCCCCTCCTTGCTGAGCTGCTCATCGGCCTTCTGCCACATCGCGGTCCACTGCGCGCTGTGCGCCGCACTGGCCGCCGCACGGTCGCGAAGTGGATGACCAGTGAGGTCAGCAACAGCGCTGACAAGTCCGCATGCGGCCGATGACGACCGCAAGGCGGTCTCAAGGGCCGCCAGGCTCACCCGGCGCATCCCCGGTTCCACAGGTCGCCCCAGGATGCCTTGCAGCCTCTCTGCGCCTTCCGAGTCGAGTAACACCTGGACGGTACCTGTGGGAGAGAGCCGGTTGCCTTCGAGCCGCTTCCGTGCGGCTGCCCACAGCATCTCCAGGCTCGGATGACTCAGATAGGCGCGGGTGGCATCCGGCAGCAGGAACTGCGGAGAGGGCATCACGCAGCCCGCAAGTGCCGGGTGCGGCCGTCCCAGTGCACGTGCGTAGTGATCGCAGCCGTGCCTTCTGCACGTCGTACCTCGTAGGCGTCGATTGCCGGTACTTCAGGGTAGAACCCCCACAGCGCGTGGCCGGTCATGACGAAGTCCAGGTCCAGGCGGACCAGGAGGGCCATCAACTCGCCGACGGTGGCGTGGTCGACTTTCGCGAAGGCGTCGTCGAGG
Organism: Streptomyces sp. NBC_00525; assembly: GCF_036346595.1. Taxonomy (GTDB): domain Bacteria; phylum Actinomycetota; class Actinomycetes; order Streptomycetales; family Streptomycetaceae; genus Streptomyces. The sequence continues at coordinate 6,770,691 of NZ_CP107834.1, forward strand.
AGAATGAGCCGAAGAGCCCGCCCAGCATCGGGCAGACTGCTCAGGAAGGCATCAGCGGCAGCGAACAGGGTCACATAAGACACGAACCGGGTCTCGCCCTGGGAGAGCTTGGCGCGGCGGCTGATCTTACGCTCCTGGCCTGGATTGGGGCCGGTGATGATGATGTCCATGGCGTGCCAGACGCGATAGTCCAAGGCCGTGCGCAGATGGGCGGCGTACCCGGCTTCGGGCGACGCGGCATTTGCGTCGTCCACCAGGTTCTTGAGCAGGTCGATGAGTTCCTCGGACTCTCGGTCTTTGAGCATGACGACGTCGCGCTTGAGGAGATCGAGTACACGCTGGACTCTCTCATTCGCGCCGTCGGCCAGACGCCAGCGGATGTTCACCCCGATGCCATGGCTGGTGGAGATGGTGCCCAAGGAAGTGTCCATGCCTGAAACCAGCTTGCGGGCCTCCCCGATGCGACTTCTCAGCTCCTGGGCCATGCCGCCGAGAACGAAGTTGTGGAAGGCGGTGCGCTCCCGCTGCGTGAGTGCATTGCGGCCTCGGTCACGGCGCTCTTTGAGCGAGACGGCTGCCTGGGCGACGTGTTGGCGGCCCGTGGCGTCGGCCACCTCTACGACATGAAACCCCTCGTCGACCGTGACGATGACGTCGAAGGCGCCGGCGGTGTTGCGTTCCAGCACGGACTGGGCCCTGATCAGGGCAGTGGCGTCTGCGGTGCTCTGGGGGGCACGCAAGCAAGCCTTCACCGCCTGTACGGCGGAGGAAATGTCGCCGGGCGATGCCGTGACCGACAGCAATGCGCCGTGCGCCTTTGGATCGGATGTGAGAGCGACGGCCGTGGCCGGCTGTGACACACGCCCATGCAGGATCTGTGTGCACCGGAGGAGCTCTTGCCGAGCCCGGAGGGAGTCCTCGTCGGCTTGCCGGGTGCGGGCTTCAGCGGCAGCCTTGCTGCCGTTGAGCCCATGGACGGCCTGCTGAATCCGGCGCAGGTCCTGCTCCGCCTTCACAAGAGCTCGCTCAGCTTCCGAGAGACGGTCATGGATCTCTTGAGGGTCAGCTCCCAGCGAGTCTCGTAGCGCCGCCACCGCTGCCGCCTCCCTGGACCAGGCCCGACAGGCTGACTCGGCCCGCTCCTCTGCTTCCTTGCGGCTCGCAGCCATCTCGGCCCCCTCGCCCACCAGATGGCGGTGGCGCTCGAAGAGCCGGCCCAGTGCTTCACTCGAGCGCTCCAGCTCCGTGCAGGCGTGCTCGGCAAAGCCCGCAGCGGACTGCACGGCCTCCAGCCCCACCGGGGCATCCGGCAGTCCCAGCGCAGCACAGACCTCGCGATGGCTGTGCTGACGGGCCGACCATTCCCGCTCAGCCTCCTCGGCCTTGACCCGCATCTGCTCCGCCTCGCGCAGCAGGGCGGATGCATCCTGCCTGGCGGACGAGGCTCGCAGCCGCAGCGTCGCCAGCCGGGCGGATTGCGGCGCGAGCAGAAGATACTCCTCCAGGCGCCTCAGAGAAGAGTCCAGCCGTTCCCGTTTCTCGCTACGCAGCTGAGCTGCTTGCTCGAGCTGGGCAAGGTGTTGCCCGATTTCAGCCAGGCGTGCCGCCCTCGCGGCAGCCCGCGCCGCAGCTCCGATGAAACGGGCACAGGGAAGCTGATGGCGACCCGTCAGAGGCCCGTTTCCCCACGATCCGTCGGGCGACACCCAGGTCGAGTGCCCCGGAGATAGGGCGATCCGATGCAGGACAGCCTCGATCTGCTGACGCGGTACTCCGCAGTCATCTGCCACCGTCACCACACGCCGCAAAGACTCCAAGACCGTGGGCCCTTGGGCCCTGATGAGCAGCTGACCGTCCAGGGCCACCACGTCGCCATCCGCAGTGAACGACGCGTGCAGCAGGCCCGACGCCAGCAAGGCAGCTTCCACACCGGCCTGGGTCTGCGCATCGGTTCCGGGCACGAACTCCAGGACACGCCACAGCGGCACGGCACCGTCCACGACCTGGTTCAGCCAGGGCGGCCCCGGGGGAGCGGGGTCGTGTTCCTGCTGAAGTGCCTTTGCTTCCCCGAGCAGGCCCCTACGCAGGTCCGCGTCTGCCTCTGCCTCGGTCTGCAGGGCCGACAACTGCCGGGCGTGCCGTGTACGAGCGGGGAAGGCGGCCTGCGAAGCAGTGGCGTCGAGACGGGCCAGCTGCTCCTCGGCCCCTCGGCCGTCGTCGGGCCCGCCCGCCCATGCCTCGAGTGTCTTCAGTGCTTCGCCGACCGGTGTTGCGGCCCAGCCGACGTCGCCCAGCAGGTGCGCCGTTTCAGGGGCGCCGGCCCATTCACGCCAGGCGAGAGCCAGAGCAACCGCTTCGTCATCCCGTTCGCCTGCAGCTGTCAGCGCCCGTTCCTCTGACTGGGCAGCGGATGCGGCGCAGTCCTCCGCCCGGTCGCGCTGACGCATGACCTGCTCGTGCTCAGAGCGCAGGCGGCGGGCGTCACGGCCGCGGACCTCAGCCTGTTGGGCGCGCGTCGAGGCAGCCGCCCTGGCAGCACCCGCGGCCCGGCCCGTCTCTTCCAGAGCGGCCTGCGCCTCGACAGCGGGGGGTTCGACGCACAGCACCATGGGACGGGTGTGCGGCTCGGGGTCGGACTCCGGCGCGGTGCGCACCGGCTCGGTCACTGCCGGCGGCTTGCCGAGCCGGACGGCAAGCCGCGAGGGGACCGGCGTGTCCAGGCCGGCTTGTTTGAGCAGGGCGGTGGCACGATGCGCGAGTTCTTGGGTTTCCTGGGCGTGGCTCTGCAGGTCCCCGGCCACCTGATTGCTTGTGCGTGCGGCTCGGTCTTCTTCACGGCGCACGAATGCGGCGGCTTCAAGGGCGCTGTTGGCGGCTGAGGCGAGGGCCTGGACGGTCTTGTCGCGCTCGCCGAGCTCGCGTGCTGCCTTGTACTGCGTGGATTCACGGATCCCGGTGGTGGTGGCTCGCAGCTCCTCACACAGGCCCTGGAGCTCCTCTTCCTGCGCCTGCTTCGCCGCGTGCTCGCCGGTCAGCCGTTCGTGCTCTGCTGCGCGCTCTGCGGCCGTGTGGTCCGCCTGTTGCGAGGTCGACGCAGCTGTGAGGGCGTCGTCGGCTGCCTCGCACAACACGCCGGTCGTGTAACGGGCGTAGACCTTCAGGAAGTCGGCGACATGGTTGTAGGAAGTCTCGAGCCGGCCGAGTGCGGCGCGCATCTCCTCCAAGCCGTCGAGTTCCTCACCCGCGCGTGCGATGGCGGACTCGGACAGGGGCGGAAGCGCGTCGGAGAGGATCTGAGGCAGGCGCCCTTCGTCGATGCGGTTGCCTACGTCGGGAGAGCGCAGTGTGTGCAGAAGCTGCAAAAGCCCGTCGAATCGTTCCCGGCCTTGGTCGCCGTGCAGGCCGAACACAGCGGCTCGGACGCGGTCGCGATGGGTTTCGGGTGAGGCGGTGAGGCGGTCGGCCCCGATAGCCTCGATAAGGCCTTCCCGGGAAAGCGGAATGCGGCCAGGGTCCATCAGGGTGAGGTCGTCGTCGACTCGCAACGGCGTGAGGAAGTACCACGCTTTGGCCTCCTTTGTGCTGTGGGAGTAGCGCACCAGCGCACCCACGGTGAGGTACTCGACGGCGATCTCTGCCGCGGTGGTCCTGGTGAGCTCCAGCCATACGTATCCCAGGCGGTTGGGCTGTCCCTCACCGCCTGCGCGCATGAGGTCTTCCAGGCGGACTTTTCCTGAGCCGGTGGCGTCCATGCGCCGTCTGTCGGCGTCCAGCACGAAGGGCAGCAGCATCTCAAGTGCCCTGGACTTGCCCGACCCGTTCGAGCCGCGCAGGACGAGCCGGCCCCCTGAGAGGTCGAAACGCTGGTCGTAGTAGAACCAGACGTTGACGATCCCGGCGCGGTTCATCCGCCAGCGGTCGTGCTCCGGTTCGGGCGTACGCTGCCGGGGGAGTGGAACGGTGGTCATGGACTCTCCCCGGAAGTAGCCGCGTCGAACAGGATGTCTGTGTGCAGTGCGGTATCAGCGAACGCAGAGGTCTGCTGCGGAGACGGAGGGCGGACAGCCGACTTGCTGCGCAGGGACATACGGGGTTCAGGCCGGTAACGCGCCACGGCCGGGTGAAGCACCAGCCCGTCGGGCCGCGCCTGGCCCAAGGAGACCGACTCCAGGAGAGCGACGACGTCACCTCTGAGCCGTGCCGGGTCAGCGACGTAGGCGGCCGACCATGCCTTGGCGTACCTGCTGACAAGGTGGGCGAGCTCTTCGTCCACCACATGCCATGGCGTGAGCAGGCCATGGACGGCAGGGGTGTTGCCGGTCGCCTTGTTGCCGGAGGCGGGGCGTCCCAGGTCGGTCAGAGCATCGGCGAGGAGCAGGGCTGCCTGACGCACCGTTCCCGTGCCGGGAAACTCCACGTCGCTCAGGGTTCCCTCGACGTCGTAGGCCACAGCGCCCTCAGCCCGGACCTCGAGTGTCAGGCCGAAATGCTCTTCGAGCAGGCGTGTCAGTTCTGAGCGCTCACGCGACAGGACATCCCGCTCGTCGGCGGGCAGGTCCTCACGTCGGACCAGCGGGTTCTCCACCAGCTTGCGGCGCAGGCTGCGGCGCGGCTCGGCGAGCTCGCTGGGTGCCTGGGCGATCACATCCCGCAGAGAGTTCACGCCGCGCAGGGGACGGGGGAGGACGTGAGCGAGCAGAGGGCGGTGAATGGTCAGCAGAGCTTCCTCCTTCCTTTCGCTCCAGGCCACGAGCGAGCCGTCTGTCTCGGTCAGCACGCCCCAGTCGATGAGGAGGCCGATGGCCTGTACCAGGCGCCGGTTCTCAGCAGGTGTGTCCTGCAGGTCGACACGGGCGGTGGCCGCATCGGCGCGGATCTGCTCGATCAGCGAGGAGATCAAGAGCTGCTCTTCCGTACCAGGCGCAAGCAGAGCGGCGCAGGCGAGGGTGAACAGGGCGTACGTCTGTGGCGTGAAGACCGGGCTGTCGCCCCGCCGGACGTGGCGCTGCGGACTGTCACTGCTCGGCGGTGCTTTGACGAGCCGGGCGAAGGAATGCTCGACGATGAGGGGGTAGCCCAGGATCTGCGCGAACATGGACCGCAGAGCGGTGGAGTGACGCCGTACGAGTGCCAGCTCGGCGGGCTGCCGGTGCGCTGTCAGGATTGGCTGCGCGAGCAGGGTCCGGGCTGCGAGTTGTCGTTCTGCGGCCTCATGCTGTGCGGTGGTACCTCGGGATGCCAAGGGAGCGCTCACTGGCTGCTCCCGTCCGGGGAGGCAGCGGCGTCATGGCGCCGGGGCACGCCGGACAGCGTGCCGTCGGCGGCCGGTTTCTCGGCGGGAAGAGGCGGGCCGGCGGGCTTGGCTGCCGAAGCATGCAGGACGAGCCCGGTGAAGGTGGTGTCGCCGTCGTGGGCCAGGACGCGGGTTGCCTCGGCGGCCGAGGGAGCGGCGTGCACGGTGACGTCGAGGTCTGCCCCGGTGATGCTGACGGGTTCTGACAGAGAGGGATGCTGGACCAGCGCCTGGGAGACGAGGTCGAGCAGGAGGTCGCGGGCTGCGGGCGTCAGAGTCCTGCCGTTCAGTTGCCCCGCGGCGGCCAGCTCGGCCGCCGCAGCCTGCCGCTCGGCCTGCTCGGCCTCGAACTGGGCGGTCAGGCGTTCGCGGTCCAGTCCTGGATCAGGGATGCGTGCCGTGCGTCCCCGGGCCGCACGGTCGCCCCGTTCTCTGAGAGAGACGGGGACATCGACAGGATCGGTGTCCCACCAGGAGTGGGCCGGTGTTGCCCGAGGGTCCGCCTCGTCCGGGCCCAGCCCCATATGCCGTGCCGGGTAGGTGCCGTAGGCGGCCGCGAATCCCCGGTGTGCTTCCTCAGCGCTTGCCTGGGTGAACAGAGCGGCCAGGTGCAGAAGATCCGCCCGGCGCGTGCCGGTGGTTCCGGCCGACGCCAGCAGGCGCCGGGCGTTGGTGATCAGCTGGTTGAGAGCCGCTTCTGCGGCAGAGCGCAGATGCGAGGGTCCGGAGGGGCCCTCCGACCCGCTGTACCAGGCGAGCAGTTCGGTCCAGTCCGTGCGCTGGCGGCCTGGCAGGCGCTGAACCTGGGCAGGGTCTGCGGAGGTGAGGCCGGGCAGGTTGTCCAGGACGGCAAGGATGCTGCCGACGATCGGTTCGAGCTGCTCGAGCCGGTCCAGGACGGCGGGAGCGTGCCGGCTGACGTCTGTGTCGATCAGATCGACGTACTCCAGAAGGAGTCCCTTGAACGACGCGTACTCGTCGTCGACGAGGTCGTAGCGGGAGAGGACGGACGACAGGTAGGTGTAGAAGTCGCGAACGCTCTCGACGAAGATTTTCTGGTTGTTGAAGAGAGTGGTGACGTCAGCGGCCAGGGCCTCGGCATCAGCGGTGTGCGGCGTGCGCGCCTGGCGGAGGATGCGGTCCAGCAGCGTCACCATGCTGCCCAGCAGTTCGCGGGCGACCTCCCGCGCGCCGTCGCTCGTCTGCAGGATTTCGTCGATCTGGCGCTGGACCGCGCTGCCCAGCCTGGTGGTCTGGAACCGCCGTCTGGCGTGCTGGAACGCCGCCACGGTGGGCACGCGGGGGTCACGCATGGACGGCATCAGGTTCTTCCAGCCGACCAGCTTGATGCAGCGGTCCTCCGCTTGTTCCAGGGACAGGCGGATACCGCGTTCGGCCAGCCGGGTTCTGACGTCCTCGGCGGACAGGTCGGCCAGCAGTGTCTCGGTGAACAGCCGCATGATGGCCAGGTACTCGGTCGAGTGCTCGGCCGTGACGTGACGGTAGAGCAGCTGACGTTCGTCCGGCTCAGGATCCGGCGCGTGAGCGTCGAGACCTTCCTCCATTGCGACGTCTCCCCTTCGCCGTGACCGGGGCGCGGTAGGCGCCCTGCCGGTCAGCCTAGGAACATGGCACGTGTGACCTGCCGGGATGACTGATAGTCGCCGAAAGCTGACTGCTTCCGACCGTGTCCGTGTCTGGCCTCATCTGAGGTGCTGGGCGGCACGTCGAGAGACCGGCCCTGGCTTCGAATCTGCTGCAGAAGGGCGAACGCCTGCAGCGGTGAGATGTCGCCCCTGTTGCATCCGTGCGCCATGACGTCCTTGGTCCGCCACGTGGTGATGTCCTGACGCTCGGCGAAGTCGCAGGCGGCCCGGTCGTCGCTGAGCCAGATCGATTCCTTGAAGTCCTGCCAGCCTTCCAGGAGCACATCGGCGAGCCGCGGGTGGGCAGCAAGGGCGGAGGAGCGGGCCTCGTACGCGACGGCCTCGGTCCGTCTTCCGCGCCCGTCCAGGACGGTTCTGAGCAGGTCGAGGCGGTCGATGGAGGCGAAATTGCACAGCACGGTGTTGTCGGGAAAGCACCATCGGGTCAAGGATGGAAGGCCAGTTCTGGTGAGCTTGTCGCGACGGGCGGAGGGACGGGGGCTTCCTCGGGGCCGGCTTGGGGGTGGAAGAGATCCAGGAGTCGTTCGGGGCGCAGGCCTGTCACCGCGGCCACGGGCCGGATGCTGATGTCGCCCTTGGCGTAAGCGGCGATGGCCAGTTTCGCCAGACTCGCCGAGTACCAGCCGTCGCCGGCCTGCTGGGCGTGCTGCATGTGGCCTTCGGCATCGCCGCAGTGATCTGCAGCGATGCGCGTGGTGGCGCCGGACCACTGGCGGCGCTGTTCGTCGGTAATGATGCCCAGGGTTCTCAGCCGGGTCGCCATGGCGCTGGGGGAGACCTGGAAGTTCCAGGCCAGGGACAGGAACGCCGAGCGGTCGGTGACGGCCGCGTCGCCTGAACGGGCCATGAGCTCCTTGCTCGGCATGAGCAGCTCGGCGGCGAACGCGTTGGCCCGGATCTCGGCTTGACCCCGGTCGAGGCTGGGAGCGATGTGCTCGGCGAGGGGCTTGTCGGCGGCGTCGCCGGCGAGGATATGGCCGAGCTCGTGGGCGAGTGTGAAGCGCTGACGCGTCCACCCATCTGTGCGGCCGACGAGGATGAGCCGGAATGTTCCGCTGTCCCACGCCAGACCGTCGAGCCCGTCGGGCAGCGTGGTGGCGGCCGCGACCAGTCCGAATCTCTGCTCCCACAGTTCGGCGAGTGCCCGCACGGGCATGCCGCACGGGCTTGTGCCGATCACTGCCTGTGCTGCTTCGGCGAGGCGGGTGCCCTGCTCCAGGAGACTGCCGCTCTGCGGGGGCTTGGGCAGCGAGGGCCGGGAGACGGTGTAGCCGGCGGTTGCGAGTGCGTCGATCATCTCGGCGTGGCGGAGGGCTTCCTCCCTGCCGTCTTCGCACGACGCGCTGGTGGAGGGCTTGGTCCGCGCCGCCATGGAGGACAGTCCTTCGTGCGGCACGGTTCCGTTGAGCAGCCAGTCGACAGTGGTGTGCCCCAGCTCGGCGATCAGCGCGAGTTCCAGGGACGTGAAGCGGCGGGTGCCGTTGAGTGATTTGGACAGTTTGTCGGCGGACATGCCGAGGCGTCGCGCGAACTCACCCTGATTCTCGCCGGCGCTTTCGAGTACTCGGCGCACTCGCGCATTCAACGATTCAGTCACTACACCACCGTAATCAGGAGTTGCGAAAATCGCAACGAATTGATCGCGGCTGCACAACCTTGATCCGGCCTGGTCGCAGGGCTTCCCTCCGGTATACGCACCTGCATCGTGCACGGTGTGTAACGAGCGCGCCAGCCCTGCGTGACGCCTCCGGCGGCGAGAGACGAGGCGAGCACCTCTGCCGCGGGGGATGGACCTGCCGTGGTGGACGGTTGGTGTCATGTCAGATCCGCCAGGTTGTGGAGGTTCTCGCGGATGAAAGTGTCGCGTTCCGCGGCGCTCAGCCAGTGGGCCCTCGAGCCGCGGTGGTCCTTTTCGACCCACAGCACGTCGTTCACGGTCTCGGCGACCGGGCGCAGGTGGCTGATGACGGCCAGCAGTTTGTCGGCTCCGACATGGGTGCGCAGGACCTGCAGGGCACCGTCGAGACGGGCGGCGTCCAGGGTGCCGAAGCCCTCGTCGAGGAAGAGACTCTCCAGACGGGTGCCGCTGCGGCCGTGCATCTCCATCAGCGCGAGGGACAGAGCGAGTGAGGCCTGGAAGGTCTCTCCGCCGGAGAGGGTGCGCGAGCTGCGGCGGGCGTGGCTGGAGAGGTTGACAATGTCGAAGTCGGCGGCGAAGCCCAGCCGTCCGCCGGAGAGCTGTCGCAGCAGTTCGCTGCCGTGGGCGAGCAGAGCGCGGGTGCGCAGGTCGGTGAGATGGCCGAGGAATTTCCCGTCCGTCAGGTGGGCGCTCACCGCTTGCCAGGCGGCCAGCTGGCGCTCCCCGGCGCTGATGGCTGCCCTCAGCCGGTCCTTGTGCGGAATCTGTGACAGGGCCCGCTCCTCCTCCTGCAGGGCACGCGCGGCCTCATTGCGCAGGGTGCCGGCGTAGCTGCTCAGGCTGTCCAGGAGGGTGGGCTCCAGCGGATCTGTTTCGGGGTTCATCTGCAGTACGGTGCTGCCGGGGTAGGCGGCGGCCAGCACTTCGGCGTGCGCGTGCAGCTGCGTGGTCAGCTCTGCCAGGGCTGCGCGTGCTGCGGTGCCGTGCTCGTCCAGGGCGGCGAGCAGGAGGGCGCTGGCGCTCTCCAGGCCGGCGGCGTAGTCCTCCATGGCCGCGGGGTCGTCCGTCCCGGGCGGCAAGGGCAGCACGGGGCGTCGGGCCTCCTCAACCAGCGCGGTCGCGTCGAGAGCGCTGTCCGCCCATCGCTGCAGCTGAGCCCCCAGCTCGTGCAGAGGCCGGGTCACCTCCCGCTGCAGGCGTTCGACCAGTTCGCCCCGCTCGATCTTCAGCGAATGCACGAGACCGCTCAGTTGCTCCTGCCGCTGGGCGAGCTCGTGCTGATGGTTCTGCTCGTGCCGAACGGCCCGGGCAGCGGCTTCCAGGTGGTCGGGGTGGGGGAGGGCAGGCTGCTGGGGCAGGCGTCCTCGTGCGAGCTCGGGCAGTGCAGACAGGCTCGCCAGCAGGCTGCGCTGCTCGTCTTGAAGCCGCTCGGTGGTCCGGGATGCCTGCGTGCGCCGCTTCTTCGCGGCGAGCGAGGCCGTCTGCAGAGAAGCGCGCGCCACCTCTGCCGCCGTTTCCTCCTGAGTCAGCTTTTTTCTGCCGGAGGCGACTGTCTCCTGCAGTTGCGCGAGGCGGTCGCGGGCGTCGCGGAGGAGTTCGTCGCCGAGGGCCTCCTGCTCGGCAACGGCCGGTGGCGGAGATGCGGCCATGTGGGCCAGGGCGGCCGCGGCGGCGCTTTCCAGCTCTTTCGCGTAGACGTCGGGGCAGGCATGGGCGCTGCGAACGGCGAATTCCCGGGCCCGCTGCCGTACGAGGGGCGTCTGGTCCTCCAGCACGCGCGTGGCTTCCTGCACTTGGCGGTGATGTCCGTCCTGGGCTGCCTGAAGCTGCCCGACCTCGTGCGCGTGCAGGGTGTGCTCGCGTTCGGCGCGGGCCAGTGAGGCCAGGGCCTTGTCCGCCGTGTCCTTGGCAAGAGCAAGGGCCTCGGCGTTGTGCGGCTGCGGCGGCTGGTAGTCGTCGGGCAGGGTCCTGATGCACACGGGGCAGCCGTCGCCGGCGGCCAGGCCGTCGCCCGCCGTGTGTGCCGCTTCCTGGCGCCGGATGCCGTCCAGCGTGTCCTGCGCGTGCTGCGTGGCGGCCCGGGCCGCGTGCAGGTCGCTGGAGGGAGGCGCCTGTAGCAGGGCGGCCAGTTTGCCGTGCGTGAGAGCCTGGGCGGCACGCTGCTGGGCGAGTGCGCTCGCTGCTTCACCGGCGCGCCGGACGGAGGCTGTCAGTGCCTGCAGTGCATCGGCTGCATCGGCGGCTTCTTCCTCGGCGCCCTGCAGCTGCCCGCGCGTCTCCTCGACGCTCTGCCCGGCCTCCTCCAGTTCGCCGGCACGTGTGGCCAGGTCTTCCTCTTCCCTCTCGAGCTCGGTCAGAAGCTGGGCATGCGCTGTTTCCCCGTCGGTGAGGGTGCTGATGCGGCCGGGCGCGTCCTTGAGGACCTGGGAGGCCGCTGCCAGGGCGTCGGGCGCCAGACCTGCCGTGGCTGCAGCTGCCCGCTCGGCGGTGACGGCCTCGAGATCGGCTTGGGCGGTGCTTTCGGCATCGTTGTTGACCCGCTGCAGCTGCTGGATCTCGCCCTGGGCCTGCCGGACGGAGGCGGTGATGCTGTCGGAGGTCGTGATGCTGCGCTCGGTGAGCACCTTGGCGGCATCCGCGCTTCGGCGCGCGTGCTGCTGGGCCTGTGCCGTCGAGGTCTGCAGTCGGCGCAGCTCGGTCAGCCGGCCACTGAGGTCCGCGGCGCCGGCGTGAGCCGCGTCGTGGCGTTCCCGTGCCGCCTCTGCTTCCGCGCGAGGATCGTCGTGAAGCCGGGCGTCGTCGCGCCGGGCCTGGCTGATGAGGTCCTTGAGACGGCCGGCCGACTCAGTGGCGAGCTGACGAACGCGCTGCAGTTCGTCGACACCGAAGAGAGACTTCAGGATGCGGGTGCGGTCGGCGTCGCCGGCGTTGAGCAGGTCTCCGAAGCGGCCCTGCGGCACCAGGACGGAGGACTTGAAGGTGACGTAGTCGATCCCGATGAGATTCCTGATCGCATCGTCCACGGGGCGCACTCCATCGGTGCGCTTGCCGTCCGGACCTGTCAGACGTGCTTGCGTGGGACGGGATTCGTGAAAGACGCGGTACACCGTCCAGTGCTGGCCCTCCACCGAGAACTCCAACTCCACCATCATGGCCGCGCAGCGGTCGGAGCGGAGCTGGGCCACGCGGTCGGTCCAGGAGCATCTGCCGTACAGGGCGGCGGTGATGGCCTCGAGGATGCTGGTCTTGCCCGCGCCGGTGTCGCCGAGGATGCCGATGAGCGTCTTGCCGGTGAAGTCGATCGTGCAGGTGTCCGGGTAGCTGCGGACTCCCGAGAAGGTCAGGCGGACGATCTTCATGATGCCGTCTCCGTTCGGCCGTGAGCGGCGTTGGTCCAGGGGGTGGCGATGGCCTCGGCGAGCAGATGCTCGGCGGGGGAGGAGGGTGGCGTTGCATCAGGTGCGTTCAGCAGGTCGGCGAAAGCGGCTACCACCTCGTCGGCGTTCTGTCCGGGAGTGCCGGCCTCCGCGAGGTAGGCACTGAAGGCCGCGGTGATGTCGAGCCGGCTGTCATCGGCGGCGTCGATGCCGGTCAGGGCGTTGGCCCGGGTGGCCGCGCAGTCTTCCTCGACGTCCACGACGATGGCATGCGGCACCAGCTCGGTGACCCTGTCTCCGAGCCGGGCGATGGGTTCGTCGCTGCGGATGACCGCCTTGAGGTAGGCGCCGCTGTACTGGGCCGCATCGGCGCCCAGTTCCTCCAGGGTGCCGTGGAACCGGGCCAGACGCCGTCCCGAGTGCAGCGTGTGCGGGGTGACCAGAGTGCGTCGGCCCGGTCCTGCCTCGACGACGGTGACGCTCTTGGTCTCCTCGCTCTCGCCGAAGTCCATCTGCAAAGGGCTTCCGGCATAGCGGGCCGGCCGCCCGGTGCCGACGGGCTGAGGTTTGTGGACGTGCCCCAGGGCGCAGTAGGCGACCTGCGGCAGGGCGTCGGCGTCGGTGGCGTAGGGCTCGCGCACCTCCCACATCCGCTCGCTCCGGGAGGGAATGGCGCTGGTCACGTACTGGTGGGTGGTGAACAGCAGCACGTCCCGTTCGGGGTCGTAGCCGTCGTGCAGCCGGGCCAGGAGACCCTCCTGCAGCTCGCGCAGGCCGGTCGCGTAGGCGCCCGCGGTGGTACCGAATCCGGGGAAGAGGTGCAGGTAGCGGTTGGGGTGCACGTACGGCAGGGCGGCCAGGCGGATGCGCTGACATCCGTCACGGCTGTCGAAGTCGAGCACGGTGCCGGGATCTGTGTCGCCGCGGCTGTGGACGAAACGCAGGCGGTGCTGGTCGGTGTCCGGCCGCAGAGCGCATACGTAGTTGAGCAGGTCGAACAGCTCGGGGGAGTCGTGGTTGCCGCCCAGGACGACGGTGGGCGCGATGCGGGCGAAGGCGTTCAGGCAGCGCAGGGCGCGCAGGACGTCCTTGTGGGCGGGCCGGTAGGAGTCGAACAGGTCGCCGCTGTGCACGATGAGATCAGGCTGCGCCGCCTCGGCGATAGCGGTGATCTCGGCCAGGACGGCGTCGAACTCCTCGTCACGGGAGCGTCGTTGCAGGGTTCGGCCCAGATGCCAGTCGGATGTGTGCAGGGCTTTCATGAACGGCTCTCCTCAGCGCAGATAGGACTGCCCGACGCCCCTGCGGCAGAGGCAGTCGGCGAAGTGCCGACGACTCTACAACAGCAATTACAGGAGAAAACTGGAAAACGCTGGAATGCGGTAGGGTGCTGCCATGCACGAGCATCTGGACGCACTCGAACAACGCATGCAACAGCTGCAGCAGGCCATGCGGCGCGCCCAACTGGCCCGTGACAACGGCCAGGTCAAACAGCTCCGCGACGACCTACGCCGCGCCCAGCGCGCCTGGGACGCCCTGTTCGAACAGGCCGAGGACACCGAAGAGACAGCCGCTCGCGAAGAAACATCACGCGGCACCCCCGCGCACAGCACACCGGCGGAGCCGGTAACCCCGCTACCCGCCCGCGAACAGGTCCACCAGGTCCTGACCCTCCTCGCGGTGCCCGCCGCTCCCAAACTGATCAGCACCGTCCATGAAGCCTTCTTCGCCGGCGCTTTGGCCCCCTCACGGCTGACCAGCCTGCGCCGCGACGAGGAACGCTCCTACCGCTCCGCCCCCGGCGCCCGCCCCTACTACCTGTGCCCAGCCCTCACCTCGGACCTGCTCTCACCCGCCCGCGGCCTGCTCACCGTCAGCACCTGGCCCCTGGAGCAGCGCATCGTCGGCCCCCTCAGCGCACGCGTCCACTTCCTCACCAGCGCCCTGAACATCGCCGACGCCGCCGAACGCCTTGACACCGACACCTTGCCGCTGGCCGCCCGCCAACTCCTCACCCGCTACGCCCAGAACATCCCCGGCGCCCAGCCCCCCATACAGCAACGCACCACCGTCGGCCCGCCCATCGACCTGCCGCTGCTGCGCCGCGCCGCCCAGGACGAACTCGCCCTGCACACCGACACCGACACCACGACCCGCACCGAGGCGGCCCAGCGCGCCCGCTATCAACTCGACGACGCAGGACTGCTGTTCGGCGGCTCATTCCAGTCCGCCCGCCGGCTGCGCTCCGTTCCCTGACCACCTTTGACCCGACCCGCAAGGAAGCTTCGTGAGTCTGCTCAACGACCGGCTCGACGCGCTGCGCGGCCCCGTCCTCGCCAAAGGACACGACGCCCGCACCCTCGCGGCCCTGACCACCAATCCCGGCTGCACCCGCCGGGCCCTGTTGGACGCCGCCGGCGTCGACAAGGACGCCATCGCCGTCCACCTGGGAAAGCCCCGCCCACTCGCCAAATCCGCTCTCGCCCTCAGGAGCGGGGCCGTCTTCGAGCAGCAGGTAAAAGCCGACGGCGGCGCCGAACTCCTTCGCCTGCTGCGCGAAATCCTCGGCCTGCCGCTGCCCGAGGCCGCCCACACCGACCTCGCCAACGTCGGCACCCAGGACGCCTCCCTGCAGGTCCGCCACGCCTACACCCGCACCGCCATCCTGGAAGCCGTCCGCTCCACCAGCCCGGCCCGCACGCTGCTGGACCATCCCATCCTGCAGCTGACCGTCGCAGGCAACCCCGTCTACCTCGAACCCGACGTCGTCGCCTTCCAGGTCGACGGCGTCTTTCACATCGTCGAGATCAAGTCCTTCGCCGTCGTCGACGGCCAAGCCGACCCGGCCAAAGTAGCCGCAGCCGTCACCCAGGCCGCCGCCTACATCCTCGCCCTGCGAGAACTGCTGGACAGTGAGGGCATCGACCAGAACAAGGTCTCCGACGACGTCATCCTCGTCATGCCCCGCAACTTCAGCCGCCGCGCCACCGCCAGTGTGGTCGACGCCCGCAAGAAAGTCGCCTCCCTCACCCGCCAGCTGAGCCGGCTCACCCGCATCGAACCCCTCCTGGACACGCTGCCGCCCCACATCACGTTCGACCTCGCCCCCGACCAGGACAACCGGCCCACCCGCGACCCCAAAGCACTCGCGGAAGCCCTGCAGAGCACCGCAGCCCGCTACACCCCCACCTGCCGCCACTTCTGCGACCTTGCCTACGTGTGCCGCAGCGAGGCCCGCGAAGAAGGCTCCATCGACGTCCTGGGCACCGCCGTCCGCGACGACCTCGGCGGCATCGACCACATCACCACCGCTCTGCGCCTGTCCGACGGCACCCGCGAACCCTCCCCCGACCAGAGCGACCTGGCCGCCGCACTGCAGCACGCCCACGCCGTTCACACCCAACTACGGGAGTCCGCATGAGCATGCTCACCAGCCTGCTGCGCCTCAAGGCAGCCGAAACCGAACAGGCCCAGGACGCCAGCACCATCCGCCACTTCCACCTCACCGAGCGGCCCCTGATCGTCCTGCCGCTCAACCGCTCCGGCACCGAAGCAACCCCGCTGGCCGTCATGTACGGCGACGACCAGGCCCACCCGAACCTGCTCATCGCACCCCCGCGCGGCAGACCCACCGCATTCCTGGACGACCTGGCCGCCGGCATTCTCACCTACATCGACAGCTTCCCCGACACCGAACGCCTCCCCGCCCGCGGCGCCAAACCCGCCCGCCAGCGCCACACCCACGCCCCCCAACTCCTCGTCGCCAACCGCAAGTCCGTTCGCTACCTCGACCGGCTGGGCCGCGCTCTGCGCTTCACCGACACACCCGAGACGGCCGACCCGGCCCGCAGCGTCGGCCGCCTGGGCCAATGGTTGACCTTCTTCGCCGAACACGCCGAACACCCCGGTTCCGCCCTGCTGCTGGCCCTGACCGACCTGCTGACCACCCACTGGGTCACCGGCCAAAGCCCCCTGGAGGACGAACACCTCGCCACCCTCCTGGCCTGGATCAACCCACCGCCCGGCACCACCGGCCTGCACGCGGCCCTCGCCGCCGAAGCCCCTCACCGTCAGCCCGCCGGCCCGGCCACCGACCCCTCGTTCGACACCATCGAACTCGACCCCCTCCTCAAGGCCTTCGGCACCGCCGCCGAGGAAGGAAACACCGCCGCCATGACCCGGCACACCCAACGGCTGCACGACCTTCTGCACACCTATCTGACCCCCACCTGGGACGACGCCTGGGACGCTCTGGCCCTGCTGCGCAGCCTGCCCCAGACCCCGGACGCCCACCGGCGCTGGGACGCCGACCGCGACCGCTTCACCTCCTTCAGCACCTACCTCGCCGACGACGGCCGCCCCCAGCCCATCAAGGACGACGCGGTCTCCGCCGCCCGCCGCCTGGCCCGCCTGGAACAGGCCGCCGGCGCCTTCGAAGCACGCCGCGCACTGGAAGACCCCTTTATCATGGCCGAGCGGCGCACCACCGGAGAAGCACTGGCCGGCATCGTCATCGACACCGACCCCGACCGCACCATCACCGGCCCCACCGGCCGCCTCCAGCTCTGGCCACGCTTCACCCTGCACACCACCGACCCCGTACGCCTGGACGTCGGACACCTGCTGACCAGCCCACACAACCCCCGCGTGCACCTGGCCATCCGGGACATCACACCGCGCGACGGCGGCACCGACCTCCTGCTCGAGGTCACGACACAAAAGGGCACCGTCGCCAAACCCAACCGCACGTCCGTACCCGCCGTCGGCGACCACCTCCAGCTCACCCTCGCACCTGAGTTCTTCCGGCAGCCGCCCTTCCCCAGCCGCGACAACACCCCCTGGACCCACGGCGGCCCCCAGCACGACCACCCCGCCGCCCTGGACGAGGCCGAGGAGACCCAGCCATGAACCCGCCCGCACCCTCACCCGCCGAGATGGCTGCCGCGGCCGTCGACGGCGTCCTTGACACGCTCGCCGCCGGCAACGACCAGGCCCTCGTCGTCGACTCGCCGCCCGGCGCCGGGAAATCCACTCTGGTCGCCCAAGCCGCCCACACCCTCGCCGCAGCAGGCGAACGGTGCATCATCATCGCCCAGACCAACCACCAGGTCGACGACCTTCTCATCCGCCTCGCCGACCCCCAAACCCCTCAGCTGCGCCTGGGACGCCTGACCGGACACACCTACCAGGTCCCCGACCGTATCTACGGCCTGACGGGCACAACCATCAGCACGGACATCAAAGATGTCCTCGCCTGCGACGTCATCGTGGCAACCGCCAAAAAATGGGCGAACGTCGACGGCCCCCGCTGGCGGTGGGCCATCATCGACGAGGCCTACCAGATGCGCTCCGACGCCCTGCTACTGATCGCCAAGCTCTTCGAACAAGCCCTCTTCGTCGGAGACCCCGGCCAGCTCGACCCGTTCTCCACCATCCACACCCCCCGCTGGATCGGCCTGCCCCACGACCCCATGAACAGTGCCGTCACCGTCCTGATGAACCACAACGACGCCACCATCCACAGGCTCCCCGTCTCCTGGCGCCTTCCGACCTCCGCGGCAAGCCTTGTCGCCCGCGCCTTCTACCCCTTCAACCCTTTCCAAGCCGGCACCGCCCCCCAGACACGCAGCCTGCACTTCACCACCAGCGGCATGCGCAGCACCCTCGACGACACCATCGAGGAGGCCGCCCGCTCCGGCTGGGCCCTGCACGAGCTGCCGCCCCGACACACTGCCCGCACCGACCCCGAAGCCGCCCGCGCCACCGTCGCCCTGGCCGCCCGGCTGCTGGACCGCGGCGCCCAAGCCGTGTGCGAGAAGCATCCCTCCGGACGCGAACTCGAAGCCCAGGACATCGCCATCGGCACGGCTCACCGCGAACAGGCCCGCCTCATCCAGCAACTCCTCAACCGCACCCCCCGCACCCACGGCGTACGCGCCGACACCGCCAACCGCCTCCAGGGCCGCGAATACGCGATCACCATCGTCTTGCACCCCCTGTCCGGGCGCCGCGACTCCTCCGCCTTCCACCTCGAAGCCGGACGTCTGTGCGTGCTCGCCTCACGCCACCGGCACGCCTGCATCGTCGTCGCCCGCTCCGGCATCGCCGACCTCCTCGACAGCCACCCCTCCAACGACCCCGTCCACCTCGGCGTCCCCGCGAAATTCCCCGACGGCTGGGAAGCCAACCAGCACGTCCTCGCCCACCTGACCCACCACCGCGTCCGAGCCTGACGACCGGCAGGAGAACATGCCGCCCACCCCCATGGACCTGCGACCGCATCAGAAGGAAGCCGTCACAGCAGCCGTCAACACACTCCGCACCCACCCCAGGGCCAGCGTGATCGCCGCCTGCGGCACCGGCAAGACCCTCATCGCTGCCCGCACCGCAAGCCGCCTCACCCCCCGAGGCCGCGTCATGCTGCTCGTCCCCACCCTGGACCTGCTGTCCCAGACGGCCCGCTCCTGGCAGGCAACAGGCCGCAAAGGCACAGCGGTCGCCGTCTGCTCGGCACGGCAGGCAATCGACCGCACACCGACCGGCGACCTGCCGATGACCACCAGCCCCGCCGAGCTCACCGCCCTGACCAGTCAGAGCACGGGCGAGCCAGTCACGGTCTACGCCACCTACGCCTCCCTGCCCACGGTTATCGCCGCCCATCAGAGCCACGGCCTGCCCCCATGGGATCTGGTGATCGTCGACGAGGCCCACCGCACCGCCGGCCGCCTCGGCAAAGCCTGGGCCGGTATCCACCACGACGAACAGGTCCCCGCAGCCCGCCGGCTCTATCTCACCGCCACGCCCCGCGTCTGGGATCCAGACCAAGACCGAGCCGAGGTCCCCGTCGCCTCCATGGACGACGAATCCCTCTTCGGCCCTGTCGCCTACCGGCTGTCCCTGTCCGACGCCATCGACCTCGGTTTGCTCGCCGACTACCAGATTCTCGTTCCCGTTGTCGACGACACCACCCTGCGCGACTGGCTTGCCACCAGCCCCGGCGCCGGTGTCGACGGCCTGCGCCTCGCAGGCCGCCAAGTCGCCGTCCTCAAAGCCATCCACGACCACAAGCTGCGCCGCGTCCTGACCTTCCACCACCGCGTCGCCGATGCCCGAGCGTTCGCCACCACCCTCCCCGACACCGCAGCCGCCCTCCCCACCGACCTGCAGCCCGACGGCCTGTGGTCGCAATGGATCAGCGGCACCCACCCACCCCGCGTCCGGCGCCGAATTCTCCTCGACTTCGCCGCCCACACCCACCCCGAGCAACCTGCGGTCCTGGCCAATGCCCGCGTCCTCGGTGAAGGCATCGACGTCCCCTCCATCGACGCCGTCGTCTTTGCCGACCCCAAGAACAGCCCCGTCGACACCGTCCAGGCCGTCGGCCGCGCCCTACGCCAGCAACCCGGTGCGAACAAGAAGGCCACCCTGATCGTCCCCGTCTACCTCACCCCCGACGAAAACCCCGACGACCTCCTCGGCGCCGACGCCTACACCCCGCTGTGGCGCACCATCCAAGCCCTCCGCGCCCACGACGGCCGCCTCGAAGCACGCCTCGCCGACCCCCGCACCCACCGTCCCACCCTCACCGGCGACGATCCCGGACACTGGCTCCACTTCGACCGCCCCACCCAGGCCGACGAAGTCGCCCTCGCCCTCACCCTGCGCGTCCTGAAACCAAAGAGCGCTGAATGGCGCCGCGGCCTGGGCGCAGCCCGCCGCTACCACCGCACCCATCACCACCTCGACATCCCCCAGATCTACGAGGACCCGACGGGCTTCGCCCTGGGGCGCTGGCTCACCTGGCAACGACACCTCCACAACCAAAACGCCCTCGACCCCGCACGCACTCACGCCCTCGAACAACTCGGCATCATCTGGAACCCCCACCAACAAGCCTGGGACCGCGGCCTCGCCCACGCCGCCGCCTACGCCTCCGCCCACGGCCACCTCGCCGCCCCCGTCGACCACCACGAGCCCGAAACCGGGTTCGCCCTCGGCCGCTGGCTCGCCACCCAACGCAAACGGGCAGCCCAGCTCACTCCTGCCCGCACCCACGCCCTGACAGGCCTCGACCCGCACTGGAACCCGGCCTGGCCCCTGACATGGCAACGCAGCTACCACGCCGCCCGCCACCATCAGGAGGCCGGTCACATCCTCACCGATGTCCCGCGGACCTTCGTCACCCCCGAAGGCATCCGCCTAGGGGAGTGGCTCCGCACCCAGCGCAGCACACCACCCACCCACCCTGGCCAGCTCCGCCTCCTGCAAGACCTGGGGCTGCACACCACCACACCGCCCTCGACGCCACAGCCCCCGCTCACCGCACGAGAACAGTCCTTCCGGCGTGGACTGGAAGCAGCAACTGTCTTCCTCGCCAGAGAAGGCCACCTGAACGTGCCCCAGCGCCACATCGAGCACCTCGCCGAAGGGCCAGTACGTCTTGGGCAGTGGCTCACCAACGCCCGGCGCCGGTGGGACCGCCTCCCACCAGAACGCCGCCTGACACTCACAGAACTGGGCATCCAGCCGTCCGCGCCCGGCCCAGGGACGCACCAGTGAACCAGGCATCGGCCTCTCGATCTGCTCCCCCGCATCCCCCCATGACAACGTGTCGAGCTGGCGGTACCGGGGGCCGATGGAGGGAAGAGCAGCACATGAGGAAGGCCGTCCCAAGGAGCCGGGCCCCAACCCCTTTGTGGGAAAGGACCCGGCGCAGGTTGCGCGTCAGAAGGACCCAGCGTGTTCGTGCATGTCCGGTGCACGGCCATCGCGCACGCCCCTGTGCGCGGATCAGTTCTCGAGCTGAAGGCGGGCTTCTGCCTTCTTGGTACGGGGGGAAGGACATGTCGAAATTGGTGCGCGTTCCCCAGCCGCATGCATCCGCGCTATCACCCCCGCCGTTGCCGGCGTGCACGTGGACGAAGGCGCAGTCGCCATCGGCGCGGGTGTCCTCGACCCAGCCGTAGACCTTGAGCGTGTTGCCGGAGCAGCTCAGCGTCCAGTGCGCTTCTGCGCCAGGGATCACAGGTGAGGCGGAGGACGGGCAGGTGGCCGCGCTCGCAGGGCCGGCGGCGGTCAGGGCGGAGAGAAACGTCTTACCGAAAGCCATGTGCGGGGATCCTTTCCAGGTAGAAGCACGAGGACTGTTACGGGGCGGGGGTGTAGTGGCCGATCGTGTCCTCGCACGGCCCGTCGGCGTACAGGTGAGGGCATCCGCTTCACCCTGGTCGGCCTTTTGACGGTTGGCCCGCGCAGTCACCGCCACCAGGCTGGTGGCCGCGTCCTGGTCGTTGGCGTAAGCCTCCCGCCGGGCAGCGGTCCAGGAGCTCGCGCCGGAGTCCCAGGCCTCGGCGAGCGGGACCATGTGGTCGATGTCGAGCTTGCCGAGGCCGGTGACCTCCTGGCCGTCGTAGTAGGAGATCCACCGACCACCAGCGAGCTTGCAGCCGGCCGAGACCACTGGAGACTCGACCGCTTCGGAAAGCAGGACCTCCGCGCGCGTATTACAGCCGTCGGCGGGGTCAAGGCCGGAGTTCCAGTGCTTGAACTTCGTCCGCCCATAGCCGTCGCGGGACTCGTCGACGACCGGGATCTGCCCGATCACAGCGGGCGAGAGACAGCACCTCGGCAGCAGCTGGTGCCTATGCTGCCGCGGGGTGGGGGAGAGCAAGCGGAGTCAGGGCGAGGGAGAGCACGGCGAGACCACGCACCATGTTCTTGATCACGACCGCAGAGATAGCGGTCACGGTCGCCAGGGCCGAGATGATCCGGGGGTGAGTCAGTCTCCTGGAGTAACAGGTTCACCAGGGAAACGATCAGCCTCGGCTCCTTGGCAGGCTGTCCTGCGGGTGCCTTTCGTGGTCCGTGTTCGCCGGATACGACCTGCTCAGACGCGGCAGTTCATGCCGTTGGTGACTTCGCGGAAGCTGGCGATCACGGGATTGGCCATGGACTCCCGGTAGATGACAACGACCCGCCCGTAGGACCAGGTGATGTCAGTGCGCAGCTTGTCGTTGCCCTGGGTACAGCCGGTGTACATCCCGCCGCGGGCGAGGTCGGTGTAGTCGCCGCCGTTCTCCCACACCGCTGTCGAGGGGCCGACGGTGAGGAACATGGTCTGGGCCTCAGGATTGAACGTCACCTGCACCCCTTCGGGCAGCGCCCACTCGTCGCGGAGGAATGTCTTGAGTTCCTCGTTGATGGAAGCGGCGATGCCGCGTTCGGAGGCGGTCATCGCATCGCGAGCGGCCGACCACTCCCCGATGGTGGGCTCGGCATAGTCGCTGCGTGTGTAGGCGGGCTGAGGCTCGCCCGTCGGAGCGGTGGCTGTGGGCTCCGGCGTGGCGGGGGCGGGACTGCCGGCCGCGGTGACCGCTGATGCGGTATGCGCCGGGGCTGCGGAACTCGTAGGAGGAGTGGCGACTGCAGCGGCGGACGATGAGGACACCGACGGGGAAGCAGCCGGAAGAGCGGGAGCAGCGGCAGCCGAGGGCGTCTGTCGCCCCACGGCCGTGGATGCGTACACGGCCGTGGCCGCAACGCCGAGAACAACAACAACGGCTGTCGCAGCGATGTAACTGCCTTTGCGTGCCCGGCCGGCCCGGCCGGTCGGCCAGACGGTCTCATGAGCGGGCGGCGGACTCCAGTGATCGGAGACCAGCCCGTCGACCAGCACGGGCACCGAAGCGTCCTGTGGCAGAACCTGGGTGCTTTCCTTTGAGAGCAGCTTTGCGCACGCGCCGCTCAGAGACTGCGCCGTGGGGCGGTCGCCTGCCTCTTTCGACATCGCTTCCGTCACGAGGCGGGCAAGGTCCTCGGGCAGGCCGGCGAGATCGGGGTCCTGCGACATCACACGGAAGGCGACCGTGTCCGGAGCCCCGGTTCCGAACGGGTGGCGCCCGGTTCCGGCGTAGGAGACGAGGGCACCCCAGGCGAACACGTCGGACTCAGGACCGATGCTGCCCGTGCGGTACTGCTCGGGGCTGATCCAGCCAGGGGTGCCGGTCAGGACGCCCGTCCGGGTGACCGAGGTCCCGTCGAAGGCATGCGCGATCCCGAAGTCGAGGAGGCGTGGACCGCTGGGGGAGAGGATCACATTGCCGGGCTTGATGTCACGGTGGATCACACCGGCCTCGTGGACCGATGCCAGCGCGGTGGCGGTGCCCGCGGCGAACGCGTGGAGCACGGCACCGTGGAGAGGGCCGTGCGCGGCGATGTGCTGCTGCAGCGTCGGGCCCGGTACGTAGGGTGTGGCGAGCCATGGACGCTCGGCCTCGCAGTCGGCCGCGACTACAGGCACGAGACACGGTCCGCTCACCCTGCTTGTCAGCGCTACCTCACGCCGGAACCTGGCACGGAACTCCTCGTCCTCGGCCTGAGCCGGATGGACGACCTTCACCGCCAGACGGTTGCCGCTGGAGTCCAGGGCGGCGTGGACGGTACCCATCCCTCCCGCTCCCAGACGGCCCACTATTCGGTACGGGCCGACACGAGCAGGGTCCCCGGGAAGGGAGGGGAGGATATGGGCAGTCACGCGGGTTCCCTCTCAGGCCGGGCCTCTGGCGATGGATCCTATGTCCCGCCTCGAACGGGCGAACAACCAACTGGACGAGCCGCATCCCGTAGAGGCAAGCCGTGACCTCATCTATGGGCGACACGACACGTCTCGACTTACATGAGGTGCAACGCGAAAGGGCCCTGGCCTGCAGAGGTTCCGCAGGCCAGGGCCCCTTTCGTTGGTGGCGGCTCAGCTTCGCGCTGTGCGCGAGCGAGCCGGCGGCGGCTGCCCCGACGATGCGCCCGGAGGTAACCGTCTGCTCCTCACGCCGATTGCACTGCTGGGGGATGCCCGAGTCCACAGAAGCAGCTTCTGAATCGCTTTGAGTACATTGTTCTGCTTGACCTTGGACAATGCAGGCAGCATCAACGCCCAAGCCGGCCGGACGAACCTCGTCGCCTACAGCACTGCGAAAGCCGGGCTGCTGGGCCTGACCCGCTCCTTCGCCCGTGAACTGGGCCCGTACGGGATCTGCGTCAACACGGTGATGCCCGGGGTCATCCAGGTCGAGGCCGAGAGTACCCTTCCCGCCCAGTACCGTGCGCGGCCGGAGGACCAGATCAAGTACCAGTGCGTCCCGCGCCGTGGCCGACCCGAGGGCGTCGCGGCCCTGGTGGCGTTTCTCGTGGGACCCTCCGCCTCGTTCATCACGGGGCAGTCCGTCCACGTCGACGGCGGCTGGCTGCTCCACTGAAGACCGTCAACGAGCAAGAAGAGGAACCGAGATGATCGAACGAGTCCGTGCCGTCCTCGTCACCCCCGACGACACGGTGCTGGTCATCCGCCGCACCAGGCCCGGCATCCCCGAGTACTGGGTTCTGCCCGGCGGCGGCGTCGAGCCCGGCGACGCGTCGCGGGAGGCGGCCCTCCACCGGGAGATCCACGAGGAGATCGCGGGGAAGGCCGACATCGTCCGCCTTCTCCACACGATGGGGTCCGACGACGAGCGCCAGTTCTTCTACCTCGGCCGCATCGCGACCTGGTCCTTCGAGGACCGCACCGGCCCGAGTTCAGCGCCAAGGGCCGCGGCGCATACGCGCTGGAGGAGGTCCCGCTGACCGCAGAGGGGCTCGATGACATCGACCTCAAGTCCGAGGAGATCGCCCACGTTCTGCGGGGAGCCATCGGCGCCGGAAGCCTCAGAGCCTGGGTGTCGCTCTGAGCCTTCGAACACATCAACACACCACCAGGGCGACCCTGAGACGATTCGGTCCTGGTGATCTGACGCCCACCTCGATCCAGCGGCCGACACGGAGGCGTCCGGCGACGGCCTTGCGGGCGGGCAAGTTGCTGGGGGAAGGGGACTTGGGCATGGGCGAGCTGTTCGGTACTGCGGATCAGACGGTGTACTGCTTGTGCGGGACGCCGCGTCCCTACACTGCCTCGAAGGCTGCCGAGATCAGCTGACGACGTCGTGGTCCCTGTTGAACTTAGCTCGCCTGTGGCGACCACCCGCCCTGGCGGCCCCGCTGCATGATCATGTCGACGAGATCACCACCGGAGTCACGTTCCTGCCCGATTGATCCGGGAGGTAGAGGGAGTGGTCATCACGGCAACGGCAGGGGCTGGCGTGTGTCAGCTGGGATGCTCCTGCTTCCATGCCTCGATGACTTCGATGGGGACTCGTCCGCGTTCGGGCAGGTCGTATCCGTTGGCGTTGGCCCAGTCACGGATGGTGCGTGTGCTGACGGACGTCCTGGCGGCTGCGGCCGGTGGGCTGCTTTCGGTGAAGGCGGCGCCGTGGTCGAGGTCAAGGTGCCGTTGTAGGTGAACCAGGGCGCGCGCAGGGCCGTCGTTGACGGCGACGGTCCACTCGTCCGGGGTGTCGGCGGGCTGGGTGACCCAGAAGAGGTAGTCCCCGTTGCCGGTGACTCCCATGGCGAAAAGGTCCTCGGGGGAGTGCGGCAGCTGCAAGGGGTGCCGGGCGGCCTGCCGGACCTCCTCGATCTGCCCCCGCAGACGCGTCGGCACGGGGCCGGTCAGATCGGCCCATTCGCTGGGGGCATGTGGCTGGTAGAGGGTGATGAATCCGCAGAACTGGCCCGGTCCATATGCGGTGATGAGCTCCTTGTAGTCCTGGGGCAAGGCAAGGCCTTACCCAGCGTGTTTTCGACCTGCGGCCAGTCCGGAGCAGGGGGAAAGGCGGCAGGAGGCGGGCACAGCGTGGTCAGCGCGGTGAGAGAGGTCATCGGTTTCCTCGGTGGCTGAGGGCGGCGCCGGGGGCGGGGCTCAAGGTGGATGGCGCAAAACACCCGCAGTCTGATGAACGCAACAGGTCATGCGCTTACACAATCAGCGGGACCTGCGCAGCAAACCGTGAACGTCATCGCACATGCGACCGGGGCCCCAGGAGGTACGGGGGTAGGGCCTTGTGGAGCTCGGTACGTCACCATCGGCACCCATCGGCCACACTGTCGCGCATGCGCAGGGTGCTCGATGGATCGGGCTCCCAAGGCCCTGCCGACATCGATGCCCGTACCCTCCAGGCCCTCCACCTGTGCATGGACGAGAGGGCGCCGTCCACCTCGAAGAGCTGGCGGAGGGCGAAGCCGCTTCATGCACGCCTCGCACATGAGGAATGCGCCGAGGACAGGCTCACCAGTGTCGGGGCTTCGGCAGGTCGGCTGGCGTGGGCGGGATGTGGCCGTGCAACAGCCCGAGAACCAATGACTATGCCTGTGTGGTGAGTGAAGCCGAGGGAGGTGAGTCCTTCGGCTTGGCACAGCCGGTCGGAAGGGCCGTCGACTTCGGTCTGGAGGAGTTGGTAGGCGGCGCTGTGGGATTGTCCCCAGTGCATGGCGGCCCGCCACAGGGCGCGTCCGAGGCCCTGGCCTCGGGCCTCGGGGAGGACGGTGAAGTACTGGGGCATGAGCTGGGGGCGTCCGATCGCGTCGGGGCGTACTTCCATGGGGCCGATCGCCCCCACGATGCGGTCGTCGAGGGTGGCGGCGAGGACCGGGCCGCACCGGCCGCCTGCATCTGGGTGTGGAGGAAGGCCAGGCCGTCGGCGAGCATGGCCTTGGCGAACGGCGCGAAGGTCTCCTGCACGGCGGTCGGCCAGTCGGTGACAGGGCGGACCGGGTCGCCCGGGTCGGGGCAGGGGCTGCCGGTGAAGTCCTTGAGCTGGATGCGGGTGCCGCGCGGGTGTGCGCTCTCGGGGCCGAGTGGGCATACGACCCGGGCACCTGCCACGTCGTACCCGGCGGCGAGCTTCGCGGCCAGTTCGGCAGCCTCCTCCACGACGCTGTCGTGGAGCCGTAGGCGAAGACTTTCACGGTGCCGCGGCCGCGCCGGTTCAGGGTGGGGATGAGGGTGTGCTCGGGCTGGTGCACCACGTCCTCGCGGAGGACTTTCTCATCCTTCTCGCCGCCCCAGCGCCGGTCCTTGTCGTAGGGAAGGAAGCCCCCGGTGTCGGCCGCTCGCAGGGTGTCCCCGAACACGCTGACGGTCAGGGCATCGGGGTGGACAAGGACCGAGGGTCGGCACGATCGGCGCGGTCAGGTGGGGCCGGAGCCAGTCCCATCGGAAGAACATGAGCGGCACCCTAACGGTAAGCCGGGCAGGGCTCAGGCCCCGGACGCGAGTACGCCGGGGCCTGAGCGGAGTTGACCGGATCAGGTGGGTTAGTGGGGGTTGTCGTCCCCGGCGTCGCAGGAGCACTCCGCGCTCTCCACGATCGCTTCGAGGTCCTGGACGGCGGTGATCGATGCGGTCGCGACGGTCGGGGCGGCGCGGCGGGCCGAGGCGGGCGGGCCGGGGAGGATGGTCACCGGTACGGGCGGGGTCATGAGGGTTCTCCTTGTCTCCGTGCTGGCAGTAGCTGTGCAGCGGCGCCTTCGCCTCCTGGTAGTGCTTGGCCAGGGGGCGGCAGACCCGGCATGTGCCGGACAGGGCGCAGCCCTCGCACCCTCCGGTGCGAAGCATGAGGCGGTCGGCGATCGTGCCGAGCCGGGTGAGGCCGTTGATGCCCTCGGCCATGAGGTCGATCTGGTCGTCGCAGCCGACCTTGCAGATCGAGACCTTGGCGTGCGGGTCGGCGTGGAAGAAGGTGTGTCCCGCGTTGCATCCGGCGAACGGCTTGCGCTGGCGCAGGTGTGCGGCGGACTGGGCGAGGAGCGATTCTCCGCCGCCGTAGATCGTGGGCATCATGTTCGTGTACGCGTGGTTCTCGACGTTCCACTCGCCGGCGAGGGCGGCCATCTCGTCGGCCTCGGAGGCGTGTCCTCGGTCACCACCACGTTGATCCGGGTGAGCGTGTCGAAGGGCTCCTCACTCGCCCCGTACATGCTGACCACCAGCCGGTAAGGTGGGCAGTTTTGAAAGAGCTTGAGGAGGTCCGGCCGCCAGAGCAGCGAGCCGTTGGTGGAGATGGTGAGCATCATCCCGGCCTGCCAGGCGTACCGGTAGGCGCCCTGGAAGTGGGGGTCCGTGGGTTCGCCGCCGGTGATCTGGAGCCAGAGGACGCCGGCCTCGCGCATGATGTCGAGCAGCCACACCTTGTCCTGCCAGCCGAGGCCGGAGAAGGGGCGCTCGCCGAGGTAGCAGTGCTTGCAGCCGAAGTTGCAGCCGAGGTTGATCTCCCAGGAGGCCCGGCAGTAGCGATACAAGGACGGCTCGCGCACCAGCACGGTGCCCTGCGCGGGGCAACCGCCCAGGTCCAGGCCCCACATGCCGGTGGCGGTCTGCACCGCCCAGGCGGGGAGGAGCGACTCACCGTCGGCGGCGGGCCTGGCGCAGGCCCTCGTAATGGTCGGCGGAGATGTGGGCGCCGGCCCTTGCACCGGGTTTGAGAAGAAGGTGTCCGTCGAGGAACGGGGAGGCGATCAGAGCGTGGGCCATCGGTGGCCTTCCTTCCGGATCACGGAGCGGGACAGCGAACGGGACTCCTGCCGGCCGGCGCGGCAGTGGATCTCTCCCAAGCCGTTGCAGGTGCCGCAGGTCTTGCCGGACGAGTTGGCGCCGCTGCCACCGCATTCCCCGCACTGTTCGTTGCGAGGCGAGCGAGGGCGCCGGGTCTTGCGCAGGCTCGCGATCAGCTGGTGTACGAGACCCCCTCCAGGGCGTCTTCCCAGGTGTGCTGTGTGGTGTGGTCGGCGAACAGACAGCAGCCCTCACCATCAGGACCCGGGGCGGCCACCGGGCAGTCCGGCAGTACGACGAGTTCCGCCTCGTCCGTCCCGTGCCAGCGGAGCCACAGTGCGGTCCCGTACGCGCCGGCGTCGGTGAGGAGACCGAAGTGCTCACCTTCGTCGTGCGCGGACAGCTGGCACTGCACGGACCTGTCGACGTGCGGGGCGGCCGACTTCTCCCGCGCTTCCCGTGCCAGATCGAGGGGCACCCGGCGCCAGTGCACGCACCGCATCACGACACCATCCGGAGGGACGCGACGGCGTTCCGGGCCTGCTGCGAGCACCGGGGGGGGCAGAAGCACGGCGGGTAGCGGCCCAGGCTCTCCGGGGCCACCGGGTCCTCGCCCACGCGTACCTCCGTGAGAGGCCCCCACGTCTGGCCGGAGTCACGGGAGACCCCGCAACGTCATCCGCACGTCGTCCTGTCCGTTCACCATGGCCAGGAGCATCGCGATCCGCAGGCCCGGCCAGAAAGGCCAGGCGGATTACCCAACTTGGGTAACATCGCCCTCGGTTGACCAAGTGCAGCGATCCGTAGTCCTCATGCCGGAGCGTGCCCGATGCCCGAGCCATCTCGCTCGAAGGAACTCCCGGTCAGCCTGCTCACGGACGCAGTGATGATCGAGGCATGCCAGGCCAGAGACTTCGGCCGCATCTTTCAGCTAGTCAAGACACGGGCAGGCATCTATCCGTCGATGATCGCGCGCCGCTGCGACCTGACCCCGAGCCGCGTGGGCGAGGTGATCGCCGGACGGCGGCAGCTGCTGCACATGGACGTGATCGAACGGATCTCGGACGGACTGCGCATCCCCGGGCACATGCTCGGTCTTGCCCGCCGTTCCTGGAGACACCGCCCAGCCTGACGGTCATGCCCCGCCAACCGGCCGAAGTACCGGCCTCAACCGTCGAACCGCTGGTCGCCGGACTATCGGGGGCAGACGTCGACAGCATCCTCGCCCTGGCGGCCGAGCGGGATCTCAGCGCCTCGACACCGGAGGCGCTGCATTCGTCGATCGCGGACTACTGGCGCCGGGACGACGAGCACGGCGGCGAGACCTTACGGCCGGCGGTCGTCGGGCAGCTCCGCTACGTCGCCGACCACCTCAAGCAACAGCGCCCGGCTCCTCTGCGGAACGGTCTGCACAGCGTCGCGGCCGAGTTGGCCCGGCTCACCGGGTGGACCTACTTCGACGCGCGCCAGCACCACCAGGCACGCGCCTACTTCACCGAGTCCCTCGGTCTGGCCAAGGCCATCGACGACCGCCAGTTCATGGCCAACGTCCTCGCCTGCATGAGCCTCCAGGCCACCTACCAGGACAAGCCGGGCGGCGCCCTCGCGCTCGTCACGGCCGCCCAGGACCAGACCCGAGCGGCGGCGGGGACGACACCGCGCGTGCTGGCCATGCTCGCGATGCGCGAAGCCTTCGCCCACGCCACCCTCGGCAACCACGGCGCGACCCACACCGCGATCTCTGAAGCCCACACCCAGTTCGGACGGATCGGCACCGGTGATCCGGACCCGGCCTGAGTCGCCTACTTCGACGAGACGAAGCTGATCGCGGACACCGGCATCGCGCACGGCCACCTGGGCGAAGCCGCCCTCGCCGAACCCCTCATCGCGGACGCGCTACGCCGCGAGCACGCATCGAATCACCGGGGCCGCGCCTTCCACGCCTTCTGGCTCGCCCTCACCCAGCTCCAGCGCGGCAAACTCGATGAGGCGTGCCACACGGCCATGGACGCCCTGGCCCCGGCGGCGGCCGTCAGCTCGCGACGAGTCGCCGGCCACCTTCGGGAGTTCTACGAGGAGCTGGAGCCCTTCCGCCGGGAACCGGCCGCGGTGACGCTCGAGTTCCGGCTCCGGGAAGTGCTGCCCCGTCAGGTCAGCGGATCGCTTCGTCCATGAGGACGTGGAGCAGTCCGACCGGGGAGCCGCTGCTGACGATCTCGCGGCGGTCGATCATGCCCCGGACGTCGGCCAGCGGGATCCACTTGATCCGGTCCGACTCGTTCTTCTCGGTCGGCGGACCCTCGTACGTCGCCCCGTCGGCCCGGAAGACGTGGTGCTGGGAGTCGGTGATGCCGTTGGCCGGCTCGGCGTAGATCAGCGGCTTGATCGGGCCGGGCCGCCAGCCGGTCTCCTCCAGCACCTCACGGGCCGCTGCATCAGTAGGCGTCTCGCCCTCCTCGACCAGCCCCATGGGCAGCTCCCGCGCCCAGGCATCCGTGATGAAGCGGTGCCGCCACATCATGAGCACCTCGCGCCGCTCGTTGACAACGGCGGCCACGGCCAGGTGCCGGAGCTTGACGACGTGGTGCTCCCAGCGGTTCCCGTCCGGCGTCTCGACGTCGGTGAGCCACAGGTTTACCCAGCTGTTCTCGTAGATCGGACGTTCCCCATGGATCTTCCACTGCATTACTCCGGCCCTTCTCGATCGGCCTCCAGCATCGCAGAGCGAGCCCTGAGTTCCACCGGGGCTGGAGAAATTTATGTCAGAGTGACGAATATTCGGGCAGCGGCCCCATGACATTGCCCAGCGCTCAGGTCCATGCGCCGTGCCCCTCGTCTTCGCGGTGGATCTCCTGATGGCGGACGAGCAGCAGGCCAGCCGGACGCGGGGCGTTCCGCACGCCTCCAGGCGACCACCGTCAGTGCTTCCCGTGAGTCCATAGACAGCACCTCCTCTAATCGAAGCCGTCACTGCGGCCCCTACGTCTTGAAACCGAAGGCAGAAGAGGTTTTCTGCTACGGAATTTCAGGCAATGACTCCGGCTCCCTGTCCCACTGAGGGAGGTGGCGGCGATCTTGGGGAGTCGGGGCTGAGGAAACAACGGACCCCGACGACAGGACGTTGGTCCGGGAGATCAGGCCGATAAGGAGGAGCCGGAAACTGCCGAGGGGGTTGCCACGCTGACAGCGTTGCTCGCCCATGCCCTCAATCCATCAGGTTCGGTCGATGGCACCAGAGGTTGTGCCGAGCGGGCAGCTTCGACGAAGGGTGCGCGCAGGGAAGCGAACCGTTCCATGAGCGGATCGCGGACAGGGCCACCGATCATCCGGGACCAGGCAGCCGGCACGCGGTCGACGACTGCAAGAACACGGACCACATCACTCTCGGTCATGCACTGGCTCTCATGGAGGCAGTACTCCAGGAGGCCCCGGTCTCTCCACCGTTCCTCGTCCTCCCGTCCGGGCCACTCCAAGAGGAACTCCCACGCGACGAACGCTGCGCCGTGATGATCGTTGTCGCAGATCTCTGCATTGCAAGGGCACCAGCCGGACTCCAAAGCCCGTACAGCCGAACGGAGCACCGCTCTGTCCAGCGCAAGGTTCTCCAGCGTCCGACAAAAGTCCCGCAGTGCTTTCGCATGCCGCAGAAGTTCCGGCGGCCCCAGGAGCTCCAGAGGACCGAGGGCCGTCTCGACCGTCATACCGTGAGTGGCGACCCGATCTTGGCGCTCATCAGGAGCAAGATCGGGAAGCTGCTGGACGGTGCGCGCGAGTGCGTCAGAGGCCATCAGGAAGGCGGCAGATGTTTCGGCTAGCGCGGCCTGCCGGCGCAGCTCGAGCTCACCACACGTCTGGACACGTGCCGCAGCGATGGAGCCATTGACCTGGTTGACGCTCGAATCGACAGTTGCGTCTGCTGATTGCCTGCTGCTGCGCCTGGCCCACAAGGCGGCAATGAACGCGATAGGAGGGGTGAGGAACGCGGTGGCGACAGTGCCGAGATCTACCAGGTCCATGGGACCGATGCTGTCGGCCCGAGCCCGGGGTGCCAGTGCCATGGCAGATACTTGCCGCAAAATGACAGACCATGATCGTCCCCTGTCTCCTGACGTGTACACATGAGGCAGGTGTGAGGCGGCGCCATCGCGTGAGGTAGGCTTTTGCGCGCCAACGGGTTCTCCGAGAAGCCCGACGGCCGAGGCCGATCAACTGGTGCCGAGTAGGGCGCCCCAGAGGCCGGCTCCGGCGCACGTGCCAACCGCTCAGAGAGTACTGAGCGTCGCCTCAATGGCTTCAACGATGTCGTCGTGCGCTGCCGGAGCGATGCGCAGGCCCCGGCCCACCGGGACGGGCGCTTGCTCTGCGATGCGGTTAAGCACTCTGAGGAAGTTCTTGTCGGCGGTCAGGAACACATCACAGTCCGGCAGATGGGAGGCGTGCTGTACATCGCGAGGGTTGCCGCCGGTGACCTTCATGTCCGCCTGTACCGTTTCTGCTGCCCACCGCAGCCAGTTGCGGGGCATGTTCTCAGCCTCCACCTGGTACAGCCAGAAGCGGTTGAACTCCTCCCTGGAAGCGCACATGGCGCTAAGGTCGACCCGTGCTCCGACCCAGTCGGCGCCGGTGGTGTCCTCATGCGTCAGCACAGAGCGGCGACCCACCGCGAAGGAGTACCAGTACACCTCCTGAGTGCGTGGCCGCCACGCCGCGATCTTGTCGCCGGCCTTCCACCCGAGCTGGGGTCCTGGTGCGGTCTCATCGGAGGGGAAAGCAGTGATGCGGGAGAGGTCACTGACGTCGAACTTTCCCTTACGCCAGACCCGCTGCTGCTCCTTTTGGACGTCCACCATGAACTGCGCGGAACGGGCCGTGTTCTGCGCCAAGCCGGTGCCGCGGAAGAGCTCGTGGAGCTCCACCGCCTGCCGCCAGAACGTTTTCGTCCAGTAGGTGCGCCATGTCGCCTCACGGCCGGTATCCGCTGCCGACCGAACCCATTCGGGGTGCAAACGCCGCACCTCTGCGATGACTTCGGCCCCCTCCAAGTCGGCCTCGCTGCGCAGCCGCTCGTCCGTGCCGGCAAGGATGGCCCGGACGATGGCCTCCCGCTTGTCCGACCGGGGGTGCTGCAACACCTCCAACAGCACACCAGGCGGAGTCACCACGTGATGCCCCATGGAACGGACAAGGGCCCTGAACCGACTGCCGGCCTGTTCGTCCCCCAGGTAGGACCAGATGTTGTTGTCGAGCATGATCCTCACAACGTCCTCCACCCGCGGCCGCCTTCGCCACAGCGTCTTCGCCAGTGCCCAGTGCGACCTGAGAACAGGATGACACCAGGCACTGACAAGCCAGCTGGAGCGAGGGGTGCAGCACCATGACACAGGCCGCTGCATCACGGAATGCCGCTACAGAGCAATCGGCCTGGATCTCAGGCAACAGCAGGCGCGAGGCCCGCGGCCTGGCCCCTACCTTGACTCGCGCTAGTGCGCCGCCAGCCCCAAGCAGGGCCAGAAAGCCAATTTGTTCCTCTGCGCCGTATCAAGCAGCCCGGAGGCCACCGGAATGACCGAAGACACGGTCGAACGTCAAGGCGTGCGTGGTGGGGACGAGGAGGTAGGGCGTCCCGGAGCCGGCTGTGGTTCGGGGGCCTTCCTGCCCGAGGCCGAGAGCGTCATACGGGGTGAGGAGCTCGAGGTTGTCGAAGACGTAGTAGAGGGGAAGCTGAGTCCAGGCGACAAGCTGCAGATGGGCGTTGACCGCGGCCCGTTCGATGGCGTGCCGCCGACTGGTCTGGCTGGTCATGCAGCTCTTGCAGTCGATCAGGATGACCTGCCGGCCCTGGGCGACGATGAGGTCGGGCGTCCAGCGCAGCGAACTGGTGGTGTGGTGCAGGGCGAACCGTACGGGCTCGCCCATGATTCCCTGTCCCCAGGGGCTGACGTGCCAGCCGCGTCGGTTGAGTTCCTGGGTGACGCGCTGTTCATGGGCGTCACCGATCGCCTTCCTTCTCTGAAAGCTCGGCATACGGGGGAGTGTGACGCACACTGGGCCGTGCGAAACAGCGCCTGCCTTCAGGCCGCACATACTTCGGCCGCACCTCCCTACCGTCCGTGCGTGTCCGTGGCTGTCCACAGGTGTCCCGCCATGTCTCACCCTGTCTCACTGAATCTCACGGTCACCCACTCAAACTTGGCCGATTCTTACTGTCCCGTCTCATCGAACCGCGGCTTGTCGCACTGATCTGGGCGTTGAGCCTGCAGTACGAGGGGCGGGACAGGTTTGAGTGAGACGGTGTCCCGCTTTGGGGTGGCTCTTGTCTTGCTACAGGTGGCTTGTCTCAATGCAGTGGACATCGCCCTGGTGTG